>QCKC01000001.1 GCA_003215635.1 Prochlorococcus sp. AG-409-J19
TAAAACCTTGATTTATTAAATATTGATAATACTTTGCTGCTTCTTGAATATTACCTTCTAAATGAAACTTAATTGCTTCATTAAGTATTTGTTTTTTAGACGGTTTGGAATATGAATTCATTAGACAAATTTATTCACACCAGCCAATTTCAGGTTTTTGGACTCGCATGAACTCCTCTGAACCTATTTTAAACGGAGAGGGAGGGATTCGAACCCTCGACAGAAGTTGCCTCCTGTAACTCCTTAGCAGGGAGCCGCTTTCAACCACTCAGCCACCTCTCCAGATACTTTTCAAGTTTATCAATACCGTTCTCAGAAAGCTCAATTATTCAGGAGAAGCAAATCTTCAAACGATTAATCTCGGTAAACGATGCCTAAACCCACAAAGAACTTCCCATGGAATCGACCCGCTCAAATTAGCCCATTCATGAGGGGTAATTGACGCATCTCCGTCAACCCCTAATAGAGTTACAACATTTCCTACCTCTAGGTCTGGAGAATCAGTTGCATCCAAGATCAACTGATCCATAGTTATTGAACCTATTTGTGGTATGAATTTGCCGTTAGCTAAAACCGAAATTTTACCTGAAAGAGCTCTACTCACCCCATCGGCATAACCAATGCCAAGAACTGCAAGTTTTGTGGGCCTAGATGTTATAAATTTATGCCCATAACTAACTCCTACTCCTGAGGGCACATTGCGAATTAATGTCACTCGAGTCTTTACAGATAATGCAGGTTTAAGATCTAAATTTTTCGCAGCATCTTCAATAGGATTGTAGCCATAAATAGCCAATCCAACTCTAACCATATCATAATGCAAACTCTTATCTCTAAGAGTGCCTGCAGAATTAGCTATATGTCTACAAAAACATGTACTTAACTGAGGCAATTGCTTCAATATATTATCAAATCTTGTTTTTTGTAGCTTCGTTATAGCTGCAGACTCACCTTTAAAATCCCCATCGGCACTAGCTAGATGACTATAAATTCCTACAAGTTCAATTGAACTTTGTTTTCTGATAAATTCAACCAAATTAAGTGCTTGATTTAATTCACAACCAAGCCTTGACATTCCAGTATCTACTTTCAAATGTACCTTGAAATTTACACCACTTTTTAAAGCAAGTTTTTGACACAAAAAAGCTTCTTTAAAACCACTCAATGTTGGCATTAAATTCCATTTAAGACAGGCTTCGAGTTCGTTGGGATCAATAATACTTCCAAGTACCAAAATTGGGACATTAAGGCCTGACTCCCGCAGCTCAATCCCTTCTTGCGATGTCGCAACACCAAGGCTAGTAGCACCACCCTTAATGGCAGCTCTAGAGACAGTGAGCGCACCATGTCCATATCCATCTGCTTTGACTACTGCCATTAAAGAACTTCCACGTTCAAGGCTCTTAATCAAACTCCGCGTGTTTGATTCCAAAGCTGAGAGATTGACTTCCAACCAAGCTCTTTGACGGGGATTTACTTGAGTGAGATTGTCTTCTCGCATCTCATTAAAATACTGAAAACGTGCGCCATGATCATGTTGTGGTTAGCATGCCGCGTATTGAAGGGACTGGAATGGTCCAGGTTCTTGTTCTCAATGCCTCCTACGAGCCTTTGAACATTACGACTTGGCGTAGAGCCATCGTCATGATGATTAAAGGTAAAGCTGAGAGTATTGAAGAAGATTCAAGTCGAATACTAAGAGCAGATACAATGCTGCCAACAGTTATACGACTGCGCCAATTTGTCAAAGTTCCTTTCCGAGAACTACCGCTCACAAGGAAACATATTTTTGAAAGAGATAGATATACCTGTCAATATTGCGGCACAAGTTCATGCAAATTATCCATAGATCACGTCTTGCCTCGCAGTCGAGGAGGAGCAGATATATGGGAAAACGTTACCACCTGCTGTTTGACTTGTAATGTTTCCAAGGGAAATCGCACTCCTAAAGAAGCAAATATGAATATAAAAAGTGAACCTCGCAGACCACTTAATAATTTCCATTTTCAAGCCAGAAAACAAATCGAATCAGGCATGCATACTGAATGGAGAAAATATCTAATTGGATGGAACTAAAAAATAAAATATCAATCTAAGAATCATGCTGAGCAACAAGTTGCTCCATTTGTTTTTTCTGTTCATCAGCAATACAAGCATCAATTATTTCCTCTAATTGACCATCCAGCAATGGCTCAAGCGCAAAATTAATACCTAAACGATGATCAGTTGAACGATTATCTTTGTAATTATAAGTTCTAATTTTTTCACTCCTATCACCTGTTCCAACTTGAGCTTTTCTCGCAGAACTTTCACGTGCATTTGCTTCTGCTATTTGTCTTTCAAGCAATTTGGCTCGAAGAATCTCCATAGCCCTTTCTCGATTCTGTAATTGAGAGCGTTCCTGAGTACAAAAGACTCGTATCCCAGTAGGTTTATGCAATAAATCGACTGCTGTTTCTACTTTGTTGACGTTTTGACCTCCTGCTCCACCAGAACGAGCAGTACTTATCTCTAAATCACTAGGATCTATCTGCACCTCAACAGGATCAGCTTCTGGCATAACAGCAACAGTGGCAGTCGAAGTATGAACCCTTCCTTGAGATTCTGTTGCAGGTACTCTCTGAACCCTATGAACTCCAGCCTCAAACTTCAGTTGGCTAAAAACCGAATCACCCTTAACAGAAATAATTAATTCTCTAAACCCACCTAAATCAGCTTCTGTGCCACTTATGGGTTGAACTGCCCAGCCCACTCGCTGTCCATAACGTTCATACATACGAGCCAAATCACCGGCCCAAATGCAAGCCTCATCTCCCCCTGCACCTGCACGAATTTCAAGCATTACACTTCTATCATCACGAGGATCTTTAGGTAACAATGCAATAGTTAACCGCTTAATAAGTGCACTCCTAAGAGATTCAAGTTTTCTCAATTCTTCCTGAGCTAAAGATTCCATTTCTTCATCGCCTCTACTCTCTTTCAAAAGCGCACTTGTTTCATCCTCCTCAATTTCTATCTTTAACAGGGATTGATAATCTAAAACTAAAGGCTCCAAACGTGCTCTTTCTCTAGCTATAGTCTCTAACTTCTTAGGATTAGAAGCTACATCAGGATCTGCCAATTGCCTTTCAAGACTTGCAAAACTTGATTTAGCTGCCTCAAGCCTTGTTTTTAGAGTTAATAAATTAAATCCAATCATCTAAGAATTCAAAGCTTAGTCTTCATAAAGACCTAAAATAAAATGGCTATTTTAGGTTTCAGCATCGTCAGTTTTTTGTTGTTTTTCATCTAAAGATCTTGTTTTCATTTCTTTGTCTTTTGTCACAGAGTCTGGACTACCCATTCCATACTTACGCATAAAGCGATCGACTCGTCCTTCCGTATCCAAAATTTTCTGAGTACCTGTAAAGAATGGATGATTGCCGCTCCAAACATCTACATGAATTTCTTTTTGAGTGGAGCCAGTAGTCATTACTACCTCCCCATTACAGATGACTTTGGCATCGGGATACCAAGTTGGATGAATTTCAGGCTTTGGCATATGTAAAAATTTGGATTGAATTAAAAGTATTTAGAGAGAGATCAACGTTTGGAGAACTGAGGTGCCTTGCGAGCTTTCTTTAAACCATACTTTCTACGTTCCTTAGCACGTGGATCCCGACTCAAGTGTCCCTCAATCTTAAGAGGCTTACGGTTATCTGGGGACAACTCGCATAAGGCCCGAGCAGCTCCTTGCTTAATCGCATCAGCTTGTCCTGTTAAGCCACCTCCTTTAACATTTACCA
This sequence comes from Prochlorococcus sp. AG-409-J19, assembly GCA_003215635.1. Lineage (GTDB taxonomy): Bacteria > Cyanobacteriota > Cyanobacteriia > PCC-6307 > Cyanobiaceae > AG-409-J19. Next base: position 3,786 of record QCKC01000001.1, read on the forward strand.
GAACATCATATTGCTCATTAAGACCTAGAGTTTGAAGTGGTGCTTTAACTGCTGCAATATAGGCAGGATTAAAGTTTAGATAATGATCTCCAGGTCTTCCATTAATAGTAATGATTCCCTTGCCAGGCACAAGGCGAACTCTAGCTACTGATGTCTTACGACGGCCAGTTCCCCAATAAACAACACTGGATTGATTAGATACACTCATGAGGAAGAAATAGCGGAATCAATTTTTAAAGATTGTGGCTTTTGTGCAACATGTGGGTGACTAGATCCTCTGTAGACTTTCAACTTACGAAACAACTGCCTTCCCAAAGCGTTATGAGGAAGCATGCCTTTTACAGCCTTTTCAATTATTCGCTCGGGAATTCGCGCTTGAAGTGAATTAAACGTTTCAACCTTCATCCCTCCTGGACGCCCAGAATGTCGACGATATAGCTTTTGAGATGACTTATTACCTGTTACTCGAATCTTTTCTGCATTAATCACAACAACGAAATCACCTAGGTCGAGATGAGGTGTGAAATTAGGATTTTTTTTACCGCGTAGTATTGAGGCAACTTCTGAGGCAAGTCTGCCAAGCGTCAGATCCTGGGCATCGACAAGATACCACTGGCGATTAATGGAATCGATTGGAGGAATTGAAGTCTTGTTCATCGCGCCGGCATCGCGGTTCTTAGATGGCCCATTGCAATCAATGGTACGGGGCAATGAGCTGAAGGTTTAAGGATCTAGATCCTGCTAAAGCTCAAGCAACCACTTTACACTTTAATGGGATTGAAATTACCAAATTTACGTTCCAGCAAGAATGTCTACCGATGGGAAAACTATCCTAAAAAACCGCTGAGCCACTCTCTAAAGGAGCAATAGGTGGCTTAGGTGGAGAGTCGTTATATCTCAAAGAATATTTAGGGAATGAATCAATAGAAACAAATTCAGGAAAAACTGGCATTTCATAACCTGCCCTCAAAAAACAGAGCCCATTAGCGGGGGCAGCTTCTTTTACCTGGTCCCTTCGCAAATGTTGCCAGCGATTTTCAAAAACATCAAAACCGATCCTATGTTCACCTAAGGCTACTAATTGTCCCACCAATAATCTAATCATTCCATACAGGAATCCAGTCGCTTGAATCTCGATGCTAATTAAATCCCCATATCTCTCTAGTTCAATTGCTTGTATAGTTGTATAAGCATTAGCCCTGTTACTACCTGAGCGCTGAAATGCTGAAAAATCATGGTATCCAAGTAAGCCCTTTAAAGCAACTCTCATTAACTTTTCATCTAATCGATATGCATATCGGTGCCATGACCAATTTGATAAAAAAAGATTTGGGCGACAACCGTTATAAATCAAGTAACGATAACGTCTATAAATAGCTGAATAACAAGCATGCCAACTTAATGGTTTCTCAATTGCATCTCGAACTCTTATCGATTTTGGCAATCTTCCATTAAGCGCTGACATCCATCTTTTAGGAGGGATCGGCCCACAACAATCAAAATGAACTACTTGACCTGCGGCATGTACTCCTGAATCTGTACGGCCTGCTGCAATAACCCTTATTGGCTTATATGGATCTAATTGTTGAATCGTATTTTCCAAAACTCCTTGTACACTTTGCCCTTCGCGCTGTCGTTGCCAGCCACAAAAATGATTGCCTTCATATTGGAGGCATAAGGCAATCCGCCGAAGAACTAAAGGCTCATCATTGGGCGCCATATTTTCTGGCGGCAGCGGATGAAAGGAATTAATACCTAACCATAAAAGAGTTAAACAAGCTCAATAATTGCCATTTCGGCGTTATCCCCTCTACGTCGAACGGTTCTAATTATTCTGGTATAACCACCTTTTCGATCACCATAACGATCTTGTGCCTTTTCAAATAGAGAGTGTACAAGCTTTTTGTCATAAATAAAGCCAATGGCACGTCTCCTTGAAGACAATGTTCCCTCTTTAGCCAAGCTAATCATTCTCTCTGCTTGATCTCGTAAAGCCTTCGCTCTTGCTCGAGTTGTGGTTACTCGGCCTTCACGAATCAACTGTGTGGTCAACCCACGCAACATTGCTTTCCTCTGATCAGCTGGGCGTCCAAGTTGGGGAACTCTGCATTGATGTCTCATGGTTCTAAATAATTCTTTGATAAAAAAGCAAAAAGTTAGAGTGCTGTTCTGCTTTGGGGAATCGATATTCCAATGCGCTCAAGAGCTTCAATGACCTCATCAGCAGACTTGGAGCCAAAATTCTTAATTTCAAGTAAATCTTCATAACTAAAGCCCATAAGATCTGACACTGAATTGACTTGGGCCCTTTTCAAACAGTTATAAGCCCTCACTGAAAGATTTAATTCTTCTAGTGGAATTTGTGCTTCTGCAGAAGGTTCAGGCTCCACAGGTATTTCTTCAACCATAGTGACTGTCGCCAATGGTTGAAACAACTCTATTAATTGATTGGCCGCTTCAGCTAAGGCATCATCCGGAGTCGTTGATCCATCCGTCACGATCTCCATCCTCAACCTCTCTCTGGTTGAACCTCCTTCAGCAACTGCAGTCTCATCGATTGTGAAATTAACCCGTTGAACAGGCATAAAGACTGCATCGATCTGCAATAAATCAATCGCACTAACTTCTTCGTTATGTCTGTCTACTGGGCGATAGCCGATACCCCGTTCAACATGAACTTCTAATTCCAAGCTATGTCCAGTATGAACTGTGGCAATCGGACGATCTCCATCAACAATTTGCACTTGAGAGGAGAACTGAAGATCTTTAGCCTTAACTTCCGCAGGACCAGAAACAACTAGTCTGCCAATTTCCAATTCTTCACTTCGGCTATTAACTGAAACCTGTTTGCAATTCAACAAGATATCTAAAACATCTTCGCGCACCCCTGGCACTGTTGCGTATTCATGATTAACGCCAGCTATTCGGACTGCTGTTATTGCACTTCCCTCAAGACTTCCCATCAAAACACGTCTTAAAGAATTCCCCAATGTTGTTGCTTGGCCCCTTTCTAAAGGGCCAATAAGGAAAACTCCTGTCTGAGCTCGATCATCTGAGACTTGATGGTCGATCCTGTCGATCTGGTATTGCAACACGGTCTAAAACGGGAGAAGGAGAATAGTGAAAGGTGGGAATTTAAATACCCAAGAAATGATCAAATCGATCAAACTCGGCGACGTTTAGGTCGTCGACAACCGTTATGAGGTAGTGGAGTGACATCACGGATCAAGGTGATTTCCAGACCTGCAACCTGCAAAGCTCGGATAGCTGTCTCACGTCCTGAGCCCGGACCCCTCACAAGAACTTCAATCTGGCGCATACCTTGTTCAAGTGCACGCCTGGCAGCTGCTTCCGCGGCTGTTTGAGCTGCGAATGGGGTACCCTTTCGAGCACCTTTAAAACCACTTGCTCCTGCAGATGACCAAGAAATAACTTCGCCTGAAGTGTCAGTAATCGAAACGATCGTGTTATTGAAAGTACTTTGAATATGAACAACGCCATTAGGAACGTTGCGCTTAGACTTTTTAGAGCCTGATTTCTTAGTGGGAGTGGCCATATACTTGGGGCCTTGGGAAAATTAGGGTTAGTAGGGTCTTTTCGGTTAAGTAAGAGGAAAAATTATTTCTTCTTACCTGCAACAGTTTTACGCGCTCCTCTACGAGTGCGAGCATTTGTACGAGTTCGTTGACCTCGAACAGGCAAACTCATTCGATGTCGCCGACCACGAACACATCCAATATCTTGAAGGCGCTTGAGAGCCATGCCCTCTTGCCTACGAAGATCGCCTTCAATAGTGAAGGATTCAGTGGCATTACGAAGTTTCTGAACATCGCCATCCTCTAGATCCTTTACTCGAATATCCGGATTAACTCCGGTTTTTTCAAGAATGGTTTTGGCTCTTGTAAGGCCAATTCCATAGATGTAAGTGAGAGAAACTTCAACCCGTTTTTCACGGGGTATGTCAACTCCTGCAATCCTTGCCACTGAGGAACAAATCGATGGGAACAAAAACCACCTAAAAGGCGGCAAATCTGTATGAAACATTCATTGATGAAAATAACCAATGAATGCCAAATCCAGGAATAAAGGCAGATAGGGATCTAACCCTGTCTCTGCTTGTGCTTAGGAACGGTGCAGATCACCATTACCTTGCCGTGGCGGCGAATCACCCGGCACTTGTCGCACATTTTCTTTACTGAGGCTCGCACCTTCATAGGGTGTGGCTACACAAATTTCCAAACAGCAATCCTACAACACCATTCACTTGAGTAAGTTCTCTATGCGTTTTGTTATCACCTCGATACTTCCAGTCGCATTAACTCCTGACAAGAGGCCCTGTTGACTGTAGTAATCAATTAAAGGAGCCGTCTTATCCAAATAGACTTCAAGTCTGTGACGAATTACTTGCTCATTATCATCTGATCTACCGCGAGCTAGCAATCTCTTCACCAAGATCTCATCATCCAATTTCAACAAAACAACAGCTTCGATAGGCTGATCAAGTCTTACAAGCAGGGTTTTTAGAGCTTGGGCTTGAATTACCGTTCGAGGGAATCCATCTAATATCCATCCGCCTTCTTGAGATGAAAGTCTGGTTTCTACAATTGATAAAACCAATTCATCACTAACAAGCTCGCCCTGACTCATGACCCTTGCAGCCTCATTGCCTAATACTGATTTCGCCGCAACTTCTGCTCTTAATAAATCACCAGTAGACAAATGCATTAATCCATTTATCTGGCAGATCTTCTCTGCCTGAGTACCTTTACCAGCGCCTGGAGGACCTAAAAAAAGAAGTCGCTTTTTCATAAAGCAATCCGGATGAGAAAAATCATTGACGAACTAACCCCTCATATCGCTGAGAAATAACATAAGTCTGAACCTGCTTGGCTGTGTCAATAGCTACACCAACCAGAATCAACAAAGAAGTTGCCCCTAAACCTTGAAATGTTTGGACATTCGTGGCGCGCTCAACTGCTGCAGGAATAATTGCAACTGCCCCGAGAAATAAGCCACCCAACAAAGTCAAGCGGTTTTGAACACCCGACAGATAATTGACTGTTGCACTGCCTGGCCTTACACCAGGTATCGCCACTCCTCCTCTCTTAAGGTTTGAGGCTATATCAATTGGATTAATAGTTAATGATGCATAGAAATATGCAAAGCCAAGAATTAATGCAAAAAATGCAATTGCATAAGGCCAAGGATTAGAAGCACCTGGATTTAAGGCACTAGCAGCCCTAATAAGCAAAGAATTCTTGGTGATATTTGCAATAGTAATTGGAAGGAAAATCAAAGCCGAAGCAAAAATTATTGGCATAACACCTCCTGCATTTAATTTGAGTGGCAAATAGCTTTGTCTATTAGGAAGTAAACTAGAGCCTCCTATCTGCCTCTTGGCACTAACAATTGGTAATCGGCGAGAACCTTCCTGAACGAATATTATTCCAACAATAGTCACCAAAAAAACAAGTAAAAGAACAATAATACCAACAACATCATTTCTATCACCAGTCTGGGCTTTCTCAATTGTTGAACTAAGAGCCTTAGGAAGAGTAGCTACTATATTCAAAAAAATAACCAAAGAAGCTCCTTGGCCAATACCTTTCTCAGTGATAATTTCACTGAGCCACATAACAATCATAGATCCCGTAACGAGTGCCAAGGATGTTTGCAATACAAAAACAGCCTCACTTAAACCTTCCACTGAATATTGTCTTAAAATCAAAGAGAAAATAACACTCTGAACTAATCCCCAACCCAAGGCAACATATCGAGTAATCTGAGCAATCTTTCTTCGACCTGCTTCACCTTCATTTTTTTGCAGATCTTCTAATTGCGGCAAAGCAGCCGTCAACAATTGAAGAATTATTGAAGCATTAATGAAAGGCAGTATTCCCAAAGCAAATATCCCTAAAGTGGAGATTCCACCGCCAGTAAAAATATCCAGGAAACCAATAAGTTGTCCTCCTTGTTGCAAAAAACCTTGGAAAGCAACCCTATCAATTCCAGGCATAGGGATATAGATCCCCAAACGTATTAATAAGAGCAAACCTAAAGTGGTTAACACCCGGCCTCTGAGCTCAGGATTTTGAAACAACTGAGTAATTACTTCCGTTGCGCTTGGGTTGCGACCCCGACTAACAAGCATGAACGAGGAAAAATTGATTTACTTGTGAATTCCACTCAATCTAATTAGAAATTAATCAAATAAACACAAAAGCTTTTGCTAGTGGATCTAGATGATCGATTTCTCAATCAAGAATTGTACAAGTGCCTCCTAAGGATTCAATCTTGGTGCGAGCGGAGGCTGTAAAGGCAGCTGCCTGAACTACAAGCTTGACTTTAAGATCACCATTTCCCAAAACCTTAAGTGGATACTTAGGACTGGTAACCAATCCGGATTTAACAAGGGAGTCGAGGTTAACTGTGCTCCCTTCTTTAAGGCTATTTAGCGCTGCAACATTAACTATGGTGTAAGACTTTGGATTCACCAAAGGAAAATGTTTCAGTTTTGGAACCCTTCTATACAAAGGCATTTGTCCACCTTCAAAACCCGGTCTAGTTGGTCTTCCTGATCTTGATTTTTGACCACGCATACCAAATCCGCAACTTGCACCTTGACCTGCCGCTATTCCACGGCCTTTGCGCAATTTGCGCCGTCTTGCCCCAGAATTTGCTTTTAAAGATTCGAGTTTAAGTTTCATGGGTAATCAAATTTAGGAATAAATCTGTTCAAGGGAAATGCCACGTTCCTTTGCTGTGGCTTTATGCGTTCGAAGACTCTGCAATGCAACCATTGCAGCCCTTGCATTATTTAGAGGGGTTTTACTTCCAAGTCGCTTAGCCAAGACGTTCTTAATCCCAGCTAACTCAAGGACTGTCCTAATCGAACCACCAGCAATTACCCCTGTACCTGGAGCAGCGGGACGGATGAGAACACTAGCAGCGCCATCTCTCCCATTAGAGAGAGTTGGGATTGAATTATTTCGAGTCAACGGAACTCTCACAACATGCTTCTTACCATCCGCCACACCTTTCCTCACAGCTCCAATAACATCTCCTGCTTTCCCAACACCAACACCAACTTGGCCACGTTCGTTACCAACAACAACTATTGCTCTAAAACTCATCTTTTTACCGCCTTTGACTGTCTTAGAAACTCTGCGAATCTGAACAACTCTCTCTTGCCATTCACTATCACGTTCTTGCCCTCTTCTGTCACGTCGGCCACCCTTACGATCTCTTCCCCGACGCTGCTGTTGTTGTTGTTGTTGCTCGGGCTGTTGTCCCTCTGCGGCTGCTGGGACTTCGCCTTTAGAGGAATTGTCCTTGGACTTAGTTTTAGTGTTTGATTCAGTCATTTTGATAGCAAGAGTCAGAATTGAAGGCCAGCTTTCCGGGCTGCTACAGCAAGGGCTTTCACCCGACCATGATAAAGATTGCCACCTCGATCAAAGACTACTTGTTGGATGCCCTTAGAAATAGCGCGTTTCGCAACAAGATCACCAACAGCTATTGAAGCATCACAACTGCTCCCATCCGATTTAAGGGTTGATTTTAAATCTTTGTCTAACGTTGAAGCAGCACAAATCGTATTTTGAGAATCATCATCTATGACCTGTGCATAGATGTGATTATTAGAACGAAAGACTGACAAACGAGGACGTTCTGCCGTTCCATTAATATTGCGTCTTAAACGCTTGTGTCGCTTTTGGGTTTGTTGCTTTCGCGAAAGTGTAGTCATAACAAATTAGGTGTGATGATTAGGTAAATCTCTATTTCTTGCCTGACTTTCCAGCCTTGCGCAGAATTCGTTCACCTGCATATTTAATACCTTTACCTTTGTAAGGCTCAGGAGGACGAATAGCCCTTATCTTTGCAGCTTCATTACCAACCAACTCTTTATCTGCTCCAGAAACAGTCACATTAGTGTTGTTCTGAACCGAGAAACTAACGCCATCAGGAGGAACGACTTCTACAGGATGACTAAAGCCTGCATTGACAACCAATGTCTTGCCTTTAACTTGTGCTCTAGAACCAACTCCAACGATTTCCAGTTGGCGAGAGTAACCCTTACTTACTCCCTCAACCATATTTGCAACCAGGGTTCTGCAGAGTCCATGACGTTCTCGAGATTGTCTTTTCTCACTAGTGGGCGCAACAACAAGGGTATTCTCAACTTGAGAAATAGTTACCCCTTCTGGAAGAGTTCTACTTAGTTCACCCTTAGGACCTTTCACTGTTAAGGAAAGACCTTGCAGAGTTACTGAAACCTTTTCAGGGATAGGAACAGGGCTTTTACCGATTCGAGACATAGTTTCAAACTCCTTTTCAGTAGACGTAGCAGAGCACTTCTCCGCCAACGCCTTGTTTACGGGCATCGCGGTCACTCATTACCCCTTTGGATGTGGAAATAATGGCTACCCCCAATCCGCCTAAAACCTTTGGGAGACCACGAGTATTTTTATAAATACGCAAACCAGGCTTACTTACTCTCTGCATAGAGCGGATGGTTGGCTGGCGATGTTTTCCGCTGTATTTCAATGCAAGGACTAATTGAGTGCGAACACCCTCACCCTCCTCACTGATAGCAGCGATGAATCCTTCTTGTTGGAGAACTTTCGCAATGCTCCGAGACATTCGTGAAGCAGGAATGCGAGTCTGTTCATGTCTCTTCTCACTAGCATTTCTAATGCGAGTGAGCATGTCTGAGATCGGATCGTGATTTGCCATAGTCGTTTACTAAGAGGGCTCAGTTACTGCGGAATGGCATTCCCATTTCACGGAGAAGGGCCCTGCCCTCTCCATCCGAACGGGCGCTTGTAACAATAGTTATGTCCATACCTCTAATTGCATCGATTTTGTCAAAAGAAATTTCTGGAAAAATAATTTGCTCTCTAACTCCAAGGGTGTAATTACCACGCCCATCAAAACTCTTAGGACTGACACCTCTAAAGTCTCTGATTCTTGGCAAAGCCAGATTGATCAGACGTTCCAAGAAGGCATACATACGATCACCTCTAAGGGTGACGGTGCAGCCAACTGGCATGCCTTGACGGATTTTAAAGCCAGCAATAGCTTTTTTAGCTCTAGTTACAAGAGCTTTTTGACCTGTGATAGTTGCCATTTCTGCCAAAGAAGCCTCTAAAGACTTTGCATTGGAGGCTGCTTCACCAAGACCACGATTAATGGTGACCTTAACCACTTTGGGGACCTGATGAATATTTGAGAGACTCAGATCTTTCAGCAGCTTTGGCTGAATAGTCTCCCGATAGCGCTTTTTAAGGGACATAACTTGCAGAGGGTTTACTTCTGGGCTTGGTCAGAAGTCGTTGATGGAAAAAGAGTGAAAGAGTGAAAGAAATTGGTTAGAAATCAAGGATGATTGAAGCGCAGAAGAATTAGTCAATTAATTCTCCTGTTTTCTTAAGTCTTCGTTTCTTATTTCCATCCTTATCAAAGAAGAACTCCACACGACTAGCTACCTTTTTATCGTTGGAATAAACCATCACATTAGAGGCATGCAAAGAAGCTTCTTCGGTCAAGATCCTTCCACCCTCACCTTCTTGAGTTGGTTTAACATGACGAGTACGAATATTAATACCTTTCACAATCACTCTGTTTTGGATAGGAAGAGTTTGTATGACCTCTCCTACCTTGCCCTTTTCCTTGCCATTAATAACTTGAACTGTATCTCCTTTATGTATTCGCATCTTTATGCGCTTGGTGGATTTCTTTTCTTTGTTATTTGCATTTTTCATGTCAGATCACCTCCGGAGCAAGAGAAACAATTTTAGTAAAGTTACGCTCTCGCAATTCTCTTGCTACAGGTCCAAATACCCTTGTACCTCTGGGATTTTTGTCTTCATTTATAAGAACAGCAGCATTGTCATCGAAACGAATTGAATTCCCTGTTTCTCGCCTCATAGTTGCTTTGGTACGAACAACTACTGCCTTAACAACCTCTGATTTCCTCACACCCATATTTGGCATCGCATCTTTAACTGCTGCGACGATTACATCCCCTACGTGGGCATAACGTCGATTAGAACCAAGCACGCGAATGCATTGAATACGCTTTGCACCGCTGTTATCAGCGACACTCAAATAAGTTTCCTGCTGAATCATTTGCTTGCCTCCTGAGCTTTGGCGCTATGACTAATTACCTCAGAAACCGCCCATCTCTTTGAAGCGCTAAGGGGTCTAGTCTCAGTGATACGAACACGATCGCCTATACGGCAATTGTTATCTGCATCATGTGCTTTATAGCGAGTTGTGCGGCTGACAATCTTCTTATAGATGGAATGTGGGAAGCGGTTCTCTACCGCTACTACAACAGTTTTGTCCATCTTGTCGCTAACGACTGTGCCAACCCTTTCCTTAAGTGCCATGATTTCTAAATTGAAAAGGTCAAGAGGTAGCGGAGGAACGAGATCGCTCCTTCTGAACCGTCAAAAGTCTTGCAAGCTTAATTCTTGCCTCTTTAAAACGGTGAGAGTTATTCAGCTGCCGAGTAGCTTGCTGAAAACGTAAATCAAATAATTCTCGACGGGTGTCTGAAATTTGATCGTTTATGTCTGCATCAGTAAGTTCTCTTACTTCTGCGGTTTTTGGTAAAGCCATAATCAGGATTCAACTTGGGTGGTTGGCAAACTCGAAAGTGCTCCTTCACCTTCGGAAATCTCTTGATCTTGCAAAGCAAGAAACTTTGTTTTTACCGGCAACTTGTATTGGGCCAAACGCATAGCCTCTCGAGCAATCTCTTCAGTGATTTCATCACCACCCATCTCGAAAAGAATCCTGCCAGGCTTAATAACAGCAACCCAAAACTCTGGGTTACCTTTACCTGAACCCATTCGAGTTTCAGCAGGTCTCATTGTGACTGGTTTATCAGGGAAAATTCGAATCCAGATTTTCCCTCCGCGTTTTACATAACGAGTCATAGCTCGCCTACTAGCCTCAATCTGACGAGATGTAATCCAGCCACATTCTTGAGCTTGTAAGGCAAACTGTCCAAAGGCAATGGTGTTGCCTCGAGTGGCAACACCGCGCATGCGACCTCGTTGTTGTTTCCGAAATTTGACGCGTTTGGGACTTAGCATGATTTATACCTCATTAGACCGGTCTTCGAACTGTTGGGGCCTACGGTTGCCCCTCCGTCGAGGAGTTGCACCCACTGGCAAGGGCTGGTCTTCTTTAGCCAGCACTTCACCTTTAAAAACCCAAACCTTGATACCTAGCACTCCATAAGTAGTACTAGCAATCTTGGTCGCATAATCTATTTCCGCACGAAGTGTGTGCAAAGGTACTCGACCTTCCCGAGTCCATTCTGTACGAGCAATCTCAGCACCATTCAAACGACCACCTACTTGGATTTTCAATCCGAGTACACCAGCACGCTGTGCACGTTGTACTGCCATTCGGATTGTTCTTCTAAAAGCAACACGTTTTTCCAATTGCTGAGCAATATATTCAGCAAGAAGAAAAGCATCCGCATCAGCTCTCTCAACCTCAACAACATTGATACGTACCTGACGACTCAAGTCGCCAATAGTCTTTTGTATACCACTACGAAGTTCTTCTATACCACTTCCTTGCCTGCCAACAAGAACGCCTGGCCTGGCAGTCTTAAGTTCAACCTCAAGTTGATCAGCTTTACGAGCAATTAATACATCGCTAATACCTGCCGCCCCATATTTTTTGTGAATAAAACGACGAATCCGATCATCCTCCTGCAATAGAAGTGGATAGGTCTTATTAGGAGCGTACCAACGGGAACGGTGCTCCTGGGTAATACCCAGGCGTAAGCCAGTTGGATGGATTTTGTGTCCCATCAGTCAGGGTCGTCGAGGGTTGAGTTAAGAGTCAGTTTGTGGAGTCACAGCAATAGTGATGTGACAGGTCTGCTTCTTGATAGCGAAGGCACGACCTTGGGCTCGAGGCCTATATCGCTTCATTGAAGGGCCCATATCTGCACTGGCTTGGGAAATAACCAATGAAGCTGGATCCAGACCAAGATTATTCTCAGCATTTGCGACTGCTGATCTAAGCACCTTAGTAATGGGACCTGTGGAGCGATAAGGCATGAACTCAAGCATGATCAAAGCGTCTCGGTAAGACCGACCTCGTATTTGATCAAGAACACGGCGGACTTTAGAGACAGAACCTCTAATAAATCGACCATGAGCTTGAGCAATTGATGGAGTTAGGGATGACGCAGTCATTTCTTAACGGCCTCCTTTTTTATCTTTGATATGACCTTTAAAGGTCCTGGTAGGAGCAAACTCCCCAAGTTTGTGGCCAACCATCTGCTCAGTAACGAAAACTGGGACATGTGTTTTGCCATTGTGGACGGCAATAGTATGTCCAATCATCACTGGAAGAATAGTTGAAGCCCTTGACCAGGTTTTAATTACAGATTTGTCATCATCTGCATTTTGCTTTTCAACCTTTCGAAGAAGGCTGTCAGCAATAAATGGTCCTTTTTTAAGTGAACGTCCCATAACGATTTAATTAGTTGAAAGAATAGTTTGGTGACATCAAGAATCTCTTCCGCCACGACTACGCTTGGATGTGCGTCGACGCTTACGAAGGACCAAACGATTACTAGGTTTATTGCGTTTGCGTGTTTTAAGACCTAATGCAGGCTTACCCCATGGAGTAACAGGGCCTGCGCGACCAATCGGCGCTCGACCTTCGCCACCCCCATGAGGGTGGTCACAAGGGTTCATTACACTCCCTCGGACCTGCGGTCTTCTACCTAGCCAACGTTTCCGGCCAGCCTTACCTAGACTGGTGTTTCTAACTTCAGAATTTCCCACCTCTCCAAGAGTCGCATAACACTCCCTACGAACAAGCCGTACCTCTGTTGAGGGCAACTTCAGTGCCACATAATCACCTTCCTTCGCCATTACCTGAGCACTAGAGCCAGCCGTCCGGGCCATTTGGCCACCTCGACCCACATAGAGTTCTACATTGTGAACGCTTGAGCCCAATGGGATATCCGAAAGTGGTAAAGCATTTCCAACCTCAATAGGAGATTTAGGCCCTGAAACAACTTCTTGACCAATAGAGATACCTGCTGGAGCAAGGATATATCGCTTTTCTCCATCTGTATAAAAAAGCAATGCCAAACGAGCATTCCTATGTGGGTCGTAGTGGATAGCTGCAACTTTTGCAGCTATTCCATGCTTATTACGACGAAAATCCACAAGTCGATAAAGGCGCTTATGGCCTCCGCCACGATGCCGGCAAGTAATTACTCCACGGTTATTGCGACCCTTCCGACGATGTTTTGATACAACAAGAGAACGTTCAGGTTTCCTAGCAGTGACTTCATTGAAGTCAGTAACAACCCTGCCTCGAGTGCCTGGGGTATAAGGACGAAATGTACGAATTGCCATAACTTTAAAAACCTCAGGATTCAGGGAACAGTTGAATCGTGTTGCCTTCAGCAAGCCGAACTACTGCTTTTTTAACTTGCGATCGCTTACCAGAAAAGCGCCCAATCCGCCTTGTTCGGCGAGGTGGATTCATCGTGCTAATTCCAATAACGCGTACATCAAAGAGATGCTCAACTGCTGCTTTGATGTCAGGCTTTTCAGCTCGTGGATCAACCTCAAAAGTGTACTGATTGAGTTCCAATGCGTTTGTGGCTTTCTCAGTGATAAGGGGACGTCTAATTACATCCGAAAGCCGATCTTGGAATTTCTTAGTCATCACCATAGACCTCCTTAATAGTTGCTAAAGCCTCCTGACTTACAACCAAAGAATTGGCGTGAAGCAAATCGAACACGTTAAGTTGATCTGCAGCAATTAATTTGATTGTTTCAAGATTGCGGATTGATCTAGTAAGAATTGGAGAAGGAGAAGAGACAATAATAAGTACCTTCGAACCCGAAGAAATACCTAAGCGAATTAAGGCATCGGTTATTTCACGAGTTTTTGGGACCTTAAGACTATCGCCAAAATCTTTAACAACTACTGTGTCCTCAATACGAGCCATAAATGCTGTACGGAGAGCCAGTCTTCTTTCCTTACGATTCATCGCAAGGTTGTAGCTACGGGGTTTTGGTCCAAAAATAATCCCGCCCCCTGGACGAAGAGGAGTACGGATTGAACCTTGGCGAGCTCTACCAGTACCTTTTTGCTTATAAGGCTTACGGCCACCACCTCTTACCTCAGATCTAGTCAAGGTACTTGCAGTTCCTTGACGACTATGTGCCTGTTGTCTTAAGACCGCGCGATGCATCAAATCTAAAGAAGAAGTCTCTTTGGCAACTTTGAGATCAACTTTGACCTCTCCGGCTTCTTGGCCTTGCCAATCTCGCACTACACATTGAGCCATTACTTAACTCCTCCTGCTAAAGAACAACCAACTTTGTTTGCAGGCTTGATATTTAAAAGTGAGCCTGGTTTACCAGGAACAGATCCTTTAACAACAAGGAGATTCTTCTCAGCATCTACTTTGAGAATCGTTAGGCCCCTAGTAGTTACCTTCTTGCCTCCATATCTACCTGCCATTCTTTTGCCTGGATAAATTCTTCCAGGGGTAGTACCAGCTCCTGTTGAACCAGGCTCGCGATGATTTTTGGAGCCATGACTCATAGGACCACGGCTAAAACCATGACGCTTTTGATAGCCAGAAAAACCTCGTCCCATGGTGTCACCACTAACATCTATCTTCTGGCCAGGCTCAAAATTACCAACCGTAATTTGAGCTCCTAACTCCAAACCACCAAGATCATTTACACGATACTCACGAAGATATCGAAGGGAATTACCACCAGATTTAACAAGATGTCCTTTAGCAGGCTTATTAATCAACTTCTCACGTATGTCTCCAAATCCAATCTGGACAGCAGAATAACCGTCACTTGCAGAATTCTTAAGTTGGGTTATACGACAGGGTCCTGCTTCGATCAATGTGACCGGAATAGATCTGCCTTTGTCATCGAAGAATTGGGACATTCCCAATTTCTTCCCAAGAATGCCTATAGACATAATGAAAAAAAACGCCAGCGTTAAACACCTCAGTAAGAGGCTAAAAGTCGGTTGATCACTAAGAAGCGTCCATCTGCGAAAACATCTCAATCCTGATAAGGAATTAGGACTGTTCTCGCAAGGGCTAGCAAAGGAATCAAATGGCTGGGACTTAGATGACTTTTAGAAGAGTCATGTAGTTTCCCGGCAGATTGGGATTATTCCCTCTGCACAGGCCGGTTATATTCAGCGCAATCGCCAAATATGCTTCTGTTACTGGAGGCCCGGCTAGCGGACGGGCACAGAAAACTAAAGCAAACTAAAACGATACACTACGAACATCCCAATTTGAGATTTTTTACCAAAAGCTGGCAGACTTATTATTCCCTTGAATCAAGTCATGCCACTATTACTCTCTGGAAAGAAATTCCAGCATGATCTTGAAAAATATGGATGCCTAGCGCTGCAGGTTCCCCTCGAAGGAGGAAGCGAAACAAGGTTACTTAGAAGACTTCGTGCAGCTGGTTATCGCAGCCACATGACTTCAGCAAGAGGTTTGGGTGATCCAGAAGTTTTTCTAATGCAATTGCATGGGATAAGACCACCTCACTTAGGGCATCAAACAATTGGTAAAACCGCCGCAGTAGGGGAAATCCAGCAAGTTTCGCCACTTCTAACAGATTTCCTAATTGAAAACTCACGATTAGTGCTTTGGCTTATAGAAGGTCAAGTATTATCCAAATCTGAATTATTAGCTCTTGCAGATCTCTGCCAAAGAGAGCAAAGACTAAAAATAGTAATTGAGATAGGTGGCGCAAGACAATTACGGTGGCAATCTATAAGATCTGCTTGTGAAGATAGGTCTCTGTCACATTAAACAAAAAATAACTACAAGATTATCCCCAGAAAAAGCCCTATCTAACGGAAGTTGGGTAAAGTTAATTTGTGGTGCAAGCAATCAAGATTTAGTTGCAATTTCAGACATCTGTGCTGTATTTGCTGCAGCAGGAGTTCATTGTGTTGATGTAGCTGCAGATATAGCTGTAGTTAATGCTGCACGAAAGGGTTTGAACTGGGTTGAAGAGCGTCAAGGCATTCGTCCATGGTTAATGGTTAGTGTTAGCGACGGAAAAGATCTCCACTTCAGAAAAGCCAAATTTGATCCAAAATCATGCCCAATTGATTGTCCTCGTCCTTGTGAAAAAATTTGCCCCGCGAATGCAATTTACCAACCCCAAGGTATTAACAAGTCACGTTGTTATGGTTGTGGACGCTGTCTACCAATATGCCCAAAAGGGCTAATTTCAGAAGAAGAGTACAAGATAAAGCTGGAAGATATTACTCTTCTTCTCTCAGAAGTATCGCCCGATGCGGTTGAAATACATACAGGACCAGGTCGAAAAGAAGAATTTAAATTCACTGTTAAAGCGCTTTTAAAAAGCCAAATAGCTTTAAAACGAATAGCAGTAAGTTGCGGTCTTAAAGGAAGTGGAATTGATGCAGAAAAACTTGCAGATGAACTCTGGCTCCGTCATGCCTGTTTAAGAAAACATGCACAAAAACCTATTTGGCAACTTGATGGAAGACCAATGAGCGGAGATATAGGCTCTGGGACCGCACACTTCGCAGTAAACCTATGGGAAACAATTCGACCTTTCGCCCCGCCTGGGCCACTGCAATTAGCAGGAGGAACTAATTTTCAAACAATCAAACAAATTCCTATCAACCAAGGTCCCGCAGGGGTGGCTTTTGGAGGAATAGCTAGAAAGCTTTTACAACCTTTGCTCTTAGAAGCCGAGGCTCGTAGTATGAGTCTTAGAGAATGGCCTGAAGGATGGCAAAAGGCTCTAATACAAGCCAAAAAATTGGTAGATCCCTGGCTATCAAGAAATATTTAACCATGTCAATAAAAAATCAAAAGATAACTAAATAGTCATGAAAACTGAACTTATTACTGATGATCTTAACGAACTCCTTGAATTATTACCAAGAAGGATTCAAAATATTCTATCGACCCCTAAGGAGTGTGAAAATCTCATTGAAATCATCTTAGATCTCGGAAGAATTCCTGAAGCACGTTACCCCAATAAAGTAATAACACTTGGCGATCAGAATCTTAATCGTGAAGAGATTCAAGCCATGGTTAATCATTTAGGTAAATTTGGAGGAGATAATAGGGCCGGAATTGAAAGGACCCTTCATCGAATAAGTGCAATAAGAAATCGACAAGGTGAAATTATTGGGCTCACCTGTAGAGTTGGCAGAGCAGTATTTGGAACAGTAGAAATAATTAGGGATTTACTTAATCAAGGGAAATCAATATTATTAATGGGACGACCAGGAGTAGGTAAAACAACTGCATTACGAGAAATAGCAAGAGTATTAGCAGATGAATTAAACAAAAGAGTAGTCATTATTGATACAAGCAATGAGATTGCAGGAGATGGAGATATTCCACATCCTGCAATCGGTAAAGCCAGACGTATGCAAGTTTCCAAGCCTGAAAAACAACATCAAGTAATGATTGAAGCAGTTGAAAATCATATGCCTGAAGTCATAGTTATTGATGAAATCGGCACAGAGCTTGAGGCAAATGCAGCCCGAACAATCGCAGAAAGAGGAGTACAACTGGTTGCCACTGCACATGGCAATTCCATGGAGAATTTAATCAAAAATCCTACTCTTAGTGATCTCATTGGAGGCATTCAATCAGTAACACTAGGGGATGAGGAGGCAAGAAGGAGAAAATCACAAAAAACGGTTTTAGAAAGAGCATCAGATCCAACATTCTCAGTAGCAATAGAGATCAACAATCAAAAATCATGGTCAGTCCATACTGATGTATCTAAAACAGTTGATTTACTTTTAAGAGGGCACAAGGTAATACCTCAACAAAGGAAGGTAGAAGAAAATGGTTCAGTCAAACTAATCGAACCAAAACAGACAACAGTAACAACAGAAAATACCTTGAAACAAGAATTTTTATCCGCAGAAAAGAATAAGTCAATAAAAGCAGATAGCAATAGAAAAGATAGTTTAATCAAAATTATTGGTTGCGGTATACCAAAACAATTACTAGAGGAAGTCACTAGAAGAAATAGCTGGGGTATTCTATGGGTTGAAGATATAAACAACGCCAATTTCGTTATCAGTGTTAGAAAATCTCTTGGGAAAGAACAAAATATTAGACGTAAAGCTAAAGAATTACTCATACCAATAATTGTCATAAAATCCGCATCCTTTAGGCAAGTAGAAAGATCTTTAGAACGATTAATACAACGCCAAGCAGAAAGCTCACATAAGACTCAGCTCCAACTAACTAAGGAATTAGATCCAGAAGATTCTTTAGCTGCAATGGAAGAATGCAGATTGGCACTAGAACAGGTTGTAGTGCCCCTTGGAAGGCCAGTGGAACTTTTACCTCGAAGCAAACGCATAATCGATATGCAAGCGGAGCTAGTTACACGCTATCGACTACGAAGTGATGTATTTGGGCAAGCAAATCAACAACACCTAAGGGTTTATCCCCCATGAAGACTGAATTGGCTAATTAAAGAGGTAATGATTGATTGACGAAGGTCACTTCACTGTGGGTAACTATTTAGACTCAGCACGTATCATCATTGAGGTGATTCGTCTGAACCAATGGGCCGTCGCCAAGTGGTAAGGCATCGGGTTTTGGTCCCGACATTCCTAGGTTCGAATCCTAGCGGCCCAGTTTTATCAACCCCCAGTTGGACAAAACGCCTTTATTGATTTTCGATTTTGATGGAGTAATTGTCGATGGAATGAATGAATATTGGTGGAGTTCCAGGGAGGCATGTCTTCGACTGCTAAACAACCGACATTCTTCAGCAGATCTGCCTAAGGAAGTTCCAATCGCTTTCAAGCAAATCAGACCATGTATTCAACATGGCTGGGAAATGGTTCTTTTAGCTGCTGAGTTACTCCGTCCTGATAGTTCTTTGAAGGTACAAGGAACCCAAATGTTTATTTCTAATTACTCATTTTTTCACAAAGAAGCATTGAAGTTTTGGGGGTGGGAACCTAATCAACTTCAAACAGCTTTAGACGAAGTAAGAGAAAATGCAATTCAACAAAATCAATCGCACTGGCTTAATCTCCACAAACCTTTTCCTCATGTCGTACAAAGGTTAAAAAAACTGCCTGCAGAAAATGTTGCATATGCCGTTTTAACTACAAAAGGCACTGAATTCACAAAAAAACTTATGCAATCATTCGATCTTGCGCCCCAAATGATTTATGGACATGAATCAGGAAGCAAATCCAAGGTTTTAAGCTCTTTATCTAAGCAAACACAACTTCTTGGTTTCGTAGAAGATCGTCGAAAAACCCTGGAAAAGATAATTAGCACTAAAGGTCTTACTTCGTTACCTTGCTATTTGGCCACGTGGGGCTATTTAAAACCAGGCGATACCAAAGCTCTACCTGAAGGCATTCGACTACTTAATAGTGAAAATTTTTCTTCCCCCTTGGCGAGGTGGCCTTAGTTCGCTAGGGTACGTCTGTACTACCTTGAAGAAGGGCGATTGCTCAGTGAAAGCTCTTGCCCTCAATCTCTGAAGATTCTCAAAAGGAATCCATAGAGGTCCATCAAGCAATTCCATTCACAAATTATTAGCCACTATCAAGCTCATGCCCGCAGAAGTAAAAACATCACAAAACTCCTCATCCGATACACGGTCAAATACAAGTCGGAATACTGAGAAGGACAAAGCCTTGAGCCTTGTCCTTGGGCAAATAGAACGAAACTTCGGGAAAGGATCCATCATGCGTCTAGGGGATGCCTCTCGTATGCGGGTTGAGACAATATCCACTGGTGCTCTCACTCTCGACCTTGCCCTAGGAGGAGGTTACCCGAAAGGAAGAGTGGTAGAGGTATATGGACCCGAAAGCTCCGGCAAAACAACACTTACATTGCATGCGATTGCCGAAGTACAAAAAAGAGGAGGAGTAGCAGCTTTTGTTGATGCTGAACATGCTTTAGACCCAATTTATGCGGCATCTCTAGGTGTTGATATAGAAAATTTACTTGTTTCGCAACCAGACACAGGTGAAATGGCACTGGAAATTGTTGACCAATTAGTACGGTCTGGAGCAGTAGAACTTGTTGTTGTGGATTCAGTGGCGGCATTGACTCCAAGATCTGAAATCGAAGGTGAAATGGGAGATCACGCCGTAGGGAGCCAAGCTCGACTTATGAGTCAAGCGATGCGAAAAATCACTGGCAATATTGGTAAATCTGGATGCACAGTAATTTTCCTGAACCAACTCCGCTTAAAAATAGGCGTCACATACGGGAATCCTGAAACAACAACTGGGGGTAATGCATTGAAGTTTTACGCCTCTGTCAGACTCGATATAAGACGTATTCAAACACTCAAAAGAGGCACAGAAGAATACGGAATTCGGGCAAAAGTTAAAGTCGCTAAGAACAAAGTCGCACCTCCTTTTCGAATTGCCGAATTTGATATTTTATTCGGACGAGGTATCAGCACTCTTGGATGTTTACTAGATTTAGCTGAAGAGACAGACATAGTAAACAGGAAAGGAGCTTGGTATAGCTACGAAGGAGATAATATTGGTCAAGGACGAGATAACACAATCACTTGGCTAGAACAAAACCCTCAATCTCGTGAAGAGATTGAGGGTTTTGTTAGGCAAAAATTAACCGAAGGATCTGAAGTGACTGCAAATTCTATGAAGCCTATTGCTGCTGCAGCACGTGTAGCAGCCTCTAAAATTGAATCCGCACAAATGAAAACTGCTGCTTGATTCAATATCACATATCAGATAGCACCCACCATCCAGCAGCAGGACCAATAAATCTAACTACTACCCAAAACAAAATTAGTACAAATATCCCTATCCAAGCACCAGTTTTTGTAATGGAAAAAAATTGATCTCTTTGACGCTCTGTAATTGGTAACCACTTAGAAAGTTGTGATGAATCGGCCACTTTTTTCTTATTCTCACGAGGGATCGAACCCTTAGCAGATCTTCGACGTGCTTCTCCCATTTGCTTGTTAAAAAATTGACAACTACTTAGCTAAGAATAAACGGTAATTAATTATGGGAGAAGCCTATTTAAATAAGTCCAAGGTTCCAATGCTTCTAGAATCTGCAAACCCCAGCTTCTACGACGAACTCGACCATCCAAAATTGCAAGGCGTCCACCATTCTTACGCAATGGTGCTATAGCAGGCACTAATAAACCAAGTGATTCAGGCAAAAGCAATTCACGAAACCAATCCTGACCACGTTGCTTCATTCGCTCGACTCGTGCAGCCGTAAATGGAGAATCCAAACTTGATAAAGGCAGTAATCCAATAATTAATTGTTCAGGCAATGGCATTTGATCTTGAAAATTAAGCCACCAATTCCAACTAGCACAGACAACACCATTCACTTCCGGTGCTGTAGTTTCTTGAACTACTCTTTTCCCAAATTCAGCTGCAAGTCTAGCTGTCAACTTAAATCTCATTTGTTTATCATCTACAAGAATGATCGTCAATCCAGCTCGACCAAGAACTAAGCGACAAGCTTGCTGATAAAGATGATCTTCAAATCTTTCTGTATTGGGTAGTGGCTGTCGATAAGGAGCAAAAACAAGAATAGGTTCATCCAAATTTGGTTCATTCAGATTAACTTTGACATCTGGAATAAATCCACCAGTCTTAAGTTCAGAATGAAAGAGAAAATTTTTGCCAGAGTTTGCAATAATGAGAGTAGGCTGTTGGTTTAATAATTTAGATAAAATTCCAAGTGGCTCAAAAGGTTTAAGAACTAAATTCCAAGAGAACATCTTACGATCAATTTCAGCCCAGCAGGCCCAAGAGTTAAGTTGTAGATCTAGCAAATAAGACCAAGGCTTTGGTAAATCACCAAGAGAAGATATCAAGTTCTGGAGACAGCTAATATCACAACTATCGATACCAATATTATCACTAATAACTGCTCTATCTGTAAAAAGCTTATTACTCATTTGTTGATAGAAGTGAATTATTTCTGAATCTATTGACGGATGAGCGAGACGCAATAACTCCCAATCACTAGGAGAAATAATTATTGTCATCTCATCTCTTAGACGTTTAGTTAAAAGCTCAGCTTCTGGAATAATTAATTGCCTGGATTTTAGAGAACCTCGATAGTATGCTTTTATGAAATTTTTAAGATTTAGCAACCAAAGTTGATTTCCCTGAGGTGGTTTATCCCCTTCCCAACAAGCCATAGTCAAACCTTGAGATCTCAACCTAGGCAATTCTTGTCTCAAGAAACGAGTTTTTTGTCGTTTTGAAAGAAGCAAAACCGACCCATTAGTTTCTAAGCAAAGTGGTACCAGTAGACCTAACCACCAGATATCCTGAAAATCTGAATTCAATTCAATCACAGTATTGTCTTTACGTCGGAGACTTCGGGCAACTAAACGACTGAAAGTGAGATGGTGAGACCAAGGAGTTTGAAACTCCTCCAAGAGATGCTTAAGCTGATTATGGGCTAGTGCTTCCATCATTTCCCAAGCCTAGGAAGCTAGAAAAAAAAGAATATCTATTAGTTCTAAAAATAATCAACTTTCACAAATTGGAGAAAGCAAAGAATGGAACAAAAAAAGATTTCTCCTGGGCGGGTAGGAATAGTTGGACTGGGATTAATTGGAGGTTCATTAGCACTTGATCTCCAAGAACTTGGATGGCAAGTAAGAGGTTTAGTTCACAGGTCCCAAACTGCGGAAAAAGCAATTAATAGAGGACTTGCCCAATCGATTAGTACAGACCCTGAAATTCTGTCAGATTGTGATCTTGTAATTCTGGCTATGCCTTTAAAAACAATTCTGAACCCTGATAATAAATTACTCAATGCTTTGCCAAAGAACTCAGTTATCACAGACGTTGGCTCTGTTAAAGAACCAGTTTTAAACGCTTGGAGAACAAGGCATGGAAGGTTTGTACCCAGTCATCCCATGGCAGGATCATCAGAGTTTGGAGTGACTTCAGGCAGAAAAAATTTATTTCGCAATAAACCTTGGATCGCCACTCCAGATAAGAGAACTGATAAAGATGCCTTACAGCTAGTCCAAGGATTAGCTAAATCAATAGGCAGTCAATGGTTAATCGCAGAGGCACATAAACATGATCAAGCTGTAGCTCTTATTTCTCATTTACCTGTAATTATTAGTGCAGCATTATTAGGCTCAATAGGTTCAGAAAAAGAACCAGAAATAATTGAATTGACTAAATTACTTGCTTCTAGCGGATTTGCAGATACTACAAGAGTAGGTGGAGGTAATCCTGAACTGGGAACTGCAATGGCTAAGAATAATAAAGAATCAATTTTAAAAGCACTAGATTCTTATCAGCATGAACTCAACAATCTGCAAGAGGCAATCATCAGAAATGATTGGAATAAATTGCATGAAGAACTTATAATCACGAAAAATATTCGAGGAAGCTTTCTAGATTCTAATTAATTCAGTTTGGCAATCTAAAATTCAAATTACGATCTGATAAAAGCTGTCTAGATGCCATAAGTGCAGATTGACTAACACCAGCAGTTCCTTCTCCAGGATAAATAGAATCTCCACAGAGCCATAAACCTTTTAGAGGAGTTCGACTAGCCATGCCAAAAGGACCAAAAATAGATTGATGTTGACCTAAACCACCCACTATTCCATCTGGTCTTCCTGTCCAATAAGCAAAACTTTTTGGAGTAGCGAGTTCTTGATGATTCCAATCTTCTTCATTAAACCCAAACCAATCTTGAAGAATATGACTAATTCTTTTTAGATAATAATGTTTACGGGTCTGATAATTAGAACTCGAAGATACAAACCAATCTTGGGTCTTTGTGAACAAACTTGCAATTACTGTCGCTTCTCCTAAAGGTGCACGCCCATCTCCTTCACGACTAATTGATACAAACAATGATCCTGGTTCTTCTACACCTATTTGAATATGTGCTGGGCAATCATTAGGTAATAAATTACGATTCACCGCACCATAAAAGACCACAGCCCCACTAGGAGAAGGCAAGTCTGAAATTCTTTTATAATAATTTCTAAAACGATAATCTTCCTTAGAAATTAATTTGAGCAAAGACTGTGGTGGCAAACTAAAAATAATATCTTTCGCATCAATAGTTATTGATTTATTGGCTAAACTTTCTATTTGTATTTCCCATAAATCTTCACTCTCGTAAGCTTTTAAAGCAATTACACGGTGGCCTAAAAGTATTTTCCCGCCATCTCTGAGAAAACTTTTTAATAAAGAATCACTGAGGGTTTGCATAGAACCCTGGATGTGCCACAAGCCCAATGGGGCTTGTGGCATCTGAAGCACAGTTGCTCCATACAAGGCAGCTGTTCGATCCGCAGGTTCTTGAGAATACAACTTAATTTGTAAATCCAAAAACCTGCGAAGACGAACATTTTTTTCACATCCACTCAGCCTTAAAAGATCTGTGACCGCCAGAGGCAAAAATAATCCGGAAGCAAAACCAGTGAAATTTAGCGCCTTTAAAAGTTGCTTAATATCCCAACCAGTCCTAGGGGGCAAAATAGGGTCTTGACTAGCAAATCTCCAATTACTTTCATGAAGTATTTTGCAAAGTTTCCAAAACCTCTCACTGCCAGGGAATTGCTTTTGGCACTCATATCTCCAAGAATTTGGGTCATGCCAAACTCTGATCGGCTCCGATCCATCAGCAAGATCCACCAGACAGCCCAATTCTAATAACTCTGCCCGAGGCAAAGGAACTTCCAAATAGCTAAAAATCCTGTTATGAATTCCCCCAGATTCCATACCAGCAATCTGGGTGGCACCTACATCAAAAACATATCTACCACGTTTAAAAGTGCCTGCGCATCCTCCTGGCTGATGATGTGACTCAAGAAGAATTACTGATAATCCTTCATGAGCCAAAATCGAAGCAGCTGTCAAACCTGCAATGCCAGCACCAACAACAACTACTAAATCTTTTTTCATCAGATCATGTTCGCAAAAACATTGGGGTATTGGGCATGAATGATTTGCTCATTGAATTATTAACTCACGCAAATGGACCTTTAGAAGGGAAAAGAATTAAAAATATTTCAGTTATCACTGGGGGTTCTACTCATCAAAGCTGGCAAATTGAATTAAGCAATGGTGAGCGTATCTTTGCAAAAACTGCAGCTAAAAAACAATTACCAATGTTCACCTTTGAAGTAAATGGACTAATTGCACTAAAGAAATTTTCCAATCCAAAGCTATTAACAATTCCAGAACCAATAGGTATTACATCAACAGATGAAATCACATGCTTATTGATTCCATGGATTGAATTTAATAGATCCACACAATCATTTCTTGGCAGTGGTTTGGCAGAGTTACACAAAACATCCTCTGCTCATAATCCTGATTCTTTTGGATGGAATGAGAATGGGTTTCTTGGTGGTTCTCCTCAATTACCAGGTTGGGATGACAACTGGGGGAACTGTTTTACAAAACTACGATTACGTCCGCAAATCATTTGCGCCCAGAAATGGGGACTAAATATAGATAATATTGATCTTCTACTTTCTTTTATAAGCGAAAAAATTCAAAGACACAATCCAACTCCTTCTTTAGTACATGGTGATCTATGGGGCGGAAATATTGCAATAGATAGAAAGGGGCGAGGAGTTTTATTTGATCCCGCTGTTTGGTGGGCGGATAGAGAAGTAGATATTGCAATGACTAGGCTTTTTGGGGGATTTGATAAAAATTTCTATACCGAATATTCTAAAGCATGGCCTCTTCAGAAAGGATCAGAAGAAAGAGAGGATATATATAACTTGTACCATTTACTTAATCATGCAAATCTATTTGGAGGAACTTACAAATCAGAAAGCATTAATATTATAAATAAAATTACACAATTAATGAACATCTAAATTTACACTTAAGACCATGATTCAACCCAAATATTCTTTTCTCAAGTTCTGTATTCTTTGAAATACAGCATCACGCTTATCACTCGTAGTCAAATTCTGCCAACTCCACTGACCTACAACCACTACTCCAAGCAGCTCAAGCAAACCAGGAAGTATAGGTAGGAGATTTATAGTGTCGATAACCCCTTTAATGACTACTTGGGCAATAATTACGACTGCGATAATCCCGACAGCCTTGCCATACTTGCCCATCTGTCCCCAATCAATCTTGTTAAGGGTCTCATTGACTTTGCCCATTACATCATTGTATTGATCAGAAAAATCATTCTGATTGGACTGGTCTACTGGATTACCCATAGTGCTTGTGTCGTTAGTGGTGGATTCGCTTGCATCAGGACTTATGTCGGTCATGAACACAAAACTCAATGGAATTTGTGCAAACAATAACGAATGTATTTTTGTAATGCCAGGGGGGAGATAGACGGAACTCCGAACCCACATATATAGAGAATTCCGAACCTAGTATTTTTAAGATGAAAAAACCACACCTTATTCAATTCAAAAACAACTCTCTTTCTGTTCTCAAGAGCAGATTGCTCGCCACTTTTCCCGAAGAAGGCTGTGCTTTACTTATTGGAGAGAGAAAAGACTATCAATATCAAAAAAATAGTATCTGGATAGTAAGGCTGATCTGGCCAACATTGAATGTTTGGGAACCTGAAATGTTGCTAGAACCAGTTAATCAAACCCCGAAATCAGGTTTATCTCGGAACAATAGGTTTGCATTAGACCCATTAGAACAAATAAAAGCCCAAAAATGGGCTCGATCAAAATCATGGAATATTCTAGGTAATGCACATTCCCATCCAAAAGGAACTTGTATTCCATCAGCAACGGATGGAATGAATGCAATGAAACCAGGCCTAATGGTAATCGTAGATAGATCTAAGTCAGTTCGTGCATGGTGGATGGATAAAAATCAATCTGAAATCTATACAGAAGTGGCAATTTGCTGAAATTAGTATGACTATGGATAGGTAATAAATTCCTGAAATGACCCTACAGGGTAATAGCGAAAATCATTTAACCCCTGAAGAGTTGATCCGCTTTGGCCGTCATATCAATCTGCCTGAGATCGGAGTTAATGGGCAAAAGCGTCTTAAGGAAGCATCTGTGCTTTGCGTTGGGGCCGGCGGTCTAGGATCACCAATCCTGCTTTATCTTGCAGCTGCTGGCGTAGGTAGAATAGGAATTATTGATTCTGACTCAGTAGACCAGTCCAACCTCCAAAGACAAATAATTCATGATACAAACTGGTTGAATAAGCCCAAAATCTCTTCTGCACGTGCTCGTATTCTGGACATCAATCCCAATTGCAAAGTCAATACTTATAAAAAAGCACTAACAAGCGATAATGCTTTAGAGATAATTCATAAATATGATATAGTTTGCGATGCGAGTGATAATTTCCCAACTCGTTATCTAATAAACGATGCATGTGTCTTATTAAATAAGCCTAATGTCTTTGGATCAGTCAACCAATTTGAAGGTCAAGTAACAGTATTTAATCTGAATAATAAAAGTCCAAACTTCCGAGATCTTATTCCAGAGCCACCACAACCCGGCATGATTCCTTCATGCTCAGAAGCCGGAGTATTAGGAGTATTACCAGGCATAATAGGGATTATTCAGGCGACGGAAACCATAAAAATAATCACAGAAATTGGGGAATCTTTGTCCGGTAGATTGTTAGTTTTCAATGGCCTAACAATGCGATTCAAAGAACTTAAATTATCTCCTGATAAAAATAGAACTAAGATCAGAACATTAATTGACTATAATAAATTCTGCGGCCTAGGAATAGCCAAGAATCAAGCAAATGCAGGATACTGGCCGGAAAATATCTCTACCAAAAAGTTAAAGAACCTACTCGAACATAGGCCTAACGAGATTGCGATCATAGATGTTAGAGAACCATATGAAACTGAGATAACTTCAATTCAAGAAGCAGATTTAATTCCACTTGGGGAAATTGAGAATAAACAGACAATTAAATCCATAAAGAAGTTAATCGCTAATAAGAAATTATATGTGATATGCAAAAGTGGAAATAGATCTATAAAAGCTTTATATAAGTTAGCACAATATGGAATTGACGGCACAAATGTAAAAGGAGGAATGGATAAATGGCCTCTATAGATATAATCAATTAATAATCAACTCCTCTTTTGAGATCGACACCCTGCTCTGCGTAGTGCTTGTGACAAACCATTTCAGAATGCACACTGGCTAGATCAAAATAAGAAGGTTGATTCTTACATCTGCCTGTGATTATTACTTCAGTTTCAGCAGGTTTCCGAAGCAATGCTTGAACAATAGGCTCTACTGGCAACAACTCTAGATCTACAGTTGGATTCAATTCATCTAATATCACTGTCTTATAAAGGCCACTCCCTATGGCTGCTCTTGCAATTTCCCAAGATCGTTCTGCTTCAACATAATCGATTGGCTTTTGTTGACCACGCCACACAATTGCATCTCGTCCAGAACGTAAATGATCAACTAAATGAGGATAACTTTCTCTTAAAGCTGCAATTGCCGCATCTTCAGTATAACCAGTACCCCCCTTTAACCATTGCAAAATTAGAACCCTATGACTTTTATCTTGGCTAATCCCTTTTCCGATTGCTTGCAATGCCTTACCTAAAGCACTTGTAGACTTCCCTTTACCCTCTCCTGTATAAATTTCAATACCACCAACAGAGTTTCCTGCAATTACAAATTCTCTCTGATGATTTGGGCGCAAATGTGCGCGCATTTCCGAGTGAAGATCAGCCACTTGTACCAAAGCGGGAGGGGCCGCTCTTCCAGTGACTATTATTTCCATACCATCAGGACGACCAACCAGTGTTCTTACAACATCCTCAACATTAAGCAAACCAAGATCTAACAAAGGATTCAACTCATCGAGGACCAAAACTGAATAAAGAGCACTCGCTATTGCTCCTTTAGCAATATCCCAACCACGCCGAGCCTCCTGAAAATCAAACTTAGTCGCCTCTTCAGCTGAAAAGAAATCAGCTCGACCAGTACGAACTTGATCAATCAAATGAGGGAAACCTTGCTGCAAAGCCTCAATAGCGGGATCTTCGTCATATGACCTTCCTGGGCCTTTAAGAAAACGAAGAAGCAAAACACGAGTACGTCTTTGCTCACATATTCCAAGGCCAATAGTTCTTAAAACAACTCCTAAAGCTGCCTGACTTTTTCCTTTACCATCTCCATCATAAATATGTAATTGTCCATGACTGCGCTCTTGCTTATCCGAAGCAGTAACAATGCCAATGCCTCTACTTTTCATTGACTTAAATGCATTGGTGGAATTAGTTGTATTACCTGAGTCAAAATCTGACATCATTTCTTGACCCTGTTACTTTGAACCTTAACAAGCTCAAAGATCAAGGATAATGAACAAAGCTACTGCTTGAAGTTAATGTTTCGGCAGGTAGAACCCCTTTCCAAGGAAGAACAAAATCAATTGCAGTTACTAAGAGACTTGCTCTCAAGTCTCAAAAGTGTTTGCGTCGCATATTCAGGAGGGGTCGATAGTGCACTCATAGCAGCTATTGCGCAAGAACAATTAGGTGCAAATGCAATCGCAATAACTGGTGTATCCCCTGCACTTTCCTCAGATCTTCTTGCTGAAGCGCGTCAACAAGCGAAATGGCTAAAAATTATTCATAAAGAATGCCACACAAAAGAGCTTGACGATCCCAATTACACCCAAAACCCATCAAATCGATGTTTTGCTTGCAAAAAGGAGTTACATAGTCAACTTAAGGTTTTTGCTGAAAAATTTGGTTTTCACCAAGTAGTTGACGGAGTTAACCAAGATGATCAGGGCGACTATAGGCCTGGAATTCAAGCTGCACAGGAAGCTGGTGTGCGCTCTCCTTTTGCAGAACTAGGAATTGGGAAACAATCTATAAGACATATCTCTCATGCACTTGGCTTTCCATGGTGGGACAAACCTGCACAACCCTGCTTAGCCTCAAGATTTCCTTATGGAGAAAGTATTACCGCTAAACGTCTAAAACTTGTTGCGCAAGCAGAAAGCTGGGTAAGAGCAGCAGGGTTCAATGAAGTGCGAGTGAGGGTACATGGATTGGCAGCAAGCATAGAGATACCCAATAGGGATATTCCAAAATTTCTGGATGATTTAAATCGAGAGGTAATAGTAGAAAATTTCCTATCAATAGGTTTTTCTTCCGTCAGCCTTGACCTAGAAGGATTAATTAGTGGCAAAATGAACCGTGATCTAAAAAAATAAATCAGCACCTATTAGTAGAGAAACTATCGATGAACCAGTACCAAACATAAATTGATAGTTTCAGGATAAAGGATTACGTAATGCATGAGGAACAGAAGAAGGTGTTTCTCTAACAAATACTTTCATCGAATGATGCTTTGCTTGAAATTCCTTTTTAAGGAAAAAACATGCCTTTTCAGGCATTGTATGATCTCCACATGTAAATACATCGACTGCAGCATAAGAGCTTTCAGGCCATGTATGTATAGACATATGTGATTCAGCAAGAAGAGCCAAACCAGTTACTCCCTGAGGAGAAAATTTATGTGTTATGAGGTTCAAAAGAGTTGCACCAGCAGATTTAGAAGCAACGGTGATTGTTTCTCTTATAAATGCCTCATCATTCAACTTAGTGTCATTACATTCATAAAGTTCGAGTATGCAATGCTTACCTACCAGTTCCATACTTTCAGATGGAACTGGCAGAGTAATTTCATCAGCACTATTTGTCCTCCATCCAGGCTTTGGATCTAAACAAGACAACAATTGCTCCATTGAGCATTTATTCATAAAGATCTTCCACCCTACTAGATGCCTTCAATGAAACTCAATGAATCCTCTCTCAAAATTTGAGATCGTTTTTGCCAATCACCCTCAAACGCATCCAAATGAGTTGCACTTACAAGACATTGATGTTTTTGGCCTACCGCCTCCAAAAGCAATAACTGCCTCTGAGGATCCAATTCAGCCAGAACATCATCCAAAATGAGTAAAGGTGGTTCCCCATACACATCCGTCACCAATTCAAGCTCAGCCATCTTCAAAGCCAAAACTAATGTTCTCTGCTGACCAGCAGATGCAAAACGACGAGCCAAAACTCCATTAAGTAAAAATCCAATCTCATCACGATGAGGGCCTACCCGACAACTACCAAGTTTTTCCTCATCTACGCGCTGTTCCAAAAGTTGACGCTCTATATCTAGCCTCCAAGGTTCCTCCGCCTCTTCACCATCTAAATAACTCCCTGGCAAATAAGTAAGTTCAAGAATTTCAGAGCTATTGCTTAAACGTTCTTGCCAGCGAGATGCCAAAGGATGAAGATGATTCAATGCACGCTGTCTTCTGCGATGAATGCGTGTACTTACTAAAGCCATTTGCACATCAAAAGCATCAAGTAACGATTTCAGTTCTGAATTAGAAGCATGTCGAAAATTCTTCCAAAGCTGACTTCTTTGTCTCAAAAGCTTGTTATATCGACTAATTAAATCTGCATAAACTGGCTCCAATTGCTGAACAATTCTATCTAGCCAATGTCTCCGCAAAGCTGGTTCACCTCTTACTAACTCAAGGTCTAGAGCACTAAAACAAACACATCTCAATGGTCCAATTAAGTCCAACTGTCGAAGTAAAAGTTTGTCATTTTTTATAGCTTTTCTTCCTCCTTTTCTTCGAAGTTGGAGCTCTATTTTGTCTCCCTGATCTGTTTTGCCCCGAAGAATGGCTTGAGATTCATCCCAATGAATCAAATCTTGATCATTACTAGATCGATGTGACCTAAGGCTCCCTAGCAACTCAACCGCTTCGAGAAGATTTGATTTGCCTATCCCATTCGCACCAATAATGAGCAAGCGCTCTTCATTGAACTCCAGCTGCAATCTGCTGTAGTTGCGAAAACCAAATAGTTCTAGCTGATTTAACCGAATAGGGATTTCGCAGGTTAAAGATAAGGTAACTTGAATAAGAGAGATCGACTAAAACTCTCAGTTGTGGCTTTATAACCCACAAAAAGGGCATGTAGCTCAGTTGGATAGAGCATCAGATTCCGGTTCTGAGGGTCGGGGGTTCGAGTCCCTCCATGCTCGTATGTTGAACAAACCTCTGGTTGATTTCTTAAACTTAAATTCCATTGCCCTAATCCCAGTCGGATCAACTAAAAATCCATTTGCCTGCAAAGAATTTATAGCCATTTTTGGAGCTGCAATTGAAATACTGCATCCAGGCATATCCCTTTTTAAAATCCTCAATGCCTGATATACCAAAACAGAAAAAAATTGATCTTGAAAAGAGCCTGGTAGGGCAACTAAATTCCAAAGATTTGCATTTAAACCACGATCACTAGTTGCTCTCACATACCCAACTAAATCTCCTTTAACTTCATCAAGAATGCTTAGATGCAAAAAACTATGCTCCAAAGCCCTTCGTAATCTCTTTGGTGAATGGGTCGGTTGATCGCAATAAGACAGTAATTTGTTAAGAGCTTCTGCATCAGGCTGCTTCTTAAAGTCCAACACATAACCAGTAGGAAGTCTTGCCAAGGAATGATTTGGAGAGAATTGAATCAATTTATTTCAACCAGTATTTCGCATGCCTGCAGCAATTCCATTAATCGTTAACAAAGCACCACGTAACAATTCACTTCTACTATACGTACGCTCTCTTTGACTCTCAGTATTGGGAGATTCACTCATAGGTGGTTGACGATTCTGATCACGCAATCTTTTTAGAAGTGCTACCTGCAGAAAACCAAGAGGAACTATTGTTCTATTTCTCAAATCTACGGACAATTGAAGAGCAGGATCTGCAGCTAATAATCTGGAATGACCTGTAATCTCTAATATCAACTTTCTTGTCAGACTGTACTCAGTAGAAATTATTTTAAAAATCCTATTAAAAGATTCTCGATTTTCCTCTCTACCAAGACTAGCCACATAATGATGAGCCAAATCTAAATCAACCTTAGACAAAGTCATCTCAACTTTAGAGATCAACATACGGAAAAATGGCCAACGCTGATGAAGACTCCTCAACAATTCAAGTTGATCTTTATCAGAATCTAATTCTGCCGCCAAGGCTGTACCAACTCCAAACCAACTGGGCAAGAGAAAACGACTCTGTGTCCAGCCAAATACCCATGGAATAGCTCTCAAACTAGACAGATCTTTTGCTCCACTTTTTCTCCTGGCGGGTCGACTTGAAATCTGCAATTTACTAATCTCTTCTATAGGGGTAACTTCCTGAAAGAAAGCAACTAAATCAGGATTGTCATGAACCAAAGCACGGTAATGTTCTCTGGATCTAGCAGCAAGCCTAGTCATTAACTTATTCCAATTAGAAGTTTCGTCTAACTTATTGGTAACTAGACTATTTTGTAATACTGCTGTTGTCACTGTCTCAAGATTATATAAAGCTAGTTCCGGAAGACTATATTTAGAAGCCAATACTTCACCTTGCTCAGTAATTTTTATACGACCTTGCAAAGTCCCACTAGGTTGAGCAAGTATCGCTTGATAAGCAGGACCTCCTCCTCGCCCGACCGAACCACCTCGACCATGAAATAAACGCAAAGCAATTCCTTGTCTACTTGCTAGATTCTGTAATCCTATTTGTGCTTGATGTATTTCCCAATTACTTGAAAGAAATCCTGAGTCTTTATTACTGTCAGAATATCCAAGCATTAATTCCTGAAGGGGTTGAGAATTATCTCCCACTCGAGGTAAAAGATTTCTATAAAGTTCAGATTCAAATAGATACTCCATGACTTCTGGAGCTCTTTGTAAATCTTCTACTGTTTCAAACAAAGGAACAATCAAAAGATCTGCAATGCCAGCTGCTGGATCAACCAAACCCGCTTCTTTTGCAAGCAGAAGTACTTCTAAAAGGTCCGACACAGAGTGGCTCATAGAAATAACATATGTTCTACAGATACGACTACCAAATTCTCTTTGAAGCCGATGCAACATTTGGAAAACAGCAATTGTTTCAGCTGTAATTTCAGACCACTCAACTGCTGTAGGAATAAGAGGTCTTCTTGTATGCAATTCCTCCATCAGCCAATAAACTTTTTCTTCTTCATTCATTAATCCATAAGCTTTATCAAGATTTAAATAGCGAGTTAATTCATCCAAAGCATCACTATGCCTTGTACTCTCTTGTCTAATATCCAAACTGGCCAAAGAGAAACCAAAAATATGGACTTGAGATATTAAAGTATCTAAAGGCTCACAGCTAAGATCTGTTGTTATGAGACTATTTCTAATCAGTTCCAAATCCGCTCTGAATTCAGCGACTGATCGATAATGTAAAGAATCTGAATAATTCTGAATATCAAAATCTTCTGGGATATTTTTCCAACCAGCTTGAGCAAGTTGTTGATTCCTATCATGAGTAAGTTTTAACCGCTTAATAATATAACTAAGCTTCAGTCGATATGGCTCTAGCCTATATCTTGCTGCTCGCTCCTCATAGACATCTGGGAACCTAAGTCTATCCATTTCAAGTGATTCCAATAGAGGTGCACTTATCTGACTCCATTGCATAGAGATGCTTAATTGATCTCTTAAATCATGAACAGATCTCAAGTATCTTTCCAACATCAATTGACGCTGATAGCAAGCAGTTCGCCAGGTAATCTCTGGGGTTACTGAAGGATTTCCATCTCGATCAGATCCAACCCAAGAGCCAAAACTACAAAAAGCAGCTTGTGGAAGATGCACATCTGGGTAACTTGCTGAAAGTGCACTACTAATTCGACGCCTTAATTGAGGCATAGCATCAAATAAAACTTGCTGAAAGTAATGCAATGCATAGTCAACTTCATCTAAAACAGATGGTTTAAATTGATGCAACTCATCAGTTCGCCACCAAAGTCGAATCTCTTCTTCGAGTTGCAATCTGAGGCTCTCCTGTTCAGCTGATGCAGTAGAACCAGACTGCAATTGCTGGAGAAGGGTTGCTACTCGCCTTTGTTTATGACGGACAGTATGGCGAACAATTTCTGTAGGGTGAGCAGTAAATACCAAACGAATATCTAATTTTTGCAAAAGGGTTTCTAGCTGAACTGGAGGAACATTTAAACCACGAAGACGTTCAAATAATTCACGAAAAGTAGCTGGATCAGTCTGACTCGCAAGAGGCGGAATAAAAGGATCAAAAGACTTTCTATCTTGAGTCACCTGATCCTTACTCATACTTTCCAAATAACTATCTTCCTCAATTCTTTGCTCAAGGATATTAACCAATTGAAAATACAAAGAAAAAGCTCTTGCAGCAGCTATTGCTTCTGCTAAATCCATTTCCCTAATTAAAAAAACAATAGCAACACTTGTGCTGTTCTTATCTAACCCCGAAGAAGCAACAGGATCACTTAATTGCTTCAGACGAAGTAAACGCTCCACCTGATCAGGGGGACATTCACTTCTAAGCACTGTTTGCCAAAGATCTTCTACTAATTCCAAGCGTTGCTGTAAAAGCTTCCCAGAATGATTAACGCCACCAGATAAATTCACATGCTTCAAATCAATACCTTCTTCTGAAGGGGTATTCAAATCATTTCTGCTGGGATCAATAATTGCCATAATTATCCAACCAAAGCTTCGGGATGAGCTATTAGAAGTTCCTCCTTCTCCATTTCCAGAATGCTTGATTGGAGAATATCTTGAACGGAATTAATCTCCTTAAAGGCATCCAACCATTGCATGGCTGTATTTCCTG
This sequence comes from Prochlorococcus sp. AG-409-J19, assembly GCA_003215635.1. GTDB lineage: Bacteria > Cyanobacteriota > Cyanobacteriia > PCC-6307 > Cyanobiaceae > AG-409-J19. The sequence goes on from QCKC01000001.1 coordinate 39,500, forward strand.
TCTTTAAAACCCTAAAGATTGGAGTAAGAAGATGAGCCATTTTCATATCGATAGCCAATGGTTGAACTGATTCAAGCAATTGATTAATCCATTCACGACAAATAATCTGTCGCCCATCTTCCCAATGAAGTAAGGGGGCATCAAGACTACTTTGAGCCGCAAGCAAATCATTAGCAACACTTAACTCTGCCAACTCACTCGGATTCAGGCTACTTTTATGAAGTGGATCTAACTGATTTGGATTCTGCAAAAGGCCTAATACTCGTAATTCAATCAATGCAGTAATTGCAAGTAATAAAGAAGGATCTGTTATCAGATCACATATTCGCAATTCCAGTCTATTCAACTGGTAGGGACGACGAGGACCATTTGGCCGAACAGAAGTCCAAAGATGTCTCTCATTAATCATGCCCCCAGTCAAAAGTTCCTGTTCAACCCATTTCACATAGTGCTCATGAGATAGGAACATAGGGACACTCTTTGGAGTCAAAGGGAACTGCAACCACCTTTGAGAATGTACCCCTGTTGGTACTCCATCAAGGAATGGTGAACTAGCACTTAATGCGAGGAATAAGGCAGCTTCACACCTAATGAGACGTATAGCGGCAAAAAGTTTGACTAAATCATTAATTCCAATATTGATATGAACACTCGCTGTGACAACTTTTGTTCCATAATTCTCTTCAATAAACTGATGGTATGGATTTAATGGATCTGAACGTTCAAAAATCTTACTATTTCCAAGACTCAAAGTGCTTCCAGGGAAAATAGTAAGTTGCCTAGGAGATAACCATTCTCTAAGTTTCCTTCGAGGTATCAAAAGTTCTTGTTTTAATTGAGAGTAATCCTTTTTAGGCGTAGTTATATATTCAAGATTACGTTTATCTGGCTCAGTTGCGAAATCTGGCAATTCTCTTGTAACCGATACCGACACCCCAACATTTTCCCCATTACTGCGACCAGTAAAAAGCTCAACTTCGAAGCCCTTCAACAACAAATTATTTGTCATGAATCCGATGATTTCAAACATGAAAGAGCTATTAACATTCCTCTAGCCTTATTTAGTGTTTCTTGATATTCAGTCGAAGGTACAGAATCAGCGACGACTCCGGCACCTGCTTGCACTTTGACCTGGCAACCTCCTTCAGGATTGGGATGAACGATCATGGTGCGAATAGTGATTGCAGTGTTAAGCGCACCCGTCAGATCAACCGAACCATAAATACCCGAATAAGGGCCACGAGCATCTGGCTCAAGATCGTTTATAAGCTGCATTGCTCTAATTTTTGGTGCACCACTAACAGTTCCTGCTGGGAATGCTGCCATCAACAAATCCCAAACATCTTTTCCATCTGAAAGCAAACCCTCTACTTCACTCACAATATGCATGACATGGGAATACTTCTCTATAACCATTAATTCTTTGAGGGAAACACTTCCAGCCTTACAGACTCGCCCTAAATCATTACGTCCCAAGTCGACCAACATGACATGCTCTGCACACTCCTTGGGATCAGCAAGAAGATCTTTTTGAAGCCTTTGATCCTCAAGATCATTAAGACCTCTTGGACGGGTCCCAGCAATTGGCCTAAGACTAGTTTTAATTCCATCAGATGTTGGCTCTGCCTTTACCATTACCTCAGGGCTAGATCCAATTAGTTGCCAATCTCCAAAATCAAAAAAGGCCATATAAGGAGAGGGATTAACCATTCGTAAACTTCTATAAATATCAAGAGGCTGATAGGAGACTTTTGCTTCCAACCTTTGACTAATTACAAGTTGGAAAACATCTCCTGCAGCAATATTTCTCTTTGCCTGTCTGACTGCATCCTCAAAATCTACCTGATCAAAATTGCTAACAGTATTAGGGAGAGAATCATTTGTTGGTTCCCAACTCAAAGGAGATATTGATGGCAGTGGAACAGACATAGAAGCTTCTAAAGCATCAAGGCGAACTTCGGCATCTTTAAATGCAAGTTCCACGCTTTGTCCTTGAGTTAAATCTGCATAAACAACTGCAGTAATAATTCTCTTGATTTGATCAAATATCAAAATACTATCCATCAACATCCAAATCCCATCTGGAGGATCTTTTTTCCCTCTTGGATGGATAGAAACTCTGGGCTCTATCCAATTAATTAATTCATATCCCCACATACCAAAAACTTGACCAATTGGAGGCAAACCAATGAGAGAAGCAGTTTTATAGGAAGCAAACCATTTTCTTATTCCCTCAAAGGGGTTGCCCATGAGTTGATCTTGTTCTCCATTTCTCCAAGCTCTGACCAATTGATCACCTCGTGCAGTGGCAGTCCAAACGGGATTGGCAGCTACAACACTCCACCGGCCAAGAAGCTCTCCTCCCTCAACAGATTCGAGCAACACTCCAGGGGAAGAACCTGAACCAACCTTCAACCAAGTTGTTAAAGGGGTTTCAAGATCAGCCGGCCAGCTTTTAGCGAGCGGAACAAAGTTAAAACCATTAGATGCCGATTCAAAGAATGCGACGCGCTGGGTACTATCCATTAGGGAATCATCGCAGCCTGTGAAGTGACCTGAAGGTTCCCAGAGATTTTAATTAGAAGGAATTGGAATTCAGGTGTCGTAAGTCTTGCGTCCGCTGAACTTAAGGCTGGCTGGATTTGGATTTTGACCAATACGACGAGGATTATGGTTCACGGTAGGTCTCCCTTCGTTTACTTTTTCAGGGAAAACACCATCTTTAGGGTGAAGAAACTCTGTATCGCCACCAGGGAATACGCGGTAGATCTTGAAATCTTCAATTCTTGGCTTAAAACCAGTCCGAAGTTGTGTTCCCAAAGCCAGGCACTGCTCCTTCCTAGCAAAATACATTAGATTTTCTCCCTCATTCATTACAGCTGCACCGCCTGTAGGAAGCTCAAAAGCTTGAGATTTTGTACTTGACCAGGTGATGGCGTATTTCTCCTCTGTTTCTGCTGCATTGAGCAAACCACCAGTACTACCAATGGACTGGGGGAAGTTACCTGTGAGAGCCTGCTGAGTCATGGTTTTACTCGAAAATCGGCATCCTGTTACAAGTTGAAAGTAGCACTGGGATTTGTGTCTTATGACACTCCATGGTGACAACCTTCACACCCGTCAACAATAGACCAACTAGGAGACGAGCTTAATTTCCTTGCACAATAGGGAAAAAAACTGTTATTCCGCTATCTCTGCGATGAGTCAAGCGTCCACCAAGACTGGCCAAAAGTCTTTGTGTGGCAGCTTGAGTCACTTGCAAACTGCCAGTATTTGGATCCCAGCTAAGCACAGTTTCTAAATCCGAATACCTTTCTTCGGAACAGTCCTCTTTTAGAGGATTCCTATTTGATGTTTGACAAAGAATTTGTAATTTCAGGCGATGTCCAGCGGGACGAAGCTGCAAAAAAAGGATTCCGCCAGGAGGCAAAGCACGACTAGTTTGATCAATTAGACCTCCAAGCATGGGCTCAAGCCGCTCAGAATCACTAAGCACTTCTGGTAAATCTTGTGCAATATCCAATTGCAAAATCACTTCTCTTCTCCCAAGTTGCTGCTCCCAACTTGGAGCCAAAAGTTCAAGCATGCTCCCCAAATCGGTACTTGCAAGCCTAGAGGCCTCAACTGGTTGACGATGAAGTTCAGCAGCATTAAAAATCAAGCCAAATCTATCTATCTGTTCTGTACATTCGGAATCAATCTGTTGAAGTCTGTTGTATACCAAATCGTTCAAATCATTGCGCCGAAGCAAAGACCTAATCAAAGTTCTTATAGTTGCCAAAGGTGTACGGACTTCATGAGTCAATGCCTCCAACAAAGTAACCTCTGAATTAAATTCAGATGCAATTGAATCTTCTGAATGTTCTAAAATTGGCTGAAGGGTGAGGCTAGGCGCCATTGAAGCAAGGCGCTCGGAAAGCAAAGGCCAAAACAAGTCTTTAAGGTTATCTTGATTGTTTAATTTACCAAGACTTGCCAAAGAGTTCCTTAATTCTTTGGCTTGTTTTGGATCCTCTTCATTCAAACGAAAATCTAGCATTTTCAAAATATCACTTAGAGTCTTCGGATCACTCCTCATTAATAAATTCCGCTTATTTTTATCCCCTTGTAAGGCAAGGGCTACCTGAACTTCTGGTGTAATTATAATTAAGAGAGGATCCTGTCCATCCTCCTCACGCAATGACAAATATCTAAATATCCTACAATCTGTATAACAATCAGATTCAACAGATTTCGACCTGCCTGGAGGTAACAATGTTGTGCTCTGACCAGACTCAAAAGATAAAAGTTCTGGTGGAGACCACAACCAACCTTCCAATTGATTCAATAACTTAGGCTCATAAAGAGCAGGCAATGGGGAAGCTAACCAAATACCTTTAGTAGGAATAGGAACAAGTATTTTTTCCTGCAAGATATCCAAGGCAGCCCACCAAAGACGTCTAACAGTTGTCTCATCGGAATGACCTTCAGGTACCCCTTCTGCCATTCTCTGCTGTATAGCAGTATGTGTAATTTTAGAGTTCACCAACTTTTAATACTCGTATTCCCACGTCGCGCAACAGAAAGACATATACCTATAGCCAAAAAATTAACAATCAAAGCAGATCGGCCATAGCTCATAAAAGGCAATGGGATTCCTGTAACAGGCCCAAGACCAATAGTCATAAAAATATTAACTACCACTTGAAACATCAACATGGCACCTATCCCCACAACCAACAAAGATTCAAAATCAGTCCTTGCTTGCCTAGCAATTTTAAGTAATCGCCAAATCAAAATAGCAAATGCACTAATAACAAGAAAAGATCCAATAAACCCAGTCTCCTCTCCTAAAGCACTGAAAATAAAATCTGTATGTTGTTCAGGAATAAAACGAAGTTTAGTGAGCCCACCTTGCAATAAACCACTTCCCCAGAGTCCTCCAGAACCTATACCAACAATACTCTGCAATAAATGATAACCTCCACCAAGTGGATCTTTTGAAGGATCTATAAATAATACCAATCGATCTCTTTGGTAATCTTTTAGAACATTCAGCCAAAGCCAAGGAGTAACAAACGCTATACCTAATTGAGATGTCATCGTAATCATTGCTGACATCTTTTTCTTAGGCAAAGATCTATAAGCTATGTAGCCAATTAATGGAATCCATAATATTAATAACCACGGAAAGATTCCAGAGCAGATTGCCGTGAATATTCCTGAAAGTACTAGCAAAGACCATTCCAAAGGCATTGCAGCCCAATAGAGCATTATCATCAAAACCGCCCCAAATACAAGAGAAGTTCCTAAATCAGGCTGAACGAAAACTAGCAGCCAAGGAACTGCTATCACACAAAGAGGTTTAATAAGATCTATAGGTTGTTTAATAGTTTTACGATCAAGAACTGCTGCCAAAATAAAAATTGCTGATAATTTAGCAAATTCAGAAGGTTGCACATTTAAGCCACCCACACTTATCCAACGTTGCGCCCCAAGAGCAGTAATGCCTATAATTTTCACCGATATAAGACTAGCAACAGTCATACCATATAAAGGAATTAAAAAAGGTCTTAACCGCTCCATAGGTATATTTGAAAGTACAATTGCGAACAATATCCCTACACCGGCAGTTATCCAATGTTGATACCAATCAGCATAATTTGCTTGTCTCTGTGTGCTAGCAATTAATATTCCCGATATAAATACCATTGCGATTGGAATACCCCACAAAATCCAATCAAAATCTTTCCATTTTCTAAGACGTCGTGAACCAATAAGAATATTATTTTTAGGCCTACGTCCAATTCCAAAAAACATTTGAAAATCTTATTTCAAAACTGTCTGAGAAATCTTACCTGCTAAATCATAAAAGACTTTAGTGCTAACAGAATCAGGACTACTAAAGACAATAGGCTTTCCTTCATTTCCACCTTCTTGTAAAGGCATTTCCATCGGAATCTTTGCCAACAGTGGAACATCATTCTCACTGGCAAGTTGGGCTCCCCCTCCTGAACCAAATAATGCATAAGTTTTAGAAGGTTGATCTGGAGGGATAAATATACTCATATTTTCGACAACACCAAGGACAGGCACTTTCAACTGCTTAAACATTGCCAAACCTCTACGAGAATCTTGCAAAGAGACTTTTTGAGGTGTTGTAACTATTACAACTCCAGCCATTGGCACAGACTGAGCTAAAGATATTTGAGCATCTCCAGTACCCGGTGGAAGATCGACAATCAATACATCACGTTGCCCCCAAAGAGCCTGAAATAAAAACTGTCGAATTATTCCATTCAACATTGGACCGCGCCAAATTACTGGTTGATTTTCTTCAATCAAAAGGCCCATAGAAACCATTGCTATTCCACAAGTATCTATGGGAACTATTCTTTGCTCACCACTAGTTTCGATCACCTCAGGCGTACGATCAGCCACCCCAAGCATCGTAGGAGTATTAGGACCATAAATATCTGCATCTAACAAACCAACTTTCAACCCTTGTTTAGCAAAAGCACAAGCGAGATTCACCGCAACTGTGCTTTTTCCTACTCCACCCTTTCCACTACTAATTGCAATAATCTTTTTGACACCTTCGACATCCTTAGGCTCTGGAGCCTGACCATGTCCTGCCTGCCCTATAGGTTGGGCCTCTGCAGAATTAGAACCAAGCTCAATTTGCACATCGCTAATTCCATCTATTTCCTTTAAAGCCTCTTTGATGGCTCTAGCAATTTGATCTCTTTGACTATGCGCAAAGTCAGGCAAAGTCAAGCGAACCACCGCTCTTGGCGGAATAACACGAATCTGATCAACCCATCCCAATTCAACAACGGATCTCCCACTTCCAGCATCTTGGACATTGTTCAAAGATGAACGAGCTTGCTCAACTGTCGCCATTTCTTTCATTCTGATACTTCAATCCTATAGATGAGATCAAGTGTCGTAGTGTTTATTTTTGAGTTTTGTAGTGGCATTGTTGTATTCACAAACAACTCTCTTCACTAAAAATAATCAATGATCAAATCATTCCTAAAGCGTTTTCAAAATTCCAACAGCAAACAAAAAAATCAAATTAATCCTAAAGAAGAATTTTCTCTTCCTCCAGACGATTCTAGAGAGAGAGCGCGTAATCTCCTTCAAGGTCTGCAAGATCACATTTGCATTGGGCTTGAGAACCTAGATGGTTCAGCAAAATTTCAAGAAGAAAGTTGGAAGCGACCCGAAGGTGGTGGTGGAAGATCCAGAGTAATGAAAGAAGGTGAAATCTTTGAACAAGCCGGGGTAAATTTCTCTGAAGTTCAAGGGAAAGAACTTCCGCCATCAATTCTCAATCAAAGACCAGAAGCCAAAGGCAATCCATGGTTTGCTACAGGGACATCAATGGTCCTACATCCTAAAAATCCATTTCATCCAACTGTTCATCTTAATTATAGATATTTTGAGGCAGGACCAGTTTGGTGGTTTGGTGGAGGTGCCGATCTCACTCCTTATTACCCGTTTTTAGAAGATGCACGTCATTTCCACAAAACTCACAAGGCTGCTTGTGATGCAATTAATCCAGATTTTCATAAGGTTTTTAAACCATGGTGTGATGAATACTTTTTCTTAAAACATCGTGCAGAAACTAGAGGAATAGGAGGTATATTTTATGACTATCAAGATGGTTCAGGGCATCTTTATAAAGGAGGAAACCATAAAGGAATAGCCTCAGAAATTTCTAAAGAAATTGGTACACAAAAAACTTCTTGGGAAAATCTTTTTCTATTAGCCAAATCTTGTGGAGAAGCTTTCCTGCCTTCATATGTTCCTATTATTGAGAAGCGAAGGAATCATCCATATTCAGATAAAGAAAGGCAATTTCAGTTATATAGAAGAGGTAGATATGTTGAATTCAACTTGGTTTGGGACCGTGGCACAATTTTTGGCCTGCAGACAAATGGAAGGACTGAATCTATTTTAATGTCTTTACCACCATTGGTCCGCTGGGAATATGGCTACAAAAGTCCTAAAGGTTCAAGAGAGGAGTTATTAACAGAAGTATTTAATAAACCACAAGACTGGATTTACGATTCCACATTAGAAAAAGTATGTGATATTCATCAAGCAATTGATTAATTAAGAAAATAATTAATCTGCAATTCCTGATTTAATCGCTTGAACAATCTGATTGGCAATCGAATTGATTGCCATTTCTTGTGTAAGAGGATTCCTCAGATTTTCTTCAAGCTTCCCTTCCAGTTTGCCAATCTCTAAAATTCTAATTCCTCGCTTTGGTGCACCAAGACCTCCTCTAAACATAAGTGGGTATCGCCCAAAACTTTTGGCCAATGATTCATCTATCTTATTCAGTCTAGTTGACAAAGCAGGAATCAAACCCGAACCGTGACCATCTTTGCCATAGGAATCAAAATGAATTTCAAGAACGTATCCTCCATTCCTGACATGCTTTGCGCCAACTGACCAATTGGTAGTTGGATTATTTTCAAAATGAATTGTTCTATTAGGAGGATCATATGAATCAATATTTAAACCCTCACTGCGGCCTAGCTTCTTAACAGCTTTGCTAACTTTTAAATTCCAAAAAAGCTCATCACTCATATTTACATTCATTGGCTCTTTAGATTTCACTGCAACACTTTCTCCAGCAGTCCCAGAACCTGCGATTCCTTGAGAATCAGCATGTCCTGCCATTACTAATATCGGGATTGTTGGAGAAACATCTAAAGTACCTATCCAGCGAGTTTCTAGATCTACCTTCGGGCCCAACCAGTTTTTACCAAGACTCGAATTCTTATTAAGTTCTGACTCAAATAATTCATAATCAGAAGAATCTCTTAAAACTGCACAACCTCCTAGAAGGCCGAACAAAATTGGAACCAAAATTTTTAAAAAAGGCAACTTTACTGAATTAATTCAGATCGGTGAAGAGAGTAGGGAACCATCACTAGCAAGGTCAAGACTTTGACCCAATTCACGTTCCATTGCAATCAATTCATCTCGATGAGCCCTTATTCTCACAGTACTATTAGAGCGTGCTGGAGGACTAATCAATTTCAATTCCAATCCTTCCATTCTAGTAGCGCGACGACGGTATAAAAATGCTGTCAAAGGACCTGCAAAAAAAGCTAGTAGTAAAGGCCACCATCCGGCCAAAGGATACAACTGACGTATTACCAGGCCCAAACAACCTGCTCCAAAAGCTCCAAGCAGTGATAACAAAAGCGCCAATATGGAACTAGAGGCAACACTTCCTTGAAAACGCAAAACACTACGATCTGCATCTCCGCCATGACATCTCCAGCCACGTTCCTCCAACCATTTGCTTATACCCTCAAGCACTTCAATTGGCGGAAGAGATGAATGCACATCCACCACCGTAGTTCTGTCCTTACTCGCCGCCCTTAAAAAAAATACCAAGCCAATTGCCAATAAAATAGTAAGCAAAAGGGTTGAAGATAAAGGAAATAACATATTTATCTAATGGAATCAAAAGAGAATAAGATCAAATTAATCTATCTCTAAAAGAACTGCCAACTTTCTAGTATAAAAACTCTACTAAACGTTAGGCTTAATCTGACTAAGAATGTGCTAAAAGTCAACAAATCAGGGGATTATAAAATTAAATAGGCTAATTGCGAAATAAACTATATCAATATTTGGACTATGATGAAAAATAAATTCATAGACAAAAATAGGCAAACTCTTAAAATCGCTTCTAGCTTTAGATCTAATAAGAAGGTTTTTGATGTCTAATTTTGAAGCTGCTCCATCGAACTTTGCTGTGTTCAATGAGGATCTCGATAATGAATGGACAGAACGTTACTCAAGCAGTGATGCACTAGCTATAGATACTGAAGCGATGGGTTTAATTCATGGAAGAGACAGACTTTGCTTAGTACAAATATGTGATCTCTCTGACAATGTTGCATGCATAAAAATCGCACTTGGCCAAAAATCAGCGCCAAATCTTAAATCCTTAATGGAAAACCATTCTATTGAGAAAGTTTTTCACTATGCCCGATTTGATGTCGCAGCACTTGCAAATGGTCTTGAAATCAATGTTAATCCTATCTTTTGCACGAAAATAGCCAGCAAACTTGCGAGAACATATACACCTAGGCATGGGCTTAAAGATGTGGTGATGGAATTAGCAGGAATTGAGCTAGATAAACAAGCCCAAAGTAGTGATTGGGGCAAAGTAGAAGATTTAAGTTCTAAACAACTTGCTTATGCTTCAAATGATGTGCGGTATCTGCTCCCAATAAAAGAAAAACTAGAATACATGCTACAAAGGGAGGGCAGATTGAAACTTGCACAAAAAACCTTTAAATGCATCCCAGTAATATCAGAACTTGATATATTACGCTTCCAGAATATTTTTGAGCATTAAAATTCAAATTCAAGAATTAATCTTCTACCATAAAATTCTCATCTTCAGCCAAAGCTTCTAGCAAATTATCCAGTTGATTACCCGTAGAATCTTCTCCTTTATCTACAAGCGAGTTGGCTGCTTTTAGTAGTCTTTCTGCTATAAGTTTGCGTCCAGAAAAATCCTTTACTCCTTCTTTTGCGGCAGCGAGGTCAACCTTCCTTCTTGCAGCAGCAATACTAATACTTAAACAATTAGCCAACTGAGCGCAAATTCGCACGTAAGCATGATCTTCAATAGTAGGCATAATAAAAGTTTTTCAAAGGATTCACACGAGAAAGCAAATGTTCCCGAATTCAATTAGCCAAACAAGCGTGTGGAAACGATTGAAGCCAAAGCTACACTGCCACCTGGCCTACCCATCCGCCTAGCACCCAAACTTGCCACATGAGAACGAAACACTTCATCCTTCAAAAGCAATTGCAATCTTTCAGCCATAACTTCTGAGCTAAAACATGGAATAACAGCCCCACCAAGTAATCGACTCTGCCTCTTAGCAAAGGGCCCATTAAATTGAGGGCCTTCTCCTGGGAATGACAATACTGGGATACCTAAACCTACTAATTGCTCTGTTGCGGTTCCTGCTGTAGCCAAACCAACCTCTGCCAAAGAAGCCCAATAGCCAAATTGACCTGCACCAATAAATAACTTTTTCAATCCTTTAATCCAACAGGCCTGAGCCCCAAGTTCTTCACATGGAGAATCTATCAAGCTATATCCAAACGACGTGAGATATTTTCCAAGCTCGTCACACGTGGGTTCACCTCCAAGAGCAACTAACACAACCAGAGGATCTTTTAAAGCTAATTGATCAACAGCAGAAAGAAGTCGTTGAAAGTTGTTAATTGCTTCAGGAATACGACTACCACAGAGCAAAATCACACGCGGAAACTTCTGAATACTTACAGGACAACTTTGCTTTTGAAAACCATCCATCATTGGATTACCTGGAGCCAGAGCAAAGACACCATTTGTCTTCAAACCCCGCGCCGTTAATGAATCACGGACAGCAACCATTTTGCATCTCGATGAACGCATCAAAGCAAATTCCCAAAGATCCCATTCGCTTCCTTTCAGACGGTGATAACAGTCGCTAAGGGATCTTCCAGGACCACTCCTCCAGGTGTAATCACTCTTAGGAGTACCTATAAAAACGAACGGTCTTCCGCTAAACCAAGCCAATAACAAGGGGAGAATATCTCCGATTGCCAAGATGGCATGTTTTTTTGAAGCTACAAGCGTTACATAACGCCAATGTCGCCAAGTAAGTAGCAATAAGCCATGAACTAAATCCGCCAGAAACCCTCTGAAACTTTGATTACTAAAACCACCACTAGGCAATTTCCCTATGGGTCCATTAATCGAAAGCCATCCTGCCGCAATTGCTCCATCAAAGGCTTTACCCTCTCCAACTAATGGCAAAATTTCAAGGGAAAGATTCGGACGCAACTCATGCAATTCCTCTAGTACCCGGAGTGCTATCTGATCTTCACCATGGCCATTAGATAAAACTAATAGAGAATTTGCATTATGACTGATACTATCCGGAGGAAGACTCTTATTGTTTTCGGCGGCATGGCCAAGCGGTAAGGCAGAGGATTGCAAATCCTTTATCCCCAGTTCGAATCTGGGTGCCGCCTTCTTACCTTTCTTCAATCCAATTCCTGTCATCAGTTGCAGGAACTCAATTATCAGGTCTCGCTTCCTCATTCAGTGCGGTACGAAAGTGGTAGATGATTTACTTTTCTGAACCTCTTTGCCATTATCCCAAGCATTGACCTCCAAAGACAGGGGAAACAAAAGACAAAGCAGAAAAACAAACCACCTCGAAAACACTTCATTAAGAAGGGAGGGGTATTTTGATCCCTCCCTTTGAGTCAAGCACTGATTTTTTGTACCTTTCGTGCTCTGACTCCTAAATTCATAGTATATCTCTCAAATCAAGATTCAATAGTTAAAAACACCTTATTTACCCATTAAGAAAGGCACCCTTGTCATGGGGACAATCGGGTGCCTTTCTTTATAGGCCAGGACTTCTGAAAATATGAGTGCTGTCCTGACCTATTAGGTCTAGGAATAAAACAAAAAATAGTCAGTAGGAAAAATTACTCCATCTAGCCACCATTGCAAAAACGCACAGCATCAGAGGTGGTTTTGCCACGATCTCGTATTTCCTCAACACACTCATTGAACACCTTTGCTTGCTTGTTCATCGCACAAAAACTTAAGCCTATTGCCACCAGAGAAACGGCAGAGAGAACTCTTGTCCCTAGTGTCGTCAATCCAAAGGTCAGCATTAGACCTTTCTTATTAACGCAATGATTCTTTGATTTTTTCCCTTTTTTCTCGTCTTTACTCATGGTGGTTACCTGGCAGAATAAAGAATAACCTAATTCAATAATTTCACTATTGACGACCCTTAAAAGGCAGAGAAAACCGTATTAATTTACTTTCATCAACTGCTTAATCCTTAAATTCTAGCCTTTACCTTTAGATGATGAATCTCAACTATTATCCAATCTCGTTGGTAATTGCCTCTGCAGAGAATACAAAACCGTCAGGTGTCATCATCAATTTGTTCCATTCTCCATCTTCTGTTTTTACACAAACTTCTAAAACTTGTTCCCGACCATCATTGGTAGTCCACTCGCGAACCCACCACTGATTATTCTGATCAAACTCATACCCCTTAGACCTTAAGAGAGTACGTAGAGTGACTTCTCTTGCAAAAGCATCATCCATGCATCATGACTCTCTCTAGCTACTCCATTACTAGCAACAAAACATAGAAATAACTCTAAAATAGTTACAAGGCTTTTTTAGACAATGAAAAGGGTTAGATCCTCGCTTAGGTGCAGGTCAACAAAACAATAGAGTCAGCATCAAGCCAAGCCAATTAAAGATATTAGAAATCAACAACAAAATAATAGGATCTGCATTACAAGTTTTCTGTTTTTACGTAAGTCAAAACAGAAATAAAGTCAAGAAAAATTAGCACCATAGAAATTAATTGCAGATTAATTTATACTTGCAATACAAAAGGTCCCAAACCTATCTCTAATGCTTAAATCAATTTTAGTACCAATTTCACTCGGAGAATTAATTGACAAAATTACGATCTTAGAAATCAAATCAACATTACTTGCAGGGAATGCTTTAAGCAATGTCAACAAAGAACTCAAGGCTTTAAGTAAAGTTTTTGACTCTCTAGATACTGAAATCAACATTGAACTTATAAGAAATCTAAGGTCTATAAATTCAGAGCTATGGAAAATTGAAGATCAAATTCGAGATAAAGAAAGAAACAATGAATTCGACGAAGAATTCATAAACATAGCTAGATCTATTTACAAAAAAAATGATGAAAGAGCTTCTATTAAGATGAGGATAAATACTAAATATGGTTCAGATCTAACAGAAGAAAAGTCTTACAAGTATTATTAAAATGCCAATTATCAATCCACAGAGCTATTAATAATCACTATCAGCAACACAGATACCTAGACATCTGATTCCATTTGTTTTAGTTCTTCGGCAATGCTGACACAAGATAGCTTGATTATCATTTAAAGATTTACAATCGTCCTTATTACTGATTGGTTCAAGAATCATAAATTTGTTTTTATTATTATTCATTTAATTTGATAGTATTTATTGGATCGATTAGAAATCATTCATCTTTGCAAACCAACTGTATAGCATCATGATAGGAATTGGTTTTGGTACATGGGCTTGGGGCAACAAATTACTCTGGGGATACGATAGCAGCAGAGATGACCTTGTGCTCAAGGAGACCTTTAATCAAGCAATAAAAGGGGGGCTAAGTTTTGTAGACACTGCTGATTCATATGGGACTGGAAAACTCCGCGGAAGAAGTGAATTACTATTAGGTAGGTTTATCAACAACTTAACTTCAAATCAACAAAAGAAATTAATTGTTGGTACAAAGATTGCACCTTTCCCCTGGAGAATTAATAAAGAAAAGTTTGAAAAAGCTTTTCTGTCTAGCAAAAAAAGATTGCAAGGACATGTTCAACGCGTTCAACTTCATTGGAGCACATCTCGTTACGCACCATGGCAAGAAGTCGAATTCCTTGATGGGATGATGGACTTAATTGAGAAGAAGGAGATAAATGAATTAGGTGTTTCCAATATTGGGCCCAAACGCTTGAGATGGATGCATAATAGATGTGCGAAACGAGGGATAAAAATTAGTAGTTTACAAGTGCAGTTCTCTTTACTTTCTCCAATTTTGCTAACTAATCCTGCAATCAAACAAGTTTGCAATGAATTAGAAATTGAAATATTGGCTTATAGTCCACTTGCTTTAGGTTTATTAGTACAACCGCCTGGGGAAGAAGCAAAATATAGCAACTTTCTAAGAAAAAGCATTATAGGTAGTCTAATTCCAGGAAGTAATCAGATTAGACAACATATTTTCAAATTAGCTAATACTAAAAAGATTTCTCCTGCAGAAGTAAGCCTTAATTGGATTAGAGCTCATGGTGCAATGCCTATACCAGGATTACGTTCACCTTCTCAAGCAGAAGAAGCTTCAAAAGCTCTCATTTGGGAAATGAGCGAAGAAGAGAAGAAGATCTTAGATGAAATTAGTATTAGCTCCAAAGTACGTATGCCACAAAATCCTTTTTTGAGCGACTGATGCGATCAAGCACTACTGGAATCTTGAAAATTTGGATCAGGACTAACAACTACAGGCATACTGCTTTTAGAAGAATCACGTAAACGAACAACTTTTACTGGTGGGACAGGTATTGCAGGAGGAGATGGTGGAGATGGTGGAGATGGTGGAGCAACTTCCTGATCAGCCGATTCATCTTGGGAACAAGCAGCCAAGGCTTCCCTAAGCAAAGAATCAAACGTTGCTCCAGGTAAGCGATGCCTGGCAACCTCAAGGAAAGTTCTTGGTAAAGATTCCGAAGCCGCACTGCGCAAGGCGGGATTATTCAGTCGATGGTCTTGCTCATCTTTAATCGCACGAATAAAACGACGAGTAACATCTCTTTTGGTAGATGCCTTGATAAAGGTATCACTGTCATTAATTCCATTCCCAACATCCCGTTCAAGATCAGTTATGCGTCTTTCGAGACTTTCTAAAACCTCTTCTGCTTCTTTTGAAATATGAGAAAGCTGCCCATCAGAAAGATTTGGTAAATCTGCTACATATACTTTTCCATGGTCTCTAAGAGTCAAAAAGGTAGGCCTAGGACCTTGGCGATGATTTCCATGGATATCATTGCCTGAATCCAAAGGCCTACGGGGAGGTACTGGGCCTGCAGAACTACGCCTACGCGTTGAACGCTGGGTGGAATCAAATGGCATCAAACTAAATAGTAATCTGACTACGCAGCTAGCGAATAAATCATTCGGGTTGCATACGAAAATATTACTTGGCGGAGCTCATAAACGCGGCCTAGAAGGCCATCTCGTAGAAATCCGAAGCAAAATTCCACCATACCTTACTAAATTGCCTCAAAAAGGTAAACCTGTGATGCTCATCTTTTGAGAACGAGCAAGCGAACCGACCTGTCCAATATTCCAAGCATCTAAATTTGAATCCTTGCAGATATCAATTGCATCTCCAACTACTCTTGGAGGTACAACAAGACAAAAACCTATCCCAAGATTAAAGGTATTCCATAAATCTGGCTCTGGTATATCGCCAGCTTCTTTCAACCAGGTATATATTTCTGGTCTTTGCCAGGTCGAGATATCTAAATGGGCCTTTAGCCCTTGGGGCAGACACCTAGGAAGATTTTCAGGTAAACCGCCTCCAGTTATATGTGCCATTCCATGAATTGGGATTTTCCCTATCAAAAGATTCTTTACCAATTGCGCATATAACTTAGTAGGTTTAAGTAATAGATCAATTAACGAAAGATTCTTTGGCCCAAAAGATATCTTTTCGGGAGATTCTTGCATTCCCAGTACTTCCCTAACAAGACTAAATCCATTGCTATGTATTCCACTACTCTCTATACCTATGATTTGATCGCCATCCTTAACTGATTGACCTGTTATCAAAGATTCTTCCTCTACAACTCCTACACAAAATCCTGCAAGATCATAACGACCGGAAGGATAGAAGCCTGGCATTTCCGCTGTTTCTCCACCAAGCAAAGCACATCCACAATCCATACATCCATTAGCAATTCCCTCAACAACTTGAGCCATAGCTTCCTGATTAAGTCTTCCAGAAGCAATGTAATCAAGGAAAAACAATGGATCCGCTCCGCTTGTGATCACATCATTTACACACATTGCGACAAGATCAACTCCTACTGACAAATGAGAGTGATATTGCTGAGCCAATTCAAGCTTAGTGCCTACACCATCTGTACCTGAAACCAAAACAGGGTTTTTCATTCCAAGAGGCAGGCGACACAGGCCTCCAAAACCTCCTAAACCGCCAATAACTTCTGCTCGGTGAGTCTTTTCTACATTCGTTTTAATTCGATCAATGAAGGCTCTTCCAGCCTGAACATCTACACCTGAGGTCTTGTAATCCATAAAGGCGAAGAAAAGGATTTGTTATAAACCCCGGCTAAAAATAGCCAATGAGCTAATTCAGAGTCCAATGCTGGCATGCTTAAGTGTAAAGCTCTAAGAAGGAAGAAACTCCACTTTTGAAGAATTTCGATGTGCAGCACTTCTCTATCCTAAGAAACCAAAAAGAATTACTACTGTGGCAAAAAGCGCAGAAGTCTCCGATTCATTTCGTGCCAACTATGGGGGGACTTCATAAAGGTCATGCAGAACTCATCAAAGTTGCCAATCAAACAAGCTTAGGAGAAAGCAAAAGAGTACTTGTTAGTGTTTTCATCAATCCACTGCAATTTGGTCCAAAAGAAGATTTTGAAAGCTATCCAAGAACTCTAAATAATGATTGTAATCTCGCACAAAAAAATGGAGCAGATGCAATATGGGCACCTTCTGTGAATGAAATTTTCCCAAATGGAATTAATTCACATTTTTCTATCAAAGTACCCAAGCACCTGACAACACATCTTTGCGGTTCTTGCAGGCCAGGACACTTTGATGGTGTCGCATCAGTCATAGTACGTCTACTATCACTAGTTAAACCAAAATTACTTATTCTCGGTGAAAAAGATTGGCAACAACTAGTCATAATAAGACACCTAATTGACGATTTAGGTTTGCCAATCCACATAAAAGGAGTCCCCACAATACGAGATAAACATGGACTTGCATTAAGTTCTAGAAATAGCTATTTGAAAGCAAATGAAAAAGAAACTGCATTACATCTACCTCGTCTCCTCAAAGAATCAGCAAAAGATGTAAAAAATGGTTTATTTCTAAATAAAGAAAAGCTTTCTTCCAAATTGGAAAAATACGGTTTAAAGGTGGAATATATAGAAACAGTTGATCCCTATCAACTGCAACCCATGAAAGAGGGCAAGCAATTATGCATGCTTGCTGTTGCCTTGAAATGTGGGGAGACACGCCTTATTGATCACACATTCCTCATGACACATCAACCAATTGTGGCTATTGATGGCCCAGCAGGGGCTGGTAAAAGTACTGTCACCAGAGAGTTTGCTAGACGCTTAGGTCTTCTATATCTAGATACTGGAGCAATGTATAGAGCTGTGACATGGATAATCCAAGAAAAGAATATCGAATTAAATGATGATGATGCGATTCAAATCAATTTGAATAATCTAGATATTAAATTTGAGGTTTCTCCCAATGGTCCCCAAACCGTCTGGGTCAATGGCCAAGATGTAAGCAATATCATTCGCTCTCAATCAATTACAAAATTAGTATCCAAAGTTGCATGCAAACCAATAGTTCGTGAATATTTAACTACTATGCAAAGAAGAATGGGAGAGGATGGTGGAATAGTTGCAGAAGGTAGAGATATAGGTACTGCGGTCTTTCCTCATGCCGAATTAAAGATATTTCTAACCGCCAGTGCTAGTGAAAGGGCAAAAAGACGTTCAATTGACTTAAAGCAAAGAGGTCTACCTGTACCAAGCCTGAAAGATCTAGAATCTCAAATCACTGAGCGAGATAATCTTGATAGCTCGAGAGATATAGCACCTTTGAAAAAAGCAGAAGATGCTATAGAAATAATTACTGACGGAATGAATATTGAAGCAGTGATAACTAAAATGCTCAATCTATTTCATTCTCATATACCAGAAGAAGTTTGGCCTACTACTTATTAGCTATAAGGTCACATAACAATCCATCGCAAGCATCATCTAGCAAGTCTAAAACATTTTCAAAGCCAGCATCACCCCCATAATAAGGATCAGGCACATTCAAAATAGAAGTTTTCTTAGAATAACTAAGTAGTGGCTTAACTAATGCATTGGAATCTTGATTTAAGGTTTTAGATAAAGACTCTAATGACTTATGATTGTCAGAATCCATTGTCAACATCAAATCGAAATATAAAAAATCATCTAACTTAACTTGTCTAGCAATACTAACAAGATTAATTCCACGACGTTTTGCAGCAGATTTCATTCTTGCGTCAGCACTATTGCCAACATGCCAAGGACCTGTTCCAGCCGAGTCAACAATATATTCAGATTCCAAACCTTTCTGTCTGATTTTATGGAGGAAAACAGCCTCAGCAGCTGGAGAACGACATATATTTCCCAAACACACAAACAGGATTTTCATAGCCATGAGCAAGTAATGAAGAGTGTTGAAGAGAGTACTAAATAGCTTAAAGCGATGCTATCTAAATAGGATTAAAATTTAGTAATTTGAGTTATTGTGATTTGCAAATAGTACATCCTTTATGTAGCATTCTGTCCAACTCTTACCATAAAAGCCAGTCAACATCTTACGTGCAGGATCATTGACAATGCGATAATCTAAGTAACGGTTTTGACCAGACATAAGAGTAGAAGACCTCTTGGAATCTACTTCTGTGGCCTCCTTGACAAGATATATATACAACTCTAGATATTCTTGAAATATAGGGCGCAGAACCTCACAAATAAATTTATCACTTTCTGATCCTAAAGGTAATCTAGTCCAAATAAAACCAGGAGAAAAAAAAGTCTTAGCCTCTTCTGGGATATCCCCCCCTGATGGAATTAATTTCTTCCACTTATTAAAAATTGGCAATAAATACTTATTAATATATTCCCTATGAGATTGATCATCATTCAAGACTGGTTGCAGATCCAATGCCAACAGATGGCCCCCTTTAAGAGTCACGAAATCAGCTCCAAAAAAGGGCAAGTCATATCGCTCTAACGGACATGCTAAAAAATTCAATACCGAAGCAACTGACCCTGCTTCCACACAAGCGGCTCTAATATTTCGAAGTTTTTGAGTTGAGGAGACCCAGGTATGGGTAATTGCATTAAATGCACTTTTGCCTGAGCCAATCGTATTTTCTTTTTTACGAAATTCAATAGGGATGTCTATCGGATTAGGAGATAAACAATCAAAACCTTTGATTGCATCATCAAGAAAAACTTTCCATCTCCAATTCTCAATATCTACCGTTTGAAAGGATTGCTTTGGGTAAGAATTCATACACCTCCGGAGCATTCATCACTCATATTAGATGTATCATTAGCAATGCTAAATGGGAAGAGAAATTCTGTTAGAAATCTATCGGCCCATTCCTTACCAAAATAACTAGAAAAAATACCATGTGCTGGATCTTTTTTTGCACTATATATATCGTAAGCAATCTGTAAATCCTTAACTTCTGCAGAAGATATAATTGAAGGATTTCTGATAGCTAGATCATGTAGTTCCCAATAGCAACTAACAAAAGAGTTAAAGGCCAATGGCAAAGATTGAACGGCTTCGTTTACACCACCTTTAAAGAACAACAAACAAGGAGAGAAATATTTATTAGGGTCATATGAACGCATTTCAACATCAGAGCTCAACTCTGGGAATCGATCTCGAAGTTTCTTGAGTCCAGACAAATGCCTTTCTATATAAGCTGGATCCTGAACTAAAGGCTGGAAATCAAGTACTGCTACCAACTTCTTTGCCACGCCAAACCAAAGTAAATCAATTCCGAGTAATGGCTGATCATTATTATATTCAGGATAAGCTACTGAATTAAGTACCTGAAGTTGGTTGCCTGCATCTAAATGAGTTACTCTCCATCTTCGAAAACCAGACACGTCCCAGAGCCAATTTCTTACAACGCAATTACCTTTTAAAGACATACATGTACCTATACCTTCAGGCAATATCAAAGATTGTCCGCCTCTCTGAAGGATTCCATTATGTAATTCTTCAAGAAGAGGATCAAACATAAATCAAAAATTTTGGAGTCTAAATCGATTTACATAGAAAAGGCAATACAAAAACATAATCAAATAAAGCCTACAAAAAATATAAAGAGAGAATAATTTAATATAAATTTAAAGGCCATATCTCCAGTCAAGTCAAATCAGAAAAATAAATTTCATATCGGAGCTTATGATATTCCAATAAGGAAAATCATCAAATTTATTTCAAAAACTCTTTATTAATTTTGGCTTCAGTGCTTCCAGTTCTCTTTCGTCTAGTCAAGAAGCCAAATAAAACTTTACCTATTGCAGCAACAAGATTTCCTTCCAGCTCCTTAAAGATATCCATGTTAAATCTAAAAGCTTGATTAGCCTCTTCAACTATTAAATCGGCCATCTCTTGGTCAATAGGAAGAGAATTTAAAGTCACGCTATAATTAGATTTAAATTTCTTCTGGTCATCAATTAAATTAAAATCATAAAAATCTAATCCCTCATTATCATCTAAATCCATTGCCTTTTGAGCGATATTCTTTAGAATCTGACCTCCAGACAAGTCACCTATGTACCGAGTGTAGTGATGAGCTATCAACAATTCAGGAGAGTCCATTGCGACTGCATGAATTCTTTGAACATATGCTTTAGCAGAAGAACTAGGAGTTATTAATGACTTCCAAGTGGATCCAAAATAAAATTCAAGGTCATTCTCAAGGGTCTCTTTT
This sequence comes from Prochlorococcus sp. AG-409-J19, assembly GCA_003215635.1. Classification (GTDB taxonomy): domain Bacteria; phylum Cyanobacteriota; class Cyanobacteriia; order PCC-6307; family Cyanobiaceae; genus AG-409-J19. Next base: position 60,901 of record QCKC01000001.1, read on the forward strand.
CGATTTAACTCTGGATAGTTAATTGAGGAAATTACAGGGTGACGATCATTCTCAAGCCTTCCAATCTCATATTCCATTGCGGAATAGACGAAGTAGAGATCCGCAAGAAGAGTTCTATAAGACGCTTTGTCAACCACTCCTTTTAAAAAGCAACTGACGAACCCAGTATTCTCAGCAAGGGTATGGGCTTTTTTAGTGCCTTCTCTCAGTTGACTAGCTAGTGCGACAGGCATTGATCACTGGGGAATAGAAGATTAGAATCAAAATGGAATCATTCAAACCAAACCATACCTCTTAATTTGGGAAGGTTTCAAAACTTGTATCAAATATAATGAATACAGGAAAATAAATTAAATCAGAGAGGATCCTCTAGCAGCCAAAACAACACAAGTATCAATGAATAATCAGTAAACTATCTTATGTTACATGGAATAATTCTCATGTCTGACAGGTATTGCTCACACAAAAATTTACTGGCAAACAAACAATTAATAGATTCACACGTAAATAACAATCACCTGCCAACGCAAAGTAGAAAGAGCAATCAATAGACATGAATTCACAAAAAATTTAAAGTACGTAATAAAATCTTTTTAAGTAAAATTAATATAATCTTCTAAAAAGGTCTCTGATTTTCGAAGAAAATGTTAAATAGAATATGCCTTCTAGTCTTAAAGTGCTTTTCAACGGTTATTATATCAACTCAAATGGCTCTTATTAGACCTCATAAAGTCAATTCTTGCAGATTCAAGTGAAATCATCTCAAACATTTAATAAGATATTTCGATATGGGCTAGTAGGCACATGCTCTGCACTAGTGCATGGATACGTTCTTTGGATAATGGTGAAATTACTTCCATTATGGGAAAGTAATGTATTAGCCTTTCTTAGTGCTTCGTTTTTTAGCTATATAGGCCATTCAATATTTACATTTAGAAAGGAAACTTTAGGGCGACCATTTGCTCGTAGATGGTTGGTTATTCAATTCATCTTGAATTTAATTGTTAGTGGCTTATTGCCAATTTTGCTAATAGAATCAATTTATTTTCCCGTTAAATCATTATTGCTAATTATTGCACCTACCATCTTGAATGCTTGCATCTGGAATCAAGCTGCCAAATTCAGCTTTAAACGTCAAAGGTTAAGTAAATCAATACCATTAATTCATGCGGATGATCTAGGGCTGAGCGAAGAAACCAACAAAGCAATCTTCTCACTAGCTAAATCATCAAAATTAAACAGTGTCAGTTTGCTCGTAAATGGGAATGCAGTGGAAAGTGCGATTGTCAAATTAAAGCAATATGATCATCTAAAAACCTCTCTTCATCTATGCCTTACAGAAGGTCCTCCCATAGAGAAAAAAACTTCCCTACATAAACTAATCAATGAAGAAGGAATACTTAGCAAATCATTTTTAAATTTACTCTTTTTATCGCTCTTGCCTAATAATTCACATATCAAAAAAAGCATCAATGTGCAATTAAGAAGTGAAATAATCGCTCAAATAGAGCGTTATCGATCTCTAACTGGATGCAAATCTGTTGCAATAGATGGGCATCAGCACATACATTTAGTTCCTATTATATTTAATATAATTATAGATCTATCAGAAAATTACAACATTACCTGGATTAGATCTACTCGTGAAATGATCCCGATAATGGCACCTCTAAAGTCATGGACGAGCATGATTTCCAACAATGGCTTGCTGAAATGGGGCATACTTCAAATCCTAACTATATTAGCTATTCCGCGCATCAAGAAAAAAAACATCAAAACTAATTCTGGATTCTCCGGAATACTATTTACTGGCAATATGTCCAAAGAAATCATTCTAAATTCAATCAAATATTTAAAAAACAAAAGAATCTATCCTCATCAAACTCAACCAATAATACTAAGCCATCCATCTGCACCAATTGGGACACAAAGAGATGTAAATTATTTATCTGAATTCCCCCTTTCCAAGGAATTCGCAACTTCTAAATTCAGGCAGATAGAATGGAGTGTCTTAGAAAATCTCCAAGATAATTGTTAATAATAAATTTGACGAATAAAATAATGAGGTCTGGACTTTGCATCAACATATACTCTTCCCAAATAGTCACCAAGAACACCGATCCCTATCAACTGAATACCACCCAAAAACAACACTGCAACCATCAATGATGCGTAACCAGGGACATCCACACCTTTAAAAAACGTCTGCAAAATAATAAATATTGCATAAACAATGCTTAATATTGATGCTGAGAGTCCAAGAAAACTCCAAACCTTTAAAGGGAGCACAGAGAAAGAAAAAATACCATCTAATGCATATCTCCATAACTTCCATATGCTCCACGAACTCCTCCCTGCGGGACGTGATTTGCGATTGTATTTAATCTGTTCACTTCTAAACCCAGTCCAGGGAACTAATCCCTTGGAGAATCGACTACATTCTCTCATATCCGTTAGAGCTCTAATGACAGGAGCACTAAGCAATCGAAAATCACCAGCACCCTCAATTAATTGAATTGAATCAGCCAAATGATTAAATACTTTGTAAAACCAATGTGCAGTTGTAACCTTGAAAAGTGATTCTTGATCTTTATCATCTCTGACAGCAGTAACTATTTCTGCTCCATCTCTCCATAAAGAAATCATAGAAGTAATAAGTTCTGGTGGATGTTGTAGATCTGAATCAATCAAAACCAGAGCATCGCATTTACCAGAGGAATAATCCAAACCCGCCAGCATCGCAGCTTCTTTACCAAAATTACGTGTCAACTCAATTAGTGTGATCTTGAGAGAAATTCTTTTTGCTTCCAACTCACTTTGAAAAGATCTAATCTTGTTCACAGTTTCATCATTCGAACCATCATCAATGAGAAGGACATGAGAAATATCTTTTATAGGAAGCAGGCGCTCTAGAAATTTTGAAATTACTGCTTCCTCATTGAAACAAGCCGCCACAACCCATATCTGAGAAGGTGTAGGGGTAGCTACCAAAGAAGAATTAATCATGTACCTCTCAAAAGAAAATTTTTAAAGATCAAGATTGAACGCTATTCCAAAATAAATCGAAAAAGCAGTTAAAGACGAACCGCTGAAGACATAAGCTCAATTAAAGGCAATCACTTACGAATCACTTGTAATGGCGCATTTTGACAAGCTAACGGCTCCCATGCATGGAGAAGCTATCCAATTCGTAAATGGAGAGCCAATTGTCCCCAACAACCCAATCATTCCTTTTATAAGGGGTGATGGAACTGGCGTGGACATATGGCCAGCCACTCAAAAGGTGATAGATGCCGCTGTGGAAAAGGCTTATGGACGCGAGAAAAAAATTGAATGGTTCAAAATTTACGCTGGAGATGAAGCATGCGATCTATATGGGACATATCAATACTTACCTGAAGACACTCTAACTGCTATCAGATGCTATGGAATTGCAATTAAAGGTCCTTTAACTACTCCAATTGGAGGAGGCATACGCTCACTCAATGTGGCACTTCGCCAGATATTTGATCTTTACTCTTGTGTTCGTCCTTGCAAGTACTACCAAGGAACACCAAGTCCGCACAAAAGGCCTCAGGACCTTGATATTGTCGTCTACAGAGAAAATACCGAAGATATTTACATAGGTATCGAATGGGAATCAAATGATCCAACAGGTATAGAACTAATTAATTATCTAAATAATAAAGTTATTCCCTCAAATGGTAAACTAGGGGACCGAAAAATAAGAGAACATTCAGGCATTGGGATTAAGCCTGTAAGCAAAGAGGGTAGCCAACGGCATATTCGAAAAGCAATTCAACATGCACTTAGACTTGAAGACAAAAAAAGACATGTTACGCTCGTACATAAAGGTAATATAATGAAATTTACTGAAGGGGCCTTCCGTGATTGGGGTTACGAACTAGCGACAAATGAGTTTCGTCAATTATGCATAACTGAACGCGAAAGTTGGATACTTAGCAACCTAGATAAACAGCCTGGACTAACAATAGAAAAGAATGCAATGATGGTTGATCCTGGCTACAGTTCACTCTCAACAACCAAAAAAGAGGCGATTTGCAAAGAAATAAAAATAGTAGTTGATTCTATTAACCAAACACACGGTAATGGGCAATGGAAAAAAATGGTAATGGTCGATGATCGAATAGCCGACAGCATCTTTCAACAAATACAAACTAGACCTCAGGAATATTCAATTATTGCCACTCTAAATTTAAATGGGGACTACATTTCTGATGCTGCTGCTGCAATTGTAGGTGGCTTAGGCATGGCCCCGGGCGCAAATATTGGAGACAAAGCAGCAATCTTTGAAGCAACGCACGGAACAGCACCCAAACATGCTGGCTTGGATCGGATTAATCCGGGGTCTGTAATACTTAGTGCTGTAATGATGCTTGAATTTATGGGTTGGAATGAAGCCGCAAATTTAATTTCAAATGGATTAAGTAGTTCGATCTCTGAAAAACAAGTTACTTATGATTTAGCTCGTCTTCTTGATCCACCAGTTGAGCCATTAAGTTGTAGTGGATTTGCTAATTCCGTAATAGAAAGATTTTAGTTGCCAAAAAATTACTGCGCATTAATCATTGAATAAATGTGATGAATTACTTTCCATGATTTTCCGCGCCAACATAAGACTATTCTGATTTCCAAGATTACCAGGGAAGGTAATAATAGGTATTGAACCATAAACACTCACGTTATCTGGACATACCATAGATAGACCTGGCATTATTTGCCCTTTAAGGCTTACAGATTTCAAACCTAATCCGTTACTCAAAAGAATATTAGTAGTGATACCTCCTTTACTAATTATATAACCTAATTCTGGAATAAGTTCGGCAACTAAATCCGCCATAAATCTTGCCAAATAAATTCCAAAAAGAACTCTCTGATTAGAATCAGAAAAAAGCACCTCACTACGAGTTGTATATATTACTGGGGTTTTTCTTTTCCGAATAACTTGCTTAGATAAAGCTAAATACTTCGATTTAAGCTGAAGAATTGAATCACCATTGCAATTGGCTTCAAAAATACTTGCAATTTCCTGAACTGCAATTTCTATACCTAGACAAGATTTATCTTGAAATAAAATCTCCAATTGCTGATCGGCTATAGGTACATATGATCCAACTAAAACCAACCCTGGCAAGTAATTTCCATCTCTATCTTGCAATCGCAAACTTGCAAGATCAGAAATATTTGCTGGATTCTGAGGTAAATCAACAAGCGCATTAATCAAACTAGCTGCTGAACGATAGAGAAATCTCTTTTGATTATTTAATTTCTTCACAGCCATAGAAAAAACTAAAAGGTGAGAGACTGACTCTGCATCTACCACTACATTTTGATTGTCAGAAAGATTCTTCAAGAACCTAAGAAGCAGATTAAAACCATCTTGATTATCTATTGCTTGATCTAATAACTTAAGACCTAAAAGAACAACATTTTTCGATTTAATCAGGCCATGACTCTTTTCCTCAAGCCAATTAGGCAAATAACTGGTGGAATAGCCAAAGATTCGATCTTTGGCAAACTCCGATTCATGGACAGGTTTATCATCGAGAAAATGCATTCCATTACGAGTAGTACGTTTACCCTCAAAAAATGCAGGAATATGAAATGTCGCATCAAATGGACCCAATTCCCTCGAAATTATTCTTGGTTCAAGTACACCATGTCCTCTAAGAGTTGAATCACCACGACTAATTATAAGGAGGTCTTCTGCAAGATATCCTTCCAATTCACAGGCTCTTTTAAGATGTTTAGATACATTCCTAATTGTATGCTCTACCATGTCATCTAACATTGCACGTGTATTTATCAAAAGAAACAGCAAAGGAGATGAATCTTGCAAACCTTTCCTTATGGTTTCGACATCTGCTTGAAGAAGAAGAGGACATCCATAAACCGTTTGAGAGCCTGTTGGATCATCATCAAAGACTACGATTTTCATCTTAAATTTTTAGACAAGTTTAAATCTTAATATCTAATCCCAACCTGCTGGCAAAGTAACAAAAGAGCGATCCAATTTCTCCACAGATTCGCATCCTAATAGTTTCATTGTTCTCAAAATATCTGAACGAAGTATTTCAATTGCTCTTGCAACACCAGGTCCTCCTCCTGCTGCTAAACCATATGCATATGCCCGACCAATAAGTACACCTTTAGCTCCTAGACATAATGCTTTAACAACATCACTACCTCTACGAATACCACCATCCAACAATACATCTATCTTCCCATTAACAGCCTTTACAACTGACGGAAGAACTCTAATTGTTGGAGCAACTCCATCCAGTTGTCTTGCACCATGATTTGAAACAACTATTGCATCGACGCCTAATTCCACTGCCCTTCTAGCATCATCTTCTATATGAATACCCTTAACAATTATCTTTCCCCCCCATGCATCTCTTATCCATTTCAGATCTTCCCAAGTGACTACTGATTTTTCCAAAGCAGGGCCAATCTCTGTATAGCCCATTGGACCGTCATCTAATTGAACATTAGGAAAATTCATCAAACCACCATCAAGCAACCACTGAGAAAGCCAGCAAGGCTTGACAAGCATCTGTGATATATATGGCAGCATTGTAAATGGATTCTGAGAAAGTAATTCCTTAGTGCCATTACGCAAATCACGTTCCCGCAATCCTGAAACAGGGGTGTCTATGGTTACTACAATTGCAGAAAAACCAGCGGATTTAGCTCTCTCTATAGTTTTAAGAGCAACTTCCCTACCCCCTAACAAATAAAGTTGATACCAAGCTGGGAATTCAGTTGCCTGCTTCACGTCTTCTAATTTGCAACCGGACAATGTGGAGAGGGTATAACCTGTACCCACTTTCCCAGCTTCAGCAGCTGCAACAACTTCACCTTTTGGATAAAACATTCTGCTACTACCTACTGGAGCTAGCAGAAATGGAAGTTTAAATTCTTGATCAATTACTGAAATGGCTAAATTGCAAGAAGGTGTTGAAACAGCACAACGAGGTCTAAATAATATCTGGTTAAATGCAGTACAGTTTTCTGATAAGGTTTGCTCTCGATCCGCTCCACTATCGATATAGTCAAAAACCATCCTAGGCAAACGCATTTCTGCAAGACCTCGTAAATCAGCGATATTTACAACTCTTGGTGAGGAAACATTCACACCCATCTTTGTTGGATCCTAAAAATCTAAACACATTAAAACATGTCGCTTGTCAAAGTGAGAAAAGATAATTCTTATTTCTTAAATGGAATAAAATTCTCACTACCAATCAATGCCAAGATTTCATTTATAAAATTTGTTTTTCGATGTCTGGCCAATGCCTGAATTAAATGAATTAGTAGGATCCAATTTCTCGTAAAATTCAACCAAACTATTTTCTGCTTTATAGATATGACCTACATTATGTTCTGCAGGATATTTAGCTCCATTTTCTTTAAGTATTCTAAATATATCTTTTTTCAATTCTTCGATATTCTCACCTTTCTTTATTACAAAATCCCAATGAAAAACCATACATAAAAAATGGCCCATTTGAAATGATTCGGACATCTTATCAAGTATTGACTGTGGCAATAATTTATGCCAAGAATCGCAGTTTCTAGGCAATGCCACATCAAGAGGAAGAAGTCCGCCTGAGTCACCGGGATTAAGCAAACCAAAGCGTGCAGGTGCAGCACCTGCAACATATCTATGTAGTAATACATCATCACCTTCTAATTTCGTACATCTAATAAACTCAAAATCAGTCTCATTTTTACTTTGTTGCAAAAGCAATTGTTCCATTTCCTCAATGCCTTCATCACTAGCAACAAACAACATATAATGATCATATTTTTCTCTATATTCTCTAATTCTTTTTGGAATATGGTTCGGTAATAATTCCGATATAAATTGCAAAGCCTTATCTCCTATGTTATCTGGAAAAATAGAGATAGAATTAGCCATATTATCTAAACTTCTTTTTAGATAAAGCAATCTTGGCAAGGATGATGTCCCAAAATACTTAAGCAATAGAAAAGTATCCTTACAGTATTTAGCAGAGCCATCAAAATAACTACGATGTAAATACTCACCCATATCTGGCAACCTAATAAAATCAGATAATATTTTTTTTCTTAGAGTTGTGAACTTTGTTGGATCATTTGATCCAACAAAAAAAACTTGTTCTTTACTTGGCTTAGGAAATGTATCAAGACGTACAGCGAATACAGCTATTTTTCCTGCACAACCACTCGCTTCATACAAACGACGTCGGTCTGAATTAAATCTTGCAGGAATTGACGAGGTAATATCTCTAACTCTTTCTTTATATTGAGAATCAGATGCTAAATGTAGTGAATCGCTTATTTGATTAATATTGAAATTTGAAGAAATCAGATTCTTAAGTATTTCCTCAGGATGATTCCCAAGTTCAATGCCAAGATGATTAACAAGTTCTAAATTGCCTTCATCATTTAACCTAGCATACAATGATAATTCAGTATATGCTGGTCCACGGTTTACTAAATTACCCCCTGAATTATTGCAGACCCCTCCAATAACTGATGCTCCAATACAAGATGAACCTATTACTGAATGTGGTCCCCTCCCTATTGGGGCAAGCCTATCTTCTAGTTGATATAAAGTAGTACCTGGGAAAGCTAAAACCTGCAAACCTTGATTCAATAAAATCAGTTGATTGAGTTTTAACGTATTTATAATCACAACATCTCTATCATAATCATCTCCATCTGGAGTAGAACCACCAGTAAGACCAGTATTAGCAGCTTGAATAATAATAATTTTATCAAACTCTACGCAAACTCTAATAACTTGCCAAAATTCTATTAAGTCCTTAGGCATAACAACGGCGCAGGCACTGCCCGCACCAATCCTGATACCTTTTCTATAAAAGTAAGTATCTCCTTCATCAACAAGAATATTCTTCTTGCCAACAATATCAGTTATTAATTGCTTCAGTTCAGTTAAGCAATAATCTCTCATTTATCAATTTTTTGTATACTTAGCCACATATTAAACTACATTTAAGCTCTTGCGAATGACCTCCTTGTAAAATTATTACACGCTCTCCTGTGACCAAGGAATTCCTTGGACCAGTCCAAGGCTCAATACAAATCATTGATCTAGGAGGGTCAGTCCAAAGCACAATTGAATCCATTGGGTGCTGATAATCCAACCTCAAAAAATTTTCTTCTCCTGAATCACAAAGATGCACCGGCACTTCTGGTCTTAACAGTAGATCTATGCCTTCGTGCAATTTGGTTATTAAATCATTAGTCTTAGCTTCTAACATCGTTTTATGATTGAAACATTTTTCTGGTAGTCCAGTCAAATGGATTTGATTTAAGTCTTTCACCTTGAAATATGGATGCAGACCAAAACTAAAAGGCATTTGATCTTTACCTTTATTCTTAATAGATACACTTATATCTAGATTATTCATTCCCAAACGAACTTCCATAGAAATTGAAAAGTGATATGGATAAATAGACCTAGTAAAATCGTTATCACAAAACATTAAACTCATTCCAGTTTGATCATCTAATAGTTTTAATTGCCAAGACAAATCTCTGGCAAAGCCATGTTGTTTAATTGGGAACATGCCATTATCTAATTTCAACAAACCTCCTTGCAGATCTCCACAGATTGGGAATAAGATCGGGATACCTCCTCTAACACTTTGATTTTGATCAAGAAAACGTTCTTGATCAAAATATAGAATATTTCGTCCATTGGAAAACCATTCTGTAATTAAGCCTCCTCTTTCAGGAACCACTCTCAAATATGTTCCAAGATCTCTTCTTTCGTATAACCAATGCGGATATGGTTGATCAACTTGAATAAGAGTCATGAAAACGAAAAATATTCTCTTACATCATCAAGAATGAGATTGCACTTATACACAAGTATTGAGAAATTGGGTTGACATCCAATTTAAAAGCTCGGTATTTACCTGATCAGGTACTTCATCATGAGGACAATGCCCAGCTTCTAAAACAACTTCAGTAGTATTTTCAGGAGCGTACTTTAGAAAAGTAGCTCGTTTACCTGGCGCATTCATCCAAGGATCCCTATTTCCCCAAAGTAACAAGACTGGGGATTGCAACTTAGCAAACAACTCATCTAGAGGCTGTCCTTGAGGACCTCCTGGATCAAAAACACTTCTAAAGACTCTAAATGCGCCTGAGTCTAAAGAAGGTTGACGAATAGATTCAACCAGATAATCATCAACATTTGTACGATCTATATAAACTTGATTGAGGGTCCGACGAATAGTTCCAGGTTGTCTGAGATTTTCAAAAATAATTCTCTGTATTAAAGGGTCCCTTAAAAAACCACCTCCAAGTAATCTTCGAGTTTTTGACCAAAATCCTTTAGGAGAAGGCCTTTCTTCACTAAAATAACCCGCAGCATTAAGAAGAACTACTCCCGCTGCATTAGGCCCTAAAGCAGATCCTGCTGCCAAGGCTGCATAACCGCCTAAAGAGTTGCCGACCAAAACTGTTGGCCTGCCAATGCGATCCTTGACATAAGCCACAACTTGATCCCTCCAAAGAGGTCCCCCATAACTCAACTCACCAGGTTTAGAACTTTTACCAAATCCAAGCAAATCTAATGCGTGCACTTCATGAGTTCGACAAAGTACAGGAATGTTGTGCCTCCAATGGTCTGTAGAGGCACCAAATCCATGAACTAATAGAAGCGCAGGTTTTTTATTTTTCGAAGTTGGAATAGCTGCATCCTCTGGGGAACTGGAGACACAGTGCACATGATGGCCTAGGTAGCTCCAAGCAACATCAGACTTTGAGACTTCAACAGGCATCAAACCGTCCAAAACAAGACACAAGACTTGGAATGTTAAACACTTCTCAGAAAAGCTGTTTAAACAATTTCAACTGCTATTCAGCTAGACCAAGAATTAGAAAGAGATTTTGGCAAGAAATCTTATCTATAACAAGCCAACTGGATTTGCCGCAACTTCATCTGGAATTGAATTGCCTCCACCAGGTGTTTTGTTCTTAAGAACCAAACGCAACAATACTGGTGCTAAAAAAGTTGTGCCAATAACCATCAACAAAATAGCTGCTTCCAAAGAAGGCGTAAGAAGTCCAGCGCTTGTTCCAAGGCCAAGGAAAATTAAACCCACTTCTCCTCTTGGCATCATTCCCAACCCTACTACCAGTCTATTAGTTGGCTTATCGATTATGAAAGACCAACCTGCTGCAATCTTGCCCAAAATAGCTACAACCAGTAAAAATCCTGCAACCACAAGAGCCGAGCGACTAGCTGGATCCAAAGGATTGATTACAGAAAGATCCATTCCAGCTCCAACCAAAACAAAGAAAATTGTGGCGAACAATGAAACAAGCGGTAGCACTGATTGCTGAATGGCGTGATTATTTTTTGAACTGCTAAGAATCAGGCCTGCCGCAAATGCTCCTAAAGCAGCTTCCAAACCAATCGCAGTAGCAACGAAGCAACTTAAAACAAGAATGACAAACGAAGCCACAACAACAGCCCCAGGCGCCTTGAGGCGATCTAACAACCAGTCAAATGCAGGAGCTGCTGTTCTGCTTAGTGCTATTGCTGCAATAACAAAAACCGTTGCGGCAACGACCAACTTGATTATCGGAGCAATTTGTAGTGATCCACCTGTCGCTAAAGCCACAACTACCGCAAGAATGACAATCCCTAAAATGTCATCAAGCACAGCAGCTCCAATAACAATCTGTCCCTCACGAGTTTTTAAATAACCCAATTCCCCAAAAACACTTGCCGTGATACCAATGCTCGTGGCAGTCATGGATGCACCTGCAAAGATGGCAGGAATAAGGTCCACGTGAAATATGAACATCAAACCAAAGGTGCCAAAAGCGAAAGGAAGAATCACCCCAGCCATAGCAACAGTAAAAGCCTGCACACCTACAGCTACAAGTTCATCTAATTCACTCTCAAGTCCTGTGAGAAATAGCAATGCATATAGACCAAGAGTCGCAACTGCTTGCAACGAAGGGAATGTCTCAAAATAGAGATCGGGCACAGCTTCAGGGGGAATAGAGGCCAATGCACTAATTAAATTGATGAAACCCTCGTTTAGATGAGCACTTGTTGAAGGAGGCATCAATAAATGCAATCCAGAAGCCCCAATAATTACCCCGGCCAACAATTCACCAACAATCGTAGGGAGTTGTAGGCGAACTAAAATCTCAGCAAGAGTGCGCGCAGCGACGAAAATCAACAAAAAATTGATTACCCCTATTAGGGTTTCAGCAACTTCAACATCATGTGTGCTTAGTACTGAAAGTATCGAATCCAAAAACATCTGCCTCTGATTTTTATCCCTCACTAGAAAACATAAAGGACAGAGAAACACCCCATCTAAAAAATTTGATCAAAACAACATGGTGTTGATCTGAAGTTACTGAACTTCGCCACCATGAAAAGGCAGCTAGCGTCAGCAAAATTCTGACTTTCAACAGGTTTATAGCCCTGCAACAAATTGCTAAGGCTTAAAAAGATCCGTTGTAACGAACTTAGGTCAAGTGGAACCTTTTTCACTCCACCCTAAGCATCTACAAAAGACAGTTCTTCTAATCCCAGCAAACATCAACTTCTGTCATGAGCAGCTCTCAACCACTCGATCTGCGTTTACCAACTCCTGGTTGTTATGCCGATCCTGAAAGGGCTGGGATCGATGCAGATGCTGTGTTCGATGGAATGACCGAACACCTTTTCTTCACCCTTGGGAAACTAGCGCCAACAGCAAGTCTTCATGATCTCTACATGGCCTTGAGTTACGCCGTTAGAGACCGTTTAATGACTCGCTATCTTGCAAGCCAAGAAGCAATTCGTGCACGTCCTCAAAAAACTGTTGCTTACTTATCAGCAGAGTTTCTGATTGGCCCACAACTTAACAATAATCTGTTAAACCTAGGGATTCAAAAAGAAGCAGAAGAAGCACTTAAACGCTTCGGAATTGAATCACTTGCAGATATTCTTGAAGTGGAAGAAGAGCCTGGACTAGGGAATGGGGGACTTGGGCGCCTAGCAGCTTGTTATATGGAATCACTTGCCAGCTTGCAAGTGCCTGCTATTGGTTATGGCATTAGATATGAATTTGGAATTTTTAATCAATTAATCCGTGATGGATGGCAAGTTGAAGTAACTGACAAATGGCTCAAAGGAGGATGGCCTTGGGAGTTACCACAACCTGACGAAGCTTGTTTTGTAGGATTTGGTGGTAGAACCGAAAATTACATCGATCAAAAAGGGGATTATTGCTGCAGATGGATTCCTAATGAACATGCAATAGGAATCCCTCATGATGTACCTGTACTCGGTTATAGAGTAAATAGCTGCGAAAGACTAAGACTATGGAGAGCGGATGCAACAGAAAGCTTCGACTTTTATGCATTTAATATTGGAGACTATTATGGAGCTGTTGAAGAGAAAGTTGGGTCAGAAACATTATCAAAAGTTCTATATCCCAATGATGGAACTGACGAAGGAAGAAGACTGCGCCTAAAGCAGCAGCATTTCTTTGTGAGTTGCTCGCTTCAAGACATGCTTAAAAGCCTAGAGAAACGAGGAATACCTATACATGAATTTCACAACCATTGGACAGTTCAATTAAACGATACTCATCCTGCAATTGCAGTGGCAGAATTAATGAGATTGCTAATAGATGAAAGAAATTTTCAGTGGGATGCTGCTTGGGCAATTACTAGTCGTTCAGTCGCGTATACAAATCACACTTTGCTACCTGAAGCACTGGAAAAATGGGATTTAAACTTATTCAAAAGTATTTTACCGAGACACCTTGAACTTATTTACGAAATCAATCGTAGATTTTTGCAGCAGGTTCGTCTTCGCTACCCAGGAAATGATGCAATTCTAAGAAAATTATCGATTATTGATGAAGAAGGTGGCAAAGCAATCAGGATGTCTCATCTTGCCACAATCGGAGCTCATCATATAAATGGAGTTGCTGCACTTCATTCAGATCTAATAAAAAGACAACTCATGCCTGAGTTTGCTGAATTATGGCCAGAGAAATTTACCAATGTAACTAATGGAGTTACTCCTAGGCGATGGGTAGCCCTTGCCAATCCTGAGCTTGCCCATCTTCTTGATGAAGAATTAGGAACAGACTGGATTACAAATATGGAACTACTTAAAAATTTAGAAAAACGCCAACATGACAATGCGTTTCTTGACAAATTTGGAGCCACTAAATTATCTGGCAAGAGGAAATTAGCCGGTTATATACACCGTCAGACTGGAGTATTAGTAGACCCTTCAAGTATGTTTGATGTTCAAGTAAAAAGAATCCATCAGTACAAAAGACAACATTTAAATGCTTTACAAATAATCACTCAATATTTGCGTATAAAGAATGGGCAAGGTGACGATCTAGCACCAAGAACTGTCATTTTTGGCGGCAAGGCAGCCCCAGGTTATTTTATGGCTAAATTAATAATTAGATTTATCAATGGTATTGCAGAAATAATTAATGCCGATCCAGACATGGAAGGTCGTCTAAGAGTAATTTTCCTTCCTGACTACAATGTAAAACTGGGAGAACAAGTTTACCCTGCGACCGATCTATCTGAACAAATATCTACAGCAGGTAAAGAAGCCTCTGGCACAGGTAATATGAAGTTTGCAATGAACGGAGCATTAACTATAGGAACACTTGATGGAGCCAATGTTGAAATTAGGGATCGAGTTGGCAATGATAATTTCTTTCTCTTTGGTAATACAGAATCTGAAATTCAATCTCTCCAAACAAATGGCTACAAACCATCAAAATATATAGAAGAACTACCTGAATTAGCAGAAGCATTGCGTCTCGTAGAGGTCGGCCATTTCAGCAATGGTGATGGAGAACTTTTTCGACCATTAATAGATAACCTCAGACAAAATGATCCTTTCTTTGTTATGGCAGACTTTGCTGACTACCTCAGGGTGCAAGGCGAAGTTAGCCAAGCATGGAAAAACAAACGAGAATGGAACAGAATGTCTCTATTAAATACTTCTCGTTCCGGTTTCTTTTCTTCTGACCGTTCAATCAGAGAATACTGTGAGGGTATTTGGAAGGTAGACCCACTACATGTTGAAATCACATGTGATGTAAGAGACTAATAAAAGGAAATCTTAATTTATTGCTAATTCTCTATTATTTCTGAACTGATGAAACTATTTCAGTAAAACTATTTGGATCTCGAATAGCAACCGCTGCCAACATTTTTCTATTAAGTCTAATATCTGCCTTTTTAAGAGTTCCCATGAAACGGCTATAACTTATGCCATTCAACCTGGCTGCGGCATTAATGCGTGCAATCCATAATCTCCGGAAATCACGCTTACGTCTTCTTCTATCTCGATATGCATTGCATAGTGCTTTCATTACACGTTGATTGGCAGTCCTAAATAACCTGCCATTGCTCCCTTGAAAGCCGCGAGCAAGTCGAAGAACTTTGTTTCGACGCTTGCGAGCAATATTGCCTCTCTTAACGCGTGCCATGGTTTTAAATCAAAAAAGGAAGTCGGGTCAATAAACTTGAAAAATTACTGAGAAGTCAATCGTTACGCATTAGGGAGCATCAAACTAACGTTTTCTGCATCACTTTCGTGAACAACTGCCTTTGTCGCCAAATGGCGCTTTAATTTGGTGCTCTTGTGATCTAAAAGATGATTACGAAAAGCACGACGACGCATGAATTTGCCAGTTCCAGTTAATTTGAACCGCTTTGCGGCAGCTTTGCGGGTCTTTAGCTTAGGCATCACTGACATGAATCCATAGTGGACCACATTACGTCCTTGACCTGCCAGAAGCCAAGTGCGTCATCCTTAATTCTTTATACGCAAATCTGTCTTGCCTAAATACTTCCCAAATCAACTGCTGTGGCATTCAGGAAAAGTGGTGTTAGGAATGCTCATTGGATCGATAAGTATCGGTTGTCACTCAGTAAATCTGGCCAAGCCCAATACTAATGCTGTTAAAACACACTATAAAGTTGACTTACCACCGAAGTTGTCGCCTAAAAAAACATTCCTATGGATTGGATTAGGGCCTCAATTAGGCATAAAAGTTATCAACAATAATTCGAGCTCAAAAGTTCTTCTGAAGAGCGCTGGTAGGCCTATGAGCTTAAGAGATGGAAGCGGTAAATATTTTAAAGCTCAGAACTTTTCAATCAATTTCAGAGAAGTCTCTTTATCTAAACCATATAATATAGAAAGACAAGTTATTGGACCATTTGCGAGTTTCGAATCAGCTTCAAGAGTTGCTAAAGATCTTTCAAAAAAAGGATTAAAACCATTAATTGCACATCCTAGAGACTGGGAAGTGTGGCTTCCAGTTAAAGCATCCATCCCCATAAATATAAAGGTCTCAAAAATGATAAAAACAATTAATTCCTCTATTAAACCCTTTATTGAATTAGAAAATACTTCTCATCTTTTAGAAGGAAATATAGAGATTCAAGCACCTGATGGAATGCACTGGGATCAAGGCATTTTTCAAGGTCCCTTTCAATTGCAACCTAATTCCTATGGTTCATGGACATTAATTGAAAAAGTAAATCTAGAAAAATATTTGGAAGGCGTCGTTCCTCATGAAATTGGCAGCAGATCTCCTGCTGCTGCACTACAAGCACAATCTGTTCTTGCAAGAACTTGGGCTATTGCAAATAGCCACCGTTATGCAATTGATGGATACCATTTATGTTCAAATACTCAATGTCAGGTATACAGAGATCCAAGGAAGGCCACTAAGTCAGTCAAAGAAGCAATACAAAAAACAAATAAAAAAATTCTTACTTGGAAAAACCAGCCTATCCAAGCCTTCTACCATGCAAGCAATGGTGGCATCATGGCCTCCGCAGACGAAGCCTGGGCAATCAATAGATTGCCTTATTTAAAAGAAAAGGTTGATGGCAACAAAATTTTGCGTAACAAATTTCAAATTCCAATTAAAAGTAATAAAGAACTACGAGTCTTTCTAAAAACAAGTATTGGCGCTTTTGGAAGTAATCATTCTCGTTTTAGATGGGAAAGAACCCTAACTGCGAAACAACTAAAAGAATTATTTGAATTCAAAGAAAAGATCAATGAAGATACCTTAAAACTAAAAGTATTAAAACGGGGAAAAAGTGGAAGGGTCTTGTCTCTAGAAATACTAGATAGCTCAAGTCGAAACAGAAAAATTCTAAGATTAGATGCAATTCGTAGATTGTTACCTCAATTGCCCAGCACACTCTTTGTTATACAGGAGGAGAATCAAGGAACATGGAAATTATCCGGAGGGGGTTTTGGTCATGGGGTTGGCTTATCCCAAGCTGGGGCAATCGATTTGGCTAGCCAAGGATGGGGTATCAACTCCATTCTCCAGCACTATTACCCAGGAACAAAATATGAACCTTTGCGTGACTTCTCTAAATCGCCTTAGAGTTCAAGAAATCTACTTACTCTCATGGCTGCGCTCGCTGTGACAGAAGATCACCGACGTAGGCAAACAGCCTTCTTCTTAATTGCATGTTGCTGCGCAGGAGCTGCACCACAATGGGCAGAAGCAGGGAAGAGTCTGCTGCCAGGAATCACCTTGGCTTTTTTCCTTGGAGGTTTCGCACTCAGAACCGTACTAAGTCACAACAAGAATTCCTATGACACTTCAAACTTAATAAGTTTCGAAGGAATAAATAATGAAAACCTCCCAGTCGTGGATGTTTTAGTAGCGGCAAGAGATGAAGAAAATGTCATCAATAGGCTTGTCCAAATGATTAGAAATATTCAATATCCAACAGAAAAATTAAATTTGTGGATTATTGATGATGGAAGTAAAGATCGTACGGGTGAGATATTAAATGAATTAAAGAAAAAGTTTCCGCAATTGCATGTCCTTAATCGCAAAAGAAATGCAGGGGGAGGTAAATCAGGAGCTTTAAATCTAGCTTTAAAGGCAACACAAGGAGAATGGTTACTTGTTCTAGATGCTGATGCACAAATACAAGAAGATATTTTAAAAAGACTCATTCCATATGCAGAAAATGGGAAATGGGATGCAATTCAATTAAGAAAAGCAGTTGTAAATTCGGACAAAAGTAAATTAACTCAACTTCAAGCTATGGAAATGGCTATGGATGCAGTTATTCAACAAGGTCGATTAAATAGTGGTGGGATTGTTGAACTTCGTGGGAATGGGCAACTTCTAAAACGGAGAATCGTTGAAAAATGTGGAGGGTTTAATGAAAAAACCGTCACAGATGACTTAGACCTAAGTTTCCGATTCCTTGTCAACAAGGCTCGGATAGGGATTCTATGGGATCCACCTGTTCAAGAAGAAGCTGTAGAAACAATTTCGGCGCTTTGGAGACAAAGACAACGTTGGGCAGAAGGAGGATTACAGAGATTTCTCGACTATTGGCCACAACTTATTTCTAATAAGCTAAACATTCATCAAAAAACAGATCTAACCTGCTTTTTCCTCCTTCAATACGCTTTACCTGTCATATCTATTGTCGATATAATTATATCTTCAATAACTCACACAATACCATCTTATTTTCCACTTTCCATCGTTGCCTTTAGCATCTCAGGTTTAGCATATTGGCAAGGTTGTCGAGGTGAAAGCGAGGGGCCAAACATACCTAAACCAAATCCTATAAGGATAATGCTTGCAGTTTTGTATTTAACTCATTGGTTTATAATCATTCCATGGGTAACTATAAAAATGTCACTTTTGCCTAAAAAACTAATATGGGTAAAAACATCGCATCATGGATAAAATGCTACAGAAATTAATCCAAGTCCAAAACCTCACCATTAAAAAAATCAGCTAGATTTTGTGCATCGCCTTGAATTCTATTATCAAGAGAAATCTCCTCCTCGGTTCCAACTTCTTGTTTTTGATTTAAATCATACGATTTTTTTGGGCTCTCATAATCAGGCTTTTTAATTTCGGAATCATCATTTATATATTGTTGGTTATCTTGATTATTTTGCTGACCAGGTTTAATACTGTCAAAGATGATTTCATCATTGCGTTGACTTTCAATAATTACTTTCCTGGACGCACCTAGAACTTTAGCAATAGCTTGTTCTAAAAGAATGCTTCGACTTTGAACCATTCCAATCCAATTGTCTGCAACATGCACTACAACGCTCTGATTATTAACGACGGCCAATTTTGCCTGTTGCGACAACAACATCCTGGTTGAAGGCAACTCCAAACTACCAAGAATTTGTTTCCAAAGCTCAGAAAGATCTTGAGATGTTTTATTGGAATTATTTAATTGATCAATTGATTCTTTATCGATTTCGGAGACTTCTGCTTGATTTGCTGTATTTCCCTTAGAAGATTGAGAATTACTTGAGAGATAACCTTGATCCTTTATTTCTTTTGGAAGAGATGCAACTTTTATTTTTTCAGCAGTTTCTATTGTTTTTCCATTTGAAAGCAATCCTAAGAGTATTACTTCAATCCATAAACTAGGCTGCATACTATTCCTAAGTTGATATTCAGTATTCCTTAAATTTCTTTGCCAATCAAGAATCTCACTTAATTCTAGATTTTGATAATGATTAGCCAACTCATCATAAATATTTGCAGAAATACTCAACAACTCAGGTTTACCTGGAGCCGCCTTTATTAAAACTAAATCTCTCAATAGAGCTACGAAACCTTGCAGAACAGAAATTGGCTCTTTACCTTGATCAATAATTTTTCGACAAGAATCAAGCAAGGCACTGGCATCCTTATTAGCTAAAGCATTCAGCAATAACAAAAGTTCCTCTTCAGGTACAACTCCTAATAACTGCCAAACCAATTCAACATTTATTTCACCTGTAATCAAACTCAATTGATCTAGCATACTCTCAGCATCTCGCAATCCACCCTGCGCTTTCTGGGCTACTAAATGCAAAGCTTTCGAGTCAATTCGGATTGATTCGGAATCAGCAATCATCTGTAGATGTTTGACAAGTAATTCATTTCTAATTCTCTTAAAATCAAAACGCTGGCAGCGGCTAAGAATAGTAGGTAATACTCTTTGCGGATCAGTTGTAGCGAGAACAAAAACCACCTGATTCGGGGGCTCCTCCAATGTTTTCAAAAGAGCATTAAATGCCGCAGTTGAAAGCATGTGACATTCATCAATAACATATACTTTCCACCTTGCCTGAACTGGAGAGAATCGAGCCCTTTCGATCAGTTCCCTAATATTTTCGACACCAGTATTAGAAGCAGCATCTATCTCTATTACATCCAAACAAGATCCTTGAGAAATTGCCTCGCAAAGTTCACATTTACCACAAGGCTTTGGGGTTGGATGATCTTCATTAATACAATTAAGTGACCGAGCCAATATTCTGGCACTAGAGGTTTTCCCAGTTCCACGGGGTCCACAAAAAAGATAAGCAGGGGCAATACGACTCATCAACAATGCTTGAGTAAGCGTTGCCGAAATAGCCTCTTGTCCTACTAATTCATCAAAACGCTGTGGACGATATTTGTGATGTAGCGGCTGGTAGCCCTTAATCATTGGCTAGTCCTTTCTAAAGTGAATATGAGATTGCTCTGCATTATCAAGCAAAGGGGAGAAGCCTTCTTCAAGCTCTTCTAAAGCCTCCATCTTATCTGCAAGCAATTGCGCTTGAAGGAGAAGATTGTTAACAGAAGAATTGTCATTCTTATATCTTCCGGAAGAATTAGTATGGTTTGTACTATCAATTTGTTGAAGAACTAAATCTAAATTATGCATCAACTTGTTTTTTAACTTTTTAAGCTTAGAGAGCCTATTTAATAACACTTTCCTAGAGGATTGATCAAAAAAGTCATTTTTTATCACAAAATTGAGTCCTGTAAAAATAGCTGCAGGAACTATTTGCCCTAAAGCTAATGAGCCAATAGTTGTTTTCTTTAAAAAACTTTCCATCTGCGCGGAACGATGTTTTCCTGTTTTACACCAATTAGCAAAGTGCTCACAATTATTAAAAAGTAAATTATATCGCTGTTCCCCAACTCTGCTCATTGCTCTGCGAAGAGTAGTGCCTACAGAAGAACTACTCTTATGAAAAGCAATTTTCACTAATTCGCCACGGGAAAACTCCTTATAAGAACTTCTAAGAATCTGTTTACCCTCCAGATAATGAACAATAGTGCCATCACCAAGATCTATTCCATGATGCTGAAAAATGCCATGCTGCCTTGGAACAACTAAATGGTCGGCGGGTGCCATTTAAATCAAGCTGATTCCTTCTCCTTCCTTTCTGCATTAGAAGGTAAAGGCAAAACCTTTACGCCCAAATGCGTATCGACCATCGCACGTGTCACAGTGAAATTCTTAACATCTTTTTGAGAAGGTAAATCGTACATCAACTCAAGCATCAACTCTTCAACAATCCCTCTCAAAGCTCTAGCTCCTGTTTTCCTTCGATGAGCTTCTTCTGCAATTGCTACTATCGCATTCGATTCAAATTCAAGTTGAACATTATCCATACTCAAAAGTGTACGAAATTGTTTCACTAAAGCATCTCTGGGTTGAGTCAAAATAGATTCCAATGCTTTTGCATCTAGTGGATCTAATACAGCACTTACTGGCATTCGACCTATAAATTCAGGAATCAAACCATACCGCACTAAATCATCTGGCTCCAAATTTCGAAGAACTTGCATAGCCTGAAGATCACGATTATTTCTACCTTTCATTCGAGTTTCACTAGGTACAAAACCTATTGAATTCCTTCCAAGCCTTTTTTGAACAAGATCTTCTAATCCCACAAAAGCTCCACCACATATAAATAATATTTGACTTGTATCTATTTGTATACAATCGTGATAAGGGTGCTTGCGTCCACCTTGAGGCGGAACATTCGCAACAGTTCCCTCAAGCATTTTGAGCAATGCTTGTTGAACCCCTTCTCCAGAAACATCTCTAGTTATTGAAGGATTTTCACTTTTCCTTGCAATTTTATCTATCTCATCAATATAAATAATTCCACGTTGAGCAAGATCAACATCCATATCCGCTTTCTGCAATAGTCTAAGGAGAATATTTTCAACATCCTCACCTACATAGCCAGCTTCCGTAAGTGTCGTAGCATCCGCAACTGCAAATGGAACATCAAGCAATTCCGCTAAGGTTTGAGCAAGCAAAGTCTTGCCACAACCTGTTGGCCCAATAAGCAAAATA
The DNA here is from genome assembly GCA_003215635.1 of Prochlorococcus sp. AG-409-J19. Lineage (GTDB taxonomy): Bacteria > Cyanobacteriota > Cyanobacteriia > PCC-6307 > Cyanobiaceae > AG-409-J19. Next base: position 83,095 of record QCKC01000001.1, read on the forward strand.
TTTGACTTGTGTAATCTTGTAGCTGTTTGATCAGTTTCACCTTGGCCATCACCCTGCCAAGCAAGACGCTTGTAGTGGTTATAAACTGCTACTGATAAGACTTTCTTAGCAACCTCTTGACCAACAACTTGCTTATCAAGAAATTCTTTAATTTCTAGAGGTTTTGGTATAGAAGCAAGTGTAGGGGCAGGCTTTCCACTATTACGCACCACTGGAGCAGCTTTTCTGGAAGAATCAGAACTCTGCCTCGGATTCCCATGGCTATCAAGCAATTCTTCATCCAAGATCTCATTGCACAAATCTATGCATTCGTCGCAGATATAGACACCAGGACCAGCTATTAACTTGCGGACTTGCTCCTGGGATTTTCCACAGAAGGAGCATTTCAAATGAGCATCAAACTTAGCCATTAGGCAATGATCACTTCAATGGGATTAATTAGGTTTGACAAGAAATTGTTCAACCTGAATTCACAGGATCGCCTAGGTAAGTAGTTACGTCTGCTTTCCTTAACGATTTAGCTGTGATTCAAGCCATCAACGACTTTGTCAATCAAGCCATATTGAACCGCTTCTTGCGGGGAAAGGAAGTGGTCACGATCAGTATCTTCCGAGATCTTTTCTAAAGGTTGTCCTGTATGTTCAGCCAACAATCCATTCAAGGTTTCTTTTAAGAAAAGAATTTCTTTAGCTTGAATTTCTATTTCTACTGCTTGGCCCTGGGCACCGCCTAAAGGTTGATGGATCATGATTCTAGAATTTGGCAGAGCAAGCCGTTTTCCTTTAGTTCCTCCAGACAAGAGAAAAGCTCCCATACTGGCCGCCAATCCATAGCAAATGGTTACGACATCAGGATTAACCTGTTGCATCGTGTCGTAAATCGCCAAACCGGCTGTGACGGAACCACCAGGAGAGTTGATATAAATTTGAATGTCTTTCTCAGGATCCTCAGCTTCCAGAAATAACATTTGAGCAACCAGGGAATCTGCGATTTGATCATTTACATCAGTTCCTAGAAAAATAATTCTTTCTCGAAGTAATCGGGAATAGATGTCAAAAGCACGATCACCGCGACCTGATTGCTCTACAACAGTTGGAACAATACTCATAGAAGATTGAGGGATAGGAACATCCCATCGGTTCAAGACAGGGTACATAGGCAGGGAGTTAATACAGAATTCAATTTGGCTTCACACAATTCAATCTATTCATAATTATCAAGACTTGGGCTTCTTAGCAGAAGATTTTTCAGAATTAGATGTCTTCTCCGATGAATTCACAGTCTTCTCTTTAATTTTTTTTGTCTTTGAAGAAACCTTTTCATCCTTTAAATCATTTTCCTCTGATTTCTCAGTAATTGAACTATTCTCTTCCAGCCATTGGAAAAGTTTTTCGCTGAGCAGATCCTCTCGGACCAATTCTTTCAATTTTCTTTCATCAATATTATCTTTTCTCTCGAATTGACTTCGAACCTCTTTTAATCTCTCTTGAATCTCATTCGAAGAAATATCTATTCCTTCTTGTTCCGCTAAAGCTTTAAGTGCAAAATTCTTCTTCAAATTTTCTACAGCCTCAGGTCTGGAAGAATCCATTAATGACTTAACCAGATCAGAAGTAAAAATTGACTTAACGTCCATTCCTTGCTGAGCAAAATTGCTCGCCATTTGTTCTATCAAATTACGAATCTCCTGCTGAATTAAAGTTTCTGGCAAATCAATTTCCAATTGCTCAACAAGTGCTTTAGCAAGTACTTGTTTTCTATTGCCTTCATAACGACTTTGTAAATCATCTTTTAAACGATCCTCTATATCTTTGCGAAGTTCATCCATATTAGATTTATCACCTGCTTGCTTAGCAAAAGCATCATCCAAATCAGGCAATTCTCTTGTCTTCAGTTCTTTTAATTTAATAAGGAAGTTTGCCTTTCTACCCCTTGATTTCTCATCTGAATAATCTTCAGGAAATTGACATTCTACTGTTCTCTCTTCATTTAATGACATACCAATCATTCCTTCAATAAAGCCAGGAATCATTTTCCCAGGTTCTATATCAATATCCATTGATTCTGAACTGCCACCTTCAACTGGACTTGCATCATCCGAATAAAAACCATTGAAAGAAACAACAGCAACATCTCCTGATTCCAAGGAGCGATTTTCAACAGGTATTAGAGTTGCAAGTTGTTTGCGAGATTGCTCTATTAATTCATCAACCTTTTCTGGATTAAAAGCAATTAATTGAACTTCAGCCTCTAATCCTTTGGTTTTGATTAATTTTGGAGAAGGTGCAACATCCGTCTCGAGTATCAGAGTGAGGGGTTGAGTCGGATCAAATCTATCTAAAAGAGCATCAAACCCTCCCTGAACTACTGGCTCGCATAGTGGCTCCAGCGATTCTTGTTCTATCGCTTCTCTCCAAATGCTCTCAGCCAATTTCTCAAGGGCCGATGCACGAATCCTCAAAATTCCTATCTGTTGAATCAATACAGCAGTCGGAACCTTACCTTTACGAAAGCCTGGAAGCTTGATTGAGCGACTCAATCGAGAAAGAGCCTCGTTATAACTGGCCTTACATCTTGTCTCTGGCACCTCCACTTCCACAGCGATACGACTATTCGGTTGATCCTGAATCTTGATGGTCAAAGAGGCAGCACTCATTTTCAGGCTTAAGGTTCCAACAAAACAGCTTAAGGAAGCGTCAACCCCACCACTAACGCTTATTGTGGATATAACGTTTTACATGATTCACGCTGTAGTGCTTTAACACTATTTCCCTAGTGCTTAGGCCAAATCGAGCGTCTCTTTATCTATACCATTAAAATCACTTGTTAAACGACTCGTTTTTTCCAAATAGGCCCCTCAAGGTTGCCATTCTCGGCTCTAGTGGAGCGGTAGGGCAGGAACTTATCAACCTATTAAATGAACGTTCCTTTCCCATTAAAGAATTAAGACTTTTAGCTTCCAAACGCTCTGAAGGTAAATCTCAGTCTTGGAATTCTGAAAATCTAATAATTCAAAGGGTTTCTGAAGAGGCATTTGAAGGACTTGATCTTGTCTTTGCGTCTGCAGGTGGATCTGTTTCAAAACTTTGGAGAGATGCAATAACTAATGCAGGAGCAGTGCTTATAGACAACTCCAGTGCTTTCAGAATGGAGTCAGATGTGCCCTTAGTTGTGCCCGAGGTCAACCCTGAAGCAGTGAGGCTCCACAAAGGCGTTATATCCAATCCCAATTGCACCACTATTCTTCTTTCAGTTGTTTTGGCACCTTTAGCGCAAGCACAAACAATCAAGCGAGTCATAGTAAGTACATATCAATCCGCAAGTGGTGCGGGAGCCAAAGCAATGGAAGAGCTTAAAGAATTAACAACAGATGTGTTAGAAGGTCGTCCCGCAATCAGCAAAATCCTTCCAGAATCTCTTGCATTCAATCTCTTTCTCCATAATTCACCTCTACAAACTAATAATTACTGCGAAGAAGAAATGAAAATGATTAATGAAACAAAAAAAATAATGAATCTTCCTGAATTAAAACTCACTGCTACTTGTGTCAGAGTTCCAGTTCTTAGAGCACACTCCGAAGCAGTTAATATTGAGTTTCACCAACCATTTCCAATTGAAACTGCTCACAAACTTTTAAAATCTGCGCCAGGGGTTGAAATAATTGAGGATTTATCAAAAAATCGATTTCCTATGCCAATTGATGTTACAGAAAAAGATCCTGTTGCAGTAGGAAGAATTCGGCAAGACATAAGTAATGAAAATGCAATTGAACTATGGCTATGCGGAGATCAAATCCGTAAAGGTGCTGCTCTAAATGCAATTCAGATTGCTGAACTTTTACTACCAAAGTCATGAATAATTCCGCTCAATTATCGCCCGCACCGTTTGGAAAATTACTAACAGCAATGGTTACACCTTTTGATAAGGAAGGAAAATTAGATATTGAAATGGCGCGTCGTTTAGCAAAATTTCTTGTAGATGAAGGTTCTGATGGACTGGTTGTCTGCGGAACCACAGGAGAATCACCAACGCTTAGCTGGCAAGAACAAAACGATTTACTAATAGCCATAAAAGAAACAGTTGGCTCAAAAGTAAAAATCCTTGCAGGTACTGGAAGTAATAGCACCGCTGAAGCGATAGAAGCTACGCAAAAAGCCGCTTCAAGTGGAGCAGATGGAGTCCTAGTGGTCGTTCCCTACTACAACAAACCCCCTCAAGAAGGTTTAGAAACACATTTCAAAGCAATTGCAAATTCTGCGCCTGAATTACCTTTAATGCTCTACAACATTCCCAGCCGAACAGGTTGCTCTCTTACTCCAAAAACTGTTGCAAAATTGATGAGTTGCTCAAATATAATTAGTTTTAAGGCTGCAAGCGGCACAACTGAAGAAGTCACTGACCTAAGATTGGCTTGTGGACCTAAATTAGCGATCTATAGCGGTGACGATAGTTTGCTTCTACCGATGTTGTCTGTCGGGGCAGTCGGTGTAGTAAGTGTCGCGAGCCACATAGTTGGACCCCGTATTAAAGCAATGATTGAGGCATATCAAAATGGTAACGGAGCAGTTGCACTTGCTTACCACGAACAACTACAGCCACTTTTTAAAGCCCTATTCCTCACAACAAATCCAATTCCTATAAAAGCAGCTCTTGATCTCATTGGTTGGCCCGTCGGTCCCCCCCGTAGTCCCCTAGTCTCTATCAATCCAGACATGAAACAAACACTTTCCAGAATCATTGCCCCACTTACTAGCCCGTAAGAACTTTTATCACTTCTCAAGTAATACTCCTTGGGTATTCACCCTGAGGTGTCTCTCTCTCAAACCCCCAGTTAGTTTTTTTTATAAACTTTTCCAATGACTACTAGTTCAATCAACACAGCCAACAGCAAATTGAAAACATCCACAAGATCAAAACAAAAAGAGTCTCCCCTCAGGGTTATTCCTCTGGGAGGTCTGCATGAAATTGGAAAAAACACATGCGTTTTTGAATACGGTGATGAAATCATGCTCGTTGATGCTGGACTGGCTTTCCCCAGCGATGGCATGCATGGAGTGAACGTAGTAATGCCTGATACAAGCTACCTACGCGAAAATCAAAAACGTATTAGAGGAATGATCGTGACACACGGTCATGAAGACCATATTGGAGGTATTTCACATCACCTTAAGCACTTCAATATCCCGGTGATCTATGGACCACGTCTAGCTATGTCCATGCTTCAAGGCAAAATGGAAGAAGCAGGAGTAACTGATCGCACAACAATTCAAACCGTAGGGCCTAGAGATGTTGTAAAAGTAGGGCAGTCATTCTCCGTTGAGTTTATACGTAATACACATTCAATTGCTGATAGTTTCTCACTTGCTATTACCACACCAGTTGGAACAATAATTTTTACAGGTGACTTCAAATTTGATCATACCCCTGTAGACGGAGAGAAAGCTGACCTTGCTAGATACGCTTATTATGGAGAGAAGGGAGTTCTATGCCTCTTTAGTGATTCTACGAATGCAGAAGTACCTGGCTTTTGTCCCTCTGAAAGATCAGTCTTCCCTGCTTTAGATAAACATATAGTAAACGCAGAAGGCAGAGTAATAATTACAACTTTTGCAAGCTCAGTACATAGAGTTTCAATGATTTTAGAATTAGCCTTAAAAAATGGCAGGAAAGTTGGCTTATTAGGAAGGTCAATGTTAAACGTAATCGCGAAAGCTCGAGAAATTGGTTATATGCGTGTGCCAGATGATTTATTTGTTCCAATTAAACAAATACGAGATTTGCCCGACCGTGAAACTCTTCTACTCATGACTGGTAGCCAAGGAGAACCTTTAGCTGCTTTAAGTAGAATTTCAAGAGGTGAACATCAACATGTACAACTCAAAACTAGTGACACTGTAATTTTTTCAGCTAGTCCAATTCCAGGAAATACTATTTCTGTAGTTAATACAATCGATCGTTTAATGAAGCTTGGCGCAAAGGTTGTTTATGGAAAAGGTGAAGGCATACATGTATCAGGTCATGGATTTCAAGAAGATCAAAAGCTGATGCTTGCTCTAACAAAACCAAAGTTTTTTGTGCCCGTTCATGGAGAGCACAGGATGTTGATTTGTCACAGCAAGAGTGCACAGGCAATGGGAACTCCCGAAGAAAATATTTTAATTCTGGAGAATGGAGATGTTGTTGAACTAAGGCCCGATTCAATTGATAGAGGAGAACCGGTTAAAGCTGGTATTGAACTACTGGATGCATCTCGTAATGGAGTCGTAGATACGCGTGTTCTAAAAGAACGTCAACAATTGGCTGAAGATGGAATGGTAACTGTACTGGCAGCAATTTCGACTGATGGAGTCATGGTGGCTCCACCACGTGTCAATTTGCGTGGAGTGGTTACTACTGTTGATGCAAGAAAAATGTCAATTTGGACCGAAAAGGAAATCTCTTGGGTTCTCGAAAATAGATGGAAACAACTTGCCCGTCATACAGGAGGCAATGCACCAGAAGTTGACTGGATGGGTGTACAAAGAGAGGTAGAAGTAGGGCTTGCTCGCCGTGTAAGAAGAGAGTTACAAGTAGAACCTTTGATATTGTGCCTAGTACAACCAGCACCAGGGGGCACACCTGCATACAAGCTACAAACAGAATCAGAGGTGGATTCTGTTGCATCTAAAGCAAAAGAAGCTAATAAAGTTGTTCGCAATAATTCCACACCTGCACCAGTTAAATCTAATCAAACGAATACCTCATCCAATTCAAAATATTCACCAGACAGTGAATCAGATTCTGATGCACCTTCTGGGAGAACACGTCGCCGTAGATCAGCTGTTGCTTAGCTTGCTAATTTTATTTTTAAGGTTCAGTATAAAAATTAATTATTTAACCAAATTAATTTAATTAAATCCTTAGACCAAACAATTTTACAACCATTTGTTAATTCAAAAGTTCCTTTAGGCTTTCCAAATGAGGTCCTATTGCACAACTCTTGAATATTACCCGTAGATATTTTATTAATACCATTTTGAAGAAACCAGATATAGATCAAAGTTGAACGCACAGTCAATGGAAGTTGAACAAATTTCTTTCTGCACAATCCATCTTCTAATCTCATGGAATCTAGAGCCAAAATAGCCAGAGTCTTCTGATCATCTGCAAAGGATGTTAACTTTTCCGAAACAGATGCAATTCTAAAAGCCACTCCAGGATGCAAGGATTCAAGGACTGGCAAGACATCTTTTCTAATTCTGTTACGAGCAAACTCTGAACTGTCATTTGAAGGATCTAACCATATAGGCAAATTAAATTCTTTACAAATCTCGTAAGTATCTTGCCTACTAAATATTAAGAGTGGACGAACCAGATTGATTTTTCTAGAGAATTTTCTTGAGAAGCGAAGACTACTTAGGCCTCCAAGTCCCGAGCCCCTAGATAAATTCAACAAGAAAGTCTCTGCTCTATCGGTTGCAGAATGGCCTGTAATTATATGTTGGCAAGGTGTATCTGGAAATTCCTCCGACAATTGCTCTGCAAGAAGTAATAGGGTTTTATATCTCCAATTTCTTGCAATTACTTCCGTTCTAGACTGCTCTGACTTGGCACGTTCCGAAGCAAATCTAACATTATTATCTTCACACCAAATTCTTAGTTCTTGGGATATTAAAGATGAATTTTCATGCCAAGCATGATCACCATGCCATACAGCTAATTTCCACTCGTAAATTCTTCTAAGATCAAGAATCAATTGTAAAAGAGCCATCGAATCTTGACCACCAGATACAGAGAGCAATAAAAATGATCGCTCAGGCAATAAATCAGGATTTGCTCGTAGTTGCTTGAGAAGACGATTATGCCAACTACTCCAGGGCTTTTTACTAATCGTGGAGTTAGTCATAAGAAGGAATCTAGAGGAATAAAGCCAAGCAGAAGAAATTGCGCTATATGAATAGAAGAGTTTTTGTTATTCATTACTATCTAGATGACACGTCTCCATAATCTCCCAACTGCACTCAAAGAAAGTCTTTTTGAACGCAAACTTTTCAAGGTTATAGCAGGACTGAGCAACTTTAATAAAGAATCTGTACAACAAGTCTCCTGGGCTGCCGGTCAAGGAGGGGCTGACTTAGTTGACATTGCTTGCGATGCTCAATTAGTCCATCTAGCCAAAAAAGCATCACAACTACCTATTTGTGTGAGCTCTATCATTCCAGAACAATTTCCTGAAGCAGTTGCAGCTGGTGCAAGTCTTGTGGAAATTGGCAACTATGATTCTTTTTATCCAACAGGACGCCTTTTCTCTGCAGAGGAAGTTCTAATACTTGGAAAAACAACTAGAAATTTGTTACCAGAAACAGTTATATCAGTTACCGTCCCACACCTTTTGCCTCTTGATGAGCAAGCTCGTTTAGCAATAGATCTTGTAGAGTGTGATATCGATATCATTCAAACAGAAGGCTCTTGTAGTGCTAAAGCCATCAGCCCAGGAAGCTTAGGTTTAATTGAAAAGGCTGCTCCTACACTTGCTGCCACTCATACAATTGCTAATGCACTGACAAAAGAAAACTGTCCAAGACCAATATTGTCTGCCTCAGGTTTATCAGAAGTCACTGTAGGGATGGCAATCTCTGCCGGGGCATCAGGGGTGGGTATCGGTTCAGCTGTAAACAAACTAAATGATCAATTGGCTATGATTGCAACAGTAAAAAATATTAAGAATGCATTATTAACTAGCACACGCTATATTAACAATTCACAAGCCCAAAATAATTAAAAGTACTAAATTAAACAAATTTTAAACTACGCACAAACAGTGCTCAATGCCTCATTACAAACTAGAAGCTCCCTATGAACCAAAAGGAGACCAACCAAAAGCAATATCCCAACTAGTTGCAGGAGTAAATAAAGGCAAGAAATTTCAAACTTTGCTTGGTGCGACTGGTACAGGAAAAACTTTTACAATCGCAAATGTCATACAAAAGACTGGTAGACCTGCACTTGTGCTAGCTCACAATAAAACTTTAGCTGCACAACTTTGCAATGAATTAAGAGAGTTTTTCCCAAACAATGCTGTTGAATATTTTATTTCCTATTACGACTATTACCAACCTGAAGCCTATGTGGCAGTTAGTGATACTTATATAGAAAAAACAGCATCTATCAATCAAGAGATTGATATGCTACGCCATTCTGCAACACGCTCATTATTCGAGCGAGAAGATGTAATTGTAGTAGCTTCTATTAGTTGTATATATGGACTTGGCATACCCAGTGAATACTTAAATGCAGCAGTCAAATTTAAAGTTGGCAAAACCGTTAATTTAAGAGGATCTTTACGTGAATTAGTTAATAATCAATATCAGCGAAATGATATCGATATAAGTCGTGGTCGTTTTAGATTAAATGGAGATGTTTTAGAAATTGGACCCGCTTATGATGACAGGCTAGTAAGAATAGAGCTGTTTGGAGAAGAAATAGAAGCCATTCGATATCTAGATCCAATGACAGGTGAAATCATTCGTGATCTAGAAAATATCAATATATATCCTGCAAAACATTTTGTGACACCTAAAGATAGACTTGATATTGCCATAAAAAATATATCAAAAGAACTACATGCAAGGGTTAATGAATTAAGTCAAGAAGGTCGTTTACTTGAGGCTCAGCGTTTAGAAAAAAGAACGAAGTATGATCTAGAGATGTTAAGAGAAGTAGGTTATTGTAATGGTGTAGAGAATTATGCACGCCATCTAGCAGGAAGAGATAAAGGAACACCACCTGAGTGCCTTATAGATTATTTTCCGAGCAATTGGCTACTAATCGTAGATGAAAGTCATGTCACCTGTCCGCAATTACTTGCAATGTATAATGGTGATCAAGCCAGAAAAAGAGTATTAATTGAGCATGGCTTTAGATTACCTAGTGCATCAGACAATAGGCCTTTAAAGAGTGAGGAATTTTGGCAAAAGGCTAATCAAACTATTTTTGTTAGCGCTACACCTGGCGAATGGGAATTAAACAAAAGCAATAAAGAAATTGTTGATCAAGTTATAAGGCCAACTGGGATTTTGGACCCATTAGTTGAAGTTCGCCCAACAACAGGACAAATAGAAGATTTATTAGGTGAGATTAATAAAAGAACTGACAAGCAAGAGAGGGTACTCATCACAACATTAACTAAACGCATGGCAGAAGATCTCACAGACTATTTATCTGAAAATCTGATTCGAGTTCGATATCTGCATTCGGAAATACATTCTCTTGAAAGAATTGAAATAATTCAGGAATTAAGGGCAGGAGAATATGATGTACTTGTAGGTGTTAATCTTTTAAGAGAAGGTCTAGATCTTCCAGAAGTTTCTCTAGTTATAATACTTGATGCTGACAAAGAAGGATTCTTAAGGGCAGAAAGATCATTAATTCAGACCATCGGACGTGCTGCAAGACATGTAGAAGGACTTGCAATCCTTTATGCGGACAACTTAACTGATTCAATGGCCAAGGCAATTAGCGAAACTGACCGCAGAAGAAATATTCAAAATGCTTATAATAAAAAGCATGGGATCACACCAACAGGTGCCGGTAGAAAATCGAACAACTCAATTCTTTCGTTTCTCGAACTCTCTAGGAAGTTGCAAAAAGATAATGAAAAAGATGAACTTATTAATATTGCTAATGAAGCCACTGAATTAATAATGCGTGATGCAGGCTCCAAAAATATTCTAGATGAATTACCTAATGTTATTAATCAATTAGAACTAAAAATGGAATCCGCAGCAAAAGCACTAAATTTTGAAGAGGCTGCAACTCTACGCGATAAAATTAAACAGTTGAGAAAAAAACTAATTGGACGAAAATAAATATTGTTATTAACGATCATAATAAAATAATCTAACTTTTCCTTATACCAACCCGAGATTAAAACCATTGTGCACTGCTTGCAGTGCTTTATCTGCATATTGCTCAGGAATCACACAACTAATTCTAATTTCACTAGTAGCAATCATTGCAATATTAATTTCACAATCCGCAAGAGCCCTAAACATTTTTGCAGCTGTCCCAGCTCTAACCCGCATTCCAGCGCCAACAGCACTTACTTTTACAATTGGCATTCCTTCTTCTAAATTAGTCCCCGCCCATTGAGCCAATAAAGGAGCAAGTGCTAGATCAGCTTTTCTTCTATCCTCACGTTTCAAAATAAAACTAATATCCCGACTACCATCATTATGTTGCCTTTCAGATTGAACTATTGCATCCAAGCTTATTCCAGCATCGGCCATTGCTAGACATAATGATGCTGCAGTTCCAGGACTATCAGGAACATGTTTAACACTTAATTGTGACTGATCACAATCCAAAGCTAAACCCCTAACCTCTGGGGAATCAGAATTAACAGTTTGAATAGGATTTAAAAAGATTTGAGAGTCATTCAATTCAAAAGTTTCACTCACTTCTCGTAACGCTTTAGAACCATATTTTGCATCAATCACACAACTTACCTTTACTTCACTAGTTGCAATTAATCTCAAATTAATACCTGCACGCGAAATAGTGTCAAACAAACTAGCAGCTATACCAGGCCTACCCATAATTCCAGCTCCACTAATACTTAATTTTGACATTCCAGTATCTGAAGAAATTTTTCCGCCGATTGATATCAAAATATCATTGATCAAACTCTTTGCCTTAGTCAAATCTGATTCAGAGATTGTAAATGCAATATCATTACTATTACCTTCATGAGTTGATTGAATAATCAAATCAACATTCACATTTCCTTTAGACAAAACTTCAAATAAATGTGCTGCAATTCCAGGCCTATCTGGTAAATGGGAAAGAGCAATTACTGCTTGATTCTCTAATAATTCCACTCCATCTACAGGCCGTCCTAATTCTAATCCTTCTCTACCCAGAGAACGTTTAGAAGAACTAGTTAACTTTGTCCCTTTCTCATTACTCGAACTAGATCCAACCATTATCTCTACTCCATAATTGCGGGCTATTTCAACAGCTCTAGGATGTAAAACTTCAGCTCCTAAACTTGCTAGTTCTAACATCTCATCACAACTAACTTCATCCATTAATCGAGCATCTTTGACTTTCCGAGGATCTGTTGTCAGCACACCAGAAACATCAGTGTAGATTTCACAACTATCTGCCTCGAGAGCCGCCGCTAAAGCAACTGCTGTGGTATCTGAACCACCCCTTCCTAAAGTAGTAATTTCTGCGGTCCCAAAACTACTTAAACTGGTACCTTGAAAGCCTGCGACAACAACCACTTGTCCCTCTTGAATTAAAGATTGAAGGCGATCAGTTCTGATTTCTAAAATTCGAGCACGACCATGAGCAGATTCCGTGACTATTCCTACTTGGGAACCTGTCATAGATACAGCTGGAACACCCAATTCATTCAATGCCATTGCAAGCAAAGCAATAGATACTTGCTCGCCAGTAGATAAAAGCATATCCATTTCTCTTTGAGCTGGATTCATACTTATTGATTGAGCCAATGAAGTGAGTTCATCTGTCGTATGACCCATTGCAGATACAACAATTACTAAGTCATGACCGGCATCTTTAGAACAAGCAATTCTCTTTGCAACAGCTTTAATCCGATCAACGTCCCCGACAGAAGTTCCGCCAAATTTCTGGACAATTAATGACATTTAGACTTTCGCTAAGGTTTCCAATAATTTCAGTGTGAAGCAAAAAAATCAGGACTGCTTAACAAGCCATCCTGAAATGCATCCGTAGGCAAGACACCTCGTTTAAGAGCTGCTTCAACCTCTAGTAAGCCTACAAGCATTTGCAGAAATCTATGAGGAGAATGACCTTGAATCTGCTTACGTAAAACATAAATTCTCTTGGGATTAGCTATCCCTGCAGCTTTTGCAATCAAAGAAACATCTTTTTCTCCTTTTTCATCTAAAAGGCTGACCCACAACCATCCTCGAATTTGGCCTGACAAAGTAGCAACTATTCGTAGAGCGGGCTCACCAGAATCTAAAAGTGCATGCAAGCGGGTAAAGGCTTTCCCTAAATCACATTCCAAAAGAGCCTCACCTATTTGAAGGGCATTTGTGGAAATCCCTTCTACTAAGGCTTTCACATTATTTAGAGAGATCATATCTGACTTGAATTCATTTGAATTGCTTTGGGAAAGAATAGAAAGTTTTTCAAGCTCTAAAGTAATTCTAGAACTATCATTTCCTATTGCATCAACAAGAGCATTTGTTGCCTCAGGAGATAATTTCAATCCAATATTATTGGCTATCCGTTCGACTAAAACACACTGACCAGCAACATCCCAAACAGTTGGCAACAAACACTTTGTTTCCATCGCTAATTGAGATTTAACAAGCTTATGTATAGCTTTAGTGGTTTTTAATCGACCATCTGGCTTATTGATATTACTTAAAACCAAATAGTTTTCTTCAGGCAACAAACCTAAACAAGACTCAAAACGTTCAGCCAAATTGGAGGAACATCCATTGCAAAAAGGACTGCTTTGAACAAGTACAAGCCTCCCTCCATTACCAAAAGGCGGAGTTAGCGCTTCCTCCAAAGCCTTACTAGCTTGGGAGGGATCACGCCCATCGAGTCGACTAAAATTTATGCTAAGCCACACTGGATCTACTATATCCTCAATTAATTTCTTGATTGATTGCTCCCTAGCAGCCAAATCATCACCCCAAATCAAATAAACCGGCATCGACAAACAATAACCAACCAACATGCTTAATAATGCATGAAATGGTTTGAGATAAAAACAAGAAATTAACGATGAATGATCATTCGATTTTCACTGAAAGCATCGATTTTATTCAAAAACACCTCGAGATAAACGATTTGGGGTTTTTAGAACAAAAGGTATTAGAGCGATTAATCCATTGCACCGGGGATTTCAACATCGCTCCTTTGCTCAGTTTTAGCCCCTTCTCATGCCAAAAAGGATTAAATGCTCTTAGGCAAGGGGCTCAAATACTCACAGATACAGAAATGGCGGCAGCGGCAGTCAGACCAATGGCCCAAAGAACAATCGGATCAATAGTTAGAAGCATTCTGGAATGGGCTCCCAAAGAAGTTGAAGGTAACTCAACTCGCACTGCAATAGGAATGCAAAAAGCATGGGAAGAAATTTCCAGAAACTGTGAAAATCAACTACCACCAATAATTCTCATTGGTAGTTCTCCCACAGCTCTAGAAAAAATATTGGCTATAAGCAAAAAAAGTAAAACAAGGCCAAGTTTGATAATTGGTATGCCAGTAGGTTTTATTGGAGTTGAGCGCAGCAAAGAGAGACTATTCAGAAGTGATTTGCCTTTCATAATAGTCAAAGGCACAAGAGGAGGGGCTGCAATGGCAGCTTCTACAGCAAATGCTTTACTGAGAGAAGCAAAATATCAAAAAGATTTCTAATTTCACTTAACTATTAATTATTTTGTTCAAGTCTAGCTAACACCAATCTAGCCCGATTTACAACAGCTTCTGGGACACCTGCTAGACGAGCTGCTTCTATTCCATAACTCTGACTAGCTCCACCTGGTGCAACTTTATGAAGAAAAATAAGCTCATCTCCTGTTTCATCAACAAGTACCTGAAAATTAGCAACATTACCTTGGCTTTCAGCCAGTTGATTTAACTCATGATAATGGGTGGCAAAGATGGTTCTACTGTGTAAATCTTTCGCTAAAAATTCACTCACTGCCCAAGCAATAGATAGACCATCAAAGGTTGCAGTTCCTCTTCCTATCTCATCCAACAAAACTAAGGAAAATTTTGTTGCATGATTAAGTATATAAGCTGTTTCAGCCATTTCCACCATAAATGTTGACTGTCCTGCAGCAAGATCATCAACTGCACCAACTCTGGTAAAAATGCTATCCGCAATACTAAGACGAGCTTTCTTCGCTGGGACCCAACTTCCAATTTGGGCCAATAATTGAATAAGTCCTATCTGTCGCAAATAACAACTTTTACCACTTGCATTAGGACCTGTCAAAATAATGAGATCTATTCCTTTTCCAAGTTGCAAATTATTAGGTATAAATTTTTGATCGGCTAGCAACTGCTCAACCACAGGATGTCTACACTCTTCAATAATGATCTCTCTATTTAATTTGTCATCATCTGTAGCTATAATCTCTGGGCAAGAATAATTCTCTGTTGCTGCTAAATATGCCAATCCAGTAAGTGCATCTAATCCAGCAACTGCTCTCGCTGCTTTACGAATCGACTCCGTCTGCTCCCCAACCATACTTCGAAGATTACAAAATAATTCGTATTCACGTTGTGATGTTTTAGCTTTTAGTTGAAATATCTTTCCTTCCCTTTCTTTTAAAGCAGGAGTGATAAATCTTTCTTCATTAGATAATGTTTGCCTCCTAATCCAGTGCTCGGGTACCTTGACTGCTCTTGCCTTACTTACAGAGAGAAAATAGCCAAATGTTCTATGATTTTGTAATTTTAAGTTTGCAATTCCAGAACATTCGCGCTCAATCTTCTCCTGACTAGAGAGCCAAGCATCTTGGTCGTCCAATTTATTCCTAAGTCCATCCAATAAAGGATCAACCTGATCATGGATTAACCCTCCATCGGTTAAACTCAAAGGTGGATTCTCTACTAATTTATATCTAATAGCATTCGCAAGTTTTATTAACTGGGAGTCTACATTTATAAGATCTTCGATCCATAGTGGTGCTCTTTCAAATAAACCCTTAATTTGCTCAGCAAGCCTTGGCAATCTCTCTATTCCATCTGCAATAGCAACTAAATCTCTTGCTCCCGCCTGTCCAACTGACGCCCTTCCTGCGAGTCTTTCCAAATCTCCCATAGGGCGGAGCAATTTTCTAACCGAATCTCTAACAACTCTCGAGTCAACTAGTGTACTAATTACAGACTGCCTAGCATTAATTCGATCAATTTCAACAAGAGGTTCTTCCAGCCAACGACGCAAACATCTACCACCCATTGCCGTCAGTGTTCGATCCAGTGCCCATAACAATGAACCATAAAATTGACCATCTCTTTGAGTAACAGTGATTTCAAGATTTCGTCTGGTCTGTGCATCTAAAATTAATGAATCACCAAGAAAAGTACTTTTTGGTAAATCCAAAGGTATGGGAGTTGTTACTGACTCCATAACTTGAGAGGAAATAGGCTTCGTCTCTCTCAAATAGGTCAATAAACCTCCTGCAGCTCTCAAAGCTAATTTCCTTTGATTCAGACCTAATCCATCTAAAGTCTGCAATTTATATTGAGTACGAATTGAACGTTCTGCCTCAGGCAGACTAAAAGGAGTATTAGAAACATATGTCCGGTGAAATCTTTTAGGAGCAATCACTTCATCAAAAGATTGATCAGAATGTCTGCAGAGAATCTCTGATGGTTCCAATTTCCCAATCTCTTGATTTAATGATTCCTTGCTCTCCCTTTGGGTAACTAAAAACTCTCCTGTACTCACATCTGCTATAGCAAGTCCCCAGGAGAATCGATTGGAATTATCTATAACCACAGCTGCCAACCAATTGTTCTTTCGCGCAGTAAGCATTCCCTCCTCAATGACAGTTCCTGGAGTGAAAACCCTTGTTATATCCCTTTTCAGTAGGCTTCCTTTAACTGCTGCTGTCTCTAATTGATCGCAAATAGTGACACTTAAACCTTTATTAATCAATTCAGTGCAATACCTCTCAACCGAATGATGAGGAATCCCTGCCATTGGGACCCGACCTATAGATTTTCCACCTTCTTTTCCAGTCAAAGTCAATTCCAGTAAACGAGAAAGCTGAATGGCATCCTCAAAAAAACATTCAAAAAAATCACCTAACCTATAAAGCAAAATCTTGTCAGGGTTTTTTTTCTTTAACTCGACGTAGTGACGCATCACTGGCGTGAGTTGCTCCATATCAACCCAGGTGTGATGAGCCCAAGGAGGCAATTGTTCATCCTCAAGAACTCCCTCTGAAGATGATTGAGATAAAGAGTTGTCAACTTTTTCTGCAGTACTTCCATCCCTTTTACGAGGTCTCTTCTCTGCATCTCTTAAAAGTTTTTCGTGGTCCAACTCAGTGTCGCCAGGATCAAATTGCTCTGCAGCCGAATCGCTGAGCTCCTTTGCTGGCGAGGGGTCTAAGCCAAATAAACTGCCCTGAAAGGCTTCTGAATCGGCAGTCACATTTAATCCCTGCCATCAAAAACTCAGCTTAGATGGCAGAAGAAATCTCCATGTGAAGCCTCGCGACACTGAAAGGCAATTTTTGCTACTAAGCATGCATCTCATGGGACAATAAAAAGATGCTGTGAGCATTGGCTCAGTCGTAACCACATCCCCATGCAGATCTTTTCAGCTATCGCCGCGAACGCCCTACTGTTTGCTTCATTGCTTTTGGTCATTGGGGTGCCAGTGCTTTACATGACTCAAAAAAACCCTGCCGATAGGCGTAATGGGGAAATCAAGAAAATAGAAATCATTGGTGGGGTTTGGTTCCACCTAGTACTTGCAAATGGTCTTATTGCTGAATACGTTGCTCACCAAATTGAAGGCGTAACCGGATATATGGGCCCACTCGGATAGTCCATAGAATTTAATGGGCTAAATAGCATCTAAGCTCTTACGGTAAACAAACCGCAGGATGGCTTAGATCAAATGGCCACTTTTGAAGGAAAATTCACTGATGCAACTGACCTACACATAGGTGTAGTAGTAGCAAGATTTAATGACCTAGTCACTGGGAAGCTTTTATCTGGGTGCCTTGATTGCCTAGAAAGGCATGGTATAGATACTTCACCAGAAGGAAATCAACTCGATATAGCCTGGGTCCCTGGTTCATTTGAATTACCAATAGTTAGTCAGGAACTTGCCAAAAGTGGTAAATATCATGTCCTGATTACCCTTGGAGCAGTGATTCGAGGAGATACTCCGCATTTTGAAGTGGTTATCTCTGAGGCAAGTAAAGGAATTGCCAGCGTTTCAAGAGAAACAGCAACGCCTATTATTTTCGGAGTTCTAACTACCGACACAATGCAGCAGGCCTTGGAAAGAGCAGGAATCAAAAGCAATCTTGGATGGACTTATGCCTTGCAGGCACTAGAAATGGCCTCGCTGATGAAAACAATCGAAAGCATTTAATTAGTCAAATAGAAAAGTTGCAATTGACCAGATCACCTCTTTTGGTGCATGCTGATAGTGTTTCAGAATTACTTCTAAGGATTCTTTGTGCGGATGTAGCTCAGTGGTAGAGCATCTCCTTGCCAAGGAGAGGGTCGAGAGTTCGAATCTCTTCATCCGCTTACTAAAAGGCCAGTCCATGACTGGTTTTTTTAATTCATCTAAATAATCCAATGTAAATTAATAACTAATTAACTTTGATGGTTAAACCTTTCTAACTAACAATTTCTGACCTTCAGGCTCTTCAAAACCCATTTGACGATAAAAACTAGCCCCAAAAGTTGTCATAAGATATACCTTCTCAACATTACAAATCTTAGGATCTTCTAACAATGCCTCAACGACTTGGCGACCTAAGCCATGACCTTGAAGATCACCTGCTACTACAACATCCCACAAAACTGCTCTAGAAATCCCGTCAGTTGTAGCTCTGCCAAATCCCACCATTCGACTTCCTCTCCAGAGGCTAACTACTACATTGCTTGCAGATAACAATTGTTTTAATTGCTTGTTGGAACGGCCCTGAGCCCAAAATGCATGCTTTTCAAATAAACGACTTAGCTTGAGCAAACCACGACTCGGCTTTAGTCCTGGACCTAAGCCCAGTAACCTCAATCCGGGGGCTCCTGAAGCATGCTTAATCAACCTGATTGCAACCATTGCATAAACTCCTTACCAAAAGCATTTGCACTGATATAAGACATCATGACTCGAAAGGGAATCATTCTCGCTGGTGGTACAGGAAGCCGCTTATATCCCATAACAAAAGCTGTGAGCAAACAGCTACTTCCGGTATATGACAAGCCAATGGTCTTTTATCCGCTTACCACTCTTATGCTTGCTGGGATAAGAGAAATTCTTGTTATCACAACCCCAGAAGATAAAATGTCGTTTGTTAATCTTCTGGGGGATGGAAAGCAATGGGGATTATCAATTAATTATGCAATCCAACCTAGACCTAATGGATTGGCAGAGGCATTTGTGATTGGTGAACACTTCCTAAGCAATTCTCCTGTAGCACTAATTCTAGGAGATAATCTTTTTCATGGTAATGAACTAGTTCCACAACTAATATCTAGCAATACATCCAATCATGGAGCAACAGTTTTTGCATATCCTGTTAGCGAGCCAGAAAGATATGGTGTAATTAATTTTGACAATAATCATAAAGTAATAAGCATTGAAGAAAAGCCCAAAAAGCCTAAAGGAAACTATGCAGTTACTGGATTATATTTCTATGATAATACTGTTGTAGATCGTGCAAAAGTAGTCAAACCATCTTCGAGAGGTGAATTAGAAATTACGGACCTTAACAACCAATATCTTAAGGAAGATGCATTGCATGTTGAGTTAATGGGAAGAGGTATGGCTTGGCTAGATACAGGAACATATGACTCACTTCACGAAGCTTCTGGATATATTCGGACACTAGAAATGCGACAAGGTTTAAAAGTTGGATGCCCGGAAGAAGTAGCGTGGAGAATGGGATGGATATCTAATAACGAATTGGCAGATCTAGCGGAGCCTCTCCGGAAAAGTGGATATGGAAATTATTTATTACGACTTTTAAGCAACCAGGAATTAATCTAAAAAGATGGACTTTCAACCACTTACTGATTCTAATGGGGTGACTCTTTCTGGGGCTTTGATACTCACCCCAAAATTATTCCAAGATGAAAGAGGCTTTTTCTCAGAAAGTTGGAATCAAAGGATTTGGAAAGAAATCATGAGAAAACAATGCCAAGAATCAAAACCATTTGTTCAAGATAACCATTCCAAATCAATAAAAAATACTTTAAGAGGATTACATTTCCAGATTTCTCCTGATATTCAAGGAAAACTTGTTAGGTGCATTGTTGGTGAGATTTTCGATGTTGCGGTCGATTTGCGTTTAAATTCTGGTAGCTTTGGAAAATGGGGAGGTATAAATATTAGTTCCACAAATAAAAAACAAATATGGATACCAGAAGGGTTTGCACATGGCTTCTTAACACTCAGTGATGAGGCAGAGGTCTTATACAAAACAACATCATTCTGGAATCCAACCTGTGAAAGAACTATTCGATGGGATGATGAAACAATAGGAATCAATTGGCCTATAAATTCTCCAGACTCAGCACAGCCAAAATTGTCCGAAAAAGATAATAAAGCGATTAGTCTAGAACAAATAAATAGAGAGGATTTATTTTGATAAAAGTACTACTTACTGGATCCAATGGACAATTAGGAAAAGCAATAAAGCAATATGTTCCACAAAACATAAAATTAATCGCTCTAAGCAGAAACGAATTAGATATATCTGAAGAAAAAAACTGTAATGAATCAATTCAGACTTACAAGCCTGACTGGATAATCAATGCAGCTGCATATACGAAAGTTGACCAAGCAGAAATTGAATCCAATGCTGCCCTAGCAATTAATGGATATGCCCCAGCTGCGTTTTCTAAAATGCTAAATATATGTGGAGGGAAAATACTTCATATCAGTACAGATTTTGTTTTTGATGGTACACAATCATTACCTTATAAACCAACTGATCAAACCAAACCTCTTGGAGTATATGGAAAAAGCAAACTATTCGGAGAAAGAGCAATATTAGAAAATCTTGGCGCAAATGGATGTGCTCATATTCTTCGAACTAGTTGGCTATATGGGCCTGCTGGCAAAAACTTTTTATTAACTATGCTCAAATTACATAAATCCAAGGCCAATACCAATGAAACCATCAAAGTAATTACGGATCAAATTGGCTGTCCAACCTCAACCAAAACCTTGGCAGAGGCTTGCTGGAGGATTGTGCAATTTTCCGAGCAAGGAAGATATTTAGATCCAATAATGCATTGGAGTGACCTCGGTGTAGCCAGTTGGTATGACTTTGCAGTCGCGATAGGAGAACTTGGGATGCATTCAGGACTCTTAGCAAATTCAGCTGTAATTGAACCCATTAAGGCCGAGGACTATCCTACGAAAGCAAAAAGACCTCACTTCTCTCTCTTGGACAGCGATAAAACTCGCCAGTCTCTTTGTTTAAACGGAATTTATTGGAGAGAATCACTATATGAAGTCATAAAATCGTTGAGTACGCAATAAAATGAGAGAATTAATCAAATTTGAAGATTGATTTGTTGTCCTCATTAATTCTGCCTAAAGAGATCAAGAGGGTACTTGTTACCGGTGGAGCGGGTTTTATTGGAGGAACACTCATCAGGCATTTACTTCTAAAAAGTAATGTTCAAGTATTCAATATTGATAAAATAAGCTATGCAAGTGATCTAACTAGCATTGAGATAACTAAACGCAAACTCAACAATCATCAAGTAGATCGTCATCAACTACTCAAAATAGATCTATGCAATAAGCAAAATACTCAAGAGGCAATAGAAATAGCAAACCCTGATCTAGTTTTTCATCTAGCTGCTGAAAGCCATGTTGACAGATCTATCGAAGGACCAGAGGCCTTTATTAATAGCAACATAATCGGAACCTTTAACTTACTCCAAGCAGTTCTAAATCATTGGGAGAATCTACCCACAGAGCGTAAAGAAAGATTTCGACTACATCACATTTCTACTGATGAGGTTTTTGGCTCTCTCAGCTCTCATGGCAGATTCTGTGAACAAACAGCTTATAATCCGCGCTCTCCTTATTCAGCTAGCAAAGCAGCAAGCGATCACTTAGTTAGATCTTGGTATCACACATACGGACTTCCAACAGTTTTAAGCAATTGTTCAAACAACTTTGGACCTTGGCAATTTCCTGAAAAACTAATCCCAATGGTAATAATAAAAGCATTAAAACAAAAATCAATACCACTATATGGTGATGGCGAAAATATACGAGATTGGTTGTTCGTTGATGATCATATTGAGGCTCTTCTACTTACAGCAACTAAAGGCCAAATTGGGGAAAGTTATTGTATTGGTGGTCATGGCGAGAAATCAAACCTTATTGTTGTGGAAGGAATCTGCAAACTTATGGATAGATTTATTCCTGTAGGAGCTCCACATAACAAACTCATTCAAAAAGTTGCTGATCGTCCTGGACACGACCGCAGATATGCAATAGACCCAAGTCGAATAACTAGAGAACTCGGCTGGCAGCCAATGCATAGCTTTGAGACTGGCCTCGAAAAAACTGTTATATGGTACTTAAAGAATACCGAATGGTGCAATAAAGTTTTAGCTAAAGGAAGATATGATGGTGGGCGAATTGGTCTGATTAAATCTTGAGATCGAATCCCTTATAAAACTATCAATAGTCTGCAAATTATAAACTATTTACCATTAATTCTAATAGAGCAATAAAGTCACCAAAAGATTACCAACGAAATGTCAGCGCTTACTCGTTGCTTAGAAGAAGAAGCTGCGGCAATAGCTGCTTCAGCAAAACGTTTACCACCTGAACAAGTTGAAGAAGCTTTGACTTTGCTAGATACTTGTTCACAAAAGAAAAGCAAATTAGTTATTACAGGCGTTGGCAAAAGTGGCATAGTAGCCCGCAAAATTGCTGCGACTTTTTCATCTATAGGCTTGATGGCTATTTACTTAAATCCTTTAGATGCTTTACATGGAGACCTTGGAGTGGTAGCAAAAGATGATCTAGTGCTTCTCCTATCCAACAGTGGAGAAACAGAAGAATTAATTCAAATAATCCCTCATTTAAAAAGAAGGGGCACTCCTCGAATAGCGCTAGTAGGTCGTGTTAAATCGACACTAGCTAGAGAGTGTCAAGTGATTTTGGATGGCTCAGTGAATCGTGAAGTCTGCCCCCTAAATCTGGCACCTACCGCCAGTACTGCTGTCGCAATGGCAATTGGAGATGCACTTGCTGCTGTTTGGATGGAAAGAAGAGGAATTTCCCCTGAAGATTTTGCACTAAATCACCCTGCAGGCTCCTTAGGCAAACAATTGACTATTAAAGCTGCTGACCTAATGGTACCTATTCAAAAATTGACTGCTTTGAGTCCAAACGCATCTTTAACTGAAGTCATTTCACAACTAACAAATGATGGAGTCGGAGCATGCTGGATAGCTCAAGAAAACGATCAAAAACTAATAAGAGGAATTATTACTGACGGTGACCTACGTAGAGCACTTCAGAAAAATCAAACTCAGGACTGGAATAAGCTCAGAGCTAAAGACTTAATGACAATTGATCCGATTACTGTCATAGGCAATACTTTGGCAATAAATGCGCTGGAGCAAATGGAACGGAATAGAAAGAAAGCAATTGGAGTCTTACCTGTTGTAGATGAAATGACAGAGATGATAGGTCTCTTAAGACTGCATGATTTAGTTGAAGCTGGCTTAAAAAAATAATAGATTAGGTAAATGAAATTAACTAAACTAGCAAACTTAATAACAAGATCCTTTAATTGGTTGGTATTAAATGATCGATTAAAAAATATAGAGCTAGTAATATTAGATGTCGATGGAGTACTCACAGATGGTGGTCTTTGGTATGGCCCATCAGGTGAATTAATCAAACGTTTTAATGTAAGAGATGGCTTAGGCATTCGACTATTACAAGATTCTGGTATAGAAGTTGCTTTTCTAAGTGGAGGCAAGGGAGGAGCCACAGAAATACGTGCCAATCATTTAGGAATTAAACACTGCCTAGTAAACGCAAAAGACAAGCCTGCTGCACTAGAAAAACTAATAGAGGAAATCAGCATAAAGTATGATCAAATCTTATTTATCGGAGATGATCTCAATGATTTATCCTTGAAAAATAAAGTTGGTTTATTAATTGCTACAAACGATGCTCACAAATCATTATTAAAGAAAGCTGACGGAGTTTTAAATACCAATGGAGGCAATGGAGCAGTTCGTGAAATGGCTGAAAGATTACTTATATCAAAAGGTCTCTGGGAACAATTAAACAAACATGGCTGGAGAGACAATAATTATTAACCTAACTGATCTTAAATCTTGCAATTTCAGTCTAATGAAATAGCAAGATTTCTTGCATGCTCTAATTGCTCCTGTGTATCAACTGACAGAGACTCACCTTCAACAGTAAAAGTATCAATTTCTATACCAGCTTCAATTAAACGTAGCTGTTCAAGCTTCTCAATATTCTCAAGTGGTGAATATGGCAATTTAGACCAATTTTGTAATACATCTGCTCTGTATCCATAGATTCCTACATGCCCCCAAAAAGTAGTTTTTTGCGGCCAGTCTTTCATTGGGATTCCGCGCACATGAGGCAAAGCGGATCTTGAAAAATAAATAGCTCTGCCATCTTTTGCTAAAAGCGTTTTAACAACATTTGGATTATGTATCTTGTCATCTCCAAGACGATAAACCGGAGTCATCACAGAAGGTATTGGATTCTTTGAAGTGAAAACTTTGTGCATATTATCTATTACATTTGGATCTATAAATGGTTGGTCACCTTGAACATTAATAATTAAATATTTAGATGGATCTATATTCAAATCAAAACCCATCATATTAGTATTATTTTTCATCGCAATTTCTATAATTTCTTTTGATACTGAGGCAATTCTCTCGCTACCTGATTGACAATCTTTTCTAGTCAGCAGAGCAGGAAAACCTAAAGTTGATGCCAAATCTAGCAAGACTTCACTATCAGTACACAAGATCACAGCAACAGGAGACTTAGCGGCTGAACAGCGTTCTAAGACTCGCTGTAACATGCTCTTCCCTCCTACATCAGCTAATACCTTGTTAGGAAGACGGCTGGATTCCAGTCTGGCCGGAACAGCAACAATCGTTGTAATCGAATTAGTCATTAACAAATAACCCTAATTTCAATCCCATAACTTGAATGCATCGTCACGAGCGGCGTACCATTCTGCCGCCAAAACTCCACCCATCGTTCTTTGATCCAAAAACCATGGCCCCCCAAGAGTCCAATGCAACATTTCAGCAGAGCTCCCTTTCTCTGAGGTTTGTACAGAAACGAGATGATTCCATGCATCAGACAAGCTGCCAATCTTCTCATCATCCAACAACCAATGAAAACGATGCAGCTCTAAACCACTAGCGGTATTAACAAAGTCTGGGGTTAACACCTTGCAGCCACTGCAATTCATTAACATCAACGAACTCCAATTCTTTTTAGGATACGGACTTTGGATTTCACCTTGGAATTTAACTGTTTCTGTTGGCTGATGTTCATGCTGGACACACATAACCGAAAATCTTTCATCGCATAGTTCCCAAAGTTTCGCGATATCTCCTCGACATAACATGTCACAGTCCATAAATAAAGCCCAACCTTGGTAATTCATCAAATATGGGATCAAAAAACGCGTAAAGGAAAAGTCAGTACTTTGCTTGGGATCTCTTTCCCGCCAAAATAAACCTTGCTTCTCCAATTGGGAGGTGACCAATGGCGTAATGGATAAAGGAACAGAACTGTGTTGATAAAGACTATCTATCAACACATTGGTGGCAGCTCTTTCACGATGGTCGTAGCCAATAAAAATCGGAATTGGAAATTTCATGTAATAAGACTACGAGCATTTGTGACAAATTTGGAAACTTCACTTTCAGGTACTGATTCAGTTAAACCTTTTACAACATTCCTATAATGATCAGCAACAGACCAAGCTGCTGTTGATAGATCAGATCCAAACCGAGGAATCAGGTGCATATGCAGATGCCTTGCCCCTTCACCAAAAGCAATACAGTACACACGATCACAATCGGTTAACTTCCTAATTAAGAGAGAGGCTTTCCTAACCATGCAGCCGAAAGAGCTTGACTCATGCTCGTCAAATTCAATCGGCCCAGAAATATGTCTATAAGAATCTAAAAGCAACCAGCCCAGTAGAGGAGCAGGATGAGGATGATGCCGGATAATCCAAGAATTATTTCTAAAAACCTCCCATTTATCTGTATGCATATTGCTATTATGTAGGCTGCAGATTTCACATTTTAATAAATCCATAATTTGAGCAAATTATTCTTTAGAGAAATTAGTGTATTAAATTGAATCTATCAGAAGATTCGTTCAAGCAATACAAATCTCAATCAATTGGATAGTTTCTTAAATTGAGAAATAAAAAGTTTGGTAACTGAACGTGAATTCAACTAATGAACAAGTATTCTTAGTTAAATTCAAACAGGTATTGAACCAATGAATAATGAAGTTCATCTAGGGGAAATTCGATTCTCCAACCAGAATTCATTTGTTCTAATAGGGGGTGTTAATGTACTTGAAAGTCATGATTTTACAATTGATGTAGCAGGTCATTATGTCGAAGTTTGCAAACGCCTTGATATACCCTTAATATTTAAAGCTTCCTACGATAAAGCAAACAGATCTTCAATACACTCATATAGAGGACCTGGGATCGAAAAGGGATTATTGATTCTTAAGGATGTTAAAAACCAATATAATATTCCAATCTTAACGGATGTCCATACTCCTAAAGAGGCCATAGATGCTTCTGAAATATGTGATGTCATACAGCTACCTGCTTTCCTAGCTAGACAAACTGATCTAGTCGAGTCAATGGCTTCTACAGGGAAAGTGATTAACATTAAAAAACCTCAATTTCTAAGTCCCCAACAGATGAAAAATATTGTAGATAAATTTAAAGAATGTGGAAATCATAAGCTATTAATCTGCGAAAGAGGTTCTAACTTTGGTTATGACAATCTCGTGGTGGATATGCTTGGTTTTGGAGTAATGAAACAATGCTGTGATAATTTGCCTTTAATATTTGATGTTACCCATTCACTACAATGTCGAGATCCAGGCGGGTTGGCATCAGGAGGAAGGCGTTCCCAAGTCCTCAACCTTGCAAAGGCAGGAATAGCATTAGGAATTGCAGGTTTATTTATAGAATCTCATCCCGAGCCAGAAAAAGCTCTTTGCGATGGACCTAGCGCGCTTCCTCTAAATTTACTTGAACCATTTTTAAAGCAAGTTCAAGCTATAGATAAACTCATCAAAAATATGGGCGAGGTTATTATTCAATAAACCTAATTAGTTTATTTACGCTTGAAAATCATTACAGGTGCCAAACTTGGTGTTAAAGAAGAAAAATAAATCATAGGTCCAAAGTTCTTTTCATGATATTCTTTACCACTTTCTTCAAAACCCTTAGACCTAAAAACTACATATTGAGGATTTAATTGAATATAGTTATCAATCAATTTCCATCCAGATCCAATCACTTGTCTTTCTAGATGTTGATGCACTGCAAGATAAAAAATGGTATCATATGATTTATTTAATTTTAATAAAAGATTTTGTTTAGTTAAACTTTCTTTGATTAATGTAGATTTACTTGAAGGCAACAAATGCTGAAGAACTTGTATATTCTCTAGAGAGTTTTCAATGCAAGTTACATGCTTAGAACCATATTCAAGCGCCTTCAAGCTATGCAAACCAACATTAGCGCCAAGATCGAGTATAGATTTACCTTGACAAATAACCTGAAGTGGATCTAAATCTAACTGGCGTTCGTAACCAGAAAGCAACATATCCTTCATGAAACCTTTGCTTTATTCGAATATCTTATCATTATTAATTTCATTCAGATAATCCTCCTCTATTAGTGCCTTTTTGATCTCCAAAGAGATTTGTTTCTTTATTTTTGGATGTTCATGGAACTTATTTTCAACAGGCAGTGAAGAAAAAGCAATCTTTTCCTCAGAAGGCGCACCTATTAGCTGAAAAACATCATTATTTTTTTTTAATTGTTCAAAACCAAAAGACTTTACGAATGCAATACTGCCAAGTTCCTTTAAAAATTGCCTATGGAGAACGGTAGATATCGCAGAGGAATTTTTACAACTTCTATGTAAAGATATTTGTTTTTGGATATATTCATTTGCCGAAAGAGGGCGATGCTTTATCATACTTCTCTGAATACAACATCTTTGATATTTAGAAACGAGATGCTGCAAAGGATCTCTAAAGCAAACACTAATCATTGCAGGTTCTAACGTAGCACTCTCAACTGCTTTTGCAAGAGTAAATAAAGGAAAGCATCCTTGACTATTATTCGAGAGACAACTTATTGATGCACCCGTCTCGCTAAGCATTTCACTAGAAATTATAATATTTTTGTGCTTTTTAGTAGAATAAAGCAATAGTCTAATTGAATCGACGAGGGCATCAAAGAGATCGGGAGCATCAGTTTTATATTTAGTAGCTAAAATAGATAATGGAAAAATCAAATCACGAGCTAAACCATTATAATCAGCAGAATGAATTAAATAATATCCCAAATATTCTTGGATTTGCTGACGATCACTTCTGACTCTTCCAGGCGATGCTTCTTTAATGGAAGATTTATATGGGTTTTTAGTTACAAAAAGATTTGACTTTGCTTTAGGGAAAAGAGTCTTTTGAAGGGTAGTAGTTGCAGTACGGGAAGTACCTATATGCAAGACAACAGCCATTTATTAATAGTGATTGAGAGCCAGTCTCTTCTCTGGAGAAGAGTTTTTACAGGATATGGCTTAAAGACGTAATCTATAGGAATGAAAAACCAAGACGAATCCACCACAAATACAAACAGCCAGGAAAACAAACCTGAAGAAGCGTCAACCAGCAGAAAACCTAGTCTGGGACTTAAAGCAAAGCAAAATCTTAGTTCTGCTGCCGATCGATGGTTAGCAAAAAACAGATCTTTAGTTCTGCGACAAACCCCAATTTGGGCTCAAAGCCTTGCAGGTATTGGAATTAGCCTCGGTGGAATTGTAATCTTAAGTGGAATATTATTTAGAATTGATGAAGTAGTTACTGTTCAAGGTCAGCTTGAATCCATTGTTGGTCTAACCGAGGTCAAGACTCCAGGAGGAGGAAAAGTATCAAAAATATTCTTCAAAGACGGCGAACTAGTCAAGAAAGGAGAGCTACTCTTACAATTTGATACAAGACAAGCTCTTATAGATAAAGAAACTAATGAAGATCTAATTGAACTTGAACGCAAAGATCTTTCAGGGAAACTAAGTATACTTAGTGCTCGCCAGAACGTTCTTGCACAGAAACTTAATACAAGACAAGAGATAACCTCATCATTAAGAGAACTTGTAGAGAATGGTGCATTTCAAAGGGTTGAATACCTACAACAACTTGATCAACTATATGAATTAAAAAATGAAATAACAAGTGTTCAGCTTGACATGAAGCGGACACAGCTGGCCTCTGAGAAAGCAATAGGACAATATCAAAACAACCTGAACCAAGCTGAACTTATCTTGCAATATCAAAGTGTTTATGCACCAGTTGATGGAGTAGTTTTTGACCCTAAAGCTTATGTATCAGGAGTACTGCAATCAGGTGAGACAATTCTTAAATTAGTTCCTCAAAAAGGTCTTAAGGCAAAAGTAATAGTAGCCAACAAAGATATAGGTTTTGTAAAAACTGGTCAAGAAGCAAAAGTCAGAGTAGATGCATTCCCTTTTACAAGATATGGAGAACTAATAGGAAAAGTAACAAGAATTGGTGCTGACGCCCTGCCACCAGATCAGAAAGTCCCAATTTATAGATATCCTGTAATATTAAGCTTAGATAAATCGTATCTTGAGTCAAGAGGGACAAAAATTCCTCTAAGAAGTGGCATGGCCATTTCTGCAAATATCAAACTTAGAGATAAACGTCTAATTAGTCTTGTTTCAGATATGCTTGTCGATCAAACAGAAACTGTTAAATCGATCCGTCAACAATAATTCCTTTTAATTATTCTCTAATCAATCATCCGTGATTGTTTCCTCAGCTTTATCATCTGAATTCAAGGCAGCCGAGACACAATCTTCCTCGACAGGATCTATATCTGATTTGTTCTCTTTCTTGTCACGAACTTTTACTGAATAACTACCTAAAGGCCCACCATTCATTTTTAATTGATAAATACCAAGTTGACCAAGGAATTTAAACATCCATGGAATCATAAAATTCTTTTTTGAACACAGAATTACAAGTTTTTGTGGCAATCCTCTGTAATGCAACAAAGGAAATGTAATAACACTCGGGAACACCTGGCTTAAACGACCTACCCACCACTCTGGAGGAGCCAACAAAATATGCGCATTGCGGCCATCTGCTAACTCTTTAATAGCTGGTTGCAAATCAATTACTAAATAACAGAACCTGCCAGTAAGGTCATATATATCACGCAAAACTGCATCGATTGAATCCATCTCAATGTGTTCAAGTACATCCAAGCAGGTAACAATGTCTGAAGGGTTATCAGGCTTGGTGTCCCAGTCCTCTACAGCAGGGTCATATCCAGACACTTTGAATGTTGAAGGAAGCTCTTTACGAAGTCTCTCTACTAATCTCCCCTTCCCCGTTCCATAATCGAGAATGGAAGAACAGACCTTTGTAGGAGAATGTAGTTCTAGCAAAGCCTTAGGTAGATTCCCCGTGATCCCACCTGCATCCTTTCTACTCCCAAAGTTTTGATCTTGAGCATGAAGCGCCT
The DNA here is from genome assembly GCA_003215635.1 of Prochlorococcus sp. AG-409-J19. GTDB lineage: Bacteria > Cyanobacteriota > Cyanobacteriia > PCC-6307 > Cyanobiaceae > AG-409-J19. The sequence goes on from QCKC01000001.1 coordinate 113,664, forward strand.
TATTAAGCGCCTTCTGTTCCTCAGAAATGACTTGACCCATTGTTTTCCTATCAGCCTGAGAGGCATTATTCCATGACATGAACGAACAGAATCAAAAAGAAGTTCGATTAATTGAACCTGATCCAAAACGTTGGTTAACCAAGGAACGACGAAATGATCTGCATGATCAGATTAGCTGCAGCAGAATGCTACTGAAACAGTCAGGATTATTAAGAGCATTCTTAGGATATTGGGTTCGTTGGCAAGCCTCCCTTGAGGCGGAATGGGATGCTGAGGCAGAAACCGAAAAGATTAACAGTCTTCAAAAAAGGTGGGAGGAGCGAAATTCTCTTTCTGAAGAATCCTTTACTGAAGAGGAATTACGTACAAAATTGCGAGTCAACCCTGCTTCCATGATATGGGCTCGTGAACAATGGGGTCACCGACTTGAATCTCTCTACTTGGAAAAGAAACACCAGCTTGACAAGGCAAGCTGTCGATTATTGCGTGTATCAGATAAAGGCTTAGCTTTAGAACTGCATCATCGAATAAAAGCTAAAGAAACAACTTTTGGTGCTGCCTCACGAGAATTTGGCGAAGGACCTGAAACTTCTTCCGGAGGTTTACTACCCTTAAGAGCACTAGCATCTATGCCCTTAGGAATTGGTCCTTTACTTGAAAGAATGGAACCAGGGAAACTAAGTTTGCCTTTAAGACTTGGAGAACAATTTTGTCTGGTTTTACTTCAAGAGTTCAAGCCCAGCCAATTCGATGCCCAAATAGAAGAGGTTTTACTCGCAGAACAGCTGAAGGTCTGGATCGATGCAGTGGTTGACACTCTGGTATTTGATTTAAATTTAGGCAAGCAAACTTCTGATCAGCAGATACCTTGACAACCAGTACACAAGATTCTCAAACAGATCCGGATTTCAGGAACAAGTTGCAGAAGCAACTATCCCGAAATAAGCCATTTTCACTGTTACCTCAAGAAAAACTGAATGATTGGCTACTGGATGCACAACATATACGCTTTAAAACTGGAGAGTTGATGTTGCGTCCAGATGAATTAAGTGAACGAATTTTCATAGTTATAAAAGGTACAGTGAGATTAGTAGTAATAAGCAATACCACAGAAGGCCAAATTTCTCTGGATCGTAGAGGTTCAGGACAATTACTTGGCTGGGTAGGACTACTTAGAGGAAAGCCTTGCGAATATGTTTTAGCCAGCACAGATGTGCTGGTATTAGGTCTATCTGCATCGGGTTTCATCAATCTGATACAAACTTGTCAAGAATTTAATGATTATTTCCAAACGCTTGTTAGTCCTCAAGAAGCGTACACAGTAGCTTTATCTTTTGCTGAATCAACACCAAAACATGAATCGGAATGGAGATCTAAACTTCTAGAGCAAATCGCAAAAGCTAAAACAACGAGCTTAAATGCAATAAATCAAAACGAATTACCTCCATTAGAAGAAGATTGGAATTGGCACATGAGTACCCCAAATGTACCAAACAATCCAACTGGCAAAATAATAACTAATGATTTATTACCCTTGCCTCCAATAGAAGGATATAAATTAGATTATAGACTAATCGCTCTTCCTGTGATTCAAGAAAAGAACACAGAAAACAAAGAATTAATTTCAACTATATCTAATATAGATAGAGATATTAATCCTGTCGACTTAGAACAACTTGGAATTCTAGAAAATGATCTTTTAGATATAGAAGACCGATTCCCAATTATCAAAGGTCAAGGACTAGTACAAGAACCATTGGCAATTTGCGAGATGGCAGCTCTTTACCAACAAGTGCCATTCAGGAAAGACAACATAAAAAAAATGATCGAAGAACAAATTAGAAGAGGGAAAGAAATCTCCATAGAAGTCATAGGCTTTCTATGTGAATCACTGGGAATGAAATGTCAATTAGGTCAAGCAGATGGACAATTTATAGCCAGTGTTGAATCGCCTGCAATATTGATATTAGAAGGAATTCCAGTAGTCTTTTATGGAATGATCAAAGGTCAAGCAATAATTGCTAATCCTACACAAGGATTGCTCAAAATACCTCTTGAAGAGATTCAAAGCAGATTGGGAGAAAAGTTTGTTTTTGTACTGCCTAGAAGAGTTGCCACAACTCCGACAACTCGTTTTGGATGGAGTTGGTTCGTCCCTCTATTAAAGAAGTACAAAGCATCTTTAATACTAGTTTTTGCTTCCTCCTTACTTGCACAGGTTTTTGCTCTTGCAATTCCATTACTGCTTCAACAGATCATTGATAAAGTTCTTACTCAAGGCAACTTAAGTAGTCTAAATGTCCTTGGCACAGCAATGCTAGTAATGGCATTGTTTCAAGGGATATTACAAGCATTACGCACCTATATATTCGTCGATACAACAGATAGAATGGACCTGACACTTGGCACAGCAGTAATAGATAGATTACTCGCTCTACCTCTTAGTTTTTTTGAAAAAAGGCCTGTAGGAGAGTTAAGTCAAAGGTTAGGAGAATTAAATACAATAAGAGGTTTCCTAACTGGCACAGCATTAATTACTGTACTCAATCTGATATTTGCAGTTATCTATCTAGGTGTAATGCTTGTATATTCTCCATTGTTAACAGCAGTAGCTTTAAGTACTTTTCCTTTATATATATTATTAGTTTTTGGTGTTTCACCAATATATAAATTTCTCATTAGACAACGAGCTATTGCTCAAGCAAAAACGCAAAGTCATTTAATTGAGGTACTAGGTGGTATTCAAACTGTAAAAGCACAACATTTTGAACTAACAGCAAGGTGGAAATGGCAAGATAGATACAGAGACTTTGTTACTGAAGGATTCAAAAGTACTGCCTTAGGAAGTACCGCAGGAGAAATAGGAGCTTTTTTGAATACCGTCAGTGGCCTTCTAGTTTTGTGGGTCGGAATGTACCTTGTCCTTAAAGGTGAATTCACTCTTGGGATGCTTATTGCCTTTCGAATAATTGCTGGAAATGTCACTGGACCATTACTCCAATTAGCTGGCTTGTACCAAGGTTTTCAGAAAGTGGCACTCTCAATGGAACGATTGAGTGACATTGTTGATCAAAACCCTGAACTACAAAATCCTGATGAAATTGGACAAATATCCTTACCTGCAATTGAAGGTAATGTCAGATTTGAAAACGTAAAGTTTAGATTTGGCGATAGAGGCCCATATCAATTAGATGATGTCAGTGTTGAAATAAATCGTGGTAATTTCGTTGGCATTGTTGGCCAAAGTGGTAGTGGGAAAAGCACATTGATGAAATTGCTTCCGAAGTTATACAAACCAGAAGCAGGAAGAATATTTATAGACGATTATGATATCGGCAAAGTTGACTTGAGCAGTCTTAGAAGACAAGTAGGTATAGTCCCTCAAGATTCACTTTTATTCGAAGGAACTGTAGCTGAAAATATTGCCCTAAATGATCCACAAGCAACAACAGAGGCAATTATTGAATCAGCAAAAATTGCTTGCGCACATGAATTTATAATGACTTTAGGCCAGGGATATGCAACTCCGATTGCTGAACGAGGTGCAAATTTATCTGGAGGGCAGAGACAAAGAATTGCTATTGCCAGGACTATCTTATCGAATCCACAATTACTTGTTATGGATGAAGCTACTAGCGCTCTTGATTATGATACCGAAAGGCAACTATGTCTAAATCTGCAAGATTGGGCAAATAAAAGAACTGTATTCTTTATCACCCACAGATTATCTACAATTAGGAATAGTGATTTGATTTTAGTTATGCATCAGGGCAGACTAGTCGAAAAAGGAAACCATGAAAGTTTAAACAAAGAAGGTGGAAGATATGCAACACTCTACAAACAACAAGAATCAAACTAATCATTAAATAAATGTCAACTGCACATATAATTTGAGAAAATCTTAATAAGGAAATTTGAAGATTTTAGTGAATATCTTATTATAATAATTCAGTGCTCATAATGAGATGACGACTTCATACCCTAAAACAGCAATCATTGTTGGATGTGGACGAATGGGAATTAGGCATGCTGCTGTACTAGAGAAATTAAAAATAGATATTTTAGGCTTAGCTGACCCTATAGATAAAAACATAGAGGTTCTAACAAATAATTTAACCAGAAATAAATCAATAACCAAACATCCTGATCTAAGATCTGCACTTAAATCATGTACTCCTGACCTTGTTGTAATATCAACAACTGCTAATGCGCATTACTCTCAAGCCTTAGAAGCAATATCAGCAGGAGTGAAGTTGCTTTTAATAGAAAAACCAATATGTACATCACTATCTGATTCTGAAAACCTAATTAAATTATCTGAAAGCAATAACGTTCGAATAGCTGTTAATCACCAGATGCGCTTTCTCCCTATATATACCAAAACAAAGCAAATAATTAATTCAGAAGAATTTGGTGGTTTGCAATCTATGAATATTCTTGCTGGTAATTTCGGAATGGCGATGAATGCTATTCATTACTTTGAAGCTTTTAGATATCTATCAGGAGAACCTGCTGAGTCGATTTCTGCGTGGCTAGACCCCGATGAAATAGCCAACCCCAGAGGTCCTGAATTTAAAGATGTTTCAGGATGTTTAAGATTCACTAGCAAATCTGGATACAGATTTTATCTAGATGCATCAATGAGTCAAGGACACGGTGTTCAATCTACTTACATGACTCGCAATGGCAGAGTAACAATAGATGAACTAACTGGAAAAATTGAGACTGTAGTGAGAAAGAAAGAATATCTTTTTGAAAATACATCTAGATATGGAATGCCAATAAATATCAATAATTACGAAATAAAACCTGTGGAACTAATTGATTCTACTAGTAGTGTATTAAAAGCCTTAATTCAGGGAGAAAATTATCCAAATCTTCGTGATGCACAATTAGCAATTAAAACACTAATATGTGCTTATCATTCGTCAAGGAATAATGGCAAGGAAATTTTGATAAATTCTGTTTCTAATAATGATAATGAATGCTTCCCATGGGCTTAATTAATGTCTAATGTAATCGCAACCTGCTTTGAAAAAAGCCACCTAAGATTTACAACAAAAAATGAATATAGCAACGGAGTATTTCGTCCAGACTCAATTTTTAAATATAGATCTAAGGAGAATAACTCCATGTACACCTTCATACTAACCGCAGGTGTACCTGCGGGTAAAATGTATCATACAAATAGTATATTACTGAAAAAACCTTCTTACCTATATCAAATGATTGCAAGTGATCTTCAAAATACTATTTTGCGAACACCTCTTGAGAATGAAAATGAATATGATCAATTTTTTGAAGACACATCATGTGAAAATGAAGAAAATTTTACTGAATTAACCTGGTCAATAGAAGAATCTGAAGCAATCCAATTTAAAGGTGATGAATTTTTAGATTCGAAACTCGCTTATCAGTCTATAAATACTCTATTAAAATATGAAACAGAAGAAATAGAGTTTCAAAGTGAGTCACCACTAAAGCATTGGAATCATCGTAAAATTTATCCTAATTGGCAAATTGAAACTGGATATTTGCTTTGGCCACGTTGCATAGAGTCATTTTGCAAAAATCCCATTACTAAGAATCTACTTCCAATGTGGTTACATGCAAATAATTCCAATTCGGTTACAATATCTAACAGTCGAATTGGTGCGTCTGTGGTAGAAGCAAACTTAACTTTTCTAGCATTTTAATGATCTTCAAAAAACCAAGACTAAAAATTGCTTTCATAGGTGCTGGATATATGGCATCAGAACATTTAAAAGCATTCTCCACTTTCGATAATATTGAAATAACAGGTATCTTTTCTCGAACAAAAGAAAGAGCATCGTCATTATCAAAAAAGTACAAAGGACTAAAAGCTTTTGATTCAATTAAAGAGCTCTATACAAGTACGAACGCTGATCTTGTAGTAATAGCAGTTCCTGAATTAGCTTGTTTTTCAATATGCGCAGAAGCATTTAAATATTCATGGACATTATTAATTGAAAAACCAGTAGGTCATACTTTTTCAGAAGCAAGGGAAATTGAAAAGCTTGCAAATAAATATAATTCTAAGGTTTATGTTGCTTTTAATAGAAGATTCTACGACTCCACATTACAACTTAAAAGACATCTTGAATCAACTAATGGAAAGAGATTAGTCACTATTCAAGATCAAGAAGACCCTGGAGCAGCTCTTGCTGCAGGACAACCAAAAAAAGTTGTAGATAATTGGATGTTTGCCAATTCAATACATCTTATTGACTATTTCTCTCAATTTTGTAGAGGCCAGCATATATGCACTAATGTTATTCAAAGATGGGAACCAAGCCACCCTGCGCCGGTACTAGCAGAGCTTGAATTCAGCTCAGGAGATATTGGCTTTTATCAAGCATTATGGAATGCTCCAGGACCTTGGAGCGTAGCAGTATCAACTGCTGAGCTTAGAGCGGAATTACGACCTATAGAACAACTACATCTCCAATTCTCTGGATCAAGAAACATTACTTCTGCAAACATAGCTAATTTAGATGAAGAATATAAACCAGGTCTTTGGAAACAAGCTGAACAAGCAATTAATGCAACGCTTGGAATAAACAATGAGTTGCCAACATTAGAAGATGCTAATAAGAGTATGTCGCTAGTAAATTCAATTTACTTTCCATAATGACTTTATTAGCAATTATTCCTGCAAGAGGCGGTTCAAAAGGAATACCAAGAAAAAACATCCGACCTCTTGCCGGAAAACCTCTAATTGGCTACACCATTGAAGCTGCTCTAAAAGTTGAGGCAATAGATAGATTGATTGTTTCTACTGATGATGAAGAAATTGCAAGAATAGCAACACAATTTGGAGCAGAAGTTCCCTTCCTTCGTCCTAACCAAATAGCAAAGGATGAGACTGCTAGTATTGAAACTGTACTGCATGCAGTTAAGAAACTTGATGGATATAGCAAAGTCTTGTTGCTCCAGCCAACATCACCTTTGAGAAATGTAGAAGATATTAATGGGATAATTAATCTTCAGCACACAAAAAAATGTCCATCTGTTGTTTCAATCACGCTAGCCAAAAAGCATCCAAACTGGATATTTACATTAAATGATGAACATTTAATGAGTCCTGTAATAAAGAATTCACAGTTAGAGGCCACCAGACAAAAACTAGAAAAATCATATGTTCTAAATGGAGCAATGTATCTTTGTGAAAGTAATTGGATAAAAGAACATAGGATTTTCATTAATCATGAAACACTTGGATATATAATGCCAGAAGAACGGTCCGTTGATATTGACAGTCAACTAGATTGGTTGTGGGCCGAAACCCTTATAGGATTAGAAAAAAATGAATAAAGTTCTAGTGACAGGAGCCGATGGATTTATTGGCTCCCACTTAGTCGAAATGCTCTTGGAAAAAGGATACCTCGTGAAGGCTTTCTGTTTTTATAACTCCAATGGTAGCTGGGGTTGGTTAGATTCACTTCCAATGGAATATAAAAAAGAAATTGAAGTCGTACTAGGAGATATTCGTGACCCTCTGTGTGTTCGTAAAGCAATGGAAGATTGCAAGCAAGTTTTTCATCTTGCTGCCTTAATAGCAATTCCATACAGCTATATAGCTCCTGCAAGCTATATAGATACTAATATCCACGGAACTTTGAATGTGGTCCAAGCTGCTAGAGAACTTAATATCGAAAGATTGATCCATACATCAACTTCGGAAACCTATGGATCTGCACAATTTGTCCCTATTACGGAAGAACACCCATTAGTAGGGCAGTCTCCATATGCTGCTAGTAAGATCGGTGCGGACCAAATTGCCCTAAGTTATTGGCGTAGTTTTCAAACTCCAATATCAATTTTAAGGCCATTTAATACATATGGGCCTAGGCAAAGTTCAAGGGCTGTCATTCCTACAGTAATTACACAAATTGCATCGGGAAAACGTGAAATTGTGTTGGGTTCATTAAGTCCCACTAGAGATTTTAATTTTGTAACCGATACATGTTCTGCTTTTTTAGAGATTGCTAAAAGTGAAGCTACTGTAGGCAAAGTAATAAATGCAGCAAGTAAATTCGAAATTTCCATAGGAGATACAGCATCCTTAATAGCAGAATTAATGGATTCCAATATCGAGTTAATAACAGAAAAACAAAGGTTAAGGCCTAAAGATTCGGAAGTGAATCGACTATATGGAGACAACTCACTTCTCAAGGAACTTACAGAATGGGAACCGCTATTTTCTGGGCATAATGGATTTAGTAAAGGCCTTAAGAAAACTATTGAATGGTTTACCAATAAGGAAAACCTGACTCAATATAGAACTGATAGTTATGTTATTTGAATCAGAAATAGTTAATGCTATTCGATCTGTGCTCCCGGAAGCAAGACCAATAGCGCTTCATGAACCAGACTTTAGTAATACTTTAGCGAAAGAATATGTATCTCAGTGTCTTGATAGCGGTTGGGTGAGTGCATCTGGTCATTGGTTAGATAGATTTGAACAAGAACTAGGCAAAATAACTGGTGCCAAGCATGTAATTGCAGTAACAAACGGCACCGTGGCATTGCGATTAGCACTTCATATGCTTGATGTATCTTATGGAGATGAAGTACTAATGCCTTCTCTGAGTTTTGTAGCAACTGCTAATGCTGCTTCTCATTTAGGGGCAATTCCTCATTTTATCGATATCGATCAATCCACTTTAGGAATGGATCCAATTGCTCTCACTAACCGACTTAAACAAATAGGAGAACGACGAAATAACTCACTATGGAATAAAGAAACAGGACGAAAAATAAAAGCGATTTTAGCAGTTCATATATTTGGCCATCCAGCTAAAGTGGATGAATTAAAAGTTATCTCTGAGGAATTTGGTATTCCACTACTAGAAGATTCAGCAGAAGCGTTGGGCAGTTTCCGAAGTCAGATTCATTGCGGAAGATTTGGTAAATTTGGCACTCTAAGTTTTAATGGAAACAAAATAATAACAACCGGTGGTGGTGGAGCTGTTCTCACAGAAAACGACGAACTAGCACAAAAAACTCGTCATATAGCCACTACTGCAAAGTTATTTCACCCTTGGGAATTTGAACATGATGCAGTGGGATGGAATGACCGCCTACCTAGTCTTAATGCTGCACTTGGAGTCTCTCAGTTGGAAGTTATCCATCAACAATTACAAAATAAGAAAGAACTAAAAAATAAATATAAAGATGCCTTAAAACATATAAAGGGTATTGAAATAGTTGAATCTCCAAGGGACTGCCTAAGCAACAATTGGTTGGTAACTTTGCGGTTCACCAATCAATCACTTCATAGGGCTGGAGAGGAAAGGCTAAAAGTCCTCAAAAAAAGTCATGAGGAAGGATTATTACTACGCCCTGTATGGCGACCATTACATGAATTGACAATGTATTCAAGCAACCCAAATAGCGACCTCTCTGAAACTAAAAATCAATCAATGCGATTGTTAAATCTACCTAGCAGTCCTCAACTATTACAACGATGAAACCATTATTACTTCTTGGTTGCGGAGGGCATGCAAAATCAGTAATCGATGTTTTAGAAATGAACAATGAATGGAAGTTGATAGGTTTAGTTGGTCTTCCAGAACAATTAGGACTTGAAGTACTTGGTTACCGTGTTATAGGTGATGATAAAGATTTACCAGAACTAAAAAACCAAGCAAATCATGCATTTCTAGCTATGGGACAACTTCCTTCTGCAAAAATTCGTCAAAAGCTAGCTACAAAAATTGACAACCTTGGTTTTCATTCTCCAAAAATCATCTCTCCAAATGCAGTAATAAGCCCTAATGCCTGTATAAAAGCTGGAACTTTTGTTGGCCATGGAGCAATAATTAACGCAAGCGCAACAATTGGTAGGCATTGCATTATTAATAGCATGTCCCTAATAGAACATGATGCAATTGTAGAGAATTACTGCCACATCAGTACAGGCGCTATTGTGAACGGGGGATTACAAATAGGGGCTGGTAGCTTTATCGGTAGTGGAGCAATGCTTCGAGAAGGTCTCAATTTACCCCCAAATACAATCATTCATGCAGGAAAACGGGTAATGGGATGGCCACTCTTATAATTGCCGAAGCAGGTGTTAATCACAATGGTGATATAGCTCTTGCACATAAACTTATTGATATTGCTGCAGAAGCTGGAGCAGATGCAGTTAAGTTTCAAACTTTTTCCGCAGATAATCTGACAACAAATACTGCACCAAAAGCGAACTATCAAAAACTAAATGATAATGCAAAAAATCAACTAGACATGTTAAAGAGTCTAGAGCTACTACCAAAGCAATTCGAAGAACTAAGTGATCACTGTCATAGAAGTGGAATTACATTTTTATCCACAGCTTTTGGGATTGAAGAATTAAAGCTGTTATTAAAATTAGGTATCGGTGCAATTAAAGTTCCCTCAGGAGAAATAACTCATTTACAGCTATTAAGAGAAATGGCTTTAGAAGCATCAAACAACCAATTACCTGTTTACTTATCTACTGGAATGAGTACCTTAGGAGAAGTAGAGTCAGCTCTACAGATTTTTCTTGATGCAGGCATGTCGAGGTCAGAAATAACGTTATTGCATTGTTTAAGTGCTTATCCTGCTCCTGAGGATCAAGTCAATTTAAATGCTATCAAAACTCTCTCATTAGCATTTAATTGCCCTGTTGGTTATTCAGATCACACGATTGGAATTACTGCTCCAGTAGTAGCAGTCTCCCTAGGTGCAAAGATAATTGAAAAACATATAACTTTAAATAATAACCTCCCAGGTCCAGATCATAAGGCAAGTATGGAGCCAAAACTGTTTCAAAATATGGTACAAGCAATACGCACCACTGAGAAATTGTTAGGCGATGGAATAAAAACAATTCAACCAGCAGAAAAAGAGACTAGAATAGTTGCAAGGCGTTCTCTTAGAGCGGCAAAAGATATAAAAGCTGGTGAGCTATTCACCAGTAAAAATATAATTGCTAAAAGACCTGGAAATGGAATAAATCCAATGAATCTTGATGATTTCATAGGCACTAAAGCTTTAAGAGATTTTCATGAGACTGAATCATTAGATGGTAAAAAAAATGAATCTGAATAAAATATCCGTTGCTGCATTTACCGGAAGCAGATCAGAATATGGACTACTCCGACATCTATTAATTAAACTTCGAGAAGATCCAACTATAAACTTACAGTTAATTGTAAGTGGGAGTCATTTAAGTTCTCAATATGGATATACTATAGATGAAATAAAAAATGATAATTTCCATCCTTCTGCACTAGTTCCTTTATCTTTGGATGAAAAATCAATACCTTCTATGGCTTTTCTAACTGCTGAAGCTATCAAAGGGGTTGATAAGGCATTGGAACTTCTTAATCCAGAATATCTCATTCTTCTAGGAGATCGCTACGAAACATTCGCAGCAGCAATCGCTGGACATCTGCAACAAAAATGCTTAATCCATCTTCATGGTGGTGAATCGACTTATGGAGCTATAGATGATCGATTGAGACATTCAATAACTCAATTAAGCAATTGGCATTTCACTGCTGCAGAACCCTACAGAGAAAAAGTTATCAATATGGGAATAGAACCACAAAATGTTTTTCAGGTGGGACCTATGGTAATTGATGGACTGATTCATGCACCTATAATCAAACACAATCAATTTGAAGAAGAAACAGGGTTTCGTTTTGGAGAAAAAAATCTTTTAGTAACTTATCATCCTGAGACTTTGAGTAAAGATCTTGGAATTAAAGGTTTTCAAGCATTACTTAATGGAATCAGGAAAAATAAATGTCATGTATTATTTACGAAACCTAATGCTGATACTGGTGGGGAAATAATTCAATCCTTAATTGAGGACTTTGTAGACCAATCTCCAAAATCAAGCTGGAAAGTTGACTCACTTGGACAAACTCGCTATATAGCAGCGCTTAGATTATTTGAAGCTATGGCTGGCAATTCATCCAGCGGATTGATTGAAGCACCATTAATTGGGTTGCCAGTGCTAAATATTGGAAATAGACAAAGAGGAAGGATCAGGCATGGTTATGTACTTGATATACCTTTGGATGACCAAGACGCAATAAACCAAGGTCTCACAAAAGTTCTAGAGAAGGGATATGGACCAAACAAGCCTAGAAATCTAACTCTGAACCAAAAATCCCCAAGTCAAGAAATATGGCAATGGCTAAAAACTCACCAAAATCAAATTTTTAAATGAAGTGGCCAGATAAAATCTAAAATCATAGAAATCGGCTGCATGGTTTTATTTCCCTATCCCCAGCCAATCGACAAAAACCCTTTCAGCAGTCCCAAAGCTGACAAGGCTTTGTATGGATTGCCTATCGAAGTCCAATTCTGCAATTCATGCGTTATTAGCAATCAAAGACCTGCTAGTACGGCGGAATTCAAAAACGATGGCAAAGGTCCCAAACAGGCAATTCACTTTGATAAATTGGGAATTTGCGATGCTTGCAGAGTAAAAGAGCAAAAAGCTTCAATCAATTGGGACAGCAGGGAAGAGGAATTAAGAGAACTTTGTAATCGCTTCCGGCGTAATGATGGAAAGTATGACTGTCTTGTACCTGGCAGTGGTGGGAAAGACAGTTTTATGCAAGCTCACCTCCTGAAATATAAATATGGGATGCATCCTTTAACATGTACTTGGGCTCCACACATATACACAGATTGGGGGTGGAAAAACCACCAAGCCTGGATCCATGCAGGATTTGACAATTTGCTATTCACTCCAAATGGAAAGGTTCATCGATTAATCACAAGACTTGCCGTAGAAAACCTATTTCATCCCTTTCAGCCATTTATACTTGGACAAAAAAATTTAGCGCCCAAGATAGCATCTTTATATCAAATCCCATTAATTTTTTATGGAGAGAATGAAGCAGAATACGGCAACCCAAAGGCTGATATGAGTGCAGCACAACGTAATTGGGAGTATTTCACAGCCGCAGGTGAAGATAATATTTTCCTAGGAGGATCATCTCTTGCGCAGTTAAGAGTTCTTGGACTAGAGAAAAATGACTGGGATCCATATCTGCCAATGGAGCCTAATGAAATAAACGAAAAAAATATCGAGGTTCATTATTTAGGATATTATGAAAAATGGCACCCACAAAGTGCATATTATTATGCCATAGAACATGGTAATTTCCAAAGCTCACCTGAGCGCACAATTGGAACCTATAGTACATATAATTCAATAGATGATCGTATCGATGATTTCCACTACCATACAACTTGGATAAAGTTTGGAATCGGTCGTGCCACATATGATGCAGCACAAGAAATACGTTCTGGTGACATAATGAGAGAAGAAGGAATAGCTTTAATTAAAAAATATGATGGTGAATTCCCAGAGAGATGGGCTCAAGAAATCTTTAAATACCTGAGTCTTCCTGAAAACGAATTTCCGATTGCATCTGCGCAATTTGAACAAGCCCAATTTGATAGACAATACTATGATTTACTATCAGAATCTTTTAGATCACCACATCTCTGGAAATGGGACAACAAGACTGGGTGGAAATTAAGAAAAAATATTTTTGATGCAACACCTTCTGATCAAGAAAAGGTAGCTTCAGAATGGACTGGGAACCAAATTTAGTAAAATTATGGTTCTTTGCAAACGCTTAATTGCCCGACTCGATATAAAAGGAAACCGCCTAATTAAAGGCGTTCGATTTGAAGGGCTGAGAGTTGTAGGAGATCCATACCAAGCAGCCTTGCGATATGGATTGGCAGGAGCTGACGAACTATTATATATAGATGCAGTAGCTAGTTTATATGGAAGAAATAGTTTATCGGAAGTACTAAGACACACTAGTCGAGAAATCTTTATACCTATTACTGCAGGTGGTGGAATACGCAATACATATGATGCTTCAGAGTTACTAAGTGCTGGAGCAGATAAAATTGCAGTTAATAGTGAGGCTTTAAAAAGGCCAGAATTAATTAGTGAACTTGCAGAAGCTTTTGGTAGTCAATGTGTCGTCGCATCTATACAAGCTCGTCACCACGAAATAAGTGGCAACTGGGAAGCAATGGCTGATGCAGGACGAGAGCGTACTGGTAAGAATGTACTTGAATGGATAGAACAAGTTCAAGAATTGGGAGCAGGAGAAATATTATTAACATCGATAAATAAAGATGGAACTTGTTCTGGACCGGATCAGTTACTTTTATCTGAGGCAAAAAAATTGGTCAATATTCCGTTAATCGTTGGAGGAGGATTTAGTAGAAGCAAAGATTTCGAAATGGCATTATCTTCATCTAAAGTAAGTGGGGTTAGCTGTGCTGCTGCATTACACCGAAATCAAATTGAGATAGAAGAATTAAAACTAAAACTAATCAATTCAGCCATTCCAATCAGGCTTTCTCCTAAAAAAGAGGAAATCATTGAGAAACAGTCAAATCCATTGTCCAACATCAATATAGGAATTATTGATTATGGCATGGGCAATCAACAAAGCCTATTGAATTCTCTTAAATACCTAGGAGCCAATGTTTCACTCAGTAAGAACGTAAAGGAACTTGATAATCTTGATCTAATAGCTCTTCCTGGCGTAGGAGCATTTCCGGAAGGTATGCATCAACTTCAAAAAAGAGGATTCGATAGGTATATACAAAACTGGGCGTCTGAAGGGAAACCATTGCTTGGCATATGTTTAGGAATGCAGATGATGTTTAGCGAAAGTAATGAGTTTAAAAAGACTGAGGGCCTTAATTTATTGAAAGGAAATATAGTGTCTCTAAAAGAAATTATACAATCGGATTCTTCATTAATACTTCCTCATATGGGCTGGAATAAAATATATAATTCAAACACTATAGACACTCTAAATGAAAATGGTATAAATCAATACTTTGTGCACAGTTATGCTGCGATAAATGTCAATGAGCATGAAATTTCGCACACATGTAATTACGCTGAAACCCAGTTTGTTGCTGCTATTAGAAAGGATAGAATGGCTGGATTTCAATTTCATCCAGAAAGAAGTGGCATTCAAGGCCTAATTCTTCTTGCAAGAACAATCAAGGAGATTGTTGCATAATGATTCCACGTACCCTTGTAAATAATTGGCTTTCTATAACTATCAATGAGGAGGACTCTTTTTCAGTTGCTCTAAAGATAATGAGCATAGGAGGCTACCAACTGTGTCTAGTGCGGAAAAGCGATGGCAAATTAGCTGGCATGGTTACAGATAGTGATATCAGAAAAGCACTATTACGTGGCATAACTCTCGAGACAAAAGTCTCAAATGTTATGAATAAATACCCATTAGTAGTATCTCCAGATTTAGGAGAAGCTGAAGCTCATCAATTAATGCTTATAAATCACTTCTTCCATATACCAATTGTTAACTCCTATGGAAAGTTAGTCGGTTTACATGTTGCTCACCAATTACGCTCAGCTCCAAATCTCAGTGAGACTTTAGTAATAATGGCAGGAGGCAAAGGTAAACGTCTAATGCCTCTAACACAAAATATACCTAAACCAATGTTGCCAGTAAGAGGCAAACCGATTCTTGAACATATTATTGAAAAAGCGAAGCGAGATGGCTTCCAAAAAATTATAATCTCAGTAAATTATTTAGCAAAAAATATTATTAGTCATTTTGGTTCTGGAGAAGATCATGGCATATCAATTGATTATATAAAAGAAAACAAACCCTTAGGGACTGCAGGAGCTTTATCTATGTTGCCTGAGAACATTCGTAATAACAATATAGTAGTTACAAATGGAGATGTCATAACTGATGTTGCTTATTCTGATCTGCTTAACCCAGTCAAAACAGAATCTGCAAATGGTGTAATGGCTGTTAGATTACAAGAATGGCAAAATCCTTTTGGAGTAGTCAACAGTGAAGGATCTAAACTTTTAAGTATTGAAGAAAAACCTATCAATCGTCATCAAGTAAATGCTGGAATGTATTCATTAGATCCTGAATTAATTAATTTACTTATTCCTGAAAAATACTGCGATATGACAGATTTATTTAGCCTTGGACTACAAAAAGGGCTAAAATTAAATATATTCCCAATACATGAATCATGGTTAGATATTGGTAGAATGGAAGATTATCGAGCAGCAGATAATTTAATACCCTAAATTATCAATAGATACGTGGTATGTTTGTAGTTTCCATATAGCTAGAGGTTCCAATATAACCTAACTTAATCCCACGACTTTCTGCTAATTTAACAATAAGGTCAAATCCCCTATCGAATTCCATCAAATAATCTTTCCCACCAACAGCAGATCTTTGCTTGCTTATTGCCTCAGAAAATGCCTGAACCCGATGAGATGTAGATCTGACAACTTTAGGAATTCTAATATTTCTACCATCCCACTCAGCCAGCCAAGGATTAGTTGCAGAAAGACATTTCATCACTTCCAATGTTAAGTCGGAATTGCCAGTAAAAAAATAATCAGGATTATGAGGATCTACAGCTGTATAAACTATCTGACGAGCACCTAACCAAATCATTACCATAGTATTTAGAAAGATGGTATTTCTCACTGAAGGGAGATAAGGAGCAACTCCAATCGCTTTAGACTTAATCAATGTCTCTATAGAATCAACATTTACATTACCTTTTAACTTTCTAGATAAAAAAGGATCCGACCATCTAATAGTAAAACTGCGGTGTAAAATAGGAGGAACTTTATCATATACACCGTGAATTAATAGAAGTGGCTTGCGTTTGGCATGTAATGCGGCTTCAAGAGGTGCCATATGAGTAGAAGTAATAATATCTATATTTATCTCAGGATTAAAATTACTCCAATGAACTCCTGTTTTTAACCAGTCTTGAGTATATATAGAAATTTTATCTAATCCTGATTGTTTACCTGCGCCAGCAATTAAGACATTAGGCTTATTAGCCAGAGTTGCCTTTAATCGGCTGATCATCTCTATATTGTCTTTATACGCATCAGGCCAAAGATTAGTAGAAGTTTTAAATGTTTTATCTCTATCACGAGAAGCATCAGCCAAAGCTTGACCAAACTTAGTAAAAAAACATTCCGTTTCAGCCATATTCAAGCGACAAGAGAGTCAAGCAAAGATAGTTGCTTGGACAAACACTTCGGTAAAGAATAATTATCCATACTGGTTCTAGCTTTATTTCTAATTAACTGAATATCTTCTCTATTTTCCAAAGCCCTAAGAATTGCCTTTGCTTGCTCTCGAGGCTTCTGAAAAGGAACTAATAACCCATTAATTCCATCTTGGATCACTTCCTTAACTGGAGCCGTATCACTCCCTATTATCAAACAACCACAACTCATTGCTTCCAGAAGACTCCAACTAAGAACAAAAGGATAACTCAAGTAGACATGTGCTGAACTAATTTGATAAACCTTTCGGAGCATCTTATGTGGAATAGTTCCGAGACTATGGATACGAGTCCAATCAAGATCATAATAAATATCATCCTTCAATGCCGTTAACCAACCGCGTCCATCTGTACGAGATGCACCATAACTAACGTTCGGAATATCTGCCCCTACCAACAGAGTTTGAACTGTTGGATGTTTTATTTGAACTTCAGATAAAGCCTTAAGAAAAACATGAATACCTCGATACGGTTCAAAAGTCCGATTCACAAATGTAATTACAGGATCTCCTGCATTAATCTTCAAACCATTGGATAATCTTAAGCTGCTATTAGGATCTGGAATTAACCATTCAGTATTAATACCATCATGGATGACAGTGGTTTTGCTTTGAGACCAAACTGGAAGCAAACTTCGCTGAAAATAAGTGGGACTTAACCCGGAAGTCATTTGATTTAAATTCAATAAAAGATTCGCATTTTTCATGCGCGTACGAACTTTTTCATTGAAATCTCTATTGGTTGCATACTCATCATCAAAATCATTATCTGTTCCAGGGACACCGTAAAAATGTTCTAAATAATGTAACTGAGAGACATCAGGCCAAATATCTGACAAAAACAGCATGTCTCCCCATCCAGGATGCCCAATGATCAAATCAGGCCTGAAGTTTTGTTTTTTTAAAACTAAGGCCTCCATAGCGACAGCCTCAGCACGAATAGTTTTACTTTCCGTTTCTAGAACTAAAGGGTGAGTATCTTTGCCATTCCCTCTTTGCAAACTATATGACAATTGCTGAAATCGATCATGCACAAACTTTCGCTTATGTTTTTGGGTCTTCTGGATTACGCAAACCCGATCACCTCTATTCAACAAACGTGGAACAAGATGCCTGAACTGTCCAGGAAAATTAGGATGTATGACTAGAAAGTTCATTTGAAACATCTTTCCATCAAAGTAGACAAATTCTCTTTATAGAACAATTTAGAAACGGACATAGAACTAGCCATAAAAAAAAACCCCTGCAAATAGCAGGGGTTTTTTATCAACTTGTTTAAGGATAGATCAACCACCAAGCTTGTAAGTGATGTCCTTACCTTGGGAGATTGAGACTGTTGCTGCACTCACTCCAGCGGACTGAGCAGCACTACCAACCTTAACGACTAGATCATCGCTAGATCCCTTAATGAACATGTAAGCGTTGTCGGAACCATCTAAGAAGAGTGCCACCTCACCTGCATTAGTTGTATTGGTATCTAGTGCAGAAACACGTGAAGTAAGGTCAGTTGCGTAAGTAGCAGTGAAGGTAACAACACCATTGGTAGCAGTTAATTCGGAAGCAGAGAAGCTTGCGCGAGTTGCGTCACCATTGGTCCAATTGAACTTGAAGGTAGAGGAAACAGATCCACCACCAATTGCAATTGTGTCGTAAGCGCTAACGGTAGATTCAGTAGCAGTCTTGTACTGAATAATCATTGAGTTAGTAGTGTTGGTCTCAATAGCAGCACTACCAAGTAGGTAATCAGCACCTGCACCACCGTAAAGGGTTGTAGCAGTGTACTGAGCACCACTTCCCATGTTGGCACTGATATAGATGCTGTCATTGCCCTTACCAAGGTTGATGGTAGAGGAAAGAACCAGGGCAGATTCTCCAATATTTACCTTGTCGTTACCAGCTCCCATTCCAAGAGTTGAACTCTGAAGACGAGTTGCGTGCTCTGTTGCGGTAAATACGTCATTACCAGCATTCATGCTGATGAAGTTACCGCTACCACCTGTGGCATTGAATGTGATGGTGTCGGCACCGCCACCGCCATAAACAGTGGAGCTGATAAATCCGTTACCGCCAATTAAGAATGTGTCGTCACCATCATCAGTGGCGTTGCTGTTCTCGGCTCTATCACCAGCAACCATTGCTGCATTAGCAGACATGTTACTGACGTTGCCAAGGTAAATGGTGTCATTGCCCTTACCACCAGCAAGTGTTGATGTAGCGAAGCCTTCTACAACATCTCCTGAGAAGATGTCATTACCAGCTCCCAAGCCTATGTAAGAACCACCTTGGAATAAGGCACTATCAAAAGTGACCTTGTCATTACCACCATTTAAGTTTGCACTGAAAGCTGTATAAGTAGAAGCTCCGTCTAGTACAACAGTATCATTACCTAAACCGCCTTGAAGATCAGTCTTTGCAACTGTTGCATTGGCGTTAGTAGAAGTATTGAAGTTGTTGTCAACGTTTGTCGCCCAACCAATCCAATCGTTACCAGCACCTGCAGCGATAGTTGAAGCAGAAGCTCTGGTCAATGAATCACCAAGAGCAATGGTGTCATTACCTGCATTCGCTTGAAGGTAAGAACCATTAACAATTCTAATTGCCTGATCTGAGGTGATAACACCAGTCTTCGCTACAGACAGTGGGTTGTTTGCTGTTAAAACACCAGTTGTAACGTTGGTGTAGCTAGCGGAACCAAAAACAGTTGCGGAGATAATTGCTGTAACGCCTGTTGTTCCTACAGAAGAAGCATGAGCACTAGCTACTGCTGTACGACCAACAGCACCAAGACTGATGATGTCGTTACCGTCGCCACCGTAAATGTTATTGGCGGTCATCAAAGTTCCGCCTAAGCCACCTACTTCAATTGAGTCATTGGTCGAGCCGGCGCTAACATTGAGGCCAGCTGATGGGATGCCGTAATAGGCCATTTATGTGATTCGAGGGCCTGGCCCCCAGGAAACGTGACGGACGGATATTAATCACTTAATTGTGAAAGCGTCTAGTTCTTAAGGGCTCTTCTGTGTCAGATCTCTAACAGGCCCACCCATTTGTCAAGACTCTTTGACTGATCCCAATAGGTTTCCGCAAGGTGTCTTTGAGCTATGCCTCGACTCTTCCTTTCGGCAGAATCCAAGGCCAGGGCTGCATTTAGAGACTGTTGCAAAACATTTTGATCTCGTTGATCTGTCCAGAACGTCGCTTTGGCGTCTGCAAATTCCTTCACTAACTCCAAATCACTAGCAACGAGACAACAACCACTAGCCATCGCGTCCAACAAGCTCCAGCTCGCAACAAATGGACGAGTTAAATAACAATGAACATGGCTGCTCTTGAGAAGCCTTGCATATTGGAGTTTTGGAAGATGCCCAAGAAATTTCACACGACCCTCTTCACACCAATCACTCAATACAGCTTTTGCCCATTTCCCATAGCTGCCTTCTTCAGGTTTAATCCCTCCATAAGCCATTCTGTCGTCACCAGCAATTAGTACCTCTAGATTTGGCCACAACCTCAAAAGTTCTGGCAGGGCAAGAACAAATTCAGGAAAAGAACGCATTGGCTCAAGGCCTCGTGTGGCGTAGGTAAGACGCAACTTTTTGATTGGGCGCCAAGAAGGATTAAAACCAAAAAAATTAATATCAACCCCTTCATGAATAACTTGACAACGCTCTCTAAGAGGCCCTGGAAGGTGTTTCTTTTGCCATTGAGTTGGACTGACAACAGCATCGGCTTCCAAAAGCTCCAGGGCAATGGACATGTTTCGGTGTCGCATATTTAAACGACTTTTTTTTGAGTATGAAAACCAGGGATTATTTGGATCAAATTCAAAGTCCATTGCATCATCAGCAAACCACCACTCCAAATAAGAAATTCTTTTTGCATCTGGGAACACCCAACCAGCATCGAGACCACACCCCCACCCGCTATGACTAACGATTCGATCTGGAATCCAACCTTCTATTTTTAATTCCAGCAACGATTGACGAAATCTCTGAGCACAAGCGACTTGTCCTCCGAGAGACGTAATTTCGAAATCTTTAGGAGAAGGAACAGTGCGCTGTTCGATTCCAGGGAGCAATCCAACAAAATTTCGCTCGCTAAGAAATAAGACCTCCTCTCCTTTCGCAGCAAGGTGTGAAGCCAGTTTTCTAAACTGAGCAGGAAAGTTGTGATGCAGGAAAAGAATTCGATGCCCCAAAGGCACTCCTAAGAAGGTCTCAATGATGTTAGTTTCTTATTCGACGCAAAACAGGCTTGAAGCCTCACGACCTAACAAAAACAAGCGAAATTCAGCCTAATGTAAAGGCTGCAATTAATTTGCATCAAAAAGGGGACGTTAAAAATGCTCTTAGCCTATACAAATTAGCTTTAAAAGGACCCAATCCTCCAATTGCCGCCTTTATAAACGCCTCATCAATTTTAAGACAAGATAACGTTGACGAAGCGATCAAAATTTTAGAAAGGGGAATTAAGCTATATCCGAATGAACCTGGACCCTGGAATAATCTAGGGAATTGCTTTTTAGATAATTCATTACTTCCCAAAGCAATTGTTGCTTATCGCCAAGCATTATTACTAAATCCTTCTCTTATAGATTCTCGCATAAGTTTAGTTAGTTGCCTAGGCAAACTTGGTCATCCTCATCTTGCCTACACAATTATTAGAAAAGGATACAAATATGCCAAAACCTCTAATGAACAAGACAGATTAGCTTTGCCATTAGTAGAAACTTTATTAGCGCTTCCCGAAGAAATAAGAGGTGATTTAGATAAACTATATAAAATAACTGAACAAATAGAAGAACAACTGAGATCTAAAGCTTCAGACAAAGATCCAACGAGAGGTGGAATTTCAGTTGCAAGTATGTGGATCAATCTTGGTGAATGGGATCGCGCAATCGATACTCGCAATAAAATAATAAAAGACACTGAGATGTTTCTCAAAGATAATCCAGAAATGTCATTAAAAAAGGCATTCCAATCAAGTTGGCATATGTTAAGTTGGAATCTTGCGATTCATTTATTAAAACAAGGAAATTTCAAAGAAGGATGGCGGCTATATGAACATGGACTTCAAGTATCTGCAGCTGGTCCGCAACGCTGGCAAAGAGCTTTGAAAAAACCTTTCCGCCCGAGTGAAGTCCAATTTTGGAAAGGAGAATCTCTTAAAGACAAGCGATTATTGCTTCTTGGAGAACAAGGAATTGGTGATTCAATGATGTTTGCTAGTTTAATTCCTCGTTTACAACAAGAAGGAGCAGAAATTTCTTTCTTATCTGGAGAAAGATTGCAAGAAATCTATCGACGAAGCATGCCTGATATCAAAATTGTATCTCGTGAAGATTTGCGAGAAAAAATATTAACTCCAAAGGATTTTGATATGCAAGTTCCTATCGGGTCCATATGCCAATATCGTTTTCATGAATTAGATGATTACTGTCCTATGAGTCCTGTCCTGAAAGCAAATTCATCACAGGTGAAAGAGCTTCGTAGTAAATACAGCGATGGACGTCCACTTATTGGAGTGAGCTGGCAAGGAGGAGGGAAACCAAACCGAATAAAACTCAAATCGATTGGATTGAAACAACTGGCACCACATCTTCGTAGAGAAGAATTCCGTTTCGTAAGTCTTCAATATGGTGATGATGGACCTCACCTAAAGCGTTTCAAAAAAGCGACAGGAATAGATGTACTTCATGACGAATCAATCAATCCATTAACCGATATGGATAGCTGGCTCTCTCAAGTAGCTGCAATGGATGCTGTCCTTAGTATTGCGAATACGACTGTCCATGGGTCAGGTGGACTAGGAGTCCCGACCCTTTGCTTAGTCAGCAACAAATCAGATTGGAGATGGATAGAACCAGATATCTATAAAGGCAACTATTGGTACTCATCAGTAGAGGCTTGTTACCAAACTAAAGATGGTAGTTGGTCAGAAGCTCTAAACTATATAACTGTCTGGCTCAATCAACAGCTTAAAACTAAAGTCTAGATACAGGCATCCAAACTTCATCCTCTAAACATTGTGGTCTCTACCAATCTTCAAGAAAATCTGCTTGAGCTCTTTCAAGAACATAGATACCAAGCCATACTTGATAAAGTTGAAAAAGATGAAATAACCCCAGCTGAAGACCCACAAGCCTCCAAAATAGTTGCTGCTTCTCTTTTTCAATTAAATAAATATGATGATTGCCTTCTGTGGTGCGAAGGAATATCTCCTTCACTAGGAGGAGATGCATCTTTTGCTTCAATGCATGGAGCGGTTCTACGTAGATTAGGGAGGATGGAAGAAGCTGAAAAAACTTTTAGATTCGCCTTAGAGAATCACCCTACAGACCCTTATCTAAGAAATAATTTTGCTAATTTATTAATCGATCGACAAATGTTTAAGGAAGCAGAGTCAATATTAGAAGTATTAATCAAAGAATATCCTAAGTATGAAGATGCAAAATTAAATTTCAATAGATTAAACTTCCAAAAAGATCTCGCCTCGCCAAAATCAGACAATGCAATTGCCTCTTCATTTAAATCAGATATTTCATCCCAAAAAAACAATAATCAAATTGGATTCTCAGATCCTTTAGCCGATGCATTTTCTGATGATGAAGTTCGCAGAACACAGGGAGAGGATAAAGAATCTAGTCCAAATAGCATAAACACAAACTCATTAAATCTAGATAGTCTCCCTGAAAGATCTACTGCTAGAGAACTACAAGAGATTCTTCTTTTAGCAAGACAAACTATAGAAACCAATCCAGAAAAAAGCCTTCAAGATTGCAAGTTAGTACATAAAAAACTTGGTGCTCAAGCATCTGTTTATATAGTGGCAGGCGAAGCATATATTCGTCTAAAACTTTTTTCAGATGCAGAGCTAGCACTTTTAAATGCACTCAATTTAGGCAGTAAAGACGCATCAGTCTTACTCAACCTTGCGAACCTAGCAAGCATGAGAGGGGACCAAAAACTTTCTGTTCATTGGTTAGAACAGCTAGCTCAAATACAACCAGACCACCCCCAACTTGATGCCGTGAAACAAACTCTTTTCCCAAACGGTGTTCCGAGTGAAAGTTCAAATCCATTCCAAATTCACAAGAAACACCAATCTCTTGGTAACTTTGCATAAATAAAGATGGCCTATCCTCTGGCCTCGAGACTTGCCCTATTTTTTGATGCTAAAAAGTATCAAAAAGATGGAGAAGTATCCCGCAAAATGGGTAGGTTTATGGCAACCCAAAGTTTTACAGACGCTATTCATAAATATGGTGGAGCAAAGCCAATTATCTTTAAACGAGATTTACCAAGTAAGGATTTACGTGAATCAAACATTCACTGGGAAACATTATTTGCAGGGGATATTAATTTAGAGCCTCTTGGCCAAGAAAGAGCTTGGTCAGACCCTCGTAGATTCAGCTTATTAGGAATCACTCATACATTAAGTACTCCTGCATCTTTAAATATTTTACCAAAACTAATTTCAGCACCACTATATGACTGGGATGCCCTGATATGTACAAGTAAAGCAGCACATTCTTTAGTAGAGAAATTCTTCGAACATGCTGAAGAAAATTTAAGATTGAGGGGTGGGGAACCAGCAAATAGAATACAACTACCAATTATTCCATTGGGAATAGATGCTGCTTATTTCAAGCAGAATTTTTCTAAGTTATCCTCACGTCGAAAGCTAAATATTGACAATGAAGCATTTGTGGTTCTTTGGACTGGGAGATTCGAATTACATTGCAAAGCGCATCATGTAGCGACATTTAGAGCTTTAGCTAACGCTGAATCTTTAAATCCAAAGAAAGAGTGGGTTTTATTAATGTATGGAACCGCAGTCATGCCTAATATTAGTGAAGCATTAGTTGAAGCAGCCTCGAAAATTTGTCCAAAGGTTGATGTAAGGTTTCTAGATGGACACAATATCGAAATAGGAGAGTTGGCACGCTCTTCAAGCAATGTATTTATCTCTCTTGCCGATTCATTACAAGAAACATTTGGATTAACACCTATAGAAGCTATGGCATCAGGATTACCTGTCATTGCTAGTGATTGGAATGGATACCGTGACACAATCATTTCAGAAAAAACTGGTTACCTTATTCCTACAAGTATTTATGAAGCAGGGATAGAAGAAGAAACATTACTACAAATGGCATGCTATGAAAATTTTCTTGATTATGTTAGTGCCAAATTATCAAATCAGGTAAATATTGATTTCCATAAAGCTGGTAGTGCATTAGCTCATCTCTCAAGATCTGCAGAAAGAACAATTGCGATGGGGTCCCTTGGCAAGCAAAGAGTCCAAGCAAATTACGATTGGCCAATAATTCTAAAAAAATATAGTGAATTGCTTGATGAACTAGCTGAAAGACGTAATTCTGCTTTCGCCAACTCATCATTAAAAAGACTAGAAAATATGAGAAATATTCCATCATTTAAAGAAGGTTTCCAAGATTGGCCGACAAAATTTATTGCGAGAGATATCAAACTAAAGATTTCAAATAAGTATTCAATTACAAACTATATGGATCTATTAATGAATAAGATTTATCGTAAACAAATACCATCCGAATCAATTCTAAATGGGGTATTGAATTATTTATCAAGTCATGGTCCTTCAAGTTTTGATGATATAACTAATGGGCAATCATATAAAACTATTAGTAAAAATCATTTACTTATTTCACAAAGCATAGGATGGCTTATGAAGCATGGATTTATTGAGGAAGACAAACAATGACAAACTTAATTCCAAACAAACCACGTTATTGGCTTGCATGTCATCCTGATCTCTCCAAGCCTATCGGAGGAGTAAAACAAATACATCGATTAGGAGAAGCATTAAATATTTGCGAAAGGGAAGCAACAATAATACAAGGAGATCATGATTTCCACCCCGGTTGGTTTAAAAGCTCAGTGAAAACAACTTCTTTGTTTGAATGGAGTAAACGCAAAGATTTATCAGAATCATCTGATATAGTTATACTTCCAGAAACATATCTACCAAATTATATAAATTACCCTCATAAACTACCTACAATAATTTTTAATCAAAATGGATATTATAGTTTTGGACTAGAAAAGACAACTGAAGCCAAGAAAAGTCCAACTGAAATTATCAAGCTGTATGAAAATAAAAGAATAATTCATGTACTATGTGTATCAACTCATGATCGGGAATTATTAATTAATGGTCTAGGTTTGAAGCAAGACAACGTCAGCCTCTTAATTAATGCTATTGAAACTAATGTATTTCGTCCAGATAGAAAAAAAATAAAACAAATAGCTTTTATGCCACGGAAAAATCCTAACGACTCTCTAATAGTAAAATCATTAATTAATAATCAAAGACAACTCTCAAGCTGGAGAATGGTCCCTATTGACAAGTTTACACAAGGACAAGTAGCAAATATTCTTCAAGAAAGTCTTGTCTTTATGTCATTTGGATTTCCTGAAGGCTTTGGGCTTCCTTTAGCTGAAGCCGCTGCTTGTGGATGTGCTCTTATTGGTTATTCTGGACTAGGTGGACGAGAAATAATTCGTTTGGCTGAAGCAAAAAATACTGGTTGGGAAGTAGAGTTTGGTGACTGGAATGCTTTTCTTTCTGGACTACTTAGTTTAGAAAAAATGATACATAATAATCATAATGAGCTGCAAAAATCCTTAATGAATGTGGCAAATACAGTGCGGACTTCTTATTCATATCAAGCAATGATAAATAGCATCAGACAAGCCTTGCCAAGATGGGAATCCAAACTAATTAAATGATGTTCTCACCGATCAATCAAGCACTAGATTTAAACAAAAAAATTAGATATAATCGTCTATATTCGAGTCCCTTTCAACTTGGCATATGGTCTCTTATAGAGCCTAGAGGAAGTCAAAACCATGCTCCTCAACTATGTTGGATTACTCCTAATACTTTAGGTTGTGTGTGGATGTCCGGTGGTCGCGAAGGTACTGCGGGTATGGGAATTATGTTTTCTGAATTAAGAAATAATAAGAAGGAATGGAGTTCTCCTAAATTGATTTCACAGGACCCTATTAAATCCGAACAAAATCCTTTGTTATTTACAAATGAAGTAATGGGGGCAAAAGAAATCCATCTAATACATACAGCACAATCTGTTAGAGAACCTAATGAAATCTCCAAAGAAGGTGAAGCCTTTTCTATGCAATGGACAGCATCTCTTCGACATCAAACACGGAACACTGAGAAACGTCGATGGAGTAATGCCAAAGATCTTATTGATGAACCGGCTTTTTGCAGAAACCCTCCAATTCGTCGTCAAGATGGATGCTGGCTTTTACCGATTTATCGCAGCCTAGAGACTGGAGGAGCTTTCGGACATGATTTTTCAGAAGTCCTTTTATTATCAGCTGATTGTCAAACCCCCAAACAGCTGATAAAGATACCTTCAAGTATTGGAAGAGTGCATGGCTCTATTGTCGTTTCTAGAGACGGTTCACAACTTCTACAATTCTTTAGAAGTCGTTTGGCAGACAGAGTTTATAAATCAATCGGTAGTCTCGACGGATTAAATTGGGAGGCACCACAACCCACCGAACTTCCAAATAACAACAGTTCTATACAGGCAATAAGACTTCATTCTGGTCGGCTAGCGATCATCTTCAATAGATTCTCACTAGAAGAGTATCCTGCTAATTCAACAGATTGGGGAGAGGCGATTTGGCCTCGTACAAGGTGGCCATTAAGCATTGCTTTAAGTGAAGACGATGGAGAGAGTTGGCCCCTAATTCGTGATATCGATCATGGAATAGGATTCGCAGGGCAAGCAAATTGGATGTTGAATGAACAACTTGCTTACCCAACAATTGTGGAAGGAATTCCAGGTGAACTTCACATTGCATATTCTTGGGGAGGTCGTCAAGCAATTCGCTATATCTGCCTAAATGAATTTGAAATACTAGGTTTTGAAAGCAATTCCTATTAAACAGAGCTCCAAGAGAAAACTAAAATATCGATATAACTAAGATATAGTAAAATTTGATTTCTGTATCCAAAGTATGAATAAAAGGCAATAAAATAATTCTTATGATAAATTTAGATGAAATAAATAGATAGATAGAAATGAAGCTTATGAATTAAACCCATTTTCTGGCCACATAATCCTAACTATCTAACATAAGTGCATGGAATCTTCTTCAGAGAGTGTGATCCTAATAACACTTGATTCTTGTCGCTTTGACAGTTTTCGCAAAGCAAAAGCTCCTAATTTAAAATCAATTGGTCCACTACATTGTGCTCAAGCGCCAAGTTATTTTACCTATGGAAGCCATGCTGCAATTTGGATGGGATTTACCCCGGGATTAACTAATTCTAAACAACCATGGCTGAATCCAAAAGCTGGAAAACTTTTTAGGATGGCTAATGCAGGATTCATAGGAGACACTTCCGATGGAATTAAATTAACTGGTCCTAATATTATTGAAGGATTTAGACGTTCAGGTTACCGCACTATAGGAACTGGAGCCGTAGGCTGGTTTGACCCATCAACAGAAACAGGGGCAATCCTTGGTGATCCATTTGACGATTTCTTCTACCCAGGGAATACTTGGAGTCTAAAAAAACAATTAATGTGGATAGAGGAAATGTCTTCTCGACAATCTTACTCAAAACCAGTATTTATTTTCCTAAATATTGGAGAAACTCATGTTCCTTATTGGCACGAAGATGCTGAGTGGGCTAGAGAACCCTCTCCATGCATTCCCTTTGGAGGAAAGCAATGTTCAAGAAGAAAAAGTAGAAGACAACAAATTAAATGTATTGAATGGGTTGATGAGCAAGTCAAAACGCTTATAAAAAGATATTCCTCAGATACAATTATTATGTGTGCAGATCATGGAGATTGTTGGGGAGAAGATGGTCTGTGGGAGCATGGGGTCAGTCACTGGGCTACCCTCACAGTTCCATTATTAATGAGAGTCAAAGGAATACCAGTAATTAATAATCCCAAGTAATCCCATAGTGAGTATCCAGCCATTTGTAGGTGGATTCAAGCTTCATCCTTATAGAATTCCTAAACTGATTATTTAATTTTTTTGCTTCGCCTAAACCAGAATTTACCTTCGGAAGGTTAGCATTCAGAAGATTAGGGTCTATTCTTAGAAACTCAAGCAATAACCTAATAGTCTTTTCCGAATTATCAAATAAATCTTCACTACGTATAATTAACATCTGCTCATTAGAAAATAATGATCTATATCTTCGTAGTTGCTCATCATATCTACTTCTGGAAAGATAACTATGTTTCTGATAACTATAATGATTACCATCCGGTTTAGAGATAATCAAATCAGAACCATTTAATCTATGTTCTTCTTGCTCAAATGCTTCTTCCATAGAAAGATTTTCATATCCATTTCTACAAGCATGAAAATATTGAGAAATAGCTCTTTCAACAGGATCTCGAAGTAAGGCTATTAAAAGACAATTAGGCATCTTTTTTTTGATGCGTGCAGGCACCTCTTTATGAAAAAGATAAAAGGGTGTTATATCACCCCTTAATTGTCCTGGTCTGGCTTCTAAAAAATGGTTGGAATACCAATCAAGAGGTTGATGAAAATTCTGACTAAAATAATGAACTTCTTTAATATTTGGCAAAAATATATCTGGATGGAGTCCTAAAAGTTGATGAAGACTTGTGGTACCACCTTTTTGAGTACCCAATACTAAAAAATGTGGAAGAGATCTGACACACTTAAGCCCCAATTGACCTTCTATAAGGCGTATGCTGTTCAAGATGTTGTATGCATGAATCATATGTTTGTGATTGGTTGCCACCGATCAGGAACTTCGTTACTAGCAAGTATTCTTACTCAGACAAAGGCAGAGTGCAAAGACAAGACTGCCTACGATATTCCAAATGAACGACTAAGAGCACAAATTGACAATCCTGGAGGTTTCCAGGAAAGCAAACAACTTGTGCAAGCAAACGAATTGATGCTGTCTTGGTTAGGGATTGACTGGCAAAATCCACCATTGCATCCTATAAACTGGAAAAATAGTGAAATATTTCAAAGATTATTTGCCTGGAGAAACGATTTTAGAAAATATGCATTGCATTTGGATTGGCTAGATAAAGACCCAAGACTTTGCATTACTTATCCTGCTTATATACACTTGTTGCTGAAAAGAGTGCCAATTGCGGCAATTATAAGAGACCCTTTAGAAGTTTGCTGCTCTTTACATGCTCGAGATGGGTTAAATATTTCTCATGGATTAATGATTTGGTTCTTATACAACCAACACCTTTCTAAGCATCTAAATGATTCATATGATGTATTAATTGCTTATCAAGATCTTCTTGATAATAAGAATCAAATCCCATCAAGATTATCAAAGTTTCTTTGTCAAAGGAATTTGAAGCAAAAAGTTGATGAAACCTTCATAAGGAATTCAATAGCTAATTCAATGAATAGTAATGTTAATGCAAAATGGTATCGCTCTAATAGCCTTATAAGTCAAGACTTATGGAATATGCAAGAAGGCAAAATACTTTTGTTGGAATGTCAAGAGATATATAAACAGATCATTGAATCTGATTGTCAAATATCAAAATTCCGAACAGCGTTCTCTAATACACCAGAAACGATACGAGAAGCTTATTCGATATATTCCTTTAATATGCATCGCAAGACAGAAACAGATTTAAATTCCAGACAAGACTCAGAGAAAGAAAACACCATTCTCAGAAGTCAATTAGAAGCAATCAAACAATCAACTAGTTGGAAAATTACAGCTCCAGTAAGATGGTTAGCAAAATTAATCAAGGTTTAGGGCATTACAATGCTCCAACTTCTTCGTGAATGGCCGCCTGGATACGGTGGTATCGAGCGAGTAGCTCATCATATGGCTGTCGAATGGCAACAACAAGGAAAAGTTTGTACAGTTTATAGCCTCGCAAATGAACCTAAAGGTTTAAATCTTAAGGACCCGCTATTAGTACCTTATAAAAGAACATCTATTCCCTGTCTTACAATGGGTCAGCTAAGGATACCTTTACCAAGCAAGGCAATATTCAATCTACTAATTTCCTCTGAAGATCTTCATGCTCATCTACCTTGTCCGGGCATACTAATAATTATTGCAATAGCAGCAATACTAAAACCAAATAGAAAAATAAGTGTTCACTGGCATTCTTTTCTAAAAATAGACCGATCATTTAAGGGTTTAATGATTGGAATCTATCAATTAATAGCAATAAAATATGTAAAGAGATTGCGTATGATAATAACCACCTCACCGGTTCTTATAACAGAGTTAATTAGATGCGGTTGCAAGTCTTCTCGTTTACATCTATTACCTTGCTGCCTTGATGAAAATCTTGAAAAAGAGTCGTTAGCATTACCAATTAGAAAAAGTCAATCTTCTAAGCAACTAAAAGTTATCTATATAGGTAGATTAGACAGCTATAAAAGAGTTGACTGGTTAATAAATTCTCTTAAGAAAATGAACAATTCTTGGCAATTAGATATTATAGGAAACGGTCCAAATATTGACTACCTAAAATCAATCTCCAAAAACGAGCCGGTGCGATTTTGGGGTTTACTTAAAGAAAGCTCCAAGCTTAGAAGGATTGCAAAAGCCGACGTTTTGGTTTTACCTTCTGATCGTTCTAACGAAGCATTTGGTATTGTTCAACTAGAAGCTATGGCTAGTGGTATTCCTGCAATTTCTTTTATATCTCCAAAATCCGGAATGGATTGGGTATCACGTATTCCTGGTCTTATTTGGTCTCATAAACCAGATGATTTAAGCGAATTACTAGATCACTTAGCCAATCAACCTGAATGGCGAATAGTATTAGGGGAACAATCTAGATTGAGATACTCATCACTTTTCTCGCACTCAATTTGGAAGAAACGTTTTCAAGAATTAATCTAATGCTAAATAGTTCGAATCTACTTTTTAACCTTTTGCCATATCGCCCAACCCAAACAGGTCTAAGTCGATATACAGAAAGACTTCTTACTGATTGGGAAACAAGCACAAAGACAGAACTACCACCTCAACTTCGCGTAACAGAAAATGGCCAAGGTATTATCAGAAACTCTAATGATCTTCCTAAAATACAAAACTCCCTACGCATTCGCTGGTTACAAAAAAATGCGTTGGTGCAACATGGAATTAATGTCAAGAGATTAATTGAGCAAGTTAAACCATCAACAATCTATTCACCGTATTCAGATAAACTGCTAGGAGTTAAAAATATACGACAGATAATTACTTGTCATGATCTTATACCTCTATATTTTCCGAACAGTTTTAGTGCTTACTTACGTAGCAAATTCTGGCTGCCGCAACATTTTCAACAAGCTAACAAAATTATTGCAATTAGTAGAAGTGTTGCTGATTTATTAATTAAAGAAGGTATCCCTTCAAAAAAAATAGATGTAGTTCATAACGGAATTGAATATATCAATAATCCAATAACTAGCCCCATTTCCCAGAATTGCTTAGTTCTAGCACGACATGCCAAAAACAAGAATATTCAATTGGCACTAAAAGGTTTTGCACATCTCCTCAAACTCCAGCCAAACTGGTCAGGCAAACTAGTCATTATTGGAAGCAAAGGAAGTGAAACTAAAAAGTTAAAGGATCTAGAGCGAGAATTAGAACTTCTAGACAGAATTGAATGGTTGCCTAACCTAACCTTAGAAAAACTCGAAGATCAATGGAAAAAGAGCTTTTGCCTAATTTCAACTAGTTTAATGGAAGGGTTCAATTATCCCTTATTTGAAGCACAAGCTAGAGGACTACCAACTTTGGCTAGTCGAATTTCAGCTCACCTGGAGCTCCATGATGGAATATCGCTTCTTTTCAATCTCAACGATCATGGAGTTAGTCTCGCTTGGCAACTACAAAACCTTTCGCAAGACAACAGCCTTTGGCAACAGCTTTCCCAAACGGGCTTAACCCATGCCCGACAATTCAGTCTAGAGAAACAGACTCTGGCTATTGCCAAAATCCTGGCAGTGGAGCACAGCGGCCAGTAGTTCTAACTCTCCGCAATGTCGGGCTGGAAATACCAGTTTTAACAACCGAAACAAGAAGTCTAAAAGCTAGTTTGATTCGTTCTGTAACGGGAGGGAAGCTCAGCAGAAGCAAAGGTGGCGCGGTAATTACAGCACTCAATAATGTCAGTTGTACAGTCCATGAGGGGGAACGAATTGCTCTGATTGGTCACAATGGCGCAGGCAAATCTTCTTTCCTGCGCCTGATCTCTGGAATCTATGAGCACACCTCAGGATTTTTCGAAGCGAAGGTAAGAGTTTTCCCAATGCTGCACAAAAGTTTTATAACGAGCCCAGAACTAAGTGGAATGCAAGCCTTAAAAGCTCACTATCTAATGGTTAATAGAAATCTTTATGGTTTCGAGGCATTTTGTGACGATGTAATCAATTTTTCTGGCCTTGGAGATTATGTACACCTTCCCGTAAAAACATATAGCCAGGGTATGGCGACTAGATTACTATTTGCAGTTCTTACTTCTTGTACTCATGAATGCTTAGCACTTGATGAAGGCTTAGGAGCAGGAGACAGTAGCTTTTTTGATCGTGCCCAAAAAAGATTAGAGGATTTTCTAAGTACTACAGGTACCTTATTTTTAGCTTCTCATTCAGATCAATTACTACGGAGATTCTGTGATAGAGGACTTGTTTTCGAAGAAGGAAAACTCATCTTTGATGGTCCATTAAATTCGGCTCTTGCTAATTACCACAAAACAAAGTGAATACACTAAAAACCTTTCCTAAAAAATCTGTTTCCGCAACTTTAAAAGAAGCATGGACATCAAGAAGAGTGTGGTGGTTCACAGCAACTGCACGAACTAAAGCTCGTTTCGTAAGAACAATTTTTGGAAGTTTCTGGCTAGGTTTATCCAATCTATTTTCAATTGGTGCTCTTGCTCTGGTTTATGGAGCGGTTTTTAAAGTAAAAGATTTTGATACATATGTTGTATATCTTGGAATTGGGTTAGTGGTTTGGAACAGCATCGCAGCTGCAATTGGATCATCACCAAATTTATTTGAACATAATCATGCTCATGTTCATAATACCAATCTCAATCCTGTTTTCTATACACTAGAAGAATGGGCTTTCCAAATACAAACATTTATTCAATCTTTTCTACTGGTAATATTAGCGCTTAGTTTCTTTCAGAATGATCTAATTGTTAATCTAATTTTATATGGTTGGCTACCCATATTGAACCTCTTCCTTTTCTTGTACTGGTTACCTGTTTTTGTTTGTCTTCTAGGTGCGCGTTACAGGGATCTTTATCAACTTGTACCTATCGTACTTCAACTAGTTTTTTTACTCTCACCAATACTCTACAACAAAGAAAATCTAGGTAGAATGGTTTGGACAGCAAACTTTAATCCATTGTATAGAATCTTGAGTCCTATAAGATCTACCCTGATGCAAGGGAGATTAGAAATAAACTCAGGTATGGTTATCTTTATTATTAATATAATTTGTATTTGGCTTTCATTAAAATTGCTAAATAAAGAAAGACGTAATTTGCCTTTTCTAGTTTAAGAGAAAATATTCATGCTAACAATTCGCATAGGTCTTTTTTAAATCTATCTCTAATAAGTATTTGCTTTTTGTTGTATCTATTAATCCTACGTTTCCTTTCTGCCGCAGGAGTATCAAACTTGTTCAAGAACAAATTTTTAACTGATTGCATTGCTACTGCCCAATCTCGGCTTTCCAAAGTGTTTATCAATAAAACAATATCTGCAAAATCATCCATTGCTTGAATCTCTCTGTGTGAGTCACAGTCACTTGAAATTGCTGTCATGCCTAAACAAGCAGAATCCAAAACAGGTATTCCAAACCCTTCCACTAAAGATGGGCTAAGAAGTGACATCGCATTCAAATAAAGATCAAGCTTTGCACTTTCACTGATGTAACCAGTCAACAGAATGCCTGGTTCATTTTTTACGATTTCTTTAACAGCCTTACTGTAAGAATCCTTCTTTAATCTACCTGTAACACAAAGCCTAATTCCTTGACTTCCTAAATTTGACTCTGCATATGCTTTAACAAGAAATAACAAATTCTTCCGAGCTTCAACAGAAGAATTAAAAAGCAAATATTTAAATGGTTCAAGACCTTTCTTCTGCTTTGGCCTCAACAAATGACATACTGGTCTTAGATCACTAACTTGATCAGGATTTTCGCTAAGCCAAGATGGAAAATCTAATGAAGGTGGTTGTATAAAAACTTTCTCCTTAGGCGAGCGATTTTGGTTATGAAATTCAAGGCCTAATTTATTATCATAATTAATCCTCGACTGATATTTAATTGCGGTTGATTCAGAAACAAATATTCGTCTTGAATCAAGACATGCTTGTAGTCGATGACTAAATCCAAGTGTATTATCATGAGTCAGGGCATATTCAAGCGGAATGATATCGTGAACAGTTTGAGCAAAAACCGATATATTTTTAGGCTTTATATTTAATGGACAGCAAGTGATAAAAACATCAAATCCCTTTAAATCTATTATTACTGGTTTCTGTTTCTTTAAAAGAGCTGCTATTTGAGTTGAGAAATAAAGTTTCCTAGCACAAAGTATTCCTTCAATATACTGAAGATAACCTAAGCGATCATTCCTCAAATAAGGGCTATCGAATAATTCAGATAAATCAATTCTATGTATATTTCGCGATGAATAATAACGTGGGCGACGAAAAAATTCTAACAAGTCCTCTAATTCTCTCAACAGATTTGCCAGTTTCCGAAAAATACGTATTTTACTTTCTATCCAATGTGCTGATATGGCTATCCTTCCTTGAGATAATGACTCTAGAACTTTAGTACTCTGAATAATTGATTTTGTCTGAATAGGTAGTTTGTTTAATCCACCACCATTTATAGGTGAATCAAACTCAGTCAATAACCAGACCTCTGCTCCTGCTGCATGGAGGTTACGAATCAAAGCCTTAGAGTAAACAGCAATTCCGCGATGCTCAATTTGCTCCAAATCATAAGCAGTTACAACTATTTTCTTACCTTGAAGAGTCATTTTATTCACTGAAAGATCTGCTGACAGCGTCATTGAGACAAATTATGCAGTCCAGGCATAAACATATTACTAGCTTAAACTTAAAAAATGAAAAAATAATCTTCAATGTATTTTCCAATCTAAATTAAACCCGTAGAGGGTATCTCCTTTATGTGTTTTCACATTTAAAAAAATTCTCTTAAGCATAATGGGGGAATCAATGAATACTCTTCTTACTTTGTTGTAACTCCAAATTCTGAACTTTACGCTTCAAATTGTCAATCTCATCTTTTTGACGAAGTCGGGTTAATTGAAGAGAATGAGTTTGTTCTTGCCAATAAGCTAATTCTGATTTTATATTTAACCCATATTCATTCCATTTATCTGTTAAGGAGCGAAGAGCCTGAGATTCGTTTCTGCATGAAATCATTTCATGACGCAACTGTTCAATATTTGCTTCCTCGATGAATTGCCTATGAAGCTTACGTAACCTTCCTAGATCTTCGCTATTTCCTCCTTGCTCCTCAACAACCTTACGAGTTGATTCCGCTTCATGAATGCCACTAAAAGCAGGAGAATACCAAACTTCTAACTGAAGCTTTTTGCGCAAATCAATACAGAGCTCGACATCTTCTCCGCAAACACGATAAGACTCATTGAAAAGTAATTTTGAGAAGTTATCACGGCTAATCAATATCAAAGCGCCAGTAACTGCAGGGACAATCCTATTACCACCAGACACTTCGATTGCATCAGCAGGTACTAATTTATCGAGCAGATGATATGGAGAATGTCTATTATCAAATACAATTCCCGCATGAGTTATCTGTTCATACTGATCCCTCAACCGTGAGCCTACTATTCCAGCTTTAGACTCATTTATGAGACAATTCATAGCAGCCTCAATGCTATTTGAATCTAGAATTACATCGTCGTTAATCAATAGTAAATATTCTCCATTAGCAAGCATTGAGAGAGAATTCATATTCCCTGCAAAATGATATGGGGTACGCTGGGCTATAAGAAACTCATATCCAGAAGAATTATTAATTTCTTTTTCACCTTCAAGGTCACCATTCCAAGAGCACAAAATTTCTACTTCTGAATTAGGCAGACTAGTTGCATGAACAACGCTTGCAAGCATTTGGTTCAATAGATTCGGCGTTCGCGATATAACTAGAATTGATAGTTTCACAGGAGTCTGTTTCCATTACCGCTAAGCCTATCAATTATATTAAATAATGTGGGAAGGCCTAAGGTTGCAATCCATATTTGTTACTGAATCGAGAGCGCAAAAGATATCTCAAATCCATTTTGAAATCCTCAGTACCATCTGGGATCCATTGGTAAAGTTGATCAAGATCATTTAAAGAAGAATTGGACATTGGAAAACCAAACAAAACTTGTTTTTTTATCAGAGGAAATCCATCTTTTAACAAAGTTCTCCAAGCGAAAAGAGTCATGTTTACTTCTCTTGGATCAAAGATATTATAACTTGCTAGTTCAGCATGAATACCATTTTGACTTACAAGTAAATCCATCAATCCATGCTTAGACCATGTACTAACCCCTGATGAAATCATTGCCTGCGTCAAACCAATCTCTCCCTGATCAATCAAGTTATCTTTGTCACCTTTCAATGGTAATGTGTGCCAAAAGTTTCTCCAACAGTTGCTTTTCATAAGTACATTATTTACCCCTAACAAATAAGATTGCAAATGATAGAGATTGCGCTCTATCGAATCTGTCATGCCTACCATCATGGGATCACTAGAAGATAGTTTAAACTCAAATTCATCAATTACATCACAGAATTTTTTTGAGCCTAAAATAGGAATGGTGCTATCATTTGCAAGAATCAAATACTTAAATTTCTCTAATACATCTAATCTATCAGCAAGTAACAAACTGAAATCTCTATAGGCACCAATACAAAGTCCTATGTTTAACCTCCTGGTCACTAAAATACTTATATTTTCAAGCGCTTCTTTGTTTTCTTTAGATAGATTTGATGACGAAACAACAACAAGCCAATCTCTTTTAGTTAATTCCTCTAAAACTGCAATCCAAGTTTTCGGCAAATAACCAAAAGGATCGTAATGATGCCATAAAAAAATCTTTTGATTATGAGACTCCAGTAAAAAATTCATCAATCTCTGAGAATCAGAGAATCGAAAAGAAGAATTCCATCGAGAATAAAGTAACTCTTTATGTGTTTCAGACCAAGCTTCAGTATTTATAAGGGCATTTGTAATTTGTTCCACATCAAAATCCAAACAGTTTGAATTATGAGCTGCCATCGCCAACCACATTGACAGTTTGGGCATCTGACGATTAGATCGCAATCCAATTAACCATAGGAATTTCAAAACTTTCAAAAGAACAGGCCTGCTTTTATAAAGACTTACCAGTGACTTGTAGGCAAAAAGGTTCGAAAAATTTTGCGCTTCCTGAAGTGATGCGTCCAATTGGACGGCAAGCCTTCGTAAAGCCAATCCATTATTTAATCTTTGGAAACGTTTTCTCATGAAAATTTCACTCAAACCATTTACTCAAAACTGAAGGTTTGAGCTAGCCAGATCAATGTACTTCGAAGGTGAGGACTCATTCATAAAGTAATGAAAGCTAACCAAAACCAATTCTAAAAACAATTTTCTCAAATATAAGCTTTGAACCTCGTTAGGCTTACTAAAGTTCCCTGGTCAATTTTTAAGCCATGCTCAAGCTCCTGCTGGGTGACCCTAATACCCGCAAGCTGAAGCGCTATCAACCATTAGTCACTGACATCAATCTCCTTGAGGAGGATATTGCTCCACTGAGTGACGAAGAACTTCGAGCGAAAACAGCTCAGTTTCAGGAAAAACTAGGCAAAGTCGGTCAACTAGATCAACAACTGTTAATGCTTGATGAGTTGTTGCCTGAAGCGTTTGCCGTTGTACGTGAAGCAGGCAAAAGAGTTCTAGGGATGAGACACTTCGACGTGCAATTAATTGGAGGCATGGTCCTTCATGAAGGACAAATAGCAGAAATGAAAACAGGAGAAGGTAAAACCCTTGTCGCAACGCTACCCAGTTACTTAAATGCTTTAACCGGTCGAGGGGTCCATGTAGTAACTGTTAACGATTATTTGGCACGGCGTGATGCTGAATGGATGGGACAAATTCATCGATTCTTAGGACTCAGTGTTGGTTTAATTCAACAAGACATGAGTCCTGAGCAGAGAAAAAAGAACTACTCATGCGATATCACATATGCCACTAATTCCGAACTCGGTTTTGACTATCTTAGAGATAATATGGCTACAGACATTAATGAAGTAGTTCAAAGAGAATTTCAGTTTTGCGTAATCGATGAAGTGGATTCCATTCTTATTGATGAGGCTCGAACACCATTAATTATTTCTGGACAAATAGAAAGACCACAAGAGAAATATCAAAAGGCTGCAGCAGTAGCTCATTCTTTAGAAAGAGCGGCAGAAATGGGCAAAGATGGAATTGATCCAGAAGGTGATTATGAAGTTGATGAAAAACAAAGAAGCTGTATACTTACTGATCAAGGATTTGGGAAGGTTGAAAAACAACTACAAATAAGTGATTTATTTAATCCAGCTGATCCTTGGGCACATTATATAACAAATGCTTTAAAAGCTAAAGAATTATTCATCAGAGATGTCAACTACATAGTCAGAGACGGTGAGGCAGTAATTGTTGATGAATTCACAGGAAGAGTAATGCCTGGTCGTCGCTGGAGTGATGGACAACATCAAGCAATAGAAGCGAAAGAAAAATTAGATATTCAACCTGAGACTCAAACTCTTGCGTCAATAACTTATCAAAATTTCTTTCTACTATATCCACGCCTAGCAGGAATGACAGGTACAGCAAAAACAGAGGAAGTTGAATTTGAAAAAACCTATAAATTAGAGACTTCAGTTATTCCAACCAATAGAAAAGTTGCGCGTCAAGATTGGGTAGATCAAGTTTTTAAAACTGAAGCAGCAAAATGGCGTGCTGTAGCCCAAGAGACCTTCGAGATACACAAACAAGGCCGACCAGTTCTTGTTGGAACTACAAGTGTTGAAAAAAGTGAGCTTTTAAGCTCTTTATTGGCCGAACAAGAAGTTCCTCATAATCTGTTAAATGCAAAACCCGAAAATGTTGAAAGAGAAGCAGAAATTGTTGCCCAAGCTGGTCGTGCTGGTGCCGTAACTATTGCAACAAATATGGCAGGCAGGGGAACTGACATAATTCTCGGGGGTAATAGTGACTATATGGCGCGACTAAAGTTACGAGAAGTGCTATTACCTCGCCTAGTCAAACCGGAAGAGGGACATAAACCACCAATTCCTCTTCAAAGGAGCTTAAACGGCAAAAAACATGAGGGTTTTGGATCTAAGACTAATAAACAAAACAAATCTTTTTCAAATAATGAGTTTAATGCCTTTGGAAGTCTTTATCCATGTACCCTTACAGAAGAAACAAATGAAACCTTAAATAAATTAACGCGTGATCTAATTGCAAAATGGGGAGATCGGGCACTAACTACAATTGAATTAGAAGATAAGATTTCAACAGCAGCAGAAAAGGCACCTACTAATGACAATCAAATTGATGACTTACGAAAAGCAATTGCACAAGTTAAGAATGAGTATGATTCAGTAGTCTTACAAGAAGAAATTAAAGTTAGAGAGGCTGGAGGACTACACGTAATAGGTACGGAACGTCATGAATCCCGTAGAGTTGATAATCAGTTAAGAGGTAGATCCGCTCGCCAAGGAGATTTAGGTAGCACAAGGTTCTTCCTATCACTAGAAGATAATCTATTAAGAATTTTTGGCGGAGAAAGAGTAGCTTCCTTAATGAATGCTTTTAAAGTTGACGAAGATATGCCTATTGAATCAGGAATGCTGACACGTTCATTAGAAGGTGCTCAAAAGAAAGTCGAAACTTATTACTATGATATTCGCAAACAAGTGTTTGAATATGATGAAGTTATGAACAATCAAAGAAAAGCTGTTTATTCAGAACGGCGACGCGTACTTAATGGTATTGATCTAAAAAAACAAGTAATTGGATATGGCGAACAAACTATGGAGGATATTGTTGAAGCATATGTGAATCCTGACTTGCCTCCTGAAGAATGGGATTTAAATCAATTAGTAAGCAAAGTACAAGAGTTTGTATACCTCTTAAAAGATTTAAATCCTAATCAGCTAAATGGACTAGATATTGATCAACTCAAATCGTTTTTACAAGAACAATTAAGAAATGCCTATGACATGAAAGAATCCCAGATAGAAGAAAAAAGTCCTGGCTTAATGAAACAAGCAGAAAGGTTTTTTATTCTTCAACAAATAGATAATCTTTGGAGAGAGCATTTACAAGCAATGGATGCCCTTAGAGAGTCTGTAGGTCTAAGAGGATATGGCCAGAAAGATCCTCTTATTGAATATAAGAATGAAGGATATGACATGTTTCTTGAAATGATGACAAACATGAGGAGAAATGTTATCTACTCTATGTTTATGTTTCAGCCTGCCTCAGAATCAACTAATAAGGAATGATTAACTGTCATTTTTCTCCCCTAAAAATTCAATTATTTCCTTATCTTTAAGACTTTGGGCCTTGCCTGAAGTTATATTTTGAGGATTTCTTCCTTCTGAGATGTCATGCAAATAACTTTGAAGAGATGAAACTTGATTCTCCAATTGATCAATTCTTTCCATCAAGTTCCTAATCACATTTGCCTCTGCATCAGGTAATGCCGAGTGTGCCAAAGGATTAATTCTGACCCCACTCTGATGTACAACTCGACCAGGTATCCCAACAACTGTGCTGTCTGCTTCAACATCTCTTACGACAACTGAACCTGCGCCAATTCTTGTATTTGCCCCAACTTTTATTGCGCCCAAAACCTTTGCCCCTGCACCAACTACTACATTCTCCTGAAGCGTTGGATGACGTTTACCATGGGCTTTTCCAGTCCCTCCAAGAGTAACTCCTTGATATAAAAGACAACGATTACCTATTTCTGCGGTTTCCCCTATAACAACTCCCATTCCATGATCGATAAAAACACCTTGCCCAATAGTTGCACCAGGATGAATTTCTATACCCGTTAAAGAACGAGTCATTTGACTCAATAATCTTGGAATTAGTGGCAAACCATATTTCCAAAGTCGATGACTAACACGATGTAATGCCAAAGCTTGCAAACCAGGATAACAAAGGAGAATCTCAACAAGTCCTCTGGCAGCAGGATCTCTTGCTTTGATTATTTCCAGATCGGATTTAAAAGATTTAAACATCCCAACAAATGACTGAGATTATTTCAGGAAACAAGCAAACCAATTTCTTTCCTTAATTGCTCAATTGTGGCATTACTAAGGTAACTCTCAGCACAATGAACTTGTGGC
The DNA here is from genome assembly GCA_003215635.1 of Prochlorococcus sp. AG-409-J19. Lineage (GTDB taxonomy): Bacteria > Cyanobacteriota > Cyanobacteriia > PCC-6307 > Cyanobiaceae > AG-409-J19. Next base: position 156,259 of record QCKC01000001.1, read on the forward strand.
ATTCTAATTAACTGAGAACGATTTTGACGAAGACTATGTTCTACTAAAGGGAGACTAGGGCTATCACAAAGTACATGACTTGCTGCTCTTAAAAGAGCCAGTAACCGACTACCCACATCAGGAGTAGCAGTCATAAGCAAAAGTTCATTGCCACGCATACTGTGCAAAATCACCTCAGCAGCTCTGAGAATGCCTGGGCTGATACTGACAAGTCCTACACAACTACCTGCTCGCAGTTCTTTCAACATGGCGAGTTCTTCACGAAAATCGTTCAAATCAACTGCAACAGCTCTCACTCCATGAGATTTAGCTAATTCTTCTAAAGGTTGAAGAAAATATCTGCTAGTAACAACAGTGCCTTTACTTGCACTCTCCAAAACACTTTCCAATTCCTCCATAGGAACAACCTCTACGGGTACATCCAAATGAGGTTGCAATTCCTCTGCAATCAGCATTGAAGCACCAATATCTTCTCGGGGAGTACTAACCAAAACCCTTGCCCCGCAGCGCAAGCGCCAATCAATTTCTCTTGTCAATAATTCTCTTGTCTGCTGCAAAGTACATCCAGAATTCAACAATCCATCAACACACTTTCGAACTTCTTGATCTAAATCCTTTACTCCCTTATTGCGAACATGCAAAGGCGTACGCATCTCCCTGGGCTTTTGCTGGTCCCTTACATAAATACCCGAACCAGCCATTGCTTCAACCACACCATCTGTTTCAAGCTGTCGATAGACCTTGCTAATGGTGTTGCGGTGCAAGCCGGTTTGCATCGCTAATTGGCGAGTACTTGGTAAACGATGACCAGGAGGATAGTGTCTTGCAGCAATTGCAAAACAAATCTGGTTGTAGAGCTGGCTCGAAGCGGGGATGTCGCTTTCTTGTTGAATATGAAATCGCACGCCGTTAGGCCAGGTTGCAATGTGGCTACCTTAAGGAGCTACAGCCCCGGTGACAATCTCTTGTGTGTCCCATAAAACTGTGACAATTCTGAAACCCAGTGTCTGGCTAGATTCGGAATTTAAGGTCTTAACTAAGCTTGACAAAATTAAAACAATTTCCAGCTTTGGACAAGCACTGTATTTGCTAGCAAAGGAAGGAAACTTGCAAAAATCCAACAAATAATCAAGTTCTTGTGGCCTACTCCTCTTTTGTCTTTGTTTTCATTGCCAATTTCTTTTGATTTGATCGATCGGGCAAATTAATTGTTCTTACAGCCTTTGTAGGTTGTGCCTCCTCGACGTCTTTTTTTATCAAGGGAGTTTTTCTAGGAGTCAAAAACATAATCATGTTTCTACCTTCACGCTTAGGTGATTGCTGTACCTCAGCTTGTTCTTCTAGATCTTTTGCCATTCTCTTAAGCAAAGTTTCTGCTAAAGCAGTGTGCTGGATTTCTCTCCCTCGAAAAATCACAGTGCATTTGACCTTATCTCCAGATTTCAAGAAACGTTGAGCGTGGCCTATTCGAACATCGTAATCATGTTGATCAATTTTATAGCGCATTTTGACTTCTTTTACTTCTGTTTGGTGAGACTTTTTCTTTGCTTCTTTAGCTTTTTTTTCTTGCTCAAACTTAAACTTTCCATAATCCATTATTCGACAAACAGGAGGATCCGCCTTCTCGCTAACTAAAACCAAATCTAATTCCCTATCTCTAGAAACCTCCAAGGCTTCCTCTCGTGTGATCACACCCAACTGAGTGCCGTCTGCATCTACTACCCGTAATTTCGGATAAGTAATACGATCATTGATATTAGGAAGCTCCCTAACAGGAGCGCGGCGATCAAAACGAGGACGTGGGGGCATTCAGTACGTTATTTAGAAGAGAAGGCACAAATAAACTAATAGAGGGATTTTCATGCCTGTTATGACCAGCCTAGACCGACTTGGATCAAAGACATAGCTTCCCTCAGAGGTTCCTCATCATTAAGCCAATGAGGCTTATGTTGTCCACGAAACCAGGTACGCTGTCGTTTAGCAAATTGTTGAGTCCTACGATTAGTTATTGCAATGGCTTTCTCTTTACTAATCTCACCATTAAGAAATTGCAAAGCCTCGCCATATCCAATTGTTTGCAATAAGGGTAGGTCAGTCCCAAATCGATAGATCAACGCCTCAACTTCTTCTAATAATCCATTTGCATAGAGATAATTAGTTCGCTGCACAATTCTTTCCGTAAGATTAATTGGATCCAGACCTAGCTCAAGAATGCGCCATGAAGGAGCATTTTTTTTTCTCTGACTAGTCATAGTCTGCCCAGTTGCATAAAGAACTTCCAATGCACGCTGGGTGCGCATTGCATCCGCCTTTGAAATTCTCTTTGCAGACTGAGGATCAGCCATTGAAAGAAGAGAGTGACAAGTTTCTTGTCCTAGAGAAGCAATTTGCTTTCGGAAAGCTATTTGAGGCGGAACAGCTGGTGGATCAAAGCCACTTATCAATGCCTTCAAATAAAGTCCACTGCCTCCAACCAAAAAAGAAACTCCGTTTAATTCCAGATCTTTATTCAATAAAGGATCAGCTACCTCTTTAAATTCTTGAAGAGTAATTGGTTGATCAGGTGGTCGCAAATCAAGCAGTAAATGATTAACGCGCTTTTGTTGTTCTTGAGTTGGCTTAGCTGTCCCTATATCCATTCCTTTGTAAAGCTGTCTCGAATCAATGTTCAAAACATTGATTCTTAATTTCTCTGCAATTTCTATTGCAAGCCTAGTTTTTCCACTAGCCGTAGGGCCAAGCAAAACAATTAAAAGGGGTTTTGTTTGTCTTTCAGCATCCATGAGGCATTCTGAAGCTACAAAATCGTAACGAGATTGCTCCACAAAGTTCTCTAATAATCATCTTCAAGCCTTTCGTCAATTTCAATGTTAGATTGAATTGCCAGGTTGAGGTTTCTCGTACTTGAGCTCCCTCAGAACAGCCTTTCCTGGCTTTGGAATATCAGAATGAGTCAAGACTCCAAAGTCCAGGCAGCCTATGGCGCCGCACAAATCCAGGTACTTGAGGGCCTAGAGCCCGTTAGGAAAAGACCTGGGATGTATATCGGTTCAACAGGACCGAGAGGTCTTCACCATCTTGTATATGAGGTAGTTGATAATTCTGTTGATGAAGCCTTAGCGGGCCATTGCAACGAAATAATCGTCGTACTGGGTGCTGATGGATCAGCATCTATTAGTGATAATGGACGCGGAATCCCTACTGATGTACATCCACGTACTGGAAAAAGTGCTTTAGAAACTGTTCTAACAGTGCTCCATGCTGGGGGCAAATTTGGAAGCGGTGGATACAAAGTATCTGGAGGATTACACGGTGTTGGAGTTTCAGTAGTTAATGCATTAAGTGAATGGGTAGAAGTATCGGTTCGCAGACAAGGGAAAATTCATGAGCAGCGTTTTGAACGTGGCGCACCTATTGGCAATCTTGAATCAAAAGAACAACCTCCAAAAGAAGAAAAACAAACTGGTACATCTATACGTTTTAAACCAGATACGGAAATATTTACCGGTGGTATTGATTTTGATTACACCACTTTATCCTCTCGTTTAAGAGAGCTCGCGTACCTAAATGGAGGTGTGCGAATTATTTTTAGAGATGAACGAGCTAAATCATTAACTGAAGAAGGAAATCCATACGAGGAAGTTTATTTTTATGAAGGAGGCATCAAAGAATATGTAGCCTATATGACTAAAGAGAAGGATTCTTTACACCCAGAAATTATTTATGTGAATTCCGAAAAAGATAATGTTCAAGTTGAAGCAGCACTTCAATGGTGTGTAGATGCATATTCAGACAGTATTCTTGGCTTTGCAAATAACATCAGAACTGTTGATGGTGGAACACATATTGAAGGTTTAAAAACAGTCTTAACTAGAACCCTGAACTCTTTTGCAAAAAAAAGAGGAAAGCGCAAAGATGGGGACTCTAATCTTGCTGGTGAAAATATTAGAGAAGGATTAACTGTAGTTCTCTCAGTAAAGGTGCCCGAACCAGAATTTGAAGGACAAACAAAAACAAAACTAGGGAATACTGAAGTTCGCGGAATAGTAGATAGTCTAGTTGGCGAGGCTCTCAGTCAATATCTAGAATTCAATCCTGCAGTAATTGACTTAATACTAGAGAAAGCAATACAAGCATTTCAAGCTGCAGAAGCAGCTAGACGAGCTAGAGAACTTGTACGAAGAAAAAGCGTACTCGAAAGTTCTACCTTGCCAGGTAAATTAGCGGATTGTAGTTCTAGAGACCCTTCAGAATCAGAAATATATATTGTTGAGGGTGACTCCGCTGGTGGATCGGCCAAGCAAGGCAGAGATCGTAAATTTCAAGCTATCTTGCCTTTACGAGGTAAAATATTAAATATTGAGAAAACAGATGATTCTAAAATATACAAAAATACTGAAATACAAGCATTGATAACAGCACTTGGTCTGGGTATTAAAGGTGAAGAATTTGATTCAAGTAACCTTCGTTATCATCGAGTAGTAATCATGACTGATGCAGATGTAGATGGCGCTCATATACGCACACTTTTATTAACCTTCTTCTATAGATATCAGAAAGCTTTAGTAGAAGGTGGATATATCTACATTGCTTGTCCCCCCCTTTATAAAGTTGAAAGGGGAAAAAAACATACCTATTGCTATAACGAAAATGACCTACAAAAAACAATATCTGAATTTGGTGAAAAAGCTAACTACACGATTCAAAGATTTAAGGGCCTAGGAGAAATGATGCCAAAACAATTATGGGAAACAACAATGGACCCAACCACTAGGACTATGAAGCGAGTTGAAATAGAAGATGCCCTTGAAGCGGACAGAATTTTCACCATACTGATGGGTGACAAAGTTGCTCCGCGCAGAGAATTTATAGAAACACATAGTATTGAATTAGATATGTCTTCATTGGACATATAAAATGAATAATATTTCATATCTAATTCGATTAAGTTTTTTACTTGGTTTATCTTTACTGGGACCTACCAACTTACCCGCAGGAGGAGGAGACGCAAAAGATATACAAATAAGAAGAAACTATCAAGCTGGACCCATATTGGCCGGTTCAAATTGCACTCTCAGAACATCTCCATTCAACACTGCTCCTCAACTCCATACAGTGAATATTGGTACACCTCTGCAAATTCTTCGATATTTTCAAGGAGAAGATGGAAAACAATGGATATATGTGCAACTAACTAACTACAACCGTTTTGCAAGTATTAATCTTGCAAAACGTGGATGGGTAAGTGACTGACAGTACAGCCAGCAATTTCATTGCATTCTTTATGGTTGGACTTGGAGGAATAGTTGGATCTTGGACAAGATTAAAGCTAGGGATTCAATTCAAATCTTTACTCAAGAAAAAATATTGGGCTACTTTTATAATCAATATGCTGGCAACTTTTCATCTTGGATTATTACTTGGAGTACATTCCTCAAGTCACTTGTCGCCTTTGCTATTCTTTCTAACTGCAGGTTTTCTTGGAAGTTTAAGCACTTTTTCAGGGTTTACAATTGAGCTTTTAGAAATTTCAATTCAACGAAAATGGAAAACCTTCTTTTCTTATGCTGCAATATCAGTAATCGGAGGCCTAATAGCTGCTTACCTTGGATATTCTCTTAAATATGCTTAGAGAAAAAAATACTTTTAAATTTCAAATTTATGAATTAATTTATTTGGCAATTGGAGCAGTTCCTGGCGCATTAATTAGATGGCAAATAAACCAAGAATTCTTAGTTAATATTGCGGGAGCTTTAATATTAGGTATTATTTTTGGGACTAGTGCTAAGAAACGCCTGCGATTAATAATGGGCGTGGGGTTCTGCGGTTCGCTTACAACATTCAGCAGCTGGATGCTAAAATCATTTGATTTAATATTGCACGGACAGGTAAATATAGGAATATTTTCTATTGTAAATACATTATTTATGGGTTGTATTATGTCTTACCTTGGCTATCAAATTGGATCTCACCTTAATCATTCAAAGCATTACTAATTGCATTCTTTATTTCTTCACTTAAAGGATCGACATTACTCTTAAATCTCTTCAGAATAGAGCCATCCTTTGAAATAAGAAACTTTTCAAAATTCCATTCCACATCTCCTTTAGGCTCAAATTGATTAAGCGTTGTAAATGGTTCGGTGGTAGAACCTTTAGCATGAACTTTTTGAAACAACGGAAAGGTAACTTTATACTTTAAAGAACAAAACAACTGGATCTCCTCAAGCGTGCCTGGCTCCTGCGCACCAAAATCATTACAAGGAAATGCTAAAACCTGAAAACCTTTGGGTCCATATAGATTTTGCAACTCCTGCAAACCAGCATATTGCTTGGTAAAACCGCACTGACTAGCAACGTTAACTATCAAAAGTACTTTTCCAGAAAATTTCCCTAAAGAAATTTCATCTCCAGTGGCTGTCTTAACCAAAAGCTGACTTACGTTCAAAGACATGGATTGAGAAATGAATAATGGTACAAATAGTCATACACTATTAAAGCTATTAAAAGCCGCCGATGAATGAAACCACGGGGGCATCAGTCATAAGTGGTCCTCAACCTCCAGAAGTAGTAGCCCAGGAACTGGAAGCATTGTTGTCCTCAGGCAACTATGACTCAGTGAAGGTTTTGCTCGAGCCGGTACAACCTGTTGATATAGCTGAAGCCATTGGCCTCTTGCCACAGATACTGCAAGCTCTAGCCTTCAGGCTACTTACCAAAAATGAAGCTATAGAGGTCTATGAATACCTTGATGCGGGAGTGCAACAAAGTCTGCTTGATCGCCTCCGCTCTAATGAAGTTCTGGAATTGGTCGAGGAGATGTCACCTGACGATCGTGTCCATTTATTCGATGAACTCCCAGCAAAAGTAGTTAGACGCCTCTTAGCCGAATTAAGCCCTGAAGAAAGACGCGTAACAGCTCAATTGCTCGGTTATGAACAAGAAACAGCCGGAAGGCTGATGACGACAGAATTCATAGATTTAAAAGAGTTTCATAGTGCCTCGCAAGCCCTAAATATCGTCAGAAGCAAAGCAACAGAAACAGAAACGATTTATAGCTTGTATGTAACAGATGCCGAAAGGCATCTAACAGGAATACTCTCTTTGAGGGATTTAGTTACGGCAAATCCAGAAGATTGTATTGGCAATGTAATGACACGTGATGTTGTGAGTGTTAGTACACACACTGATCAAGAAGAAGTAGCCAGAGCAATTCAAAGATATGATTTTTTGGCATTACCAGTAGTTGATAAAGAAAAAAGACTGGTAGGAATCGTTACTGTAGATGATGTCATTGATGTAATAGAACAAGAAGCCACAAGGGATTTATATGCGGCTGGAGCTGTACAGGCAGGTGATGAAGATGATTATTTCCAAAGCAATTTGTTCGTTGTAGCGCGAAGACGTGTTGTATGGCTTGCAGTACTTGTTATTGCAAATAGCTTTACTACTCAAGTGATTGCATTAAATGACGGTGTTCTCGAACAAGTTGTCTTACTGGCTGCTTTTATTCCCTTATTAATTGGAACTGGTGGAAATGTTGGAGCACAAAGCTCAACTGTAGTCATTAGAGGGCTGAGCACCCAAAGGATTCAAGCATTGGGATTGTTTAAAGCAATTTTACGAGAAACTATTGCAGGTGCATTACTTGGGTTGCTAATGCTTGTAGTAGTTGTTCCTTTTGCTTGGTGGAGAGGAGAAGGACCTCTTGTAGCAGCAGCCGTTGGAATTAGTCTTATAGCAATTACAACGCTTGCAGCTACAGCAGGTGCAGCTCTGCCATTGCTATTTGATCGAATGGGACTAGATCCTGCCTTAATGTCTGCGCCATTTATAACCACAGCTACAGATGTAGCCGGAGTAATGATTTATTTGAAAACTGCCACGTGGTTACTACACAACATGGGGGCATGAACCCATTAGGTAATAATACCTAATTTTTTGCTTAAAAGGGCAATCAAATGCAGGCTTCACAATTCTTAGTGTTAGTCTTTACAAAACTCAATGAAGTTATCCATGGCCCTGCAGGCAGGTCCTTCCAAGAAGGCTGAATTAGCT
>QCKC01000002.1 GCA_003215635.1 Prochlorococcus sp. AG-409-J19
ATTGGATTCTTGACGTTCAGTATGAGCACCATTTTCGTATTAGGTTTTTTTATTGACTTTTTCGAAATCGCCTTCATAGTTGTCCCTCTTCTACTTCCAGCAGCTCGCGAACTTCTGGGTCCAGACGGCCTACTATGGTTAGGTGTATTAATAGGTCTAAATCTTCAAACGTCTTTCCTAAGCCCGCCATTCGGCTTTGCTCTTTTTTACCTGCGTGGCGTTACCCCCAAATCAATTGCTACGAGATCGATTTACAAAGGAGTCGTGCCATTCATATGTATTCAAATCTGTGTCTTAGTATTGATCATGATATTTCCCTCACTTGTAACCTGGCTTCCAGGTATATCGTGGTCATAAGATTCACTATCAACGGCTTAGTCATTTCATTAAACAGCAGAATTCTGCTGTAGATCAATACATCGATGCATACTATCCATGACAAACAATAGAACAAACATCTCAAATTCAAAAGAACGACTTTCACTACAAGTCAAAGATATAGGCAAAGATACAACAACAATTCGCTCTCTCGACTGGGACAGAAGTAGATTTGATATTGAATTTGGCCTTAGGAATGGCACGACTTATAACAGTTTTTTGATCAAAGGTGAAAAAACTGCTCTTATAGATACAAGTCACCTTAAATTTGAATCCAGTTGGATAGAACTGCTCTCTGAAAAAGTGCATCCAAATGACATTGATTACCTAATTGTTAGTCATACAGAACCTGATCATTCAGGACTAATAGCAAAACTATTGGAGATAAATCCTGAAATCAAAGTCTTTGCTTCTAAAGTAGCAATAAAGTTTCTAGAAAATCAAATACATCAAGATTTCAATTCCAAATCGATTAAAAGTGGGGATGAAATAAATCTTGGAACTAATCCAGAGAGCAGAATTATTCATCGAATAGAATTTATAAGTGCACCAAATCTTCATTGGCCTGACACTATTTTTTCTTACGATCACGGAAGTGGAATACTTTTTACCTGCGATGCTTTTGGACTTCACTATTGCTCTGAAGAAACCTTTGATATAAATGCGGAGGCTATAAAAGAAGATTTTCGTTTTTACTACGATTGTCTAATGGGACCAAATGCTAGAAGTGTGATACAAGCAATTAAGAGAATAGATAATCTACCGCAAATCAATACTATTGCAGTTGGACATGGACCTCTCTTAAAATATCATTTAAATGGCTGGGTTAACAATTATCGAGAATGGAGCACAGCAAAAAGTAAAGGAGAAAATTATGCAGCAATATGCTATATCAGTCAATATGGATTCTGTGATCGTTTAAGTCAAGCTATAGCGCATGGCATTGGCAAAACATCAGCACAAGCTCAACTAATTGATTTACAAGCAACTGACCCTCAAGAACTGACTGCTCTTATTGGAGAAGCAAATGCTGTAATAGTACCAACATGGCCTAGCGAGCCACAAATGGAATTAAAAAATGGGATAGGCACTTTAATTGCAGCCCTGAAGCAAAAACAATGGATAGGTATTTATGATGCCTTTGGTGGTAATGATGAGCCAATTGATGTTGTAGTGAATAAACTCAATACTCTGGGACAAAAGGAAGCTTTTAAGCCATTAAGAGTTCGTCAAATTCCTGATAGCAATACATACCAATATTTTGAAGAAGCTGGAACTGATGTTGGACAATTACTAAATAGAAAACAAAATATTGCCACAACGAAAAGCTTAGATGCAGATCTAAACAAAGCAATTGGTCGAGTTAGCGGAGGACTATATGTAGTAACAGCAAGCCAAAAAGATGGACTCAAGCAACGAAGCAGCGCAATGATAGCAAGTTGGGTTAGTCAAGCTAGTTTTGAACCTCCAGGTTTAACAGTTTCAGTAGCCAAAGATCGAGCTATAGAAGCGCTCATGCAAGTTGGTGATAGATTTGTAATTAATATTCTACAAGAAGATAACTATCTCCATTTATTTAGGCACTTTTTGAAGAGATTTCCACCTGGAGCAGACCGTTTTTCTGGGGTTAGTGTTCTGGAAGATATTGCAAAAGGTGGACCTGTCCTAACTGACGCACTTGCCTTTCTCGATTGTATAGTCAAACAAAGACTAGAAACTCCAGATCATTGGATAATCTATGCTGTTGTTGAAAATGGCAACGTTGCCAATAAACAAGCTAAAACTGCAGTTCATCATCGTAGAGTAGGAAGTACCTACTAAGGTCCTTTATTTAAACTGTGGACATCCAGCCAAATCACCTTACCGAAAGGCAATTAATAAAAATACCTATTGAAGAAGGAATAATTAGCCTTAGAGGCTTAAGTCCTAAAAGACTACGTTTTGAAATTGAATATGGTCTAGAAAGAGGAAGTACCTCTAATTCATTCTTACTTACTCACAGTAATAAATACAAAACAAATAATGACCAAATAATACTAATAAATCCACCTGGCGATACTTTTAGTGATTTATTTCTTAAAGCTATCCAAAAAGAGATTCCACTAGGCAATGCACATTTATCAATCTTAATTGGTCATGTTAATCCTAATAGAATATCTCTATTAAAAAAATTAGTCAATCTCTATCCAAATACGAAAGTAATATGTTCTAGTCCTGGAGCAAAATTAATTAGTGATATATGGAGACAAAAAAAGCCTACCGATCAAAAAAAAGAACAGCATGGCGCAAGCGATACTATTCAACTCCCAGAATTACAAATAATCAGATCTGAACATGTACTAGAACTCTCCAATGAATACCGATTGAGATTAATTCCCGCTGCTACTGCTCGGTGGCCAGGAGGCCTTTGGGCCTTTGAAGAAACACTTGGAATTCTAATGAGTGACAAATTTTTTGGAGCACATCTTTGCACAGAATCTTGGGCAGAAAGCAATCGAAGTAGTACAGAAGAAGATCGTAGATATTATTTTGACTGTCTTATGGCGCCAATGGTTAGTCAAGTAAATGCATTAATTGAAAAATTAGAAGAACTTGAAATTCGTACTATTGCTCCAGGCCATGGGCCAGCAATTGAATCCAGTTGGCGCAGTTTACTAAATGACTACAGATGTTGGGGTGAAAATCAACATAAAGACGCTATAAAAGTAGCATTGATATTTGCTAGTGCCTATGGCAACACTGCCGCAATTGCTGATGCTTTAGCAACTGGTATTAATAGAACAGGAGTAAAAGTTGAAAGCCTAAATTGCGAATTTGCGTCAACTAATGAATTAATATCTACTATAAAAAAAGCAGATGGCTATCTAATTGGAAGTCCCACACTTGGAGGACATGCACCAACACCAATTGTTTCTGCTCTTGGAAGCTTACTTTCAGAAGGCGACAAAGAAAAACCTGTAGGAATTTTCGGGAGCTATGGATGGAGTGGAGAAGCTATTGATCTACTAGAAAGCAAACTATCTAATGGAGGTTTTGACTTTGCTTTTAAACCAATCCGCATACAATTCAGTCCAAACACTCTCATTGTGAAACAGTTAGAAGAAACTGGAACAAGTTTTGGAAGAAAACTTCTCAAGTTAAAAACACTTCGACAACCTAAAGTCAGTGGAAGCATTAATGCCAGCAGAAATGACCCCTTAATACAAGCGTTAGGAAGAATTGTAGGCTCACTGTGTGTATTAACAGCAAAAAAAGGAGAAGGCAAAGAACAATTAACCGGTGCAATGATAGCCAGTTGGGTAAGTCAAGCGAGTTTTGCACCTCCAGGTTTAAGTATTGCGGTAGCAAAAGACAGAGCAGTTGGGGCACTACTCCATTGTGGTGATCACTTCACTCTCAATGTTCTAGCTGCAGGAAGACAAAGCGAATTAATGAAACAATTTCTCCAACCTTTCCCTCCAGGAACAAATAGATTTTCAGGCTTAACAATCGACGAAAGTCCTAATGGGCAACCAATACTTCCTGAAGGCTTAGCATGGCTAGACGGAACAGTTCGACAACGTATGGAATGTGGAGACCATTGGCTAATTTATGCAGAAATCGAGCATGGCAAAGTTATAGATTTAGAAGGAACAACCGCAATACATCATCGTAAAATCGGTTCCAACTATTAATAGTCAAGTAACACCACTATTCATTCACTTCTTTTGCAGATTCCCATGAGCCAATCCACAAACTTTCTAGTTATTACTGCTAGTAACGGAGAAAATTTAAAACTTGCCAAGCGATTCATTGAGATTGGCCACAATTTAAATGCATCAAGTGAATTAATAGACCTCACAACAGTAAATCTACCTCTATATAATCCAAGAACATATGACACAAATAATGTTCCCAAAGATCTTCTTAAACTAAGTAAGAAGATGGAAAGCATTCCACGATGGGTGATATGTGCCCCTGAATACAATGGATCAATTCCCCCTATTTTTACTAATGCTCTCGCTTTACTATCACTTCAAAGCGAAGACTTCAGGAATCTATTCAATGGAAGACCAATAGCTATAGCATCTTTTTCAGGTGGAGGAGGAATGGAATTATTAATTTCGCTTCGGATACAACTAACTCATTTAGGTTCTGAAGTCATTGGCAGACAACTGATGAGCAATCATAATAAACCCCCAAAAGATGAATCAATAAGAGATATTTTGAACAGATTATTAACAATGAATCCTATATCAAACAACTAAATAATGTCCACGACTCAACATCATTTATATGAATAAAAACTTCGTGTTCACTTATCTGAAATGAGTAATCAAACAAGGTTTAAGCCTGGACATCACCAACAAAAAGCTGATAGCTCAGCACACCATATGTGCATCAGGAGATCAAAAGAATCCTAAAAAACTCAGCCAATCCTTTTAAAACTCCTCAAAATAGAGAGCCACAAGAATCTTAAGTTTTCCTTAACTTATTTAGACACGCCATATGTTGTGTAGTGAAATAAATTATATACATCTTTGATTCCTTGTAATTTATGGGGTTTCAATTTGAAGAAGAACTGGCAATTCGCTATCGCGGTTTCGTGATCTTGCCACAAACAAAAAATAGATGGCTAGTTCGTCCCGAACGAAGCCCAATGTCACTACTTCCATTTAGAACATGCAAATGCTCTCTTTCGGAAGTTAAAGCATTGGTTGATCTAAGAATTAACCAGAATTCAGGAGAAAGTCAGGCTGCTTGAGGTGGTGGTGTTGGATTGCCATCTGGTTGCAAAGGCAACACCAAAGTAATCCATCTGTGAGGCCGTTCTGGTCTTTGGCGCCTAGGTTGACGAATTCCAAATGGCACTCGTACAACATTGGTCCCATTAACAGAAAAAGTATTACCACTTTCGAGTGATGCTTCTAATCCGTCTGCAAGAGAAGGGAGTTCTATCCCTTCTTTTTGAAAGGTTTGTGCAGATTTGTTCTTTACGTTGTTCTTAACCATACTGTCCTCCCCAAAGAACAATGAAACTCGGCAATAGTGTGGTCAATTCAATATGCCAAGCGAAGAATATAAAACCATAAGTAGGTTTTCGGTGGAAATTTACCTCTTAAACTGGTTTCGGTCTAGCCCCACAGGTCCAACAGTGTTAATTAGTAGTCATCCATAGAAGGACAAGAACAAATCAAATTTCTATCGCCATAGGCATTGTCAATCCTTGCAACAGAGGGCCAAAACTTATTCTGCCTCTGATCCTTCATTGGAAAAGCAGCCTCACTCCGGGCATAAGGACGATCCCAATCATCTGCTGTTAGACAATTCAAAGTATGCGGAGCTCGCCGCAAAAGATTATTTTTAGGGTCTTTTTGACCACTTTCAATTAACGCAATTTCTTCTCTAATCAAAATCATGGCATCACAAAAACGGTTCAATTCCTGCAAACTCTCGCTTTCAGTAGGTTCAATCATTAAGGTCCCAGCAACGGGCCAGCTAACAGTTGGAGCATGGAAACCATAATCCATTAGTCGTTTAGCAATATCATCTACCTCTATCCCTGTAGAACGTTTAATTGAACGCAAATCCAAAATGCACTCATGCGCAACTAAACCTTTTGTGCCACGAAATAAAATAGGGAAAAATGATTCCAAGCGACTGGCAATATAATTAGCAGAAAGTAATGCAACCGAACTTGCTTCACGCAAACCTTTCATGCCCATCAGTCTCACATACATCCAACTAATAGGCAGAATTCCTGCACTACCAAAAGGCGCCGCAGAAACGGCACCAATCGAATTCTTTCTATCAAAAGATGTAAAAGAATGGCTAGGTAGAAAAGAAACCAGATGAGATGCAACAGCAATTGGACCAACACCCGGTCCTCCACCTCCATGAGGGATACAAAAGGTCTTATGCAAGTTTAAATGACATACATCTGCACCATAAATTCCTGGACGGCACAGACCAACTTGAGCATTTAAATTAGCGCCATCTAAATAAACTTGACCACCATAACTATGGACCAATTTGCAAATCTCACGAATTTTAGGTTCAAAAACTCCATGAGTTGACGGATAGGTAACCATCAAAGCTGCTAATTCATTGGAATAGCACTGTGCCTTATTGGTTAAATCGGTAAGATCGATATTACCCTGATCATCACAACTAACAGGGATTACTTTCATTCCTGCCATCACAGAACTTGCAGGATTAGTACCATGTGCACTTGTAGGAATTAAGCAGATATTTCTATGTCCTTCACCTCGAGACCTATGCCATGCACGAATTACCAATAAGCCCGCAAATTCTCCTTGTGAGCCAGCATTAGGCTGCAAAGAAACTGCTTCAAAACCTGTTAAAGAGGCTAGCCATGTTTCCAAGTCAAAGACAAGTTTCTGATAGCCTTCAGATTGAGTAGACGGAACAAATGGATGAATATCAGAAAATTGACGCCAACTAACTGGCAGGAGTTCAACTGAAGCATTCAACTTCATTGTACAACTTCCTAAAGGAATCATGCCATGAACCAACGAAAAATCCTTCTTCACTAGGTTCTGTAGATATCTCGTCAGATTAGTTTCACTTTGATACAGATGAAAAACTTCTTGCGTTAACCAAGGCGCTTTACGCAGAGGAAAGTCAAAGACAATTTCCTCTTCTTGATTAGTAACATCAAGCAATGAGAAATTTAGTTCACCCATAGCCTGTGAGAAAATCAAAATCAAATTATTAATCTCCTCATCTGTACTAAGTTCATCACAGGTAATACCAAAACCTTCTGCTTCATCAGAAGAAGCACCCAAAGGCAAAACTCTTAAATTAAAACCAGCTGATTTCGCTAAACTATGAATAAGAGGAGATCCATGATAAATAACTTCAACTGTGTCAAAGCGAGAACACTTTTCTAAATTATACCCAAGCTGAATTAATCCATTCTCTAATTTTTTTCTTAATTTAAAAACCTTTAAAGCAATATTTTTTAAACCTTCAGGTCCATGATGAACTGCATAAAAAGAGGCCATAACCGCTAACAAAACTTGTGCAGTGCAAATATTGCTTGTTGCTTTATCTCGACGAATATGTTGCTCGCGTGTTTGCAAAGCCAATCTCAAAGCCGCATTACCTTCAGCATCGCGGGATTTGCCTACTATTCTTCCTGGAATCTGACGTTTATATGTTTCTCTTGTTGCAAAAAACGCAGCATGTGGTCCCCCAAAACCCATTGGGACGCCAAATCGTTGAGCACTACCAATAGCAATATCTACTCCTAGCTCGCCAACTGGACACATCAAAACTTGAGCCAACGGGTCAATAGCAACCGTGACTAAACAACCATTTTCATTTGCATGCTTAATCAGATTAGAAGGATTCCAAATACTTCCACTTCGACCAGGAAGCTGTAAGAACAATCCAAATACATCTGCTGTAAATTCAAAATCATTGGGATGCCCCTCCTTCAATTCAATTCCTATCGGCTCAGCACGAGTTCTCAAAACCTCTAAAGTTTGAGGCAAAATATCTTTATCAACAAGAAAATATCTCGCATTTTCTGTCTTACGGACAGAAAAGCTCAAAGCCATTGCCTCTGCGGCAGCCGTCCCTTCATCCAATAATGAAGCATTAGCAATCGGCAACCCAGTTAATTCACTAATCAAAGTTTGAAAATTAAACAGGGCCTCAAGCCTTCCCTGAGAAATCTCAGCCTGATAAGGGGTATATGCGGTGTACCAAGCGGGATTTTCCAATACCTCGCGTTGAATCAAAGCGGGTAAAACCGTTCCGTGATAGCCAAGTCCAATAAGTGAACGTTTCACTAGATTTTTCTCGGCAATAACTCGAATCTCCTCTAAGGCTTGATACTCAGCACAACCTTCTATAGACAAAGGCAACGAAGAATCTGAATCAAGAATGTCGGGCGGTACTACATCCGAAACAAAGGAATCAATTTCTTCATAGCCAAGTTTTTCCAGCATGAATTTCTGATCATGCTTAGAAGGACCGATATGCCTTTGCGAAAATGATTTGGGTGGAATGCTGGAAGCTTCACGAAGCTGCCGATCAAACACTTTTAAGAACTTCTCGATTACATGGAACCTTAGAAACTCTTTTGAAAAGTTGACGAGCTCAGTTAAGAAGAGCTTTATCTATTGAGATGCAATTTTCTTTGAATAAGTTCCTGCATCCATTAAATCCTTTAATTGCGACAGATCAGATGGTCGAACAACACACAACCAGCCAGATCCATGTGGATCATTTTGAAGTTTATCAGGATTCTCTAACACTTCCTCATTGCGCTCGAGAACTTCCCCGCTAATTGGGGAGTACATATCCTCCACAGCCTTAACTGACTCAACCGAACCAAAACTTTTATTGCGTTCTAAATCCTGTCCGATTTCAGGCAAATCGACAAACACTATGTCGCCAAGTTGATCTACTGCAAAGGCACTTATGCCTAGGCGTACTAAATCCCCCTCTGGCTTGGCATATTCATGACTGTCAGCAAAATAAAAACCATCAGGAAAACTAAAAGCCATAAAACGAAGCAAAAACTTTTAATTATTTTGATGCATATCTAACAAACCGGCTTGAACTAAATCAAATAAAGCCTGTTCTAAAGCAATTTTTATGTGAGCTCGATGAGTTCCCCCTTGAACAAAAAGGTTAAAAGGAGGCCTCAAAGGAGCATCTGCAGAAAATTCACTAGTACTTCCATCAATAAAAGTGCCTCCAGCCATAAGCAATTCGCTTTCATATCCAGCCATTTCAGCGGGAACAGGATCTAAAAAAGAACCAACGGGAGAAGCAGACTGAAATGATTTACAAACAATCTTGAGGATATCTGGATCGTTAAACTGAACAGCCTGAATTAGATCACTTCGCGAGTCTCTAAAAGAAGGCTGTACTTCAAAACCTAATGAATTAAATACCCCAGCCACTAAATCAGCTCCTATTAAGCCTTCAGAAATTATCTGAGGAGCCAAAAATAAACCTTGCAAGACCAATCGATTTAAATCAAAGCTGGTGCCTGCATGCTGACCTATCCCTGGAGCAGTCAATCTGCAACAAGCATTTGCAACCAAATCTCTTCGACCTGCTACATAACCCCCAGTAGGCGCAATTGTTCCTCCAAGATTTTTAGTCAAAGATCCAGCAATTAAATCAGCACCAACTTCTGTAGGTTCTTTTCCCTCTACAAACTCCCCATAACAATTATCAACAAAACAAATAGCCTCAGGCTGTTTCAAATGAATCTTGGAACATAAATCTTCCAAAACAGATATTGATAATGATGGTCTCCATGAATAACCACAACTTCTTTGAATAAAAATCATTTTCCTAGGTATTTCCAAAGCCTTTTGTAAAGAAACAAAATCCACCCTCCCATCATTAGCTAAAGGAAGTTCTTCATAAAAGACTCCAAAGTCTGCCAAAGAACCTTGGCCATTTCCTCTCAAACCAATAACTTCTTCAAGCGTGTCATAAGGTCTACCAGTAACTGACAAAAGTCGATCACCAGGCCTAAGGCAGCCAAAAAAAGCAGATGTAATTGCATGGGTACCGCTCACAAACTGCATTCTTACTGCAGCCGACTCAGCACCCAAAACCCTTGCAAAAATCCGATCTATAACCTCTCTTCCATGATCAGAATGGCCAAAACCAGTAACAGAAGCAAAGTGATGTGTGCCTAATCTCTCATTAGCAAAGGCTTTTAAGACCTTTTGGAATTGAGGTCTGACTTCGTCACTTCGTTTTTGAATCAATGGATCCAGCTGACGAGAAATTACATCCACATAATTTCTTGCCCATCTAGAGATGATTAATGCATCGTTATGAACGAATGGTTGGTTTTTTTTCTTCAAAATACTCAGAATTTAAATTTATTGAGATCAGATTCGATTGACTTCTCATCCAGGGATCACCTTAGAGCACTATCAAAATTTTAAAAATATAAACTACCTGAATTGATGAAATTTTGAGCATACTTAAAATAAGCAATAGCAAATTCAAATCACTTCTTGTTTTTTTAATTCTGACACTCTTAAACGAAGTTCTTGTAAAAAACCTTTGGCTCCACTAATTGTAGGACCCCCCAGTGCAATATATGTCGAATATAAATCCAACAATTCTCCATCAAGTTCCTCAGCATTGTAATCCCTAAGTCCAGACATTACCTCAGCAAATCGCTCTCTTCGTTGGATCTTGCTAATTGGATAAGCACTCATAACCTTGTCTCGACATTTTCTCCATGTGTTGCCACCACATAGATAATCTGTCAAAGCAGCACTAAGCAATCCTGCCTCACTCTCTTCAATAAACCAATCAAAACATGAAGGTAAAGGTGATAAACCAACAAAAATCTCAAATAACTCGCCTGCTCTTAAAGCTTCACCACTATCCCCTTGCAAAGGCAGATTCCCTTCAAGCAAAACCTTAAGCAACTCAGGATGAGCTTCTTTAAGAAGATCACGAATAGGATCTATTCCTTTTTCAAGAACTGAATTTGCTTGAGCTAATGCAAGAAAAACTTCCGGGCCGGGTGAAGAAAGTTTGCCATTTCGAAGATTTGAGATTTGAGAACTATGAACTCGGCCTAAATCCAGACATTCAGCCAATGCGGGAAGAACCTTATGAGACCAACCATTACGCTCATGCCAAACATGGATGAGATGTGCCATTGCACGTCGCCCGTCAGATAGTCGCTCCCTAAAGCCAAGCCTGATGCAATCAGATTCAAGATCAAACTCATTCATATGGTCTGGATCCTTATCAGCTATGATATCAACCCCTTGAGCAGATCACCAATGGTTTCAAGTGTGATCAGAACACCTGCAATTCCAAGTAAGCCAGTCGAAGCATGCAATGCACTGGAATATTCCTCCCGACTGCAACGACCATTATCCAATAAAACAGTAAGGGTCAAAAAAGAACAAAGACGCTGGGGAACAATGGCGTTCATGTTTGGAATTCATGCTTTAACGATATATGCACTCTCACCAATTTTTTGGAGCTGGCAGGCAATTGCAGTTCTTTTAACCCTTTATTGGATTACTGCCTGTCTAGGAGTCACCCTTGGATATCATCGCTTACTCTCCCACCGAGCATTTCAAGTTCCAAGATGGCTGGAACGTATTTTTGCAACCTGCGGAGCCCTAAGTTGCCAACATGGACCAATCGACTGGGTTGGCCTCCATAGGCACCATCACACATTCTCAGATACTGCTGCAGATCATCACAACAGCAATAAAGGATTTTGGTGGAGCCATATGGGCTGGATGTTCGAACCTATTCCAGCTATGAGAACTGTTCCGAGACTTACCGGGGACTTACAAAAGGATGGTTATTACCGTTGGCTCAATAAAAACTTTCTTCTACTACAAATCCCTCTTGGAGCTCTTCTTTATTGGATTGGTAATACTACTGGAGCTGGCGGCTGGAGTTTAGTTCTTTGGGGAATCCCTATGCGTTTAGTCCTCGTATATCACGTCACATGGTTGGTTAATTCAGCCACACATTGCTGGGGAAAAATTGCCTTTGACAGCGGTGATGGATCAAAAAATAATGCTTGGGTAGCAGCTCTAACATTTGGCGAAGGATGGCACAACAATCACCATGCATTTCCCTATTCAGCCAGACAGGGACTTCAAAAAGGACAAATAGACCTGACCTGGCAACACATTCGGTTGCTTAATGCTATGGGACTTGCTAAAAAAATTCGTTTACCGTTGTTCGCATCGTAGGCTTAGTGATCACTCACTTTTCTTATACCAAAACTTGAGACTATGGCTAAAAGAGTACAAGTCGTTCTCAATGAGGACGTCATCAGCCTAGGAAAGGATGGAGATCTTGTGGAAGTTGCTCCTGGTTACGCCAGAAACTTTCTTCTCCCCTTTGGGAAAGCACTGCCAGTTACTCCTGCAGTCATGAAACAAGTTCAGCATCGGCGTGCCAAACAAAAGGAACATGAGCAACAACTAAAACAAGAAGCATTAGATTTCCAAACTGCTTTAAAAACTATCGGAAGATTTACTATTAAGAAGCAAGTTGGAGAAGATCAAGTCCTTTTTGGTACTGTCACCAATGGTGATGTCGCAGAAGTAATTCAAGAAGCCACAAAAAAAGAAGTCGATCGCAGAGATATCACATTGCCAGAAATTCATAGAACTGGTAAATACCAAGCCCAAATCAAACTCCATACTGAAGTGACAGCAGAGATCAATCTAGAAGTAATTAGTTTTTGATTAATTGAAACTATTTAGTCCAAATTCAAAACGATCCTTCTTCTCACAATTGTTTTCATGGTGAGCGTCACTTCTCCTGACAAAGATAGTAATCAAGTAAAAAGAGACATTAAAACTTTTAATAAATCTAGAGATACCAAACCACCAAAATTTGAAGCACCAACTGACTCATTACCTCCTCAAAATCTAGAAGCAGAAGAGGCAATCCTTGGAGGGATTCTTCTCGATCCAGATGCTATTAGCCGTGTAGCAGATATTCTCCAGCCTGAAGCATTTTATTTAAGTGCACATCGTGAAATATACAGAACAGCAATTATGCTTCATGGTCAAGGCAAGCCAACCGATTTAACAGCCATGAGTGCATGGCTTGCTGACACAGGTGCTCTAGAAAAAGTAGGTGGAAACAACAGATTAGTTGAACTAGTTGAACGCATCGCATCAACAGCCTCCATAGAACAAGTTGCAAGACTTGTGATGGACAAATTCCTTCGCAGACAACTAATAAAATCTGGAAATGAAGTGATAAAGCTAGGATTCGATCAATCTATGCCCATGGACCAAGTACTAGATGAAGCTGAACAAAAAATATTTGCAATCAGCCAAGAAAAACCTTCACAAGGTCTCACACCTACATCAGAAATTTTAACCAGTACTTTCAATGAAATAGAGAGTAGATCACTTGGTACATCAATAGCAGGAATTCCCGTGAACTTCTATGACCTTGATGCAATGACACAGGGTTTGCAACGTAGTGATCTCATAATCGTAGCTGGCCGGCCGGCAATGGGTAAAACATCAATTGTGCTTAATTTAGCAAAAAATGTAGCTCAACTTCACGACTTACCTGTTTGTGTTTTCAGTTTAGAAATGAGCAAAGAACAACTTACATATCGACTGCTATCAATGGAAGTAGGAATTGAAAGTGGAAGACTAAGAACCGGAAGATTGAAGCAAGATGAATGGCCTTTACTTGGACAAGGAATCAATACTTTGGGACAACTACCAATATTTATTGATGACAAGCCAAATTCTGGAGTACTAGAAATGAGGTCACTTTGCAGACGTTTAATGGCAGAGCAAGGCAAAGATTTAGGACTAATTGTTATAGATTATCTTCAACTAATGGAAGGCTCCACTCCAGACAATAGAGTACAAGAACTATCAAGAATTACAAGAGGCTTAAAAGGAATGGCAAGGGAGTTGAAAGTTCCAGTTGTGGCTCTTTCACAATTAAGTCGAGGTGTAGAATCTCGCACTAATAAAAGACCAATGCTAAGTGATCTACGTGAATCAGGATCTATTGAACAAGACGCTGATTTAGTGCTAATGATTTATCGTGATGAATACTATAATCCAGAAACTCAAGATAGAGGAATTACCGAAGTAATAGTTACCAAACACCGAAATGGACCTGTAGGAACAGTAAAACTTCTTTTTGAACCACAATTTACTCGCTTTAGAAATTTAGCAGCCTAACAATTTTCAACATCAAATTATTTTTATTGAAAAAGACATGCAGACAAGAGAAGGACCAATTGAAAGCTTTGATGTAATAGTTGTTGGAGGTGGTCATGCTGGATGCGAAGCAGCTATAACATCAGCAAAGCTTGGGCTTTCCACGGCTTTATTTACTTTGAACCTAGACAGGATTGCATGGCAGCCATGCAATCCAGCCGTAGGTGGGCCAGCCAAAAGTCAATTAGTACATGAAGTTGATGCGCTAGGAGGTGTAATAGGAAAACTCGCAGATACAACTGCAATCCAAAAAAGAATTCTCAATGCAAGTAGAGGACCAGCAGTCTGGGCTCTTCGTGCTCAAACAGATAAACGTCAATATTCAATAGAAATGAAAAAAATCTTAGAAAGCACTCCCAACCTTGAACTAAGAGAAGCAATGGTGACAGATCTCGCCATTGAAGGAGATTCAAATATTCGAAATGATCATTGGGATCCACTCCAGGGTCATACAAGCCGCATTCTTGGCGTAAAAACTTATTTTGGTAGTTTCTACCAATCAAAAGCTGTAGTGCTAACAACAGGTACTTTTCTTGGTGGAAAAATTTGGATTGGCAACCAATCAATGCCAGCAGGAAGAGCTGGTGAACAACCTGCTGAAGGACTTACAGAAGCTTTACGCAAACTTGGTTTCACTACAGATAGACTTAAAACCGGTACACCTCCAAGAATAGATAAACGCAGCATTAATCTCAGCATTCTTGAGGAACAACCAAGTGATGCTGCAGATAGATTTTTCTCATTTGACTCTTCAGCATGGGTTACTGGTAAACAAATCAGTTGTCACATCACACGTACAACAAAAGATACACACCGAATCATTGAAGAAAATCTTCATCTAACACCTATATATGGAGGTTTCATTAGTAGTAAAGGGCCCAGATATTGTCCTTCCATCGAAGACAAAATTGTTAGATTTAAAGAAAAAGAATCACACCAACTTTTTCTAGAGCCTGAAGGCTTAAATACACCAGAAATTTATTTACAAGGATTCTCAACAGGATTGCCTGAAAATTTACAACTTTCCCTCCTTAGAACAATTCCAGGTCTAGAAAATTGTGTAATGCTTAGACCTGCTTATGCAGTGGAATATGACTATATTCCTGCCACACAATTATATAGTTCTCTCGAAACAAAAAGAATAAAAGGACTATTTACTGCTGGCCAATTGAATGGAACTACTGGATATGAAGAAGCCTCAGCTCAAGGATTAGTAGCAGGATTAAATGCTGCTCGTTTAGCTAAAGGGCAAGATGTTATTAATTTTGCTCGTGAAGAAAGTTATATTGGAACAATGATCAATGATCTAATCACAAAAGATCTTCGTGAACCATATCGAGTTCTCACAAGTAGAAGTGAGTATCGTCTGATTTTGAGAGGAGATAATGCAGATAGAAGGTTAACTCCCTTAGCAAAAGAAATAGGTCTAATTAACAACTCTCGTTGGGAGAGATTCAAACAAAAACAAATGAAATTAGAATCCGAAAAAAAACGCTTAGAAACTATACGCATAAAAGAAACTGATATCAACGCGAAGATCATTAAAGAAGAAACAGGAGCACCTATAAAGGGCTCAATAACAGCAGCAAATCTACTAAGGAGGCCAGGAGTTCATACTGAAGAACTGATTAACTATAAAATAATGGATTCAAACCTACCATTAGATATTCGAGAAGGAGTAGAAA
Organism: Prochlorococcus sp. AG-409-J19; assembly: GCA_003215635.1. GTDB lineage: Bacteria > Cyanobacteriota > Cyanobacteriia > PCC-6307 > Cyanobiaceae > AG-409-J19. The sequence goes on from QCKC01000002.1 coordinate 15,803, forward strand.
TAGATATAAAATACAGTGGTTATTTAGAAAGACAACAACAACAAATTAATCAAGTAAAGAAACAAAGCAGTAGAAAACTTCCTGTAAATATTAACTATTCAGATATCAAAACCTTGTCTAATGAGGCACGTGAAAAACTATCTCAAATACGTCCTATAGATTTTGGTCAGGCATCAAATTTACCGGGAGTAAGTCCTGCAGATTTATCAGCATTATTAATTTGGTTAAAAGTTCAAAAGAAAAAAGAAGAGCAATTATTGAATCCAAAAAGACAAATAAAAAAACGATAAACTAGATTGGTAGAAATGGTTTAAGTATGTACTACAAAATTATTTACTTTAGGATCACTCAATAAGAGTGGCCTTTACTTAAGCATTAAATTGATTGCTGCCCATCAAGACTTAAAGTCGTTCAAGTAGCAAGGGATTAAATATATGGGCGTAAAGGTACTTTTCTATTAAGGAGCAAAACTCTGACACCTTCAAACTCACTACTCAAATCACCAACAATCGTCTGGGAAGCCAAGACAGAAGGAGTCTTATCAGGTGATAGCCCTAAAGAACTTTCAGGTGCTTGGAAATTAATGTTGCTTGGTGATGGAAGTCCCACGCGTCATCTCCGTCTATTAACTGGACAAGCCGTTAACGTCCATTTAATCGCAATGGAATCAGATGAATTTCACGAAAAAGAAACTCCCAAAGAAGTTAAAGAACTAAAGGAACCATTAATACGTCGCCAAGTTTGGCTGTCGTGTGGCACACAAAAGCTTGCATGGGCTGAAAGCTGGTGGAATCAAGCACAAGCACAACAAGAGCTAACAAATAGGAATCAACCAATATGGAGCAGTCTCACTAAAGAGCGCTCGGAGCTCTTCAGAGAAGTTGACGGACTTGCATTAGTCAATGCAATTTGGTTGGAATCTCAATTTGAAGAGAAAGGGCCATTCTGGAGCAGGCATTACAGATTTTTTAGAGACAAAAAGGCTCTTACAGTTATTCGAGAGGTTTTCAATCCCAAACTCGCTAAATGGCTAGGGCCAATTCTGTCTCAAACAAATACATCTTTTGTCGATAGTTTTCAAAATATTAGTTGACAACTTGCCATCTTGTGTGGTTAAGCAATCATGGTGCAATCACTCTATGGCTTATGAAATCCCACTCTTCATGGATAAGCCTCAATGAATTAAGTCGTATTTATGGCATTTCTGAGACCATGTGCGGCATTGCACTAGAAAACCAAGGATGGTGTGATCAAGTGGGAAATCCTACTAATGGAGCACTCACGGCAGGAGCAGCTTGCCTTAAAAATTTTCCTAGAAGTCTTTCAAAAAAAGCATTATGGAATCCAATGGTCTGTAAAGAAGCACTCCAAAAAGAACAGGAATCTCTAAAGATAGAGCGCTGGGCACAATTACTTGAAACACTAGAACAAGGATGTCCAGCAATTATCACTACTACAGAACAAATGGCCAAAGAAGTTCCAGACGAACTAATTGATAAGGTAAATATAAAGCTAACTAATAATGGATGCGATTTTCAAGTTAGAAAACAATAATTTCATCATCTTATTGAATATCAATCTATTAAATAACCGCCAAGATACTAATTATTATTTAAGCGACGCCTTGTAGACCGAGGCATAGATCGTTTATTCAAACTTCTAGATACCTGAGTTTTTTTTATTTCATCTTTTTCATTAATAGATTGATTATTAAAATCAGATCTTTCCCAACGATCCACTCTAAAATTAGATTCTTCAAGCCAATCCTCGTCGTTGAGTCTAATCTCCTCTTCATTGGGAGAATTGATGAAATTTGCTTTCCTACGAGAGATAGCATCCAATGGCCTTTTTATTGTCGAAGGAACGACTTGATCCTCATTCATCGACATGTTTTGAGAATTTTGCCAGGGTTCTGACCAATCATCCTCATCTTCAAACAACCAATCCAACTTATCACCAACCCAACGACTAACTGTTTCCAAATTAGATTTTGAACGGCGATTAATACGATTTGCTTTTCGTTTCCCTGGACGATTTCCTGCAACTCCATCAACAAAGTTTAGACCTGTTTCTAACCATTGATCTACTCTCCGATCAATGGGGTCAAAAGACCTATTGCGCTTCTCAGAATATTCAGTCATTTAGTCCATTGGACACAATCCAAGGTCTTAAGAACAAGCCAATCATCACCATACCAACCGATCCAAGCAATTGAAATATCTCAAAGCTATAAAAGGTAGAAAAACATCGATTATTTAAATCTCAGACACGACAAGTTGATATTCCAACAAAAAATTCGAATTCCAGCATCCCTCATGGTATTCCTCACAACAACGACGACATGCAATCCCAGGAACACGACGGCGATAATGTACACGAAATCCACATGACCTACATACAGCCAACCACTTGGGAGCTTCTTTAGGCACAGGAAATCTATGACGCACGCTTACCGTAAATTCATTCTGAGAAGAATTAATTTCATGCATGCGCCTTAAAAAATTTGGCCCATGTCCTTCTTCTATTCCTAAAACAATGTCGACCCAAGCATGAATCATCTCATGGCAAAGAGTGCTTTCAACTGCATTAGTTGGTAGCAAACGCAAAAGAGGCTTTGAGAGAACAATTTCTCGCTTCGTTTTGCCTAACACCTTTGGCCCGCGGCGATAAAAGCCTGCTGTCTTCCTCAAACGACCATCACTCCATCGCAAAGCCACCAGAGGTTTCGAAGCTATCACTAACGTTTCAGCAAAATGCTCTCTATTCAGTCGATGAAAAATTGGCAACAAAGGCAACAGAGTCATGGAGAGTAAAAGATGGAGACCAATACCAAGCCCTTACAGTTTGCCAACAACTAATTATCTCGGAAAAAGTTTTTCCTAGAGTCAATAGGTCAGAATCTCTAACCAACCGCAAATAAACTAAAAATGGATGGGGCTCTAGTCAGGGACATAGGAACCAAAGCGCTATTAGCCGGAGCGGGAGCTCTCCTTCTCTTTTGGACCGTTAATGCTATAAAGCTGGTTATCAGTGCCAGAGGCATTAACCCATTAGTCAAGCAATTTTTCACCCAGATCGCATCCGGAAGAATAGATGCTGCATACCGATTAACGTCGAAAACCTATCGTCAGCACGTTAATCGCCAAGACTTTCTTAAATTCTTAGGCAGTCTTCAACTAAATAAATACAGAAATTTGAAATCAGGTCGGCCAAGAATTCAAGATGAGCTAATCATCTTAACTTTAAAACTCAAGTCTGAAGACAAGAAATCAGAGTTGCCTTTGGATTTTACTTTTAAGAAGATAGATAAAGAATGGAGAATTGATCGAATTGCAAAGACTGTGAACTAAACCAGGATTTTGAAGACTCAAGTGTCTTTATTTTCTAATAATAGTTCTCAACGAGCTTTAGAGCTAAGGAATCTACTAAATAAAGCTAATCATGCATATTACGTGCTTGACGAGCCTCTAATGGAGGATTCTGTTTATGACAATTTCTATAATGAATTACTTTCCTTAGAGAAGAAAGATTCGTCATTAATTACAGCAGATAGTCCTTCACAGAGAATAGGAGGTTCGCCTGCAAAAAGCTTTAAAAGCAAAAGGCATAAAATTCCGTTATTCAGTTTGGATAATGCTTTCAACATAGAAGAAGTTAGTAATTGGTATTCAAAAATGTTGAAGCTTGAAGATAATCCTAAAACTTCGATAGGAAAAGCATCAGATATGGATGTAATTAGCGAACTAAAAATTGATGGGAATGCTCTTGCTCTCAGCTATGAAAATGGCATTCTTGTTCAAGCTTTAACTAGAGGCAATGGCGAAGAAGGAGAAGACATAACATCAAATGTTCGAACAATAAGTTCTATCCCATTAAGTCTTCATCTGAAAGAGCCACCATCTTGGCTAGAAGTTAGAGGAGAAGCATTCATGCCCAATAAGGTTTTTGATAACATAAATAATGAAAGGAGAAAAACTAAAAACACTTTATTTGCCAATCCCAGAAATGCATGTGCCGGTACCCTTCGACAACTTAATCCCCAAATCGTTGCCGCTAGAAAACTAGATTTTTTTGCATATACACTACATTTACCAACCAACTGGGAAGCAAATGAAAACGATCCACAACAACCAATTAATCAATGGCAAGCTCTTCAATGGCTCAAAACAGCAGGATTCAAAGTAAATCCCAATTCAGAGTTAATACATAATTTACAGGGGCTATATCATTTTTTTAATCATTGGCAAACGTCTCGACTGGGACTTGACTATGCAACTGATGGAGTAGTTGTAAAAGTAAATTCCTTTACAAAGCAGAAGTTAGCCGGATTCACTCAAAAAGCACCTAGATGGGCTTTAGCACTTAAATATGCAGCAGAAGAAGCACCTAGCAAACTAATAAAACTGACCTATCAAGTTGGAAGAACAGGAGCTGTAACTCCGGTTGCCGAATTTGAACCTGTAGTACTAGCAGGTACGTCAGTCAGTCGCGCAACTCTTCACAATGCAAATAGATTGAATGAGCTTGATTTACATTTGAATGACACAATAGTTATTAGGAAAGCAGGGGAGATCATTCCAGAAGTGGTAAGAGTAGTGCAAGAACTTAGAGTAGAGAATAATATAAAAGTTGAATTGCCACTTCAATGTCCAGAATGCAAATCAAAGTTAAGTAAAATAGAAAGTGAAGCAGTAACTCGGTGTATTAATGACACTTGTCCAGCAATACTTCGAGGCTTACTTAAACATTGGGTCAGTAAAAAAGCTATGAATATTGAAGGGATTGGTGAAAAAATAATAGCACAATTAGTAGAACAAAAAATAGTCAATTCAATTGCAGATCTCTATTCAATCAGGTTGGAAGAAATAGCCAGTCTAGAAAAAATGGGAGATAAATCAGCAAAAAAATTACTTGTTGCTATTTCAAAATCTAAAGAGCAGTCTTGGCATAGGCAACTTTATGGCCTTGGCATTAATCATGTTGGAGAAGCAAACGCAAAACTACTTGCAAAAAATTTCCCTAGTATTGAAGATCTTGCGGAAGCTGTTTCGAACAATACTGAATTAATTTCACCCATTTATGGTATTGGTAATGAAACTACTCAATCTCTACAAGAATGGTTTGCAAATCCTCTTAAGCAAAAGTTAATAAATCGGTTAAAAGTGATTGGCTTATCTCTATCTGTGAAAGATAATATAACCGCAGATACAAATAGTCAGAAAAACCTATTAAATAGTAAAATATTTGTTATTACTGGCAAAATGCCAACACTAAGCAGACATTCAGCACAAGAAATAATTGAAAAAGCTGGTGGCAAAGTGAATAGCTCAATTAGCAAAAGAACTGACTATCTAATTGCAGGTGAAAAAGCAGGTAGTAAGCTAAACAAAGCCAAAGCACTTGGCATTAAGGTCATCGATGAAGAAGGCTTCAGAAACCTCGTTAAAGAGTGAGTAAGCTATTATGTTTATTATTTCACGAATATGCAGCCAACAATTTATCGATGGGTCAAGACTCCATGTGGACGACAAAAATACATTGAACTATCTTCTAAAAAAGGAATTTTTAGTAAAATACGATTGATTTGGTTTATTATTTTTGCAGTCCTTAGAGATTGGAAACTAGAAAATCAAGATCCAGTTTAAACGTCATAATCCTCAAGCACTTGACGGACCGAACGTGTTATTAAAAGAATCACAGCTAAAGTAGCAGCTATTCCTAATAGACGAATGACAAAAGCATGTATATCTCCCTGTTCTGAGAGTACCTCAGAAAAACTAGTAAGGTCACCAGCAACCGAGCCTAATCCACAAAATAAAATCGTGCCCGGCAAGATTCCCAACAATCCTATAGAAAAATCACGAGGTCCCACATCACTCAAACCATAAGCAAAATTAAGGAGGCTAAATGGAAATGCTGGAGAAAGACGTGTAAGTAAAACAAATTTCAAACCCTCCCGACTTATAGCCTTCAAAGTTACTTGCAACTTTGGAAAGTGAGCCAATCGCTCATTAAACCAAGATTTCAAGAAAGTACGTCCCATCCAAAACGCAACTTGTGCACCAATGCAAGCACCAAAGAATACAATTAATGAGCCAAGCCAAGTTCCATAAATAAATCCTGCAAGCATCGAAGCCCATACACCAGGCAACAATAAACTTACCCAAATTGCATAAAAGGGAACAAAAAGTATTACACCAATAGGAGTATTTAAAAATCCTATATAAGAATCAAGAATGTTAATCAAATCATTCATAAAGAAACAATAGAAGAAACTTGTGAATACTCGAATTAATTTAATCTATGCAAAGAGAAATACTCGTTTTCTTTATATTGCAAGTATTTAATCTTCAAGAGGAAATGAGGTTGCATGATCAAATGATTAAGAAAGATCTATCAATCTTTTACGTGATAGATCAGCTTGAATAGTAGCTTCTGATAATTTCCTTTGACATTCCGAAACAACTTTTGGTGGAGCCTTCTTAGAGAAGTTTGGATTAGCTAGACGGGAAGACAAAGTTTTTATTTCTTGCTCAGCTTTCACCAGATCTTTTTCTAGACGACTACATAAATCAGTTAAGTCCACTAATCCCTCTATTGGCAAAATAACCTCCAACTGACCTGTCACAGCAGCTAATGACTTAAAGTCTTTTTCTTCATAAACATCTGTAGGGTTCAAAATCTCTATACTGCTAGCACGAGTCAGTGATTGAATATCAAAGCGAGAATTTTGCAATGCATTACTAATGCTTTGATTCGCTGTAATAAATCTAACTGGAACAGCCTGAGAAGGCTTTAATCCTGCAACTGCCCGTAAATTTCTTACAACCCTAATTGCATCAAACACCTCAGCAAAGGAACTCTCTAAAGAATCATCAAGAAAAGCAATATCAGAATCAGGCCATGATTCCAAAGCCAGAAACTGCTTCTCAGAGGCACCAGTCAATCCATGCCAAAGCTCCTCAGTCAAATGAGGCATAAGAGGGTGAAGCATAATCAAAAGATCATGCATAACTTTTGCCAATACTTGGAGTGCAATCTTCTTATCAGTAATTTTAGATACACTAGAAGTATCATTTTGCTGAAGTCTTCGCTTAATCAATTCTAAATACCAATCACAAAAATCATTCCAAGCAAACTCATATAAGCCTTTTGCTGCTTCTCCAAGAGCATAATCTTTATATTTACTAACACTCTCCTGATTAACTCTTGTCAATCGAGATAATATCCATTTATCTGATAATTCTAGATCTGACGGATCTATTTTATTACTTATATCTGATTTAATTTCCTCAAAACCTTGTATATTCATCAATACAAACCTTGTAGCATTCCAAAGCTTATTAGCAAAATTTCTAGAAGCCTCAACCGTTGCCGAAGTATGCTTATCCCGATCATAATCAAGACGAATATCTTGCCCTGCTCCTGCTACTTCTCTTACTAAAGCAAAACGCAAAGCATCAGTACCATAACGATCTATTAACACAATTGGATCAATTCCATTCCCAGCACTTTTACTCATCTTTCTATTCTGTTCATCTCTTACCAAGCCATGAATATAAACATCAGAAAAAGGCATTTTTCCGGTAAAAGCGCCTGCCATCATTGTCATTCTAGCTACCCAGAAAAATATAATGTCAAAGCCTGTGATTAAAGTACTTGTAGGATACCAACGATCAAAATCTGGGTTCTCTATATCTGGCCAACCTAATGTAGAAAAAGGCCACAAACCACTAGAAAACCAGGTATCTAAAACATCTTGATCTTGTTCCAAATATACCGAATCACCATATTTTTCTTTAGCCTGTTGGAGAGCTTCTTTCTCCGTGTGAGCAACTAAATATGGAGTATTATTAGTAACTTTACCTTCGGTTTCACTAACAACAAACCAAGCAGGTATTCTATGGCCCCACCACAACTGACGACTGATACACCAATCTCTAATATCTGTTAACCAATCAAGATAAACTTTAGACCACCGATTCGGGAAAAAATGTGGTTCTCCTTTTACCAAATGAGAACGACATCGTGACGCCATTGGTTCCATGCGAACAAACCATTGTGTTGATAACAAGGGTTCCACTGGAACTTTTCCCCTTTGGGAATAAGGAATACTATGACGATGAGATTCTACTTTGACTAATAATTCTTGCTCCTTTAAAGCTTTGACAACAGCTTCTCTTGCATCATAACGATCTAACCCCTTAAAAGGCCCAGCAAGCGAATTCATCTTGCCATGCTTATCCATAACTGTAATTTGAGGCAAAGAATGCCTTTGACCTATTGCAAAATCATTTGGATCATGAGCTGGTGTGACTTTTACACACCCTGTACCAAACTCAGGATCAACATGATCATCAGCAATTATAGGGATTTCTCGTCCTACAAATGGCAAAGTAATCTTCTGACCTACTAAATGGATATATCTTTGATCTATAGGATTTACCGCAACTGCCACATCACCCAACAAAGTTTCCGGTCGTGTGGTCGCAACTTCCAAATGGGTAGTCCCATCAGCCGAAGGCCCTGCAGCGAGTGGATAGCGAAAATGCCACAGACTACCATCAACTTCTTTCATTTCAACTTCTAAATCACTCACAGCTGAGCAAGAAGCAGGACACCAATTAACGAGATACTCACCTCGATAAATCAAACCTTGTTGATGTAAGCGAACAAAAGCCTCAGTCACTGCTTTGCTCAACTGATCATCCAAAGTAAATCTTTCTCTTTTCCAATCAACTGAATAACCTAATCGCCTCAGCTGATCAACAATACGTCCTCCACTTTCATCCTTCCAGGCCCAGGCTTTCTCAAGAAAAGCTTCCCTGCCTAATTCTTCAAGACTAATATTTTCTGATTTCAATTGCTTCTCAAGAATTGTTTGAACAGCAATTGAGGCATGGTCAGTTCCAGGTAGACAAAGAACATTTTTTCCCTGTAATCGTTGAAATCTGACAATTGTGTCAATAAGAGCCGTGTTAAATGCATGTCCCATATGCAGTTTCCCAGTGACATTGGGAGGTGGTATTACTACTGAAAAAGACTCTCCTGGACTCCTTGGATCAGGGTGAAAAGCGCCACTTTGATCCCAAGCCCTTTGCCATCTATTCTCAGTCCCTACAGGGTCGTAGGTCTTAGGCAAGGCATCATCAGCCTTAGCAGAACCAGCATTAGTAGACAGCTCAGTCAAAGCAAAAAAAGATGCGTTTGAACCATGGTCGCAAAACGTCGATAAAAATTGTTTTTTTATAGGGAAACAACCTCAAGAACCCAGCCCCTCAACTTTCCCAAGGGATCCCTATAGCAGAGTCTAAAACTTGCCAAGAAGAACGATCATTAACAATCCTATCCAGCAATTTCACCTGTTTTAATGCATGATTAGCCTTATCAAATGATAAGGGTGAATCAGCGTTAATAGGCATTATCAAAACATAATTTTCTGCTGGGTCTGCCATAATTTTAACCTCAATCTCATCCACAGTTCTTTCAAAAAAACATCTACGCATGCGACTAGTCAAAGGAGAACCCAAAGATTCAGCAAAAATTTCTAAACTTTCTCTCTCTCCGGATAAACCGCAATTGAGAGCCATCCAAATCATAAATTTAGCCCAGCTATCGATAGTCCAGAGTGGTTGAAAGCTTTCCCGGTGGTTTAAAACCAACTCCAGCACTGCAAAATCAAAGAATTTTGCTTGCAACTCAATTTGCATTGACTTCTGAGGCATGGCAGACATCTTCTCCTGAACGAGTCAGACTGTTATGGACTATTAACCAGCAATAATCATGATCATGGATCTAAACGACCCTGAACTCGAATTTTCCGATCTTGTTTTCGCATACCAAACCTGGGTCATGGCAATCATTAATGATGAAAAGCTCCAAGAAACCGACGAAAAACTACTAACTGAAGAAATGACAGAAGACGCATTTAAAGCAATGCGTTTTCTTCCTGCTGAGGTTACCAGTGCGATCGAGACCAGTCTCGCCCGGGTATATAACGTAGATGCAGATGAACTTGCATTACTTCTTTTTCCTGAGGATACCGAAGAGGATTGAATAAATTTCTCCCAAAAGCTAATAATTAACAAAAAAATAATAATAATAATAAATAAATTTTGATTTTCCAAAAAATATCTGGTTCTTGGTAATATTGATCCAATAGAAAGTCAATAATCCAAGATTGCAAAGGGATTTAAGCCAGACATTAAAAAGTCCCTAGAAAAATTATAAACATGATTTAGAGATAAATAATTTCAAAGATTGGACTTGGAGTCAGATGCAGCAAGTATATTTAAATATCACTAGTGTATGTCACCTTGCAGCCCAATTTAAATCATATGCGCACTCCAATATTATCTCCAACAAATAACAATTTATCATCCTTTGACAAAACAGAAATCCACCATACAATCATAATTACAGGAACCGATTTGCATTGAAACTCAAGAGTCATCTATTTTCTCTAAAGGTATATAGAAAAGTTTCGAAAAACAATTAACTTTAGAAGGACATTATTAATAAATGGGCGATCCAGGGTTCGAACCAGGGACATCCTGCTTGTAAGGCAGGCGCTCTACCGCTGAGCTAATCGCCCAAGAGGACATTTCTGCCACTAACAATCATCTTAAGGCCACAGACTTAAAAAAGACCATGGCTTCAGGACAACAACATGACTATTCAACAAAATTATGGGCAGTTCCTTTTGGTCTGATCCTTACTGTATTCATAGGCCCATTGCCAGCTCTCCTTGGAGGATGCTCTTTTTTAGTGGGCGGTTTATGGCTTTCCCCTGACTTAGATACAACATCTAATTCACTGAAAAGGTGGGGTTTAATCAAAATAATCTGGTGGCCTTACAGAAAACTGATCCCTCATAGATCGATATTGTCTCATGGTCCATTAATAGGTACTAGCATAAGAATTATTTATCTTGCATGTATTTTCTCTCTTATTTGGAGCTTGCTTCAGCCACTAGAAATTGAATCTCCCATCAATATAATGCAACGCATATGCCGACAAATAACTAAATATCCAGATTATAGTTTACCTATTATAATTGGGCTAGAAGGGAGCGCATGGCTGCATTTGCTAAAAGATGGAGATCCTCTACCTAGAGAAATCAAATCAATTCTAAATCTAAAAAAATCTATTTTTTAAAACTCAAGCAATGGAATCTGAGCCTGACTCATTATCAATAAAAAAATTTAAAGATCTATTGACAATTATTGCAAAGCTAAGAGATCCAGAAAAAGGATGTCCTTGGGATTTATCTCAGACCAATAAATCACTAATTCCATATCTAATTGAAGAAGCTTACGAAGTAGCAGATGCTATTAGAGAAAAAACAGATAAGGATCTTGTAGAAGAACTTGGAGATCTATTATTACAGATACTATTACATGCGCAAATAGGATCTGAAAAAAACCGTTTTTGTATAGAAGATGTTATTGAATCTATCTCTCAAAAATTAATTCGTAGACATCCACATGTTTTTGATGATTCGGTAAAAAAAACTATTCAAGAGGTTCAAAAGGATTGGGAAAATATAAAAAAATCTGAGAGTCAAAAGCAACCTAGTAAAACACCATTCTGTGATGAAATTCGCAGAAAGTCAAAATCTCAATCAGCTATCAATGGAGCACTTTTAATTTCAGAAAAAACTGCAGAGAAAGGACTTGAATGGAAATCAATACAACACCTAATCGAAAAATTAGAAGAAGAACTTAATGAACTAAAAGAAGCCTTGGCTGCAGAAGATCTCAAAAACACGAACGAAGAAATTGGCGACTTATTGTTCACCTTAATAAATATTGCTAGATGGAATAAGATCAACCCTGAGGAAAGCCTATACTCAACCAACAAGAAGATTCTTTACCGCTTATCATATATAGAAGAGAATATCAATGGTGATTTTCAGGAATACTCTATTGAAGAGCTTAAAAGATTATGGCAAAAAGCAAAATCCTAATTAAACCACTGCAGAGGCTATAATACTAAATGAATCTGCTACATCTTTAATTAGTATTCAACTAGATTATAGAAAGCAAGAATGACTGATCTCTAACAAAATCATGGAGCAAATTAACCAATTTTCAAATAATTGGATTGATGAGTATCATGAAGGGGCCCGCTATGGACTTAGAGGGAAAATACTGGTTAATGAAAAAAGCGATTTTCAAGAAATAACAATTATAGACAGTCCGCGTTATGGGAGAGGCCTTTTATTAGACGGATGCTGGATGACTGCAGAAAAACAAGAAAAGCATTATCACGAAGCAATAGTGCACCCTGCACTATGTAGTTCAAAAAACTTACGCAGAGCTTTAATTATTGGAGGAGGCGATGGCGGGACAGCCAGAGAATGCCTTCGGCATCTATCACTAGAACAACTGGATATGATTGAGTTGGACAGAAGAGTCGTTGAATTAAGTAAAAAGTATCTTAATTGTATTGGAGGTTCAGCATGGGAAGATCCTCGTCTGAAACTATGCTTCGAAGATGGTATTGAATACGTAAATAACTTAGACAATGATATTTACGATGTAATAATTGTCGATGGCTCAGATGCAAAAGGACCAGCAAAAGGTTTATTTAACAAGATATTTTTCCAAAATTGCAGGCGAATTCTGAAGAGTGGAGGTGTTTTTGCCACTCAAAGTGAATCACCAGAATCTTTTCAGAAGATTCATATTGAAACAATAAAAATCATAAGAGAAGTTTTCGAATATGCAGATCCTTTGTACGGTTGGGTCCCAATGTATCCCAGTGGATGGTGGAGTTGGACTTTTGCGGCAATCGATAGTCCACGTTATCTTGAACCAATACCGAATAGAATAAAAGCAATCAAAGATACATGTCATATTTGGAGTCCAACATGGCAACAAGGAGCTTTTCAAGCAATACCTGCTTTTGTAGAACGTGAGCTAAACAAATGAAACCAATTTCCAGTTCTTTTGCGAAGATATTCAATAATGAAGGTGGTATTTTTATGGGTGCGCAACGAGAAGCTCAGAATTGCAAAATTGGATTATTTGGTGTTCCTTTCGATAGCACTACATCTTTCCGACCTGGTACACGGTTTGGACCTTCTGCAATCAGAGAAGTTAGCAATGGATTAGAAAGCTTTTGTCCTCAATTTAAACAAGATCTTCTAGATATTAATTTTGTTGATCTAGGATCTTTAGAAATACCTATAGGCAATCCAGAGCCTGTAGTTATAGCAGTAAAAGAAGCTATAAAAAAGATTGTATCTCTAGGAATAAAACCTTTAATGCTTGGAGGAGAACACTCTATTAGTTCAGGAGCAATATCTGGATTAGTCAAAAAATACCCAGATCTTATCCTTTTACAATTAGATGCTCATGCTGATCTCCGAGAAGAATGGCTGGGTAATCGTCATAGTCATGCTTGTGCAATGCGAAGATGTTTAGAAGTATTGCCTAGCAAGAATCTATTCCAACTTGGGATTCGCAGTGGAACCAAAGAAGAATTTGAAGAATTGACAAATTCTAAAAGATTAATACCACATACAAGAGGAAAAAAAGCAAAAGAACTACAAAATACTCTTACAGAGTTTAAAAACAAACCTATTTATTTAACTATAGATCTAGATTGGTTTGACCCAAGTATTTTACCAGGCACAGGTACACCTGAGCCTGGAGGATTTCTATGGGATGACTTCGCTGAAATCATAGATGTTTTAAAAAGTCATCAAGTTATAGGTGCTGATATTGTAGAGTTAGCACCTCAATTAGATCACTCATCAATAAGCAGTATTCTTGCCGCGAAAGTAACCAGGAGTGTAATAATGCTTCTTAATCAAGACTAAATTGTTGAGAATTTGAGATAATTTATGTTTATTAATCAATTATCTAGATCAAATATTCCTACTATCGTCCGTTCTAATTCCAATTGATGTTCCGTTGAAAAATCAGTGGCAGTTTCTTGAATATTTGGCAGAGAAGGTGTTTTGGCAGACCAATGATGACAGAAGACATATTGGACTATTTCCTTATGGAGAGGTAATTTTCTCAAACGACACCAATCATCCACAGGTGAATGACCTGGGCCGCAATGCTGGCAACTTTTGCAAGATTCTTTCTTAGACACAGAAAAAGCCCTAAGAAGAACACATTAAGGACACTTCGACCAGAGAACTACTCTGGCTTAGAAATCTGCGGCTTTCCTTCCGCTTCTTGTTGCACTCCTTCAGCTAACAACACTGCTTGCTTGCCATGAATTCAAAAATGCTACGCAAAACACCCCTACATGAACTAGCACTCAAAGCTGGAGGAAGAATGGTGCCTTTTGCTGGCTGGGAAATGCCAACGCATTTTTCTGGATTAATTCAAGAACATGAAGCCGTGAGAAAAAAAATTGGATTTTTCGACATTTCTCACATGGGAATTATAAAATTAACAGGACAAAATCCTAAAGATGCACTACAAAAACTTGTCCCTACGGACCTACATAGAATCAGTCCAGGGCAAGCATGCTATACTTTATTGCTTAATGATAATGGTGGCATTATTGATGATTTAATAATATATGATCTTGACTCAAATCAATCAAATGAAGAAAGTCTAATCGTTGTCATAAATGCTTCCTGTACCACAAAAGATATTAACTGGATAAAACAACATCTGGAACCAGAAGGAATCTCTATTTGCAACTGTAACGATGATAAAGTGCTACTAGCCTTACAAGGACCACACTCTAGATCATATCTAGAAAAATTAACTAATTCATCTCTCGATAATATGCCTAATTTTAGTCACCAGAATATCAAACTAAATATTTTTCCCAATCATTGTATAGATGACATCTTCCTAGCTCGAACAGGTTATACAGGAGAAGATGGCTTTGAAATCTTGCTATCTACTAAACAAGGTCATCTTCTTTGGAATCACTTAATAGACGAAGGAGTAACTCCTTGCGGACTTGGCTCAAGAAACACATTGCGTCTAGAAGCGGGTATGCATCTTTATGGGGAGGACATAAATGAAACTACAACTCCATTTGAAGCCGGTCTGGGTTGGTTAGTTCACCTAGAAATGCCCAAAGAGTTTATTGGCAGAAAAGCGTTAGAAAATCAAGCTGAAAAAGGACATAATTCATCTCTTGTAGGCTTAAAACTTAAAGGACGAGCAATTCCAAGAAAAGGAAATTCAATAATCCATGAAGGGAAAAAAATCGGGGAAGTCACAAGTGGAAGCTGGGCACCAACCCTAAAAGAACCAATTGCTATGGCCTATATAAATACCGAGTTGGCCAAGGCTAAAACCAAGTTGGCAATTGAGATTAGAGGTCATACCCATCCTGCTGAAATAGTTAAAAGACCTTTTTATCGAAGTTCTCAAATGAAGTAAAAACGCCTTAATAGAGGACATAACACAAGTTGCTATGGGAAACTCATTTTCTCCGTTAAGTTTTTCCCATGCGCAGCAACTGTTGCGGCGAACTGCGCAAAGAGAATATTTCTTCGACTGTTCAGCTTTGTGGCTGGGTAGATCGTTGTAGAGATCATGGAGGAGTGATCTTTATCGATCTCCGAGACAGTAGTGGTACTGTTCAAATCACTGTTGACCCTGACCAAGGAAACGAATTATTTGCTATAGCTGAAAGCCTGAGGAATGAAACCGTTGTGCAAGTCTCTGGACAAGTACGAGCTCGACCAGCAGAAGCCTCTAATCAAAAAATCGATACAGGAGATATTGAAGTATTAGCGAAGGATCTGAAGGTGCTGAATCATGTCAAAGGAAATTTACCCTTTACAGTTTCCATCCATGATGAAGAATCAGTTCGTGAAGAAACCCGTTTAAAACATAGATATTTAGATCTTCGAAGAGACAAGTTAAGTAAAAATCTTCGTATTCGCCATAAAACAATTCAAGCTGCTCGGAATTTTCTGGAAAAGGAAGGTTTTATTGAAATCGAGACACCAATATTAACTAAATCAACTCCAGAAGGAGCTAGAGATTACTTAGTTCCTTCAAGAGTTTCTGGAGGAGATTGGTTTGCACTTCCTCAATCTCCTCAATTATTTAAACAATTGCTCATGATTGGAGGGATGGAAAAATATTATCAAGTTGCTCGTTGTTTCCGAGACGAAGATCTAAGAGCTGATAGACAACCAGAGTTCACTCAATTAGATATAGAAATGAGTTTCATGGAACAAGAAGAAATAATTGCAATGAATGAAAAACTGATTGTAAGCATATGGAAAACAATCAAAGGCATAGATCTACCAACTCCGTTCCCAAGAATTACATGGCATGAATCCATGGAACGTTATGGAACAGATCGGCCAGATATTAGATATGGAATTGAAATTTGTGATGTAAGTAAAATATTCAAGAATATAGGTTTCAAAGTATTTTCAAATGCTATATCATCTGGAGGTTCAGTAAAGTGTATAACAATACCTAAAGGAAACTCTGCAATTAGCAATGTCAGAATCAAACCAGGGGGAGATATTTTTAGCGAAGCTCAAAAAATGGGAGCCGGTGGTCTTGCATTTATTAGGGTAAGAGAATCAAACGAAATAGATACGATTGGCGCAATAAAAGACAACTTAAATATAGATCAAATAAATGCTCTGATTAAACAAACTAATGCTAAGGAAGGAGATTTACTTTTATTTGGAGCGGGTGATACCAAAATTGTAAATAGAACACTAGATCGAATCAGGCAATTCCTTGCGATGGAGCTTAAATACTTACCCTCACAAGAAAGTATTAACTACTGGGGATTTATATGGGTTGTTGACTTCCCTATGTTCGATTTCAATATCGATGAAAATCGATGGGAGGCACTTCATCATCCCTTCTGTGCTCCAAATAATAAAGACTTAGGGGAAACCCCAGACGAATGGCAAAATCGTCTACCTAAAGCCCGTGCGCAGGCTTATGACCTTGTCCTAAACGGATTAGAACTTGGAGGTGGGTCTATTCGTATTCATGATGCAGCTCTGCAAAAGCAGGTTTTAGAAACAATTGGACTATCAACGAAGGAAGCACATGAACAATTTGGTTTCCTTCTTGACTCACTTGATATGGGAGCACCACCACATGGCGGAATTGCCTTTGGACTAGATCGAATAGTGATGTTACTAACTGGTTCGGAGTCAATCCGAGAAACAATTGCTTTCCCAAAAACTCAGCAAGCAAGATGTCTTATGACCGAGGCGCCATCAGAGGTCTCAAAACAACAGATGAAAGAAATACATGTTGCAAGTACATGGACAAATCCTAAATAGATTAAGCGGATTCGAAAGACTAGAGGGATTATTTATCAAGGCTAAAGAGATAAACACTGCTCCTTTACATTGAAGAATACCCCCCATCAGAGCGGGGCCTCTCCCATTCGCCACAAAGAGAGTTCAGATCTTGTAAGAGTTTATCTACAAGATATTGGGAGAGTAAATCTGCTTACTAATGAAGAAGAAGTGCTCTTAGCAAGACTCGTCCAGCAAAGAGAGCAATTGCTCACGCAGGAAACAAAACTGGCGACGGAAGATAATGTAATAAAAGAATTAATGATATTGGAGAAAATTCAGCAACGCGAAGCAAATCATTATTGTCATTGGCCCACCAAAAAAGAATGGGCAAAAGCATCTGGGTTAAGCGTCAAAAAATTACAAGAAAAAATAAGGCTGGGTTACAAACAATGGGGACTATTAACAGGAGTAGAACCGAAAGATATAGAAAGAAAAATGAGAGAAGGACAGAGAGCAAAAAATCAAATGATTCAAGCCAATCTAAGACTAGTTGTAGCAATAGCCAAAAAATATCAACAGCGTGGCATGGAACTTTTAGATCTAATACAAGAAGGGACAATTGGATTAGAAAGAGCCGTTGAAAAGTTTGACCCTAAAAGGGGTTTTAGATTTAGTACCTATGCTTACTGGTGGATAAAGCAAGGAGTCACAAGGGCAATTGCCACTCAAAGTAGAAATATCCGATTACCTGTTCATATAACAGAAAAGTTAAATCGCATCAAAAAAATACAAGCAAGAATCGCAAGCGATGAAGGAAGAATTGCTTCGTTAAGTGATTTCTCCCAAGAACTAGGGATTAGCGAAGAAACTGTAAGAAAAACACTTCTACAATTACCTCGCTCAATATCTTTAGAAAGTAAAGTCGGTAAATATGAAGATAGCCAACTACGCGATCTTCTGCCAGATACTCATGCAACACCAGAAGAAGAACTAACAAAAAACCAATTACATCAAGATTTAGAGGGTCTCTTAAAAGAATTAAGTAATAGAGAAGCAGAGGTGATAAGACTTCGCTTTGGATTAGAAGATGACATTCCAAAAACCCTTGCAGAAGTAGGCCAGAAGATTAAATTATCTCGAGAACGAGTACGCCAAATTGAAACGCAAGCCCTCTTCAAACTGCGACAACCCGAGAAACAATCAAGGATCTTAGAGTATCTGCAGAGTCTTGACTCCTAAGAGAAAACCCATGCAAAGCCTTGATCAATTGCAAATGGTTCTAAAAAGTAACTGAATTTTCCTTCTAATCCTGTATAAACGAGCTATTTTAAGGAATCACCTTGAAGAAAATGACCAAATTTGTCTTCATCACAGGTGGAGTTGTCTCCAGCATTGGGAAAGGAATCGTGGCAGCAAGCCTTGGGAGGTTGCTGAAGTCACGAGGCTACAACGTTTCTATTTTGAAACTGGATCCATATTTGAATGTAGATCCAGGAACAATGAGTCCATTCCAACATGGTGAAGTCTTTGTAACCGAAGATGGTGCCGAAACCGATTTAGATCTAGGGCACTATGAACGCTTTACAGATACACCACTCTCTCGACTTAATAGTGTTACCACTGGATCTATATATCAATCAGTAATCAATAAAGAAAGAAGGGGAGATTACAATGGTGGAACAGTGCAAGTTATTCCACATATAACAGGTGAAATTCGAGAAAGAATTCAACGAGTAGCCTCTAATAGTGGAGCCGATGTTGTTATTACCGAAATAGGAGGAACTGTAGGAGATATTGAGTCACTACCTTTTCTTGAAGCTATTAGAGAATTTCGTAGAGATGTTGGTCGAAATGATCTTGCATATATACATGTAACACTACTACCTTTCATTGCAACTTCAGGGGAATTAAAAACAAAACCTACACAACATTCAGTCAAAGAATTGCGTTCTATTGGTATACAGCCAGATGTATTAATTTGTCGTAGCAACCAATCAATTAGTAATGATCTAAAAAATAAAATTGCTGGTTTTTGCGGAGTCAATAAACATGCTGTTATCCCTTCACTAGATGCTGATAGTATTTACGCTGTGCCACTGGCTCTAGAAGAAGAAGGATTATGTAGAGAAATTCTCAATGTATTCGATCTACCAGATCATGAAAGTAATATGGAACATTGGAAACAGTTAGTACACAATTTACGCAATCCAGGACCCGCTGTCAAAGTTGCTTTAGTTGGCAAATATATTCAATTAAATGATGCTTATCTATCCGTAGTAGAAGCCCTACGACATGCATGCTTAAAGCAGAATGCCTCTCTACATATTCATTGGGTTTGCGCAGAACAAATCGAAGAAAAAGGCGCTGAAGAGCTATTAAAAGGAGTTGATGCAATAGTTGTTCCAGGTGGTTTTGGTCATCGGGGAGTTGATGGAAAAGTAGCAGCTATTCGCTGGGCAAGAGAGCAAAGAATACCTTTCCTAGGGCTCTGCTTAGGCATGCAATGCTCAGTAATTGAATGGGGAAGAAATGTAGCTGGTCTCAAAGAGGCTACCAGTGCAGAATTAGACCCCAATTCACAACATCCAGTAATTCATTTACTTCCTGAACAGCAGGATGTAGAAGATCTTGGTGGAACTATGAGATTAGGCGTGTATCCATGCAGATTGAATCCAAATACAATGGCTGAAAAACTATATGGAGAGCAAGTCGTATACGAAAGACATCGACATCGATATGAATTTAATAATTCATATCGCAATCTTTTTATAGAATCTGGATATACCATAAGTGGCACGTCCCCAGATGGTCGGCTTGTAGAGCTAATTGAATTATCTAATCATCCCTTTTTTATTGCATGCCAATATCATCCCGAATTCCTATCTCGCCCAGGAAAACCCCATGCACTATTCCAGGGTTTAATAGAAGCAGCCCAACAAAGACTACCTGCATCACCAACTGAAGCAATTAAAAGCCAACCCTCCTCTATAGACAAAAAGCTATCCAATCTTTCTTAATGGCTACCCATCTACCGGTAGTAGAAAGTTTTCATTCCATTCAAGGAGAAGGAAAACATGTAGGCAAAAGTGCTTTTTTCATTCGCCTTGCAAAATGCACAGTTGGCTGTAATTGGTGTGACACCAAAAATTCTTGGTCAACCAATAACCACCCAGAAAAATCAGTTGAATGCTTAGCGCAAGAAACTGCTACAGCAAGAGACAATGGAGCCGCATTTGTTGTTATTACTGGAGGCGAACCACTTCATCACAATCTAAACCTTCTCTGTGATGCAATAAGAGATCAAACAAAACTAAATAATAAAAAATCAATAGCTATTCATATCGAAACTAGTGGTGTGGAAGAGCTAACGGGAAATCCAGAATGGATAACTCTTTCCCCAAAACGACACTATCCTCCCAAAACGGATCTACTTCTATCTTGCCAAGAATTAAAAATAGTAATTAATGAACCAGAAGATATTAAGTTTGCAGAATCAATGGCAAAACTCGCAATTGAAAGAACAAATACAAATAAATTTTCATCCAGCGTCAACAAAAAAAAATTAGGTTATCCATTTCTATTACTACAACCAGGATGGGAAAATAAACTAGGTCAAGAACTAGCATCTGATTATGTATTGCATCATCCACAATGGAGCCTAAGCTTACAAACACATAAGTGGCTTGGCATAAGATAAATTGCGCAATAAAATAGAAAAAAACTATTTATGACATTTATCTAATGTACCAAATAGCCTAAAAACTTGCTGAAGCCATGAAGAAACCACTAAGTATTGCTCTACTGTCAGGAGGGCTTGACTCATCTACAGCAACAGCTTTAGCGCTAGAAGCGAATCATAATGTAATTGCCCTATCATTTGATTATGGACAAAAACATTCAAAAGAATTAACTGCAGCCGTGAATATTGCCAAGCATCTAAATATAGAAGAACACTATATCATTGAAGTAAATCTGGCTGCATGGGGAGGCTCATCATTAACTGACAACAAGCAAAATATTCCAATTGATGGTATCAAAAAGAATATGATTCCAAATACTTATGTGCCAGGAAGAAACACTGTTTTCATAGCTATTGGTCTCAGTCTTGCAGAAGCTAAAGAAGCTAACAACCTCTTATTAGGAGTAAATATCATGGATTATTCAGGATACCCAGATTGTAGACCTGACTATCTTCAAGCTTATCAAGATTTGGCAAATTTAAGCAGTAAGATGGGCCGCTCTGGTCAAGGAGTTCAGCTTTTGGCTCCTTTAATGAAAATGGGCAAATTAGAAATCATTAAAGAAGCCATAAGATTAGACTTGCCAATTGAAAAAACATGGAGTTGCTATAAAGGTGAGCAACAACCTTGTGGAGTATGTGATAGCTGCAGGATTCGAGATGCTGGACTAAAACAAGCCGGAAGACTTGACTTATGTAGCTTATAAATCGTGATTGCTCTACATCGAAAACTCTGTAATTGGAAACCACCAGAATTACTTGTCAATCAAATTGTCAAGAGATGGGGAGACGAAGGTTTAATTTGGCTTGATGGAGAAGGCAGCACACTTGGACGATGGGTAACTATCGCAGTTAATCCAATAGAAACAATCTGTTGCCATGAATTATCGAATCAATCTGAAAATCCATTTACTCTCCTCAAACAACTTCCTCCAGGACATTGGACCGGCTGGCTTAGCTACGAGGCCGCAAAATGGATAGAGCCTTCTATCTCATGGCAATCAGATAAAATGGCAATATTGTGGCTTGCACATCATGATCCAATATTTAAATTTGATCTAGATAAACAAGAACTCTGGCTAGAAGGAACTCAGCTATCTGATTTAGAAAGTATAGCTAAATGGATTAATAACGAAAAAAATTATGATTTAGAACAAAGCAACAAAAATATCGAATTATCTGTCCCGCTAGATTCCTGGTATTGGCACACGGAAGAAGATGAATACATGAAAAGAGTTCAGAGACTTAAAAGATTAATTTCTGAAGGGGATATCTTTCAAGCTAATCTAAGTTGTTGTTGTACATATAAACTTAACTCTAAAATAAATATTATAGATACCTTCAAGAAATTGCGCCGCAAATCACCTGCTCCCTTTGGAGGACTAATTATAGGTAATAAGAATGCTAAAGGTGAAGCAATCCTATCTACATCTCCTGAAAGATTCCTCAAAGTAACACCCAAAGGCAAAGTAGAAACAAGACCCATTAAAGGCACAAGACCTCGTAATAAAGACAAAAAAAAAGATGCCCAAATGGCAATTGAACTTATTTGCAGTGAAAAGGACCGCGCAGAAAATATTATGATTGTTGATCTATTAAGGAACGATCTAGGTAAAGTTTGCACACCTGGTTCAATTAAAGTTTCGGATCTATTAAATCTAGAAAGTTTTCAACAAGTGCATCATTTGACTTCCGTTGTTGAAGGTCAATTGAGAACGGATAAAAGCTGGGTTGATCTATTAGAGGCCTGCTGGCCTGGAGGTTCAATTACTGGGGCACCTAAATTAAGAGCATGTCAACGTTTAAGCGAACTTGAACCAATTGCTAGAGGTCCCTATTGTGGCTCGCTAATTAATATCGATTGGGAAGGAAAGTTTGATAGTAATATTCTAATAAGGTCATTAATACTCAAAGATTCAACACTAAGAGTTAATGCAGGATGTGGAATTGTTGCAGATTCAGATCCTGAAACGGAAATGAAAGAACTTAGGTGGAAATTAAATCCAATTATAGAGGCTTTACAATGAATCTACATAATAACGAGGTTGCATGGATTGCAGGTGAATGGGTTTCTAGCAGTGACTTTAAAATTCCAATTTGTGATCGTGGACTTAAACTTAGTGATGGAATATTTGAAACTATTTTGATTTTAAAAGGATCTCTTATCCTTTTTTCTAAACATATAGATAGATTAAATAATAGTGCGAAGATACTGGGATTGCCATCACCTCCAGGGAAAATATTCATACACAACCTTGTAATGGAAGGAATTAAAAATCTAGGAATAGAGAATAAGAATGGCATATTACGGTTAAATTGGAGCAGAGGTAATTCCACAAGTCGAAACATATATAGTTTGGAAGCAGAAGAAAATCTTCCACGTTTCTGGATGGAAATTAGATCTGGCGACCCATCTTTTGATCCAATTTCCACACTAATCAGTAAGTATGAAAAAAGAAATCTATATAGTCGACTGAATCAATGTAAAACATTTGCATATAATCAATCAATACAAGCAAAAAGAGAAGCAAAATTATCTGGATTCGATGATGCTTTACTTGAAAACACAAATCATGAGATCTGTTGTGGGACAACAGCTAATCTTATTGTAAAAAGAGGGGATCAATTTCTAACACCTCCCTTATCGAGTGGATGCTTACCTGGAGTTATGAGGCAGAAAGGGATAGATCTAAAAATCATTAGAGAGTCAAAACTAACTTCATATCCAGAAAAGAACGATCAGTGGATTCTACTAAATAGTCTTAGTTGCCGGCCAATCAGACAGGTAAATAATTGTTATCTAGAAGTATATAAAGAGACAAAAAAATTCTGGCTAGATTTAATCAATCACTAACTATCAAAAAGAAATCGGCATCGTTACATTCGCAGGAGAAGGCGCGCAATCAATAAGCTGGAAATTAACAACAGAACCTATCACAATTACAGAAGGCGTAATAAATTCCAACCTATTGACTTCATTAACAAGTTCCATAAGCTTTGCCTTAATATAGCGTTGGCCAATCACAGTTCCCTGCTGAATAACTACTGATGGAGTATCCGAAGCCAAACCACCTGCAATTAATTCTCGGACAATATAGTCAAGATTATGAACACCCATATAAATTACCAATCCATCTGATGCTTTTGCTAATGCTCTCCAGTTAACCGACGGTCTCCTTTTATCAATACCTTCATGGCCGGTAACAAAGGTAATTGAAGATCCCGCTAATCTATGAGTTACTGGTATACCTAAATAAGCTGGCACTGCTATTCCTGCCGTTATACCTGGAACAATTTGAACGGTTACTCCTTTTTTATTTAGGAAAGCAGCCTCCTCTGCTCCCCGGCCAAATAAAAAAGGATCACCGCCTTTTAGTCGAACAACACATGAATGAGATTGAGCCATCTCGAACAAAAGATTATTTGTCTTGAACTGAGGAACTGAATGATGACCACGTCTTTTGCCTACAAAATGTCTAACACAAGTTTTTGGAACAAAATCTAATAATTCTTGTGGAATTAAAGAGTCATAAACTATCGCGTCACATCTGGAAAGAAGGTTCATTGCTTTAACTGTCAATAAATCGGGATCCCCTGGACCTGCCCCAACTAAATAAACCGTTCCAAGTTCAGCATCTTTATTCATAAACCAAGTCTAATAAATGTGTGATAAAAAGAAGAAAGGATCCAACAAGGTAGATTAACAAGACTAGTTTGATTAAAATAATTTTTACTGTAAAAATAAATACATAAACCAGCATTAGTGCTGGAATCATGATTTATAAGTAATTACCTGCAAAAATTAATACAAATAACCTTATGTCCCATTATTTTAAGACATAAATACCTACCCATGATGGAAGCAACGCATGAGTTATTCAAAAACTATCTAGGAAAGATTGGCAGCGGTCAAAATACCAGTAAAGGACTTACAAGAGAAGAATCAGGAAATGCTCTTAAATTAATTTTAAAGGCTCAAGCATCTCCTGCCCAAATTGGAGCATTTTTAATTGCGCACAGAATACGTCGACCAGAACCTCAAGAATTAGCAGGAATGCTTGATACATATCTTGAGTTGGGTCCAAAAATACTTTCTCAAGGACAACAACGACGACCTATCTGTTTTGGAATGCCATTCGATGGAAGAACACGAACCGCGCCTATTTATCCACTCACAACTCTCCTACTAATTGCTTCCGGCCAACCTGTTGTATTGCAGGGTGGGAAGAGAATGCCGACCAAGTTTGGTGTTACATCAATAGAGCTATTTTCAGCCTTAGGTATACATCTAGAAGGTTTATCTATAACAGAACTACAAAACAAATTCTCAAACAATGGTCTCGCTTTAATTCATCAGCCTGATCACTTCCCTTTAGCAGAAAGCTTAATTCCTTACAGACAAGATCTTGGGAAACGAACACCTTTGTCTACAATGGAGCTCATTTGGACAGCTCATCAAGGAAATCATTTGATTATAAGTGGATTTGTCCATTCTCCAACTGAAGAAATGTGTTTAGAAACCCTGCGAATTAGAAAAGAAAAGGAGATGATTTTTGTAAAAGGACTTGAAGGGGGTGTTGATCTTTCCACCAACCGAGCTTTTATTGCGGGTCACTTCAAAGAAAATGAATTTCAACGTCTTATAATTCATCCACAAGACTATATAAACCCGGAAGAAAATATAACATGGTCGAATATTGAAGAATGGCAAAAACAAGCATTACTCGCTATAGAAAATAAAGGACCCCTTCTCAATCAAATTATCTGGAATGCAGGAATTTACTTATTTCTATCTAATGTAACCACCAACATTGAAGATAGTATTCGCAAGGCAGAAAATTGCATCTCATCGGGATTACTAAAAGATTGCATACAAAAACTAATGGATTAAACTTTTTATCATCTTAAACCGCTCAAAAGCAATCCCTGCAATATAAATAGTTTCAGATGAGTGCTTAACCCATCCATATTTTAAAAGCAAAGGGAAGCTGAAGAAACTTGCTTCAGTAATCAATTGTATTTGTCCAGACTTACGCGCTTCAGATTCCAATTTTTTCAAAAGGGCTGTTGCATATCCTCTTCTCGCAGAAGACTGTCGACAATAGAGAAGAGATAAACGATTTAAAGGGTGAAGGACAGCAAAAGCTGCAATTTCATTATTTTCAGTAATTACCCACCCTTCCCCCTCCTGCAAAGGCCTATCCAAAATTCCAGGCAACCAGGCCAAAGAAGCCCAAGCTTGAATTTGAGCTTGGTTATATAGAGAATCTTTTTTTGAGGTGATAGCATCGAAATATACATCTCTGATAGAAGAGTGATCCGTTGAAACCATTGATCGCAATTCCGATTTAAAATTCATGTAGACAACTGATCGAGTAAAAAGTAGTTTCTATAAGGTCATCTGACTGATATTCAACCTTAACTCATTGCTAGTGAAAAAAGTTCCTCCTGTTATTTGTGCATTCATTACTCTGTTGAACGATCGTCTTGGTGAGACCATTGTATTTCCTTTACTACCTTTCTTGCTTGAAAGATTTACTAATAGTGGGACAACTTTAGGACTTCTAGCAGGTAGTTATGCAATTTCTCAGTTTGCAGCAGCACCTCTTATAGGATCATTAAGCGACAGATATGGTCGAAAGCCAATCATTGTAACTTGTGTAGCCGGTTCAGTCATAGGTCTTTGCCTATTTGCAATCACAGTCAGCCTCAATTGGCAAACACTAATACCAACCGAGATGGCAATATTACCCCTCTTATTACTATTTTTGGCTAGAATAATTGATGGGTTTAGTGGTGGCACTGCAGCAACGGCAACTGCTATTTTGGCAGACATCTCAACTCCTCAAAACCGAGCAAAAACCTTTGGATTAATTGGGGTTGCATTTGGACTTGGTTTTTTACTAGGACCCGGTCTAGGGACGACACTTGCTAAATTCAGCATAACTCTTCCTGTATGGGCCGCGAGCGGCTTTGCTATTTTTAATTTAGTGTTAGTAATTTGCCTGCTACCTGAAACACATAATCTAGATAATCGTACTCCTCTACCTAAAAAAAGAGAATTAAATCCTCTAACACAACTAATTAAAGTATTTGCCAATATTCAAGTTAGAACATTATGTTTAGCTTTTTTCTTTTTCTTTGCAGCGTTCAATGGTTTTACTGCCGTCCTTGTTCTCTACCTTAAACAAGCATTCAACTGGAATCCTGAGATGGCAAGCTTAACCTTCGTTGTTGTAGGTCTAGTTGCAATGATTGTGCAAGGTGGTCTTATTGGACCATTAGTTTCTAAATATGGAGAATGGAAACTTACAATCATAGGAATTGGATTTGTAATCTCAGGATGTTTAATATTAATACTTGCCAAAAGAGAGAATGCTATCAACTCAGTATTTTTTGCGGTATCTATGCTTGCTGTGGGAACAGGTCTAGTAACTCCGTGCTTGCGGGCGTTAATCTCCAAAAAACTTAGCGCCACTACTCAAGGAAGTGTACTAGGAAGTCTTCAAGGCTTACAAAGTTTAGGTACATTTATCGGAGCTAGTGCAGCAGGAATTTCATATGACCTTTTAGGTAGAAAAAGTCCTTTCATAGGAACAACAGTTATTCTATTTGTAGTAATCCTCCTCATTGCAAGACGTAAACGATTCACAAATCCAATGGAAGTTAACGACTTATAATAATGATTATGCATTTGATGAAAATCAAAACCTAGCCACCTCAAAAATACGAGACAAAATTAAACCGCGTTATGAATGCAGAATTTGACCTAACAGACAAATATATAAATAGAGAACTAAGTTGGATTAATTTCAACAGTAGAGTTCTATCTTTAGCATTAGACAAACACACTCCTCTATTAGAACAAGCCAAATTTAGTGCGATTTTTAGTAATAATTTAGATGAATTTTTCATGGTTAGAGTGGCATCTCTAAAAGCACAGATTGAGGCAGGCATCAACAAGAAAAGCGTCGATGGCAAAACACCAACAGAACAATTAAAAGCAATCCGAGAACTATTAATACCTTTACTAGCTAGTCAACAAAAACATTTTCAATGCCACCTTTTAAAAGAAATGTCTAATAATGGAATAAATATTCTAAATTATTCTCAACTAGAAAAAACGCAAGTTGATTGGGTAAATAGTTATTTTTATAATTCAATCTTCCCTATCTTAACTCCGTTGGCTGTTGATGATACACATCCATTTCCTTTTATAAGCAATTTAAGTATTAATTTAGCTGTAGAAATAAAGGATCCAGCAAGTCACAAAGTTCAATTCGCCAGAATAAAAGTTCCATTAAAGACTTTTGATAGATTTA
Source organism: Prochlorococcus sp. AG-409-J19 (assembly GCA_003215635.1). Classification (GTDB taxonomy): domain Bacteria; phylum Cyanobacteriota; class Cyanobacteriia; order PCC-6307; family Cyanobiaceae; genus AG-409-J19. The sequence goes on from QCKC01000002.1 coordinate 44,082, forward strand.
TCGCAATCCCTGAGAAGCTAGATTCAAAAAAAAGTGGTCAATTCTTTACCTATATATCCATTGAAGAAATCATAGCTGCAAATATGCATTTACTATTCCCTGGGATGAAAATTCAGAATTATTATACATTCAGAGTAACTAGAGATGCAGATTTAGAACTTAGAGATATCGAAGCGGATGATTTAATGATAGCAATTGAAGAAGGTCTAAGGAAACGAAGAGTAGGCGGAGAAGTTGTAAGGCTTGAAATATCCAGCAATACACCTAAAGAAATAATCAATAAATTAACTATGGGAATGGGAGTAGACAGACAAAATGTCTATTTAGTAAATGGTATATTAGGCTTAGATGACCTTTTTAGTTTAAACAAAATTCCGATAGATAAACTAAAGTATGATTTTCACTCAGGAAAAACACCAGAATTGCTTAAACAAAGTCTATTAACTAATGATGAAATAAATAATTCGGAAAAAAATAATTTTAAGAGTATATTTTCAATAATAAAAAATCAAGACCTACTACTACTTCACCCATATGATTTGTTCGATACGTCTGTTGAAGAGTTTCTAAGACAAGCTTCCATAGACAAAAAAGTCAAGGGTATCAAAATAACTCTTTATAGAACCTCTAAAGATTCAAAAATCATAGATTATCTTATAAATGCTGCGGAAAATGGAAAACAAGTAATGGCTCTGGTTGAACTCAAAGCGCGATTTGATGAAGATCAAAATATTCAATGGGCTAAGCAACTTGAACAATCTGGTGTACATGTAGTATATGGCGTTGCAGGTCTTAAAACACATACAAAAGTAACTTTAATAATTCGGCAAGAAGATTCAGAAATGAAGAGTTATGTACATATCGGTACCGGCAATTACAATTGCAAAACATCAGCAAATTATACCGATATTGGCCTTTTATCAGCCAAACCAGAGTTAGGACAAGATCTAATAGAACTGTTTAATTTCCTTACTGGTTTTTCAAAACAACAGAATTTTCGACATATTTTAGTTGCACCAACCTCGCTTCGTGAAAAATTAGAGTATCTCATAAATCGTGAAATTAAAAATGTTATCTCAGGAAAAAAAGGACATATAAAAGCAAAAATGAATTCCCTTGTAGATCCGACAATCATCAAACTCCTTTACAAAGCCTCTCAAGCAGGAGTCAAAATTGAGCTAATTATTCGTGGGATGTGTTGTCTATATCCAAAACTCCCAGGGATTAGTGAAAATATTCGGGTGATTAGTATTATTGGAAGGTTTTTAGAGCACTCAAGGATTTTTTGGTTCGCCAATGACGACGAACCTGAAGCCTTTATAGGCAGTGCCGATTGGATGAGAAGAAACCTAGATCGCAGGGTTGAAGCTGTAACGCCAATAAAAGAACCGTTACTAAGAAAAAAACTAGAACGCTTGCTTAACCTCTACTTACAAGACAGACGAGGTGCATGGGAAATGAATAGGAATGGAGAGTATATAAAACTGAAACCAGAAACAAACGAACAAGCATCTCAAGAAGAACTAATCACACTTTGGAACGCTGAGATGCCCCATCAGTATTAAAAGAGACATACACAAGCAAATAATTCGCCAAATGCTTTTAGATCCATCTTATTCAAGGGTAATTGAAATCAAATTTCGTCTTTTACCTAGGAGTTAACCCTCATGTATTTGCTATAAATAACCAAAAGATTTTCTATTTAATCCAACATATTTAGATATTAAGTGCTACATTTTCCCCAAATCTAAAATTAGGAGGCCAGGGTGATGGGGATCCCTCTGGAATCTGCAAAGGGTAATTATGTTGCCCAATTAGCAGGACCAAAGCTGCCAGCAACATCTAAAGGGCAAACTAATAAGGCTTCACGTAATGGAAATTCCACAAAAAGCACTGGACGACAAACTGGTCGCCTAGGGACTGACGCTATCGCATATTATCTCAGCAGCATAGGACGCGTCCCATTGCTTACTCCTGCAGAAGAAATTCATCTTGCACATGATGTGCAAGTAATGAAAAAGCATTTAGAAAAATTTTCAGCAGAAAATGAAGAAGCACTTATCTTTGCTGAGGGAGCGGAACTCACATCTGGCACTTATAAATCAAAAGAAGATATTGAAAAAACTAAAATCTCTAATCAACAAGTTCACAAGAATTTTAAAAATCTCTTTAACCTCGCAATAAAACAAGCCAATCCAAAAGACAGGCGAAAAATACTAAGTGCCAAGCGTTCGCGCGACCGAATGATGGCTGCGAATCTTAGATTGGTAGTTAGTGTTGCTAAAAAATATCAAAATCAAGGTCTTGAATTATTGGATCTCGTTCAAGAAGGGGCAATTGGCCTGGAACGTGCTGTAGACAAATTTGATCCAGCAATGGGCTATAAATTCTCAACCTACGCTTACTGGTGGATTCGCCAAGGTATGACAAGGGCTATCGACAACAGTGCTCGTACAATTCGTCTTCCAATTCACATAAGTGAAAAACTCTCCAAAATGAGACGTATTTCAAGAGAATTGTCTCATAGATTTGGAAGGCAACCGAATAGATTAGAACTAGCTCATGCAATGGGTATCGAACCTGAGGATCTAGAAGATTTGGTTGCGCAAAGTGCCCCTTGTGCATCTCTTGATGCTCATGCACGAGGAGAAGATGATCGCAGTACCCTTGGTGAATTAATTCCTGATCCAAACGGAACTGAACCAATGGAAGGGATGGATCGGAATCTTCAAAAAGAACACCTCGGAGGATGGCTCTCTCAACTGAATGAACGCGAGCAAAAAATTCTTCGACTGCGTTTTGGACTTGATGGAGAAGAAGGCCTAACACTTGCTGAAATTGGACGTCAAATTAACGTATCCAGAGAAAGGGTAAGACAATTAGAAGCCAGGGCTATTTTAAAACTCCGAGGGATGGCTTCACATCATCAAGCTGCGTAAGGAAATTTGATATTGATTAACTCTCTCATAGGAATTAGTACTTGGATAATAGTAATTATTTTAAGTGGAATATATGCAAAAAAAAAATTACCAGAACAAGGTGAACTAAGTAGAAAAATAATTCATATTGGAATCGGACCTGTTATACCATTTGCATGGTGGGCTGGCATTAATGAAACTATTGCCATTTCAGTAAGCCTTGTAATTACTATCGGACTAATAGTAAATAAAAAATTGGGAATAGTTAATGCTTTTGAAGATATAGATCGCAAAAGCTATGGAACTATCGCTTATGGCTTGGCAATTACATTATTATTAACACTTTTCTGGTCCAACAATCCAGGTGCAGTCTCCGCTGGGATACTTGTGATGGCTTTCGGCGATGGCTTTGCAGGATTAATTGGTCGTAAAATCAAATCATACACTTGGACCATATGGGGACAAAAAAAATCCATCGCAGGAACAATAACAATGGGAATTACAACGGGATTAATAATAACCTTGCAAAACATATTAGTTGATGCGAATATTGGATTTATAGCGATTATTGGAATCACAATGATTTCCGTTATCTTAGAACAAATAAGCAAATTAGGAATTGATAATATTACAGTGCCATTTGGAACAGCCTTAATGTGGTATTTACTAACGAGCCAATAAAATATATTAAGCTCTAACTAATAACTAAGTTATTTCTTAGTCTTGCTCACAGCCAATGCTAATTCCTCTAGGAGTTGAGCTGTTGTCGTTATATCAATACACGCATCAGTAATGCTTTGACCATAATTAAGCTTGGATAAATCATTAGTTAATTTTTGGTTGCCTTCCACAAGATGGCTCTCAAGCATTACACCCATAACATTCGTAGAACCTTCCAAAACTTGATTGGCTACTTCTCTAAGGACATCTGACTGACGACGAAAATCTTTATTGGAATTTCCATGACTACAATCAACCATCACTCTTTTGCCTAACGTAGCTCTCTGAAGTTCATTTGAAACTTCCCTAATAGCCTCTAGATGATAGTTACTACCTTGTTTCCCCCCTCTTAAAACTAAATGGCCATAAGGGTTCCCTGTAGTACTCACTATTGCTGCATTTCCTTCGTGATTTATTCCTAGAAAATGATGAGGTCGTGAAGAAGCCTGCATTGCATTGATTGCAATGGTAGCAGTGCCATCTGTACCATTTTTATAACCAATTGGCATTGATAAACCAGAAGCCATTTCACGATGAGTCTGGCTCTCAGTAGTACGTGCTCCAATTGCCGTCCAACTAATTAAATCAGCAATATATTGCGGTACAACTGGATCAAGTAGTTCTGTGGCGGCTGGCATATTTGCTCTTGCAAGATCTAGCAAAAGAGTTCTTGCACGCCTTAAACCAGTGTTGATGTCATATGAGCCATCTAAGTGAGGATCATTAATTAACCCCTTCCAGCCAACAGTAGTACGTGGTTTCTCAAAATAAACCCTCATCACAACTTCTAAGTGTTGAGAAAATTTCTCACGCAAAGAAGTCAATTGAGAGGCATAGTCTTTTGCAGCAACTACATCATGAACAGAACAAGGCCCTACAATTACTAATAATCGAGGATCATGTCCAAGCAGTATTTCTTGAATGCACTTCCTTGTATCAGAAACAGTTTTGGAGGCCTTTTCATCAATAGGCAACTCCGCATGAAGCAAGGATGGAGGCAACAAAGGCCTCGTTTCCACCACATGTAGATCTGAAGTGGCGGTCATTGCATCAAACAGTCATTAACTTCCAAGGTAAGAAGCATTCAAGAGAACAGCATAATGAACTGTCATATCAGAACCAAATTTCTTAAAAGAGACCTATGACCAAGAAGAATGGAATGGACCCCTAACTTTGCCTAGGAGTAATTGATATGTTGAATACCTATCGGAAGCTTGCTGCCGAAAGGCATGCTCAAGGGATACCTCCTCTCCCCCTTCATGCAGATCAAGTAAGTGAACTGACAGCAATACTTGAGAATCCACCAGCAGGAGAAGATGAATTCATTCTTCATCTCCTTAGGGAAAGGATTCCACCAGGAGTAGATGAAGCTGCTTACGTAAAAGCAAGTTGGCTCAGTGCAATTGCAAGTCTTACAGCTGAAAGTCCATTGGTATCTCCACTTCAAGCAACAAAACTTCTTGGAACAATGGTGGGAGGCTACAACGTAGCGGCACTTATTGAATTATTAAACAACAGTGATATTAATTTAGCGAGTTGTGCTTCAAAATGTCTCAGTCACACTTTACTTGTATACGATGCAGTCAATGATGTTATTGACCTATCCAAAAATAATATCTTTGCAAAAAAAGTGTTAGAGAGCTGGTCCAAAGCGGAATGGTTTACTTCTAAAAAGCCATTAGCGGAAGAAATAAAAGTAATTGTTTTTAAAGTAGATGGAGAAATAAATACTGATGATCTATCACCAGCAACCCATGCAACTACCAGACCGGATATACCATTGCATGCTCTATCAATGCTGGAAAGTAAAGTTCCAAATGGAATACAAACTATTCAAGAACTTAAAAAACAAGGTTTACCTGTCGTCTTCGTTGGTGATGTAGTTGGTACAGGAAGTTCAAGAAAATCAGCAATTAATTCTGTTTTATGGCATACAGGAAATGACATACCATATATTCCAAATAAAAGAGCTGGAGGGGTAATAATTGGAGGCAAAATCGCACCAATTTTCTTTAACACAGCAGAAGATTCCGGGGCACTGCCTATCGAATGCGATGTCAGCAATCTTAAAACTAGTGACATTATCTCTATTAATCCATATAAAGGTACAATTAGAACAGTAAATACAACAGATAATCATAGTGAAATTATTAGTAATTTCGAGCTGAAACCAATCACAATCAAAGATGAGATTCAAGCTGGCGGTAGAATTCCGTTAATGATCGGAAGAGCATTAACAGACAAAATACGAGTAGAACTAGGTCTCAATCCATCTGAAGTGTTTATACGTCCAGGGAAAAGTCCTATAAACAAAAATGGATTTACCCAAGCTCAAAAAATTGTTGGCAAAGCGTGCGGTTTAGAAGGAGTAAGACCAGGCACAAGCTGCGAACCAATAATGACAACGGTTGGCAGCCAAGACACAACTGGACCGATGACAAGAGATGAAATGAAAGAACTTGCATGTCTAGGATTCTCTGCTGATTTAGTTATGCAAAGCTTCTGCCATACAGCTGCATACCCAAAACCAGTAGACCTAGAAACCCAAAAAGAATTGCCTGATTTTTTCTCTACTAGAGGAGGAGTAGCTCTGCGCCCCGGGGATGGAATTATTCATAGTTGGCTAAATCGAATGTTGTTGCCAGATACTGTTGGAACTGGAGGCGATAGTCACACTAGATTTCCTCTTGGAATCTCATTTCCTGGAGGCTCTGGTGTAGTGGCATTTGCAGCGGCAATTGGTGTAATGCCACTCGACATGCCTGAATCTGTACTTGTTAGGTTTACAGGCTCACTACAGCCAGGCATAACACTTAGAGATATTGTTAATGCAATTCCATGGATTGCAATCAAAAGAGGTTTACTTACAGTTGAGAAAGCAAATAAGAAAAATATCTTTAATGGAAAGATTATGGAAATAGAAGGATTACCTGATCTCAAACTTGAACAAGCTTTTGAACTTACTGATGCTAGTGCAGAAAGATCATGTGCAGGGTGCAGTATACAACTATCTCCGTCAACAGTTAGTGAATATCTAAAAAGCAATATTGTTTTACTCAAGAATATGATTGCACGTGGATATTCTGATCCTAGAACTTTAGCAAGGCGAATCACAGCAATGAACGGATGGCTTAAGAATCCAAAACTAATTAAGCCTGATAAAAATGCAACTTATAATGAAATAATAGAAATAAATTTAGATGAAATAAAGGAACCAATTCTAGCCTGTCCAAATGATCCTGATAATGTAAAACTTCTCAGTGAAGTTGCAGGAGATCCTGTCCAAGAAGTCTTTATTGGTTCATGTATGACAAACATTGGGCACTATCGAGCTGCTGCAAAAATCCTCGAAAATGGTGCAATCAATAAAGCAAGATTATGGATATGTCCACCAACTAGAATGGATGAAAAAATACTCCAAGAAGAAGGTATTTACAAGATATTTGAGGATGCGAAGAGTCGCATAGAAATGCCTGGCTGTTCACTTTGCATGGGCAATCAAGCTAGGGTCGAAGACAATACAACAGTATTTTCAACCAGTACTAGAAATTTCAATAATCGTCTTGGCAAAGGTGCTCAGGTTTACCTAGGAAGCGCTGAATTAGCAGCTGTATGTGCACAATTGGGGAAAATACCTACTCTTAAGGAGTACCAAAAAATTGCTTCATCTAAGATCGAACCATTCTCTGATGAGCTCTACCGCTATTTAAACTTTGATCAAATCGAAGACTTTAGTAATGAAGGTCGGGTAATCAGCACTGATAAAGAATCAGAATTTTTTGCCAAATGTTAAAAAGTCATGTCAGTCCTCACAGATCTCAAAGAAAAACAATTTCAAATTCGCTCCAGTCGCAGCATCAGAAAACTGCTCAAACAGCGCTTGCTGGTAGTAATTATTGCTCTAATGCTTACTGGTCTAGGTGCTGCAATAACTGGTGTTTTATTTGAAACTGGTATTCATACCCTTGAAGAATGGCGAGCAAATTTACTTAATCACATACCCGCATGGATTTTCCTACCAATACTTGGATCAACAGGAGGTTTGATCTCAGGATTATTAATATCAAAACTAGCCCCAGCAGCTGGAGGTTCTGGAGTAACACAAATCATGGGTTATTTAAGGCATCGTGAAGTACCTATGGGAATCAAAGTTGCCTTCGTCAAATTAATTTCTGGAATAATCGCGATTGGAAGTGGATTCCCACTTGGAGCTGAAGGACCATCAGTTCAAATGGGAGGATCAGTTGCTTGGCAAATGGCAAAATGGCTTAAAGCTCCCGTTGCTTTTCGCAGAGTAATTGTTGCAGCAGGAGGAGGAGCTGGAATTGCAGCAATTTTTAGCGCCCCTATTGGGGGTTTTATATACGCTATTGAGGAATTACTTAATTCAGCTAGACCGGTTGTTCTTTTACTAGTGGTAGTTACAACCTTTTGGGCAGATACATGGGCAGATATTCTACAAAGTTTAGGTTTTGAAGCAAATACAAGTAGTTTCAATACGGCCGGATTCCAATTAGATCGGGAATACACCCCATTAATTCATTTCTTTCCTGTTGACCTAGGTTATCTAATAGGGCTTGGTATTGTTATAGGGATTTTAGCAGAATGTTATTGTCGTTTTGTCTTGATTATGCAACGTAAAGGACTTACTTGGTTCGGGAACCGTTTGGTTTTACGAATGGTACTAAGTGGTGGCATTTTAGGGTTGATTTATTCAATGATGCCAGAAACATTTCGGCATGCTAATAAACTACAAGAATTAATTGCTGTAGGTGATGCAAATATATCAACGGCATTAATTACATTTATAGTTGTATTCATAAGTACAGGAATAGCCGCAGCATCTGGAGCACCAGGAGGACTATTTTCTCCAATGATTATATTAGGAGGGGCAATTGGATTGGCATGTGGGGGTTGGGTAGAAGCACTCACTGGTCATGTACCTAGCACCTATATTTTTGCAGGAATGGGTGCATTCGTCTCAGCATGCTCACGAACCCCAATTACAGCGATGTTCCTAGCTTTCGCTTTAACAAAAGATCTCTTGATACTTAAACCAATTTTAGTTGCCTGTATCACAAGCTTCCTAATTGCTAGATTATTCAATGAAGAGTCAATATACGAAAGACAACTACATCTTAAAATCACATAAAAATCTAACTATCAAATAATACGCTTAATTCAATACCAGCATAAATAAACCACCGCTAAAAAACACTGAACCAAGAAACTCTACTATTTAAACCAAGCGTTCCCCAAAACGGCGCGTTTCGTACAATTCTAGCTTTTCCAAATACATATAAAGTTGGTATTACAAGTTTGGGTTATCAGATTATTTGGACAACTCTTGCCTCGCGAAGTGATGTCGATGTTCGCAGACTTTTTACCGATCAAGGTGACAGTCCACATCGAATCTGTGATTTATTTGGAGTATCTCTAAGTTGGGAGTTAGATGGACCAGTCATACTTAATTTACTAGAAAAGCAAAGGATTCCTTTGTGGAGTAGTCAACGAAAAGAGAAGGATCCCATAGTTTTTGGAGGAGGACCGGTCCTAACTGCCAATCCCGAACCTTTTGCACCTTTCTTTGATTTAATTTTGATAGGTGAAGGAGAGAATCTAGTCCCACACTTTTTAGAATCATTGAATGAAGTTAAAAATGAAGATAGGGAGAATAAACTTATATATTTATCTAAAGTGCCTGGTATATATGTTCCAAGATGCTACGAACCTAAATACTCTCGAAATGGTCAACTTATCAAAGTTGAACCAATACATATCAACATACCAAATACAATTTCAAAACAAACATGGAAAGGTGAAAGCCTAAGTCACTCAACTGTTATTACGCCAGATGCAGCTTGGCCTAATATTCATATGGTTGAAGTTGTTAGAAGCTGCCCTGAACTATGCCGATTTTGCCTTGCAAGCTATTTAAACCTTCCATTTAGAAGCGCATCTGTGCAAAACGAATTAATCCCTGCGGTAAACAAAGGTATTAAGGTAACAAATCGAATTGGTCTCTTAGGCGCATCAGTAACACAACATCCAGAATTTGACGAGCTGCTAACATTTCTCAATAAAGAAAAATACTCAGGCATAAGGCTTAGTATTAGCTCAGTACGGGCAGCAACAGTAACTCCAAAGCTTACAAGTATCTTAACAAAATTAGGTAGTAAATCATTAACAATAGCAATAGAAAGTGGTAGTGATCGTATTAGAAATATGATCAATAAGAAATTAACGAAAAATGAAATATGTAATGCAATCAATTATGCAAAAGAAGGGGGGTTGAAAAACGTAAAACTTTATGGAATGGTTGGCCTACCAAAAGAGACCGAAGAAGATATACATGAAACAGCAGACCTAATAACAAATCTCAAGCAAACCACGCCTGGAATAAGACTCACCCTTGGAGTAAGCACTTTTGTTCCAAAAGCTCAAACACCATTTCAATGGCATGGTGTAAGAATCGAATCCAAGAAAAGATTAAAATTATTAAGTAAAAGACTTAAACCACATGGAATAGATATAAGACCTGAAAGCTTTGGCTGGAGTCTTATACAAGCGCTTATTTCAAGAAGCGATCGTCGATTAGCACCTGTAATCCTAGAAATGCGAAGATTAGAATGTACCTTAGGAAACTGGAAAAAAGCTTATAAGAACTTAAAAAAAGAAGATTACATAGAAATGGAAAAGGCAAGCTCTAATACAATTCCCTTACCCCCATCCTGGGAAGAAATAATCCATAGTGACTGGTCAGAAACCAAAATTCTTCCATGGATTCATATAAAAGGACCTATTAATATAGAAACACTTTTGAAACATAACCAAGACGCTATTAATCAATTTTCTCAATCTCCTTAGAGGTAAAGAGTAAACACCTCATTCCTGCAAGAAAAATCCAACCTGCAATATTCAAACGACTATCAAAGAAAGGCATATCCGTTCCATGCAAAACAACCAGAATAAAGCTACCCGTCCACCAAGCACGATCAAAAATATTAAAATTACTATTAGAATTATTTAATATGCCTTTATGCAAAGTAGAAATGAGCATTGCCAAAATTGGAATGGCAACTAATAAAGTAACTGGTAAACCATAACTAACAGACATTTCTAATGGTAGATTATGTGCATGACCATGCCATTGACCTGTTCGCAAAGGATATAAAATAGAAAATGCAGCTGCTCCCCATCCGAACCAAGGCTTTTCTGTAATAAGTTGGATTGCAACTTTCCATTGACTTAATCTAGTAGAAGCTAATGTTCGTTCTTGGGTATAACGCATATCATTAAGCCGCGACCAAACACTTTCTGGAACCAAGTTACGTGACCATGTCTGTAGATAATTAGGCATACCTGGCAACACAGCAAAAACAACTGGTAATAATGTCAGTACCAATAAAGGCAATAACCAAATCCAATGTATAGAACCTAATACAAATGGAATTGCAAGAATCAAACCTCCCCAGGCATTTCTTGAATCAGTCAAAATCAAGGCCGTAACAATTCCAATAGCTAAAACAAAAAAAATAGTCCTATTGACACGAGACAAACCTGACTGAAGCAAAGCAGCTAAAGACAATGGCCAAATCAAAACCAACCAAGCCCCCGCGATATTCGCATAGTCAAATAATCCGGACAAACGCCCAATTGGTTCTCCACCAGGAGATATATACCAAACAATCAAACCCCCTAAAAGTTGCCATGGCCCCTCCCAACCCCACCAAAGTTGGCCTAAGCCTGTTAAAAATACAGGAATAGTTCCGAATAACAACCAAAGAGAACATTTTCTTCTTGCCCTAGTAGTTATCAAATATGGCTGAAAACCCCAAAAAGCCAAGAAAAAAGGCAACCAATTAGCAAGGCCTACCCACGCCAACCAGCCTGAATAAGCATCTATTGCGCTAACAATCATCAAACATGTAGCTAAAGTAAAAGGCCAATTCCAAAAATCATCTAAAAAAGATGTATTTCTATTCTGCAGACCTAAATATATTGAAATTAAAAAAAGAAGTCCTGACAAAAAAGCGGTTGATGGTAATAAAAAAAGACCAAGCTGAAAAGTAATCCATCCGATATAGGAAGATTGAACAGGACGTCCATCTGCGATTGAAAGTAAAAAACTCATTCAAAAACTGCAGTACGGCCTCTGTAGACAATTACTTGTCCACGCAAATGCAATCTCACAGCTTTAGCTAATGCCATTCGTTCTGTATCACGCCCTTTCCGAATTAAATCATCTACTTCATCTCTATGCCCTACGTATTCAATTGTTTGTGCAATAATTGGACCATCATCAAGATCTTCAGTCACATAATGAGCTGTTGCGCCAATCATTTTAACTCCTCTTTCCCAAGCTCTTTGATAAGGATTAGCTCCTTTAAATGCTGGCAAAAAAGAATGATGGATATTAATTACAGTTGGAAATGACTCCAAAAATGTTTTACTTAAAATTTGCATATACTTGGCAAGTATAACTAATTTTATTTCATATTTATTTAAAAAATTAAGAATAGTATTTTCAGATTCTTGTTTACGATCTGGAAGAACAGGTATGAATTCAAAAGAAACACCAAAATCTCTGCAAAGAGCTTCTAAATTCATATGATTTGAAATAACCAGAGACACTTCCATAGGCATCTCTCCAGTGCGACATCTCCAAAGCAAATCCAAAAGACAATGACTTTGTTTACTTACTAAAATGGCTACCTTTGGTATTTGATCAGAAAAACGAAGATTAACTACACCCTTCAATTGAACTGCAAGTTTATTTGCTGATAATAAGATAGCGTTCCGATCTAAATTAAAATTTTCCAATCCCCATTCAATTCGACTCAAAAAAAGTCCGGCACCTGAATCGGTGTGATGATCAGCGTGGAAAATATTTCCGCCATTTCGCGCAATCCAACCTGCCAATTCGCTAACCAATCCAGGGCGATCTGGACATGTCAACTGCAAAATCACACTTGGAGAGGTCACTCAATCAAGGAGAAAGATCCATTCTCTCCTGAAATCAGGAATGTTTGCCAGAAAAAACAAAATGAATTCTTAAATTGAATAGCTCTACTATGGACTCTTCGGGAAAGAAAAAGCAACAAGCCATTACAGTTCTAGGAAGTGGTGCAGTTGGAAGCTTTACTGCATTGCATTTAAAAAAACTTGGGCATGATGTAACCATTATTGATCCAATAATTCAAAAATCAATTCAGCATGGTTCGTCTAGCAATGGAACCACAGCCTCTCTAGGTGTGGTCATGGGAAATACTTTTCATCGCTCTAAGGGGAGAGCATGGCTATTGAGACAAAGAAGTATGGAACTATGGCCGAAATGGATTGAAGAATTAAATACCCCAACCCATCCATTAGAGATAAAAACTCCTCTGATAAAATTAGTACATTCACAAGAAGAAGAACAATTAATTAAAAAAATTATTAAAGAGAGAAAAGACCTAGGTATAGAGGCGCTATCGGAAGAATGGAAAAATAAACTAGCCAAAAATTGGCCTGTAAATCAATTTGAAGGATTAATTTCATATAACGAAGGCCGCATTGATCCGATAGCACTCCAACTCTGTCTACGTGCAAAATTAAAGGAGGCAAATATTTCCACAATTAATTCAAAGGTTTTACACATAAATCGCCTACAAAAAAATAAAGAGACTAGATGGTGCTTAGATTTAGATAATCATGATGCAAAATTGTGCTCGTCTATTATCTTATGTAATGCAATGGGGAGCGAGGCGTTGATACAACCTTTAGGACATATAAGAAAATTAATACCTATATTAGGACAAGTACTAGAGATAAAAATAAATAAGGAAGCAACTGATTCTGCAGACTTACCTGCGGTACTCAATACACATGGATTTAATTTAATTCCGCAATCAGATAATCATCTTTTGATAGGAGCAACATTAGAGCCAGGAATAGAAGCCAAAGAAAATTTGCTTATAAACATGAAAGAGTTAAATGGATGGTCTCCTGATTGGATTAAAAATGCAGCAATATTAAATAATTGGTATGGAATAAGAGCTAAACCTGTTGATCAACCCGCTCCTATTCTTGAAACACTTGAACCTGGACTAATCATTTCAACTGGTCACTATAGAAATGGAATATTACTTGCACCAGTAAGTGCTGAATGGACAGGAGAAGAGATCTCAAAATCTCACTTCTATGAGTAACAACATTACACAACTAAAGCATTACTTCGATTCTGTAAATTCCGCGTCAATTACATCATCATCATTATTTGAACCTTGACTTGATTGAGAAGAATTTTCATCACCAGGAGGAGTTGAAGGTGCCGCTTCAGCTGCTTGCTGGTAAACTGAAGCTCCTAAAGAGTAGAGCTCTTGTTGTAATTCTTCTAATAAAGCTTTCATTGTTTCGAGGTCATCCTTCTCAACTGCTTCTTTCAGCTTTAATCTCTTTTCTTCAACCTTTGTTTTAGCTTCAGCATCAACTTTATCTCCCAGTTCTCCTAGTTGTTTCTCTGTTTGATAAACCAGGGTTTCAGCTTGATTTTTAATATCAATTCTTTCTCTCTTCTCTTTATCAACAGATGCATTGGCTTCTGCATCCTTCACCATTTTGTCAACTTCATTATCAGATAATGTAGATGCTCCTGTAATAGAAATACTTTGTTCTTTACCGCTACCTTTATCTTTAGCGGTCACACTCAGAATTCCATTCGCATCAATATCAAACGTTACTTCTATTTGAGGAACTCCACGAGGTGAAGGTGGAATCCCATCTAGTCTGAAAGTTCCTAAACTCTTATTATCCGATGCCATTTCGCGTTCACCCTGTAAAACATGAATTTCAACATTAGTTTGACCATCAACAGCTGTTGAGTAAGTCTCTGTTTTTTTGGTTGGTATTGTGGTGTTACGTGGAATCATTTTTGTCATAACTCCTCCTAAAGTTTCAACTCCCAAAGAAAGAGGTGTTACATCTAACAAAAGAATATCTTTGACTTCTCCAGCTAAAACTCCTCCTTGGATAGCCGCCCCTACTGCGACTACTTCATCAGGATTCACTGTTTGATTTGGATCTTTACCTGTAACACGCTTAACTAACTCTTGAACAGCAGGCATGCGAGTTGAGCCGCCTACCATGACTATTTCATTTAACTGACTCGGTTGAAGCTTGGCATCAGAAAGTGCCTTCTCTACTGGCACACGACAACGATCAATTAAATCAGAGGCCAACTCCTCAAATTTTGCTCTAGTCAAAGTCAAGTCAAGGTGCTTAGGACCTTCAGGAGTAGCAGTAATAAAAGGTAAATTAATTTCACTCTGAGTAGCATTAGAAAGCTCTATTTTGGCTTTTTCAGCAGCTTCAGTTAAACGCTGAAGTGCTTGCTTATCTTGGCGCAAATCAATACCTTCATTGCTTTTAAATGTTGCAGCAAGATGATCGACAATTACTTTGTCAAAATCATCTCCACCAAGATGTGTATCACCAGAAGTAGATAAGACTTCAAACACTCCATCACCCACTTCAAGGACAGAAACATCAAATGTTCCTCCACCAAGATCAAAAACTAAAATACTTTCATTACTCTTCTTATCTAAACCATAAGCCAAAGCAGCAGCAGTTGGCTCATTAATAATTCTGAGAACTTCTAATCCTGCAATTTTCCCCGCATCTTTAGTTGCTTGACGTTGAGAATCATTAAAATATGCCGGTACAGTTATAACTGCTTGCATTACATTTTCACCAAGATACTTACCTGCATCGTCTGAAAGTTTACGCAATACTTGAGCACTAACCTCTTCTGGTGAAAACTGTTTATCTAAAATTGGGCATTTCAGTTTCAACTTTGAACCTGATTTCTCAACTCCATAACTAACTTCTTTAGATTCTTCATTCACTTCATCAACCTGACGACCTACAAAACGCTTTGTTGAATAAAAAGTGTTTTCAGGATTCATAACAGCCTGACGCTTGGCAATCTGGCCAACCAGCTGATCTTGATTTTTGGTATATGCAACAACAGAGGGGGTTGTACGAAATCCCTCTGCATTAGCAATCACAGTGGGCTTACCACCCTCCATAACAGCCACGCAGCTGTTTGTAGTGCCTAGATCAATACCAACTACCTTCCCCATGGATGCCAAGCTCCTGAATTTCTATCTTGAACAAGGACATCCTCGGTAGTTAGGCCTAATAGAGGCGAGGTGTGGTTCCCGAACAGTGACTAATAAACTGTTGTCTAAACGATGAGTAAATGAACTTAATTGGCAGTCAAACCAAACTGATCGGCTTACTCGGAAAGCCAGTAAGCCATTCTCTGTCACCAGTTATGCAAAATGCTGCCCTGGCTGAGCTACGAGTCGATTTATGTTATTTAGCTTTCCCATGCAACACAGAAGATCTAACTGAAATTTTAAAAGGCTTAAGAGCTATAGACTGTAGAGGATTAAATGTCACAATCCCTCACAAGCAAACCGTATTACAAAATTGCACAGAACTCAGCGAACTAGCGAAAAAAGTAAGTGCGGTCAATACGCTTGTACCAGATCAACAAAATGGCTGGAAAGGACTTAATACCGATGTTGAAGGATTTTTAGCCCCACTGTTTTTAAGAAAAACTGACTGGGAAGGACTCAATGCAGTTGTTTTAGGCTCAGGCGGCAGCGCAAGAGCAATAACAACAGGACTTAAAGAACTAAAATTAAAAAAAATATCTATTATAGGAAGAAATTCCGAATCATTAAATAGATTCACGGAAGACATGGGCAGCAATTGGCAACAATTAAATGCCTCATTTTTAAAGGGATACATGCAAGAAGATAAGGAAATAATCAAAGAAATAGGCGAGGCTGATTTAATAGTAAATACAACTCCTATAGGCATGAATGTAGAGTCAAAATACAACTCAAATAAATCCCAAATACCTCTCGGTCAAAAGATATGGGGCAACCTCAACAAAAATGCAATCCTCTATGATTTGATTTATACACCCAGACCTACTCCATGGTTGCAATGGGGATTACAAGAAGGCCTTGAGTGTATTGATGGCCTGGATATGCTTGTAGAGCAAGGTGCTGCATCTTTAAGACTATGGACCGGTATTGACGAAATACCAGTAAACCTCATGAAGGAAGCTGCTTTATCATCATTAAACGCCTAACCTCGGCAAAGAAACCAAAAGCAAATGCTAATTCCATTGTGGCAAAGGGTTGTAGGAATGTTGATTTATCTTCTGCCTTGGAGCGATGCATTGCCACTTGGTAGAGAGTTATTTATTGAATTTCCTTTTCTGCAATGGCTAGTGTTACCTGCACTCCCAATTGTTTTTGTAGAACAATTCATTCCTTTTGGTGGACTGCTACTTTTTCTAACACTATTTTTAGCGGTAACAAGAAATCCAAAGGTTCCTTACTTTGTACGCTTTAACACCCTTCAAGCTCTATTAATAGATATTGGTGTGATCTTAATAAATTACGCTTTTCAAATATTCTTAGACCCTTTTGGAAGCTCATTACTAATTCGAACCATCTCTAGCACCTTGCTAACAGGTGTACTGGCCATAGTGATTTTCACAATAGTGCAGTGCTTACAAGGGAAAGAACCTGATTTACCAGCAATAAGCCAAGCTGTTCGCATACAAATGCTTTGAAGAAAAGCCCATCAAGGGATATTGTGGTTACTCCGTCGCTCATGTAAATGAGCCATATGTCCCTGTCGGATTAACCATGACTGAATCTTATTACGAAACAATGTACATTCTTCGCCCGGACATCCCGGAAGAAGAAGTAGAAAGTCACCTAACTAAATACAGCGATATCCTCGTTGAAGCAGGAGCGAAAATTCTAGACAATCAAATGCGTGGAAAAAGAAGACTTGCCTACCAAATTGACAAACACAAAGAAGGGATCTATGTGCAATTAAGCCACAATGGAGATGGTCAGCATGTTGGGATCCTTGAAAAATCCATGCGCCTTAGCGAAGACGTTATACGTTATTTAACGGTAAAGCAAAACGGTCCACTGCCTACCCCAAAATCATCAAAAGATGAATCGGAGAATCAAGAAGAACAAGAAAAAAATACCAAGAGTGAAAAAATAGAACAAGAAAAGAAAACTGAATCAGCCGAGGATAAATAAACGCGATATAACTAGCAAGAAATAAATTAAAAGATATTATTTGCAGTATCTTTACTGTTTATATACGACCATATACGACTGGGAAGGCCCCAAATGTAAATAAACCCTTTTGCAGCGCTATGGTCAAATTTATCAGAACTGCCATAAGTAGCTAAATCTGGAATATATAAACTATTTGCATTAGAAGACCTTCCTGTAACTATTGCTTGACCTTTATATAATTTAATTCTTACCAGTCCATTAACATAAGATTGTGTACAGTTAATGAAACCATCCAACGCTTCTTTTAGTGGAGTAAACCATAAACCTTGATACACCAGATCTGACCATTGCCTTTCCAGTTGATGCTTAGTACGTAAAACGTCAGCAGATAATGTTAAAGACTCTAATTCCTGATGAGCTTTAATCAATAAAAGCATTCCTGGTGTTTCATAAATTTCTCGACTTTTAATCCCAATAACTCTATTCTCAATCAAATCTAAACGTCCAAATCCATGTCTCCCGCCTAACTCATTTGCCAACTTAATCACTTGAACTGGCTCTAGGCTTTCACCATTAATAGCAACTGGATTCCCTTCCTTAAAAGTAATTTCTACTTCCTCAAAGGTATCAGGTGCATCTTCAATAGAAGAAGTCATCGTAAAAACTTCTTCTAATGGTTCATTCATAGGATCTTCCAATGGTCCGGCTTCAATACTTCTACCTAAAAGATTCAAATCAATAGAATAAGGAGATTTCTTGCTTACGGGTGCAGAGACACCAAAAGACTCGCCATAGGCAATTGTTTCTTCTCTACTCATTCCCCATTCTCTTGCTGGAGTAAGAACCTTCAAGTCAGGAGCAAGAGATGCAATTGCAACATCAAACCGAACTTGATCATTTCCTTTGCCAGTGCAACCATGGGCGACTGCATCCGCGCCAGACTCTCTAGCAACTTCAACAAGTCGCCTAGCAATCAAAGGTCTAGCTAAAGCTGTCGACAATGGATATCTGCCTTCATAAAGACCATTCGCACGAATAGCAGGAAAAGCAAACTCTTCTACAAAATCCTGAACCAGATCGCCAACTATAGATTTATTGGCACCTGCCTCCAGTGCTTTTGCTCGAATGAGATCTAGCTCATCTCCCTGTCCAAGATCAGCAGCAAAAGCAATGACCTCCTCAACACCCCATTCTTTCATTAGATATGGGATGCAAACGCTTGTATCAACTCCACCTGAATAAGCTAGAACAACCTTCTTGGCACGATGCATTCGCTTTACTCCTTGCTGAAAATAGGTTTCAATCTTGGATTCAATCTAATTTGACCGCACATTCAATGCCTAAATCAAATTGTGAAAATCCAATACTACAATTTAATTGGCGAGATATACCCAAATATTTAAAACCTGATCTCTGCATCTTTCTAGATCTATATCGAATTCACAATTAATTTAAACTCAAATTATATAATATGGTTAAAGCCAGAGAAAAAGAAATTAAAAATCAGAGCAAATGCCAAGCAAACCTAAAAACCGAACAGGAGAGATTTATGGGAAATTAACAGTTTTATCATTATCAGATCGTCGCAGTAGTTCTGGCAATGCTTATTGGTGGTGTGAATGTGAATGTGGGAATATGCGTGAAGTAGCAAGTGATTCACTTTCAACAAAAATTAGAAAAAAAAAACATCACTGAATGCCATCAATGTGCCAAAGCACTAGCTCTGCAAGGTGTTTCTGCAAAAAATAACCGCGAAGAAAAACTAAGAAGGCAGGAAGCAACTAAAAATCGCAATGCCTTAATAGGACAAGTACCACAAGAATGGCTAGAACTTCCCAGAACAGATGCTGAAGCAAGAGAACTTGGCAAGAAACAATTTTTTCGAGGTATTAAATGTCTTAGGGGACATATTTCCCCTTACAGAATTAACGGAGGATGTTTAGCTTGTAACAAAGAAATAAAACTCTTATAAAACAAGAACTATAAAAAGACTATGACCCCAATACCTTCAACAAACAAAAATAAATAACTCTCAATTATCTACCACTTCAAAGAATAGTGCAATGCGTGTAAACGCTGATTGCAGAAACGAACACAAAGAGCCATTCTTATGTCATTGATACGGAGGCGTCAATGGACGACACCCCACCTGAGCATCTGTAGAAGCAGATTTATCTAGGCCCCTGCTCCAACAGTCTTTAAAAATTAGTTGGCAACTCGTCTAGTGCGACAAATCTTGGACGTCAAACTAGTCGAATTCCTCTGCATCGTTTAGGTGCCCTTAAAGGAAAATAGCCAAACACCTAGCAAAATGGCCCCAGGGGAATTGATTAATAGCTTCACCTTTTTCCCTCATTAAAAAGCCGACCCTTTAACAGGGCCGGCTTTTTTAATTGAGGACTGCTACCTCCTTAATCCCAGGGTTTCTGAACAGGTTTACCGGATCGCCTCTCCCGAACAAAATCAATACTCCAAACCCAAAGAAAACCTAGAAATGAAACCGCCAAAAAAACCAAAGTAACAATCAACCAAACACTGATATCTAATCCAAATAAAATGCCATCAGAAATATCAGCATTTGTGCTATAGGCAAAAAACATAGAAACCAAGCAGGCAAAGACCAAACTACTCTTAATTTTCAAAAAGCATCATTTCTAAAACCTTTTAGAAAACATATAAAAACAAGAAGAGTAAAATCTATTCATCGCCAAAAGTAAGCTTTTCATCATCATCCACAGGAGATCCAAACACCAAGATCCATAAACCTATTAAAAAAGCAGGTCCAAAAAGCAAAAGCAAAAGCACCAAAGGTCTCACCTCAAACGGATTAGGATGAAGACCACCCCATGTGCGGAACGCATAGCTGATCAACAAAGCAGCAGACCAGGTAACAAACATCAAAATAAGCTTCATAGGCACTAGGAATGAAAAAAGAACGCTCATGGACTATGTTGACTTATTATTGTTCTTTTAACGAATGAGCGCCCTCAATAAGGTCAATCTGAGTGCACTCGACGGGATTAATCCTGCACTGAGTCGATACGGAAGGAAAGAAGCTGCTCCTATTCTGCCCTTAAGAGAAGAACCTGACCTCTTGTCATGGCTTGAAGCCAGTGGAAGACTAGTGGCAGACGATGATGAAGCTTCTCAAGAAATAAGCACAGTAGAAGAAGAAGAGCTATCTGCTCTAATGGGTGAAAAAGAAGATTACAAAGCAGAAGATGATCAAGCAGAAGAAGATTGGGAAGAATAATTTCTTTGAAAAAGCATATTATAAAATTAACTCTCAACTAGTCACTACTCAAAATGTTTCGTGAGCAATTCATCTGAATTATTTTATAATCAAAAGATAAAAAAAATACTAGCAAATTCTAATCTAATAATAGTAATACTATTTATACTAATATTCGGTGGATCACTTTTTTTTGATCTTTGGTTGCCGTACAAGCCATTAAGCATTCCTTTAATAATTTCTACCATCACGTCGATGATGGCAACCAAATGGGGAATTGAAAAACTCAAAAAAGGACAACTCAAACAGATTATTAGAAAAGAAGGTCCTAAAACACATTACTTAAAAGCAGGTACTACAACAATGGGAGGATTGCTTTTTATTCCAGCAGGTTTAATCGTCGGAGCTCTCATAACTTCAAATTCTGAAAGCATTGAAAAAATTATAGCTATTAGCTTTATAACACTTATGTTTATGATTATAGGGGCTATAGATGACTGGAAAAGCATGCAAAGAAAACACAATACTGGTCTTACAGTGAAAGAAAAACTGCTCCTGCAAATTGGAGCTAGTATCATATTTATTTATTGGAGTTATATTAAAAATTACCTAGAAAATACAATCACAATTCCATTTGGAAACTCTGTAAATGCCGGTATATTAATTTGGCCTATTTCAATATTTATACTCATTGCAGTCAGTAACTCTACTAATTTAACTGATGGATTAGATGGACTGGCAAGTGGTTGTAGTGCATTAATATTTACTGGTCTAGGCTTAAATATATTATTACTAGGATCTCCTGAAGATCAGTCTTTGGCAGTTTTTTGTCTGGTAATGGCTGGTGCATTACTGGGATTTCTTGTTTTTAACAAACAACCCGCTTACATATTTATGGGGGATACAGGATCGTTAGCCATAGGTGCATCTTTAAGTGCAGTTGCACTCTTGTCAGATAGTCTTTGGCCATTATTCTGCATGAGTGGTGTATTAGTAGCAGAGTCAAGTTCTGTCATTATCCAAGTATTAGTATTTAAATTAAGTAAAAAGTTAAATGGAACAGGTTTTAGAGTACTGAAGATGGCACCTCTGCATCATCACTTTGAGATTACAATCAAAAATGAACAAGTGGTCGTGACATCTTTTTGGATTATTACTCTGTGTTTAGTCCTAATTAGTCTTTTAATCTCACTTAATTGATTACTTACATGACCTATTTCACCTGGAAAGAAACTGGCTTAACAACTGATTGCCAAAGTTTAGAAGCAATGGCCTCAAGATTTGAGGAATCAGCAAAACTTATGCGAAAAATGGCTAAAGAAGGATTCCGTTTAGAAAAGAAAATCAACAAGCAATTAATAACACATCCAGATCCTAATATATTTGAAGCGTGGGGTTTTATTACTGAAGAATCACCATTTAAACAATTAACTCTAATGCCTGACGAAACTTCATAAAACCATTAATTTACCATTTATTATACTATTTAATAATAATCAATTTATTTTGACCTATAAAACCAACGAATCTAAAATTCACAAGCAAATTATCTCACTGAACAATGGGGAAATATCCAAAAACAATTATGCTCCTAGGAAGTGGAGAACTTGGTAAAGAAGTCACCATTGCAGCAAAACGACTGGGATGCAAGGTTATAGCCTGCGACCGATATACAAATGCTCCTGCTATGCAAGTAGCTGATATTTCAGAAGTTTTTGATATGACAAATGGAAAATTGATAGAAGAAGTTGCCTATAAATATAAGCCTGATTTATTAGTTCCTGAAATTGAAGCGTTGGCAGTTGATTCGCTAATAGGACTTGAAAAAGAAGGCTTTAATGTTATCCCTACTGCTCGTACAACATCAATAACAATGAATAGAGACAAAATAAGAAATCTTGCATCAGAAAAATTAGACTTAAAAACAGCAAAATTTGCTTACGCTAATAATATTCAAGAATTAACAGAAGAAAGTAAAAAACTTGGTCTACCTGTCTTAGTAAAACCTGTTATGAGTTCATCTGGTAAAGGACAAAGCTTAGTGAAAAATGAGAATGAACTTAGTCAAGCATGGGAGTATGCAATCAAAGATGCAAGAGGGAAATCAAATAAAGTTATTGTAGAAGAATTAATAGTTTTCGATTTAGAAATAACCTTATTAACAATTAGGCAAAAGAATGGTTCAACAATTTTTTGTGATCCTATAGGTCATAAGCAAATAAATGGAGATTATCAATGCAGCTGGCAACCCGCACAATTAAATACAAGTCAACTTGAAAAAGCAAAATCAATGGCAAAAGAAATTACTGATGAACTAGGGGGCGCTGGACTCTTTGGGGTGGAATTCTTCATTTGCGGAGAAGAGGTCATTTTTTCAGAACTGTCTCCTAGACCTCATGATACAGGATTAGTAACCTTAATTAGCCAGAATTTAAATGAATTTGAATTGCATATTCGAAGCATACTAGGATTACCAATACCATCCATAATCAGAAAAGAAGCCGCCGCAAGTAGAGTAATCTTAGCTAAAGAAGCAATGTCTGTAGTTGGATATGAAGGTATTGAAAATGCACTAGTTGAGGAAAACACTGAATTATTCCTTTTTGGGAAAACTAATAGTAGAAAAGGTCGCCGTATGGGTGTAGCACTAGCCTTAGGAAAAGAAATAGAAGTAGCTCAAAAGAAGGCTGATTTTGCCGCATCTCAAGTAAGAATAATTAAGGGGGAAAAATAAATCTATCTTTTTCAAAAGAAACCATAATGGTTCAATCCATCTAGAACACCTAAAGCACTAATTTTAGATGAGAAAAAAGTACTCGATTGATGACGTAATTCCTCCAGGGAAGGATCATGATCACCAAGCACTACAGAGTTAGTTAATCCTCGTATTAATTCAGCATCTCCATGCTGACTAGCAAATACAAATACTTTTTCTAAAGGTATTCCCCAACGAAGAGCCAAAAATCGAATTGCTTCAGTTCTAGATGCACGTAAAGGAACTATATCCAAATACCAATGACATCTAAGCAAAGGCCTAGCAGGTTGACCAAATTTTCTTAACCTTTGAACTACTAAAGGTAAAACAGAGTATGCTGGTTGTTTTAATAAATAGGAAATTTTAAAAGGCCCTTGATGAACTAATTCTTGCAAGTTTAAATGTTCCTTCATATCAGCAAGAGCAAGCTCAACTTCTTTACGCGACCAACCAACTGCTAGCGATGATTGCCAAAAACGATCCACCTGATTTTCAAATCTATAATAAATTTCAGTTCCAGCACGAGTAATCCAAAGGGTAGGATTAGGGAAGTGTAATTCTCTATAACGTAAACGAGCTGATTCAATAGATCTACCTGTCAAAACTCCTATAGCAATAGATTTATCTTGAGACATAGCATCTAATTTATTACGCAAAAGAGTTAAGTTAACACCATCTGCTGTTTCCAAATTAGTATCTAAATCAAGCAAAACCAAACTTTCACCAATAGTATTTTTTTCTTTTAATTGACTGACTTTCCAAAGACAATTAGCAGAAATCTTTATTTGATTTTGCATCAATGCTAAATACTTGAATACATGGGCATCCCAACTAAAATGACGACTAATACCTTCAATTCCATTTTCACTCCATAATTTCCATTGTTTTTTATCAGAGCCTGCTTGCTCTAATGCATCCTGCAACAAACCAATATCAGTCACATCAGCTAATAAACCATTTTCACATCTAGATAATATTTCTCTAGGTCCACCATCATCAGTAGCTACGGTAGGCAAACCACAAGCTGCTGCTTCTAACAAAGTTAAACCAAAAGGTTCAGTCAGGGCCGAGTTCACAAAAAGGCCAAAGCGATTTGCAGCCCATCGATAAATATCTGGAATTTGTTCACGTCTATGCTGCTTTGGATAAGCTACTGAACCATAAAGATCAAAACGATCGACCAAATCAAAAACCTGCTGGAAAACTTCTCTTTGCTGCTTATCTAACTGTCTGGGATCATCGCGAGAACCAAGCACAAGTAGAAGATTATGACGTTTCCTCAAAACCGAAGATCTTCCATAAGCTTCAACCAAAGCAGGAATATTTTTTCTTCTTACTGCCCTTGCAATAGTTAAGAGGGGGGGTAAAGAAGTATTTCTGAGAAAAGGGTTAAATAACTGATCAATTTCAAAAGAATTATTAGACAATTGCCTAGGGTAAAAACGACTAGAATCAACACCAGGCGGAACCACTTGTGCTTTCTGTGATTCAAAGCGGCCATAACGTGAATATTGTTGATTAGCCTCTTGCTGAGTACTGGTAATAACCAAGTCCGCATGTGCTAAAGCGAGCTCTTCTGCTTCGATTCTTTTACTGATGGAATAAGTCTGCTCAATCTGATCATGATCTACTCCTGCTTCGAGCAACCTTCTTTGTTTCTCTCTCCCCAAGGAATGTCCTGTAAAAACTAAAGGGATGCCTATACGGCGGCTGACTAAAGCCCCAACATATCCAGCATCAGCGTAGTGAGCATGAATCCAATCCGGAAGACGTGGTTGATCTTGGAGCTGCTTAACGAGGCGATCAGCTAAATCGTCTAAATAAGGCCACAATAATTCTTTTCTAAGATATCTTTTTGGTCCAAAAGGCAGCCGAATGATAGAAGCCTTAGAACTAATAGACTCCTTTGGAAGAGAATAATCATTAGAAACTCGACGATCTTGTATTAAACGAGTGACCAAATCAACCTGATCAACTTCAGGACGAGCAGCTAAACCCTTAACTAATTCGATTACATAAAGGGTTTGTCCCCCAGTATCCGCATCTCTACCCAATTCCAAATCATGACTTCTTATTAGTCCATGGAGATTTAAATGGAGCAATCTCAAGCCCATCGCATACCTCCCCCATTAGGCGGAACTGGAAGAGAATTAGTAGAGTTTTAAGGATATAAATATAAAGAAAGAATAAATGAAGTGAAGAGAATAGCTAGACGATCACCAAAATCGATTGACATGACCAGGATCTGAAAGAATCAATAGAAATTATTAATTCCTGAATCATGGCGAATTGCGACCAAAATTTCTAGATTTCAATCCAATTTGCAAGAAAAATTTCAGCAATGCAAGCATTGATGTTACTGCACCGAATGAGTTTCTAAGACCTTTTTTAGATAATGAGCTGTATGACTACTTGCATGACTAGCAACTTCTTCTGGAGTCCCAGTGACCAAAACCTCTCCTCCCTTATCTCCCCCTTCTGGTCCTAAATCAATAATCCAATCAGAGCAACGAATAACATCTAAATTATGTTCTATCACAATAATAGAATTTCCTTTATCCACCAAACGTTGAATAACATCCATCAATTTATGTACATCATAGAAACTAAGTCCGGTTGTTGGTTCATCAATAAGATAAAGAGTTTTACCAGTTGCTCGTTTAGAAAGTTCAGTCGCAAGTTTTACGCGTTGCGCTTCACCTCCAGATAAAGTAGGTGCTGGCTGACCTAATTTGATATAACCAAGACCAACATCAACAAGTGTGCGTAGACGATCAGAGGCTTGAGGAATAGCCGTAAAAACATCCGCTGCTTGTTCTACTGTCATTTCCAAAACATCTGCAATTGTGTAACCCTTATACTTAACCTGTAAAGTCTCTCTATTAAAACGAGCACCCTTACAAACATCACATTGAACATAAACATCTGGCAGAAAATTCATCTCAATAACATTTACTCCTTGTCCCCTACAGGCTTCACATCGGCCCCCTTTTACATTAAAACTAAATTGACCAACTTGATACCCACGAGCTTTTGCTTCTATAGATGCCGCAAATATTTGTCTAATGGGATCAAAAGCACCAGTATAGGTAGCTGGATTTGAGCGAGGAGTCCTTCCGATTGGAGATTGATCAATAACAATTACTTTATCTATAGACTGCTCACCCCTTAATTCAGCTACACCTTTTGGAAAAGGAACTTTTAGACCCAAAGAATGATTTAGAGCTGGATGTAAAAGCTCATTAACCAAAGTACTTTTCCCACTTCCACTAACACCTGTAACTGCTACCAATCGACCTAAGGGAAAATCTACAGTGAGGTTTTTAAGATTATTACGATTACAATCAATTAAACGTAATTTTCTATTTCCATTATTGCGCCTTGTAGTAGGAGTTGGAATAGAGCACCGATGACTTAGATAAGCTCCCGTTAATGAATCTTTTGCTGAAAGCAAATCATCTACAGTACCTTCAGCAACAATATTACCCCCATGAATACCTGCTCCTGGTCCAATATCAACTAAATAATCAGCTGCTCGAATTGTTTCCTCATCATGCTCAACTACAACAAGGGTATTTCCTAGATCCCTTAAACGTTTTAAAGTAGATAAAAGACGATCATTATCTCTTTGATGCAATCCAATACTTGGCTCATCTAATACATACAAAACACCTGTTAAACCAGCACCTATTTGGGTAGCCAGACGTATTCTCTGGGCCTCACCACCAGATAAAGTCATTGCTGGTCGATCTAGACTTAAATAATCCAGACCTACATCTAAAAGAAAACGTAATCGCAATCTAATCTCACGTAAAACCAATTCTCCTATTTGCATTTGACGACTATTTAAAAGAGATTTTTGACCCTTCTTGTTATGCAAACCCATCAACAATTCAATACGCTCTAATGTTTCCGATACACTTATAGAAGTAAATTCATTAATACTATAAGGACCAACTTTTACAGCCAAAGCTTCAGGCTTCAACCTTTTACCATGACAAGTAGAACAAGGTACTAATTCCAAATACTTTTCTAACTTTTGACGAATTGATTCACCACTTGCATCTTTTAGTTGCCTTTCTAATATTGGCAAAATACCTTCAAATGGTTTTAAATACCCCTGTCCTTTATTATATCTACTGTCAGCTTGTATTTCTATCGATTCCTTACTACCATGAAGTAAAATAAGTTGTTGTTGCGATGTTAAATTCTTCCAGGGTGTTTTAAGCTCAAATCCATACGCTTCTCCTACGGAATAAAGCAATGAAAAATAATAAGAATTATCTTTTTCACTCCAGGGAGCTACAGCTGCATAAACTGGCAAATTAGGCTCGGGAATAACTCTTTCTAGAGTAAATTTCCTCAAATATCCAAGACCATGACAATCCTCACAGGCGCCATAAGGACTATTAAAAGAAAACAATCTTGGAGATAACTCTTCAATGACAGAGCCATGAACAGGACAAGCAAAATTTTCTGAATATAAACGTTCTCGTTGTACATTGTCTGGAAGAGATTCCTTGGGTTTAGGAACAACCTCGACAAGGGCCAATCCATCACCACGCTTTAACGCAGTTTTTAAAGAATCGGTTAGCCTTTCTTGAATACCTTCTCTCGCAATAAGACGATCAACAACTACTTCTATACTATGAGAATGATTTTTATCCAATTCAATATTATCTGATAATTCGCGAACTTCGTTATTAATACGAACACGAGCAAAACCCTCAGAAGCAAGACCACTAATCAACTTAGAATGAGTTCCTTTTTTACCTCGCACTAGTGGAGCAAGTAATTGATATCTAGTACCTTCAGGAAGAGTCATAATTTGATCAACCATCTCATCTATAGTTTGCGGAGTGATTGAACGATCACATTTTGGACAATGAGGCTCTCCAGCACGTCCATATAACAATCTCAAATAATCCTGTATTTCTGTAACTGTGCCAACAGTAGAACGAGGATTGTGACTTGTAGATTTCTGATCTATTGAAATTGCTGGCGATAGACCCTCGATTGAATCAACATCAGGTTTATCAACTTGCCCTAAAAATTGACGGGCATAAGCAGACAAACTTTCTACATAACGTCTTTGACCCTCAGCAAAAATCGTATCAAAAGCCAAAGAACTCTTCCCACTGCCACTTACGCCTGTAAAAACAATAAATTCATTACGCGGCAAATTCAGATCAACATTCTTAAGATTGTGCTGACGAGCTCCTATGACTCGTATTACATCTTCCTTGCACTGAGCAGCAGAAATGCCTTTAGATTTTCCATTTGAGCGCTGCTTGTTTGACATAGGAACATCTCGCCCCATGAACATTTTAAATGGGGATTCATTCTAGGAAGTGAAGTGAGGCTTTAGGCTGCCAACTGTTCCAGCAAGCTAGCTGCATAAATCCTCGCTTCTGCAAGATCACCTCCAGCCAATTCTGCTAATTCTTGCTCTCGGTCAGATTTAGTTGTCAACATAGAAACATTAGAATAAGTAATATCATCCTTAACAACTTTACTTACTACAAAATGGTGATCTGCTGCTGCTGCAATCAATGGTTGATGTGTAATACAAAAAACTTGCCTATTAATAGATAATTCTTTCAGTAAAGAAGCAATCGCTTTACTAACTCGACCACTCACACCTGAATCAATTTCATCAAATAACAAAGTACTGGAACCATCAACAGCTGACAAAAGAGTTTTGAGAGCAAGTAAAAATCTAGACATTTCTCCACCAGAGGCAACTTCTGATAAAGGCGCTAATGATTGTCCAGGATTAGCTGAAAACAAAAAATTGACTTTATCCTCTCCTCTATGACTGGGTTGAGAAGATTCAATCTGAATTTGAAATCGGACATCCTTTAATCCCATAGGCTTAAGATATTTAATCATTTTATCTTCTAATTCTGCGGCAATTTTTTGTCTCTTGAGTGTTAATTCATTATTAACTTTATTTCTTTTTTGTCGAGATAGTAATTCGGACTTTTCCAACTCACATAAATCTTGCTCTGTCATACCATTATCAATTAAATGAGACAAGTTATTTCTTAATTGAATCAAACCCTTTAGATCCAGATTATGACTTCTTTGTAAATTTTTTAAAACTGACAGTCTTTGTTGTACTTTTTCCAATCTTGATGGATCACTTTCTAATACAGCTTCATAATGGCTCACCTGATGAATCAAATCCTGAAGGGATTCTTGTATATTCATAGCATTTTGCAAATATTCAGACAAAGAATTATCCATGAGAACCATTGACTGCAATTCATTTACACAAATACCTAATTGATCAGAAAGGGAAGGAATTTGATCAGACCCTTCATAAAGATTGAGGATAAGATGTTGAATACCATCATGTAAATGTACAAAATGAACCAGACGATCTTGTTCCTTCTCAAGTTCAGCAATCTCCTCTGGATCTGTCAAAGACGCAGTTTCTAAATCGGACAATAAAAGAGCATTTTTAACATTTTCTTCTTTTATTTTATCAAAGTTAACTTTGGCCTCTTCTAACAAATTAAAAGCTGCCTGCCATTCAGACCATGCTTCCTTAACAATGAGAAGATGCTTTTCGAGATCAGATCCGCCAAAATAATCTAAAAAACCCAACTGCTGTGAAGGCTTAGAAAAAAATTGAGTATGACCCTGAGCAGTAAGGTCTATAAGCAGTGGACGTAAACCAAGTACCTGATTTTTATTAATAGTAATTCCATTTAACCTCGTTCTACTAATACAACGATCATCTTTATATCTCCATTCTCGGCTAATTAATAATTCAGGGCCATCCAAATCAAAACCATGAAGAGATAGCCATTTATTAACAAGATTAGTTATAGAAAAAGATGCCTCTATATAGCAACGAGAAGAACCAGCTCTAAGAAGACGACTTCCTGAAACCCCTTCCAATCCTCCTAACAAAGCATCAAGAGCATCTAATAAGATAGATTTACCAGCGCCCGTTTCACCAGTCATGACAGTGAAACCTTGCTCAAAAGCCAGTTCTAAGCTGTCTATTAAGGCAATATTATCCAGCCGGAGTCCTGTAAGCACAAAATTAATGAACGATCTCGTTGACAGTAGCGAGACCCTGGTCGAAATAAAAGGGGACACCACAAAGATTGGTAGAGACCAAATATGTCCCAAGAACTAGGAGACTTCATAGAGGCTTCAGGCCTTCTCACATACGATCCCAAAGCGATCGCACGTATCTATAGAGGAAGTCCTTTTAGACTATTAAGGAGATTATGGCAAACCTTAATTCCGATTGGACTCTTTCTTATCCAAGTCGGTTGGGACAAATTATGTGGGTTATTAGAAAAAGATCAAATAAAAAACAAAAGAGCTAAAGAATTAACTGAACTATTAGTGGAGTTAGGACCTGCTTTTATCAAAGCAGGACAGGCTCTATCAACAAGGCCTGACATCATACCTAGAGTAGTACTAGAAGAACTTGCAAAACTTCAAGATCAACTTCCTGGATTCGATAGCAATCTTGCGATGGCTTGTATTGAAGAAGACCTAAAAAGCAAGGTCAATAATATTTTTTCATCTTTAGATGCTGAACCAATTTCTGCTGCTTCTCTAGGTCAAGTCCACAAGGGTATTCTTATTAATGGTCAAAAAGTAGCTGTTAAAGTACAAAGACCAGGATTAAGAGAGCAAATAACACTTGACCTATATATAGTAAGAAACCTAGCTTATTGGTTCAAAAAATATATAAAATTAATAAGAAGTGATCTTGTTGCTCTGATAGATGAGCTAGGGAAAAGAGTTTTCGAAGAAATGGATTATATAAACGAAGCGAACAATGCTGAAAAATTTAGAGAGCTACACCAGCACAACCCGAAAATAGCAGTTCCAAAGATTTTTAAAGAGTATACAAGTAGAAGAGTATTAACAATGGAATGGGTTGAAGGGGTTAAATTAACAAATCTAGAGAAAGTGAGAGAATTGGGAATTGACCCAAATGAAATGATAGATGTAGGAGTTAATTGTAGTTTAGAACAATTGTTAGAACACGGTTTCTTTCATGCAGATCCGCACCCAGGGAACCTTCTGGCTATGGCAGATGCAAGACTATGCTATTTAGATTTTGGCATGATGAGCGAAGTAAATAGAGAATCACGTACAGCTCTAATTCAGGCTGTTGTGCATCTGGTAAATAAAGATTTTTCTAAATTATCTGAAGACTTTGTAAACCTTGGTTTTCTTTCTGAAAAGATCAATTTAAAGCCAATAATTCCTGCTTTTGAAAAGGTATTCACACAAGCAATAGAAATGGGAGTTGAAAAAATGGATTTCAAATCGGTAACTGATGACATGTCAAATGTTATGTATAAATTTCCATTTAGAGTGCCTCCATATTATGCACTTATTATTAGATCATTAGTTACACTTGAAGGAATTGCACTGAGTGTTGATTCAAATTTTAAAATCCTTGGAGCTGCATACCCTTATTTTGCTAGAAGGTTAATGGAAGATGATGAGCCAGAATTAAGAGAGAGCCTGAAAGAAATGGTATTTAGTAAACAGTCATTCCAATGGGAAAGAATTAATGACTTAGTAGCAAGTGCTGCGTCAGAGTCAAAACTAAATATAGAATTACTACTTGACCAACTATTGAATTTTATTTTTTCAGCCAAAGGAGCAGTAATAAGACAGGAGCTAGTGAAAACTATAGTTAAAGAAATAGATATAATGACATGGAGCACACTAAAAAGATCTAGTAAAAATACAAAAATGATAAAAGAAAATAGGAATTTAATGGAAGCGATCAAAAATATTCCAGGATTTAAAAAAAGATTTATTTTAAAAAAAATACCTACAATTATAAAAGAACCAGAAGGAAGAAAAATGGGATATCAATTAATTGCAGGGTTAGCTGAACGTGGAGTAGTAAGACTTGTTAAAATTGCAAGTGGAGTAACAACATGAAAAAATATATGAATATAACAATCCTAAAAAGAATTTATTTAACTATATTTGCAAGCTTATGTACAACCTGTGTAACTTTCAATCAAAAAGCATTGGGTGCTGAAAAAGTAGCATTTATAAATGGACCATTTCAAAGATCTATAAAAGTAGATAATCTAATAAAGCTTGCCAGTTCAGGAGAAGCTAAAGGTGCGTTAAAACAATCTTTGAAATTAAGCAATCAAAACCCATTAGAAATAGCAGAGTTCCTCAATCAAGAGCTTAATCTGTCTGTTACTGTCACTAGTAAACTAATGTATAGTCGTATTGGGGAAGTCCTAATAGGAAGAGTTGCAAAGGTAATATACCCAATCCGTGTACCTGACAAATCTGTAAGCATTCCAGCTATAAGATCTGCAGTTATACAAGCATTAGTAGCTAACAACGGTAATATAAGTGTTATTGAATTTATAAAGTGTTACCCAAACAGGATCATGGCAATAAATTTACCTAACCTTTTAAAAGTAATCAAAAAGGTAGAATCAATAAATGATCTTATTCAATTCTTCTCTACATCCCCTTTGGAAGACCTGAAAACTCCAAAAACTAAAAGCTAGGATTTCCATTAACCTATCAACAAACAAATTAAAACTAACTAAATAGCTATGAACCAAACAGAAAACATCAACGCTAATTGGCCAGGACTTATAGAAGCTTATAAAAGCTGGCTACCAGTATCTGAAAAAACTCCTATAGTCAGCTTAAAAGAAGGTGGTACTCCACTAATCAAATTACATTCTATTTCAACGTTAATTGGTAAAGATGTAAGTATATACGCGAAATATGATGGATTAAATCCCACAGGTTCATTTAAAGATAGAGGAATGACAATGGCGATTAGTAAAGCAAAAGAAGAAGGTTGTGAAGCCGTAATCTGTGCTAGCACAGGAAACACCTCAGCGGCTGCGGCAGCCTATGCTAAAAGAGGTAAAATGAGAGCATTTGTTCTAATTCCTGACGGATATGTTGCTCAAGGAAAACTTGCACAAGCTTTAGTTTATGGGGCTGAAATAGTAGCAATTAAAGGAAATTTCGATCGAGCTTTAGAAATAGTGCAAGAAGCTTCTAAAAAATACCCTATAACATTAGTCAACTCAGTTAACCCATATCGTTTAGAAGGACAAAAAACGGCCGCGTTTGAAATAATAGACTGCCTTGGTGATGCTCCTGATTGGCTTTGTATTCCAATGGGAAATGCTGGAAACATAAGTGCTTATTGGATGGGTTTTGAACAATACTATGTTGCTCAAAAAGCAACAAAACTGCCCAGAATGATGGGATTTCAAGCTTCTGGTTCAGCCCCATTAGTTTTGAATAAAACAATTAACAATCCCGAAACTATTGCAACAGCAATAAGAATAGGAAATCCTGTAAATAAAGAAAAAGCAATTCAAGCAAGAATAAAAAGTAAAGGAACTTTTTTAGATGTAACCGATGAAGAAATTATAGAAGCGTACAAACTACTAGCTTCCGAAGAAGGTATTTTCTGTGAACCAGCAAGTGCAGCATCTATTGCAGGATTATTGAAAAGAAAACAAGAAATTCCAAATAACTCTGTAATCGTTTGTGTTCTTACTGGAAATGGACTTAAGGATCCAGATTGCGCCATAAAGAACAATGAAGCTATTTTTCACTCAAATATTGAAGGAAACCTAAAAGAAATAGCCACAATATTAGGATTTTAAGATTAAAAAAAAAGAAAGCTTTAGTAGACAGTGATCATAGTGGCAGTGGAAAAAGATTAAAAGGTAGTTGGTGAAGGTGGAAAAACCAATAAAAAGAAGAGGAAATATTGCTAAAGTTATCCACAGAAACAAAAAACTCTTGAAACAGTGTTTTTTTTCCATAAAAATAAATCTGTTTCCACAGGGCTGCGTTTTAAAAACCTAGTGACTCCAATCGTTTTGAGCCTTTTCCTCAATTTTCACAGAGCCTTCTACTACTAGTTTATTTTTTTTTTAATTAAATTAGAAATAAACTAGTAGAGAAGAAAAAAGAAAAAAAGGGTATTGCGCTTAAGCGAAAATTGTGAAATCGTAGGTTTCTACTAAAATGTAATTATTATTTTGATCAATGAAACTTGTTTGCTCTCAAGTTGAACTTAATAGTGCCCTTCAACTGGTTAGCAAAGCCGTGGAAGAGAAGCCCACTCATCCTGTATTAGCTAATGTTAAATTAATAGCAGATGCTGGTACTGGTCGTCTTAGTCTTACAGGTTTTAATTTAGAACTAGGAATACAAACTTCATTTGCTGCAGAGGTTAATGTTAGTGGTGTAACAACAGTTCCTTATAAATTATTTTCTGAAATCATTTCTCGCCTATCTTCAGAGTCTCCAATTACTTTTACTGTTAATGAAACAGATCAAAAAATAGAACTTTCAAGTTTGAATGGTAATTACTCTTTGCGAGCAATGCCTGCTGATGATTTCCCAGAATTACCTATTATTGAAAATGGTGCAGTTTTAAAAATAAAAGTTGAAGCTTTATTGACCGCTTTAAAATCCACTTTATTTGCAAGTAAATCTGATGACATTAAAAATGTTTTAACAGGAGTACATTTTAATTTTGATGAAACAAAAATGGAAGCGGCGGCAACAGATGGCCATAGGTTATCTATTTTAAAAATACAAAATGCATTAGAAGTTCATAATCAAAATGTAACTATTGAAACAGAAAATGACTCATTACTTTCTGTTACTTTACCGCATAAATCTTTAACAGAAGTCCAACGATTGGTGACTCGTTGGAAAAGTGATGAAAATATTAGTCTCTTTTTAGATCAGGGAAAGGTTGTTTTTATGGCTTCAGATCAAATATTAACAAGTAGAACTTTGGAAGGTGTATATCCTAATTATAATCAGTTAGTTCCTAATAAATTCGACCGATCAATTAATGTTAATCGTAGAGATTTTATTTCATCTTTGGAACGAGTTGCTGTTCTAGCTAATCAACATAACAATGTAATAAGAATTTCTACAGATAATTCTTCCCAGATAATTACAATTATTACCGAAGCACAAGATGTTGGTTCTGGTCTAGAATCAATTTCTGCAAAATCTACAGGAGAAGCTATCGAAATAGCATTTAATGTTAGATATTTACTTGACGGTTTAAAAGCTATAGACTCTGAATTTGTTATATTAAGATGTAACTCTCCAACGACTCCTGCAATTTTATCACCTACTGATAATAAATCTGATTTTACTTATTTAGTTATGCCCATTCAAGTCAGAGCGTAAAATTGGCACTTCCAAAAGAACTTCTTCTAAGTGATTTATTAAATCATCGTGTTCGTTGTAACGAAGGAATAGACCATGGACCTGGAGTGTGTGTCTGGATGCATCCTCCAGTTCATAGGATTCTCGGATGGGCTACTAGACCCTCTTCTTTATCTATTGAACGTCATGTTTGGAAGTTAAATCAGTTACGTGCTATATCAGATCATCAAGCTTATGTAAAAAATTTTCCTTCTAAAACTAATGTCGCAACCATCAATATGTTGCCTACACTTATAGAAGCTAAGGTTTTAAGTTCATCCAATGAACGAATAGCTTCTTTAGTTGATGCTGTTTTTGATCCTTCTTACGGAAATATTTTATATTATCTTGTTTCTCGTTCTGATTATAGAATTCCAGGAACGAGTCGTTGGAGATTATCCTTAGATAGAATTATAGATCAGCAACCAGGAATAGTTTCTACTTCTATCAAAAGTTTAGATCATCTACCATTAGTAAAATCTAGCTTTCGCCAAGAGCTCTTAAATAAATCAAAAACTTTTCGCAATCAAATTAATGATATGACTGATAAAGCCACTGATCGTTTAGAGGGGTGGCTTGAAGATCCCCCATGGGATAATTTCGTTGATAGAGCATATACAACTAAAAATTCAGATTATTTGGATGATCCATTAGATAATTGGAATGAAAACTCTAATGATTCATTAAAACGTTCTTTAGCAGAGGAGAGATATATAAATTCCCGTGCTAACACTTTAGATGAAGAAGAAGATCCTTGGATCTAATTTTTTATTAGAATATTAAAATCAAATTCCTGTATATGTCTTCTGTAAACGCGAATTCATATGATATAGCTGGGGCCCTT
Organism: Prochlorococcus sp. AG-409-J19; assembly: GCA_003215635.1. Lineage (GTDB taxonomy): Bacteria > Cyanobacteriota > Cyanobacteriia > PCC-6307 > Cyanobiaceae > AG-409-J19. Next base: position 80,890 of record QCKC01000002.1, read on the forward strand.
GATAAAGAAGGTCTCAAAGCTCGTGATTATGCTGAAATTTGTCGTCGTCTAAAACGACATCCCAATAGGGTTGAACTTGGAATGTTCGGTGTTATGTGGTCTGAGCATTGTTGTTATAGGAATTCTAAATCTCTCTTAAACCTTTTCCCAACAACAGGTCCTAGAATTCTTGTAGGTCCAGGAGAAAATGCAGGTGTAGTTGACTTAGATCAAGGACAAAGACTTGTCTTTAAGATTGAAAGTCATAACCATCCTTCAGCTATTGAACCTTTTCAAGGTGCTGCTACGGGTGTCGGAGGAATATTGAGAGATATTTTTACTATGGGAGCTAGGCCAATAGCCTTATTAAATGCATTGAGATTTGGTCCTCTTGAAGATAAAAAAAATGTTAGTTTACTAGAAGGTGTTGTAAAAGGTATAGCTCATTATGGAAATTGCGTAGGTGTTCCAACTGTTGGGGGAGAAGTTAGTTTTGATTCAAGTTATTCAGGCAATCCGCTAGTTAATGCTATGGCATTAGGCTTAATGGAGACAAAAGATATAGTTTGTTCGGGAGCTAGTGGTATTGATTTTCCAGTGCTTTATGTAGGAAGCACAACTGGAAGGGATGGAATGGGAGGTGCAAGTTTTGCTAGTTCTGAATTAACAAAAGCTTCTTTAGATAATCGTCCTGCTGTTCAAGTTGGTGATCCTTTTTTGGAAAAAGGATTAATTGAAGCTTGCTTAGAAGTTTTTAAATCTGGTCATGTTGTTGCTGCTCAGGATATGGGAGCTGCGGGTTTAACTTGTAGTTGTTCTGAAATGGCTGCGAATGGTTCTGTAGGAATTGAGCTTAATTTGGATTTAGTTCCAGCAAGAGAAACTGGTATGTCTGCATATGAATTTTTGTTATCTGAGTCTCAAGAAAGAATGCTTTTCGTTGTTAAACCAGGATCTGAAGAGTTTGTTATGGATAAATTTATTCGTTGGGGTTTAAATGCAGTTGTTGTTGGTCGTGTTTTAGAAGAAAAAGTCGTAAGAGTTATACATAAAAATGAGATTGTTGCAAATATACCTGCAAATGCTTTGGCTAATGATACTCCTATCGAAGAACATGAATTAATTAAGGGTGTTCCAGATGAGATAAATATGTGTTGGTTGTGGAAAGAAAATAAATTACCCCAACCTGAAGTTACAAGAATTAAAAGTGCTTCTTCTCAAAAGATATATCTATGGTCAGATGTTTTGCTTAAACTATTAGATAATCCAACTATTTCTTCAAAAAGATGGATTTATAATCAATATGATCATCAAGTACAGCTTAATACAGTTGTGTCACCAGGATGTGGAGATGCAGCAGTTGTTAGAATTCGTCCTCAGGAATTTGATAATCAATTAAAAGAATTTAATAGAGGAATTGCTGCAGTAGTTGATTGTCCAAATAGATGGGTTTCTCTTGATCCTCAAAGGGGATCGATTGCCGCAGTTGCTGAAGCGGCACGAAATATAAGTTGCGTAGGTGCTGAACCAATTGCTATAACTAATAATCTAAATTTTCAATCACCAGAAACTCCTCTTGGTTATTGGAAGATGTATGAATCTTGCAAAGGTATTTCGAAAGCATGTGAAGCATTTAAAACACCTGTTACAGGTGGAAACGTTTCCTTATACAACGAGACTCGAATGTCTGATGGTTCTATGCAACCTATTCATCCAACTCCAGTTATTGGAATGGTAGGGATAGTTGAGAATTTATCACAAATTTGTAGATCAGGATGGCATCAAGCTGGAGATTCAATTTGGATGCTCGGAGTTCCTTTAGAATTGACAGATTCTCTTGATAATAGAATTTCATTATCAGCCACAGCATATTTAGAAACTATTCATGGTTTGGTAACCGGTAGACCACCTAAACCAGATTTGGAACTCGAGTATTATCTACAAACTTTTTTGCGCAAATCGATACGTGATGGCTTTATAAATTCTGCACATGATATTAGTGACGGTGGATTAGCTGTTGCATTAGCAGAGTGTAGTATCAATTCCAATTTGGGTGTACAAATAGATATTCCTTTAAGTAACTCTAGGATTGATAGATTGCTATTTGCTGAGGGAGGATCACGAGTCTTGGTTAGTGTTCCTGCCAATAAGAATATAATTTGGCGAAGTTATATCGAAAACTATCCATATCTAAATAATATGCCTTTACCTGCCAGTCCGATTGGATATGTTTCCTCAGATAGTCAATTTTGTTTGATACAGGGGGAAGTTTCTTTGTTAAACCTTTCAGTTAATACCTTAAGAGATTCTTTTGAACAAGCAATTCCTCGCCGCCTTGCCGTGGAAAAATGACGTATCTTCTTATTTGGCTATTTACGAATCACACTAATACTTTGTTACTATATTTTTATTGAGGACTAAAGGAACCGATGTGTGGAATTGTTGGTATTTTCTCAAGAGGCATCGTCAATCAACAAATTTATGACAGTTTGTTGTTGCTACAGCATCGTGGTCAAGATTCAACAGGTATTGCCACCATGGATGGTAATACTTTTCACTTGCATAAGTCAAAGGGCCAAGTAAAGGAAGCTTATAGAACTAGAAATATGAGATCATTAATTGGGAATATTGGTTTAGGTCATGTACGATATGCTACTCAAGGAGTAGCTGATAGTGAGGAGGAAGCACAACCTTTTTATGTAAATGCACCATATGGAATTATTCTTGTACATAATGGGAATCTAACAAATACAAGAGAATTAGAAAAACAATTATTTAGCATTGATCGAAGACATACAAATACTAGTAGTGATACAGAAATGTTGCTAAATGTCTTAGCTACGGAATTACAAATTCATAGTACAGGTAAAGATTTAAATCCAGAAGATACATTTGCGGCTGTTTCTTCTGTTCATAAACGCATAAAAGGTTCATATGCTGCTATTGCATTGCTTTCTGGTCATGGAATATTGGCGTTTCGTGATCCTTTTGGTATTAGACCATTAGTTTTGGGTAGGCGTTTTGCTGAAGATAATAGTAGTGAATGGATAGTTGCTAGTGAATCTCTAGTTTTAGAGAATGGAGATTACGAAATTGTTAGAGATGTAGCTCCCGGAGAAGCTATTTTTATATCTAATTCAGGAGAATTATTTTCTAGGCAATGTTCATTAGAGTCAAAACTTATTCCATGTGCTTTTGAATATGTCTATTTAGCGAGACCTGATTCTGTGATGAATGGGATATCAGTTTATGAAGCTAGACTTCGTATGGGAGATCGATTAGCAGAAACAATTAAACGCTATAGAACTCTTGGAGATATTGATGTTGTTATGCCTATACCTGATTCGTCACGACCTGCTGCAATGCAAGTTGCTCGTCAGCTAGGTATTGAGTATCGAGAAGGATTTTTTAAAAATAGGTATGTTGGCCGCACTTTTATTATGCCAGGTCAATCACAAAGGAAAAAGTCTGTTCGTCAAAAATTAAATGCAATGGGGACAGAGTTTAAGAATAAAAATATTCTTATTGTTGATGATTCAGTGGTTAGAGGAACCACTTCAAAACAAATTGTCCAAATGGCTAAATTTGCAGGAGCCAATAATGTAACTTTCACCTCAGCAGCACCACCAGTTCGTTTTCCTCATGTATATGGAATTAATATGCCAACTCGTAAGGAACTTATTGCCCATGATCGGACTATTCCAGAAATTGCCAAAGAACTGTTAATAGATAATATGGTTTATCAGGAAGTCGCTGATCTTAAGGATGCAATAATAGAAGGATCGAATGTTAAAGAACTTGAAATGTCCTGTTTTACAGGTAATTATATTACTGGTGATATCAACAGTGAATATCTTGATTGGGTTGAATCCAATCATGTCTCTTAAGTGAACGTATTAATTTTCTATATTTAAATTTAAAGGTATTATGTTTTCAATAAACTCGTTTTCCTCTAATTTGAGTATTGTTTGATGAGGTTGATTTACAGTAATACTGTTTAAAGATTGGGAATTAATACGTCCGTTTCTGCCTTGGTTGGTTATATAGCTAATTAAGCCCTTTGCTTCGCACATCTCTATTATTGGATTTGTCTCAATCTCTTCTTTATTAAAGCCAGGAATTATATCTCCAAGGTCTCCTCTTTTACATCTTCTATAATCATCTACATTCAGACTTGTTAGCTTTCCTTGCTTTTGTGCGACTATAAATTGGCAATTGATTTCAGCATCTCTAGCAATAGTATTTATTATTTTTTCGTTATCAAATAGTCTCATTGTTAATGGTCCTTGTGCAAGTTTACCCATCACTGGAAGAGTATCTTTATTTACTTTTAGTCTGAGAAGTCTCCCAAAGCTACTAAGTATAATTATTTCACCTTCATTTTTACAAATCAAAGCATTTTTTAAATGCACTCCTTCTTTTAGTTTTAAAATTGTGCTAGCTCGTCCAGATAAATCTAGAACTTCTTCTAGCGGTAATCTTTTGAATCTTCCATCACTACTCAAAAGTCCAAGAGTAAGTTTATTATTATTGGGTAAAACTATTATATTAATTATATCATCGCCTTCTAATCCCCCTGGCAAAAACTTTTCAAGTTTTCCTGGATTTTGTCCAGCAAATTCCCATTTTATTAAGGCTACACGACCATTTTTAGTTACTGCAAGAAGTCTTGGGTTGCTATTTATAGGTAAAATTAATCTTGTTGCTGTGGTTTCTTTAGAAATTTTACTTTCTTCATCCAGATGTAGCCGACCAAGTACTTGAGGACTAACTATTTTTACTTGATTATCATATTGAATTAGTAGTTTTGCCTCATTTGGTAAAGCTTCAAAAGCTTGTTTTTTTAGAAGTTCTGCATTAGGTCTTTGGTTGGCAACTTTTTCAGCAATTATTTCGTCACCGCCTTCAATTAACTGTGTTCTTCTTTTGTTTCCAAATCTTTTTTTTAGTTCTTTAAGTTCAGCAATTAGTTCAGCCATTAATTCTTCTCTATTTCCTAATAGATCTTGTAGAGCTTTGCATTTTTCTTGTAATTTGCTCTTTTCTTCCTTTAATTCTTTTTGTTCTAGTCCTGTTAGTCGTCTTAATGGCATAGCAAGAACAGCATCTGCTTGTTTTTCGTTTATATTTAGGTTATTGATTAGTTTTTGCTTCGCTATAGACGCATCTGCTGCCTCTTGAATTAGTAAAATGATTTCTTGTAACTTGTTAATTGCTTTGGTTAATCCCTCAACGACTTCAAGTCTGTCTTTTGCTTTTTTTAAATGAAATAAATTTCTTTTGATTAAAGTATTTTCTCTGAATTCTAGGAATTCTTCAAGTAGTTTTCTTAGGGATAGTTGTTGTGGTTGACCATTGACTAAAGCCAGTAGGATTGCTCCAAAATTATTTTGTAATGCCGTTTTTCTATGTAAATCATTTAATACTTTTTGTGAATCAGCATCTCTTCGTAGTTCAACCAGAATTCTCATCCCTTCTCTGTCACTTTCATCTCTTATATCTGCTATGCCACCAATTTTTCCTTCGTTTACCAGATCTGCAAGTTTTTCTATCCAACCAGCTTTGCTCAATTGGTAGGGCAATTCTGTTATAACAATTGCACTTCTTTTGTGTTTCCCTTTCCCAGGATGTATTTCTTCTACATGTGTTTTTCCTCTCATTGGAATACTTCCTCGACCTTTTAAATATGTTTCTTTAATTCCTGATCCGATAAGAATTTCTCCTCCTGTAGGGAAGTCTGGTCCAGGTATGAATTCAAAAAGTTTTTGATCACTAATTGTTGGGTTTTTTATAAGTCCAATCATTCCGTTAACTAACTCGTTTAAATTATGCGGTGGAATATTTGTTGCCATTCCAACAGCGATTCCCGTACAACCATTTAGCAGTAGGAAAGGTAATTGAGCAGGTAATACGTTGGGTTCTTGTTGTGAACCATCAAAGTTTTGAATAAAATCAACGGTATTTGCTCCTATTTCGTTTAATAAAGTTTCGTGGGCAATTGGTGCAAGTCTTGTTTCTGTATATCTCATCGCTGCGGCTGGATCGTCATCTACTGATCCAAAATTTCCATGCCCATCCAGGACAGGATATCTACTTGAAAATGTCTGAACTAAGCGAACTAATGCATCATATACAGCTTGGTCGCCATGCGGATGGTATTTGCCTAATACATCTCCTACTACTCTTGCACATTTTCTATAGGGTCTTTCCGGGGTTAATCCCAGTTCATGCATTGCAAAGAGAATTCTTCTTTGCACAGGCTTGAGTCCGTCACGAGCATCCGGAAGAGCCCTTCCCACGATTACGCTCATCGCGTATTCGAGATAAGACCGCTGCATCTCTTGATGCAAGGAAATTGGTTGTAGGCGCTCTTCTTTGGCCATCCTGAAAACGGATGAGATGGCTTAAAACGTTTAGCTTAACGATCTATCTGATAATTAACAGCTTTTATATCATGTTTCAGAGTTCGCTTTGGCACGTTCGACTGCTGTTTTTAAGTCTGGTCTGGCAAGAAGCTTGCTTGTAGCTTTCCTGAGTTTGTCTCCCCACAATTGGTCTTTTTGATGTTTTGTGGAAACGTAGTTAGGGTTTTTGGAAAGAGCTTTTTTGGCTAATAGTAGAGTTTTTGCATTGGTTTTATTTGTATGATTTAAGGCCGCTGCTAAAGCTAACATTGGTTCGGCATCTTGATTTATTTCCAATACTTCTTGCCATTTTTTAATCGCCTCATTTACTTTGCTTTGTTCAAATAGTATTAACGCTTGATTGTTTAATGCTTCCCAAAAACTTGATTCTAATGAAACAGCTTTTTGAAAGGATGCCAATGCATTTGTATATTTTTTTTGCAGTATAAATGCGTTTCCCTGTTGAAAATATCCGTGAGCATTTTTTGGTTCTAATTTTAGACCTTGTTTGATTAGGTAGAGAGCTTCCTTAGGATTTTGCTTTTGTAGAGATAAAGTTGCTGATGCAAACCATAAGTTGGCTTTATTGGGATTTATTTGTATTGCTTTTTCGATAGATTCTTTTGCTTCAGTGAGTTTTTTATCTTGTAATTGTGCTTGCCCAAGTAATGACCAAAGCATATAGTCATTAGGTTTTAACTGAATTGCTAGCCTGGTTAGGCGAATAGCTTCTTTTGGCCGGCCAAATCTTAATCTTTGAGCCGCATTTCTTGCAAACTTTAAGCTGTCTTTTTGTAATTCCTCAGTGTTTGGATGAAATACATAGGGTACAACTGCATGACCAGGTAAGGATATAACTAAGCTTATTAAAATTGTTATATAACCGTTTCGCAAATGGTTTTTTTTCTTTTGATTTTGTAAATGCATTGTAAATTTTATAGTTTGTGATTTGTATTTTGAATCGTTTGCGCATTTCTTCTCCACATCCATGGTTTTATTCTTCTTAAAGCAGAGCCTCTTAATTTTTCTTTCCATTCCTCATCCTTCCATTTTAATGCTTGTTCTTTTGTTAAGTTCAATAGCCAATCTGCGGGTTGCATCTCGGGATCTTCATTGAAGGGTAAATTTTGTTTATTCCATGGACATACTTCTTGGCAGATGTCGCATCCAGCGATCCAAGTCCCTATTTTGGCTCCGATTTCATCAGGTATTTTTAGGTTTCTGTTTTCGATGGTGTGATAAGCAATGCATTTTCGAGAATCGATTACAAAAGGTTCCGTTATAGCTTGTGTTGGACATTGATCAATACATCTCCTGCACTCACCACATAGTGGTTGACTTGGTTGATCAGGTGTTAGAGGTTCCGTGCAGAGTAAATGACCTATAGCTATCCATGATCCAGTTGTTGGATTAATTAGGTTACTATTTTTTCCAATCCATCCAAGTCCTGCTTCTTCAGCCCAAGCTTTGTCTAAAAGAGGCGCGGAATCTACACATATAGTCCATTTACAATCTGGTTTAATATTTTCAAGCCATCGGCCAATTTTTTTCAATCTTTGTTCTATCACCTTGTGATAATCCTTCCCCCAACCATATCTGGCAATAGATACGGCGGTTTTAGATTTTTTTGCTTTTACATGATAATTCAGTCCCACTGCAACCAAGCTAGTTGCTCCTTCTAGGAGGGTTGCAATGTTTTTTCGTCTATTTGCTTCCATCCATTTCATATCTGCTTGATTGCCTTTCTTTAGCCATCTTTCTAAAGCGGCTGTTCTTAGATCTATTCGCTTGCTTCCAGGAATCCTTGCAATACCAATAGGATCAAAGCCTAAAAGCCTAGCCTTTGCTTTTAAGGCCTTACTTAATTCGTTTTGATTGTCTTCCATTACCATTGGAAAAGGACTGACTGCTTAAGGGTTTGATTGATTCTCTTTAAAAATTGGAAATTAATTCTGAGGACAAGCCTTTCATTAGCTAGTTTGGTCCAATAAAATACGTTTTAAGCAACGGGGCGGTTTTTGGTTCAGTCCACTCCTAGACCAGATCTTCCGCTGATTTCAAGATTTCAGCAAGATCTCAAGAATGATTTGATCGCTGGTTTGTTAGTGGTCATCCCTTTGGCAACGACAATTTGGTTGTCAACTATTGTCAGTCGCTTTGTCCTGGCTTTGTTGACTTCTGTTCCGAAGCAGCTCAATCCTTTTATTACTCTGAATCCTTTACTGCAGGATCTTATCAATCTTGCTTTAGGTTTAACGGTTCCTTTACTAGGAATTTTGCTTATTGGTTTAATGGCCAGAAATATTGTTGGCCGTTGGTTATTAGAGTTTGGCGAAGGCACTCTGTCTAAAATCCCACTTGCTGGATCCGTATATAAAACACTTAAACAGTTACTTGAAACGTTTTTACGTGATAACTCCACTCGTTTTAGAAGAGTTGTTTTAGTTGAATATCCTCGAGAAGGTCTATTTAGTGTTGGTTTTGTTACTGGTTCTGTTGGGCCATCATTGCAGTCAGATTTAGACAAACCACTTTTAAGTGTATTTATACCGACCGCTCCAAATCCAACGACTGGTTGGTATACTCTTGTACCTGAATCCTCTGTAAAGGATTTGAATATAACCGTTGAAGAAGCATTCAGAACAATAATTTCAGCTGGAATAGTCAATCCCGATGAAAGAGAAGCACCAGTTAATAGGAGTTTCTCAAGTTTATTTGCCCAATTACGTGCTAGTACTGCTTCCTCTCCTTCTTCTTCTTCCTAAAAGATTGATGATCGTATTGTTTTTCTCTTGATGATTCAATCTAGATCACTTTCTCGAGAGTTAGCTTTGCTTTGGTTAGGTCAAATTTCTGAAGACCAAAGGAAAATATCTAAAGAAATTTCGTTAGATGAAGTCCTTAATAGAGCCATTGACACTCTTATGCAGCATTTTCGAGAAAAGTTAGATGGTTGTGCTTTGGAATTAGAAACTGCTCAACAGTACTTGTTAGATAGTGAATTACAAGATGTAGATTCAAATTCAATAGCTGAAGTAAGGAAATCTTTGAGATTATGTCTTATAGGAACAGAAACTATTTTAAATAATCTTTCTTCTAGTTTGGAGTTGCCCCGCTTGCTATATGTAAGTGATCAAAAGGAGATTAGGCTAGACGCGATGAAGAGAGTTTCCTTGGTTGTTAAAGAATTTTTGAAAATAGATTCTGATCTTGATAGTGTTATGGAAGGTTGGAGGTTAAAACGTCTTCCTAGAATTGATAGAGATATTTTACGTTTGGCTTTTGTTGATTTGATGTTTTTAAAAATACCAGCTGCCGTTGCTTGTAATGAAGCAGTAGAATTAGCAAACCGATATAGTGATGAGCAAGGCAGAAGAATGATTAATGGTGTTCTGCGAAGACTTCAAAACTCTCTTCTGCTTTCTGAGAAATAATGGTTTACGACGAATTCAAACGAATCTCTGCAGAATCCAATAAAGATACTTTGGAAGAAATTCCTATTGCTAATATAATTGAATCAGAGAATTCAGAGACAGCAAAAGATGATCCTCTTGGCGTAGAAAAACAATCGGTAGATGAAGAAGATCCTTTGGCATGGGCAAGAGAAACCTATGCGAGATTAAAAGCAGAACAAGATAGGAAAAATTTAGAAAGTAAAACAACTCAATTAGCAACTTCTGAAGAATCGGAAGATGCAGAGTCTCAAGTTCTTTATAAAGAAAATTCTATATTGAGTAATAAACAAAGTTCGAAAAATGATTCTCATCAATTATCAAGTACATCAGATGACACGTCTCTTAATGTTCAGGAAAATGATCAACCTGCTTTGGGTAGATTTGATGATGCATTTAAATGGTCAGCAGAAGTTTTAGTTGCTCAAGGTCGGAAAAAAGATCAGATTTCTGTAGAAGAAATAGATTGGTTAGGGAGATTAAGACAAGGCTTAGAAAAAACCCGACAGGGTTTTGTAAAAGGTTTATTGGATAATATTGGAGATGATCCACTAACCCCTGAAGTTTTAGATGATTTGGAAACATTACTTTTACGAGCAGATGTTGGAGTGCATGCAACAGATAAAGTTTTAGAAGCTTTACGTTCTAAAATGAACGAAGAAGTTGTAGAACCTGAAGCTGGTATTCAGTTTTTAAAAAATCAATTATGCAACCTTTTAGAGGTTCCAATAAAGCAATCAGGTACAGATCTTTTAGCTCCTATAAGAGGAGTGTTAAATATTTGGCTCCTTGTTGGAGTAAATGGTGTGGGTAAAACAACAACATTAGGGAAATTAGCCAATATTTCTACTCGCAGTGGGTATACCACTTTAATAGCAGCTGCAGATACATTCCGAGCGGCAGCAGTTCAACAAGTTCAGGCTTGGGGTGAAAAAAGTAATGTTAATGTTATTTTTAATAATTCTACAAATGCAGATCCAGCAGCCGTTGTTTTTGATTCTATTGGCGCGGCCAAATCTAAATCTACTGATTTGGTTTTAGTAGATACAGCGGGACGTTTACAAACTAAGAATAATCTTATGGAAGAATTAAAGAAGATTCGAAAAATAATTAATAAGTTAGCACCTGAAGCTAATGTTGAATCTTTATTGGTTTTAGATGCAAGTCAAGGCCAAAATGGTCTTAAACAAGCCATGGCTTTTTCGAAATCTGCAGAGCTCACAGGTGTAATTATTACCAAGTTGGATGGAACTTCTCGTGGAGGCGTTGCGTTAGCAGTTGCTTCAGAAGCTGGTTTGCCTATTAGATTTATAGGGGCTGGGGAAGGGATTCGTGATCTGAGACCTTTCAATAGTTTTGAGTTTGTTGAAGCACTGTTAGCAACTGATTGATTAGTTTGAAGAGCTTTTTTGATGAGATTTTGCTAGGTTTTTAAACCTTTAGTGGTTGTGTCGTGAGTAACAAGCCACCAAATCAATTTAATCAGACAGTTCCTCCAACTGATTCAAAGCTCCCTTCGGAATTAGCCTCTATTAGGGAATTGCTGGATAATTTATCTAATGAGCAGCGTAGTAATCAGGATCTTCTAGTCTCCTTGAGTTTTGCGTTAAGAAGTTTCACGAATTTAAATCGTTTTTTGGAGTTGGTTCCCGTTGTTGTATCTCGTTTGGTCAATGTTGAAGGAGCCTTATTGGTTCCTTTTCAAGTCGATGGCTGTATATGGAAAGAACATTTGCAAGCAGTTCCGTTGAAACGATGTCAGGAATTGCTAAGGCAGTTGGCATCTTTTGAACCTGGTTCTGTGATTGGTTTTTCTAATGATTTCAATCAGCTTTTGGCAATGGACAAAATTGTGCAGCGTCATATGTCTAAAGCAGGTATTTTTTCAACTTCTTTATTTTCCAGAGGGAGAGAAAGAGGCCGGTTATATGTTTTTGATTTCGAAGGTTCGCTCATATGGAGTGATATTAGGCGTCGTCAAGTGCAATTAATTGCAGATTTGACAAGTATTGCTATTGAAAATGATCTAATGCTTCAAGAATTGCGACGTCATGAGCGTGTTGATAGGCAACTAAGTACAGGGGCAGAGATTCAGTCTCAACTTTTGCCTGATAAGTGTCCCATTATCGAAGGGGTAGATCTGGCGGCACTTTGTAGGCCCGCTTTTGAAGTTGGAGGGGATTATTACGACTTTATGCCCACTCGGCCTGAATTAATTGGCCGCAGAAGAGAGCGTGGGCGTTGGGCTCTTGTTGTTGGAGATGTTATGGGGAAAGGAGTACCTGCTGGTTTGTTGATGACCATGCTGCGTGGAATGTTGCGTGCAGAAGTATTGAGTGGTTTACCGCCAGATCGAATTTTGCATGATTTAAATCAATTAGCTCAGGAAGATTTATCTCATTCTCATAGGTTTGTGACGCTTTTTTATTCGGATTACGATCCGCGTACGCGTCGTTTACGTTATGCAAATGCTGCGCATAATCCTCCTTTGCTCTGGAATAATGAACAAAGATGTGTGGCCAGATTAGATGCACCTGGTTTATTGATTGGACTACAAACAGAAGCAGATTATGGTTGTGGTCAGATTATTCTTGGACCAGGCGATGTCCTTTTATATTACACAGATGGTGTAACAGAAGCCCTTGGAATAACAGGTGATCGTTTCGATGAATCTCGATTGATTAGAGCTATGGAATCCTCTTGCAAGAGTGGCCTGGGAGCGCAGGACATACTTGATCAGTTATTTAGTCGTTTAGATTCTTTTGTAGGTGCGAACCACCAACTTGAGGATGATGCCTCTATGGTTGTATTAAAGGTCAGTGAGGAGCTTATGCTGCCTTCGTTAGCACGCTCTAAGCAGATCTAATAATTGATCAATTGGTACTTTAGTAATGTCTAGTGGAGTAACAGGTGGATCTTCAAAAGGTTGGAGTGATAGGTTTGAAAAAAAATTGCATCCAATTATAGAGAAATTTAATGCATCGATTTTTTTTGATGTGCAATTAATTCATGAAGATATAGATGGTTCAATTGCACATGTTCATATGCTTAGAGATTCTCAGATTATATCGCAACAGGAAGCTCATCAAATAGAAGTTGGATTGGAAAAAATTCGAAATGAATCGTTAGAAGGAACTTTTAATCCAATTTTAGCTGATGAAGATATTCATTTTGCAATTGAGAGACGTTTAATTGCTCTGTTAGGACCCCTTGGCAAGAAATTACATACAGGTCGCAGTCGTAATGATCAAGTAGGAACAGATTTACGTCTATGGTTAAGACGACGTATTGATGAAATTGATATCAAAATGTATAATTTGCAGCAAATTTTGCTTGTTAAAGCAGAATCAAATTTATATACATTAATGCCAGGTTATACACATTTACAAAGAGCACAGCCTATTTCTTTAGCGCATCACCTGCTTGCATATGTGGAAATGATTCAAAGAGATAGGGATCGAATTAAAGATGTGCGGAAAAGGGTTAATATTTGTCCATTAGGTGCGGCGGCATTGGCTGGAACCGCAATTCCAATAAACCGAAAACAGACTGCACTGGAACTTGGTTTTGAATCTATCTACTCTAATAGTTTAGATGCTGTAAGTGATCGAGATTTTGCTGTTGAATTCTCTGCAGCATCATCATTGATTATGGTTCATTTAAGTCGACTTTCTGAAGAAATTATCCTATGGGCATCAGAAGAGTTTTCTTTTATCAGATTAACTGATAGTTGTTCCACTGGAAGTAGCTTGATGCCACAAAAAAAGAATCCTGATGTTCCTGAGTTAATCAGAGGGAAATGTGGACGTGTTTTTGGAAATCTCCAAGGGTTATTAACTATGGTTAAAGGTTTGCCATTGGCTTATAATAAGGATTTTCAAGAAGATAAGGAATCAATTTTTGACACAGTGAGAACTGTGCAAGATTGTCTAGAGGCAATGACGATTTTGTTAGAGGAGGGATTAGAATTTTCATTGAGTAGGCTTAATGAAGCTGTTGAATCTGATTTTTCAAATGCAACTGATGTTGCTGATTATTTGGTTCAAAAAGGTGTTCCTTTTCGTGATGCTTATCAAATTGTTGGTCAAGTTGTTACCAATTGCATAAAAGATGATCTTTTATTGAAAGATTTGTCTTTAGAGCAATGGAAGAAATTTAATCCTTTGATCGAAAAGGATCTTCTGGATCACCTCACTCCTTATGAGGTTGTAGCTTCTAGGACTAGTGAAGGTGGTACAGCTTTTATTCGTGTTCGCGATCAATTAAGTCAATGGAACACACGTCTGCGTTCCAATTAGTATTCATATAAATGACTAAGGCGTTCTAGGCTGTCAAAGTCATAGACGATTTGATGCTTTATCAAAGTTCTCTTCGTCAAGGTCATTTTTTGGCCTTTTGGCATTTTTTGTCCATTTATTTTTACGGTCCAAAAGTCAAGTGAGTATTTTCGTCGGCAATTTACCCTTCCGCGCTGAGCAGGAGGATGTCATTGAGTTGTTTGCACCTTTTGGAGAGGTTGCAAACTGTGCTTTACCCCTTGAGCGCGATACCGGTCGTAAGAGAGGTTTTGCATTTATTGAGATGGCAGATGAAGCAGCAGAAGCTTCAGCTATCGAGGCTCTTCAGGGAGCTGAAATGATGGGTCGTCCATTGAGGATCAATAAAGCAGAGCCTCGTGGAAGCGCTCCTCGAAATCGTGGTGGTGGTTACGGCGGCGGCGGCGGCAACTACGGCGGCGGCGGCAACTACGGCGGTGGTGGCGGCAACTACGGCGGCGGCGGTGAACGCAGTTCAGGAGCCAAAGGTTGGGAAGATCGCAGTTATGGCGGCGCTACATCAGATGGCAGTGCTGCAGACGACGGTAGGAGTCGTCGTCGTCGTGGAACTGCGCCTGAAGAAAATAATTTTGAAGATTATGGGGGTGCAGAAGGTTAAGTACACATAGTTAAAGACCTGCTTCAATCAATTTGTTAGCTGCTTTTTCAAGTACTTCTATTTTTGCTTCTTTGTTTTGCGAACTGGCGCCAAGATCCTTTCGCCAGGATCTTGCGCCAGGTACGCCTTCAACTAATTTCAATAAATGTTTTGCAATATCCCAGAGTTTTCCATTGTTTTTTAGATGATATTCTGCGTAAGGAAGCATTCCTATTAATACTGTTGATGCTTTAGTTGAGGATCGCTTGTCTCCATAAATCATCTCGTCTACATCTTTCCAAATTAGTGGATGTTCATAGGCGGCTCGTCCAACCATGGATCCATCAAATATTTCAAGAGCTTTTAAGCATTCTTCTATAGTCTTGATACCTCCATTTAGTTCTATTTTTATATTAGGTCTATCTTTTTTTAATTGAATTACTCTTTCATAATTTAGTGGAGGTACTGTGCGGTTTTCTTTAGGATTAAGTCCTTTCAGCCAGGCTTTTCTAGCATGAATTGAAAATCGTTTGGCTCCAGCATTTGACAGTTTATCTACAAAATCTATTAATATTTGGTAGCTGTCAAAATCATCGACTCCTATTCGATGTTTAACAGTAATTGGTAAATTACAATGTTTAGAGATTTCATCAATACACTGAGCTACATGTTCAGGGTCTTTCATTAAGCAAGCACCAAAATTCCCTGATTGCACTCGAGGGCTTGGACAGCCAATATTTAAATTTATTTCATCATATCCCCATTCTTCTCCTAGTTTTGCAGCTTCACTTAACAATTTTGGATTATCTCCGCCGATTTGTAGAGATATTGGGTGTTCGCTTGAATGAAAATCAAGTAACTTGTTTATGTTTTTGCTATAATGTAATGCTTGAGCAACAATCATTTCTGTATAAAGTAATCCTCTAGTAGTTATTTGACGCATCATGAATCTATAGTGTTTATCTGTGCAGTCCATCATTGGTGCGATGCTGAATCGATGTGAATTAAGAATTTGCAAATGAGAATCTAGGGACATTAGTCAAATCTTTTCAGAAATCTGATTTTTATTTTTAAAAGCTCTTGCATGCTTAGCTATTCTTGAGGAATCTAAATCTTTTGCTGTGGCCAGAAGACGTTCTGTACTTATGGGATTAATAACCAGTGTTTTAAGCTTTTTTACTCAGCCTGTAAAGGTATTAGCTGCTTCAAAGGCAAGTGAAGAGGCTTGGTCGTTAAGTAATGAAGAATGGCGTCAGCGTTTGACTAGAGCTGCTTACAGTGTTCTTAGAGAAGAAGGTACAGAAAGACCATTTTCTAGTGAATTGAATACCGAAAAGCGTTTTGGTGTCTTTCATTGTGCAGGATGTGATCTGCCACTCTTTTCTTCTGAAGCAAAATATGACAGTGGTACAGGTTGGCCAAGTTTTTGGCAATCGCTACCTGCTTCAGTTGAGACGAAAGTAGATTTTAAGTTAATAGTTCCTAGAACTGAATACCATTGCAGTCGTTGTGGTGGTCATCAAGGACACGTTTTTGACGATGGTCCTCAACCAACCGGAAAGCGTTTTTGTAATAATGGAGTCGCTCTTACCTTCAAGCCAAGCATTTAATTTTATTGTTGTTGGAGGAGGTCCAGCAGGTTTTATGGCAGCTATTACAGCTGCAGAAGCTGGTGTTTCCTCAATTCTTGTTCTTGAAGCTACGAGTAAGTTATTAGAAAAAGTTCGTATTAGTGGTGGTGGTCGTTGCAACGTCACTAATAATTGCCTTGACCCTAGAGAATTGATTGATAATTATCCAAGAGGAAGACTTCCTTTGCGTTCTTCTTTTAGTCGTTTTTCCTCAGGAGATTCAATTGATTGGTTTTCAGAAAGAGGATTGACGCTTGTTTCTGAATCAGATGGAAGGATGTTTCCAAAAACTAATACTTCTTCTGCAGTAATTAATTGTTTAAGAGATAGAGCGAAAGCTTGTGGTGTACAAGTATTTATTAAAGCGGCTGTTCATTCTATAAATCATTTTGGTTCTAGTGGCTTCCATGTTTATTGTAAAGATGGAAGAGGTTTTGTGGGAAAAAAGGTTTTATTGGCTACTGGTAGCCACCCAAGTGGATGCGCTTTAGCTGCTTCATTAGGACATGACATTGTTAAACAAGTACCTTCCTTATTTTCGTTGAGAATAGAAGAACCATTTTTAAATTCGTGTAGTGGCATTGCGATTGATGATGTTAGTTTGGTTTTAATATCCAATGGAACTAGCTATAGGCAAAATGGACGAGTTCTAATTACTCATTGGGGTTTAAGCGGGCCTGTAGTATTGCGATTAACGGCATTTGCAGCGCGCTCTCTTTATTTAGATTTCTATAAAACAGAGCTTAAGGTTAATTGGGTTAGAGGATTGACTCAAGGAGATGTTTTGCGATCTTTTATTGATACTCGTAAAATATATGGTGGTAAAATTATTATGAAGGCAAAGCCTTTTCGATATATACCTAACAATGTTTGGATTGCTCTTTTAAGTCAAGCAAAAGTCAATATGCATACCCGCTGGGCAGATTGCTCAAAAAAATCTCTGCAAAAAATAGCTCAAACACTTACAAATAGCAGATATATTGTCAAAGGAAAAGGTCCTTTTGGGGAAGAATTTGTGACTGCTGGAGGCGTTGATGTAACGCAAATTGATTTTAAGTCTATGGAAAGTAAGTTATGTAAGGGACTTTATTTTGCAGGTGAACTTATAGATGTTGATGGTGTGACTGGTGGATTTAATTTTCAACACTGTTGGACTACTGGTTGGCTTGCAGGCAATTCTATTGCTAATAAATAATTATTCATTAGAAAAACTTGCCACGAATTTTTTAAGAGATTTAAAGGTGCGGGCTTCCGTAGCTTGTCTCATCACCACTTGGTCCTGCAACATGAGTCTATTAGTGATTGCAATCGTTCAACATGAGTGAAGAGGTAACTCCTGCAGATCAGTTAAGCGATGATGAAAAAGTTGTAACGGACTTGGATCAGGCTAGTCCTGAGCAGGAACGTGATGCTCAAGTGAGGTCATCAACATCTGTTGAAAAACCTGAAGATTTACCTCAGGTTTCTGAGACGGGATCACCTCAGAGTGCAGTTTCTGGTGAAGAACTTTCTACTAGTGAGACTGATCTAACCTCAAATAATGAGGCCCGTTTAGAGCAACTTGAAAAAGAGCATGAAACCCTTCGAAGTCAGTATATGCGAATAGCTGCTGATTTTGATAACTTTCGTAAGAGACAATCTCGTGATCAGGATGATTTGAAATTACAGCTTATTTGTAATACTTTGAGTGAAATATTACCTGTTGTAGATAATTTTGAGCGAGCAAGACAGCAGTTAGATCCACAAGGGGAGGAAGCGCAGTCTTTGCATAGAAGTTATCAGGGCTTATATAAACAATTAGTAGAGGTTCTTAAGCAGTTGGGTGTTGCTCCAATGAGAGTAGTCGGCCAAACTTTTGATCCAACTCTTCATGAAGCTGTTTTACGTGAACCTAGCGAAGAACAAGCAGAGGATGTAATAACTGAAGAGTTGCAACGTGGTTACCATTTAAATGGACGCGTTTTACGGCATGCCCTTGTGAAAGTTTCAATTGGACCTGGCCCCTCATCAACTGATGGTAATGAACCAATTAAGTTATCCGATGAGATTCCTAACAACGGAGACAAGAACACATCACCTTTGGAGGAATGAGGATATGCATTTGACCTTTAGGGTGATTGAGAATTGGAGATCTGATGGCTGATTATTACGATTTGCTTGGGGTTAATAGGGATGCAGATGGAGACACCCTCAAGAGGGCTTATAGGCGTCTTGCTCGCCAGTACCATCCTGATATAAATAAGGACCCAGGGGCTGAGGATCGATTTAAGGAGATAGGTCGAGCATATGAAGTTCTTGGAGATCCTCAGACCCGCGCAAGATATGACCAATTTGGAGAAGCAGGCGTTGGAGGGGCTGCCGGTATGCCCGATATGGGCGATATGGGTGGGTTTGCAGATCTTTTTGAAACTTTTTTCAGTGGGTTCGGTGGTGCCTCAGCAGGTGCTCGTTCACAGCGTCGCGGCCCTCAACAAGGAGATGATTTGCGTTATGACTTAACGATTGATTTTAATCAAGCTGTATTTGGTGAGGAAAAAGAAATACGTGTTCCCCATTTAGAAACTTGTGGGGTTTGTAAAGGATCTGGAGCTAAATCCGGAAGCGGTCCAACTGTATGTACTACTTGCGGAGGGGCTGGTCAGGTGAGGCGTGCAACTAGAACGCCTTTTGGGAGTTTTACTCAAGTAGCTGAATGTCCTGCATGCTCTGGTATAGGGCAAACGATTTCAGATCCTTGTGGTTCGTGTAATGGGAAAGGTGTAAATCAAGTTCGAAAAAAATTACGGATTAATATTCCTGCGGGAGTAGATACAGGAACTCGATTGCGAATCGCCTCGGAAGGAAATGCAGGATTGCGTGGAGGTCCCGCAGGAGATCTTTATGTATTTTTAAAAGTAAAATCCCATTCCAGTCTTCGTAGAGAAGGATTGACCATCCTTTCGGAAGTGAACGTAAGTTATTTGCAAGCAATATTGGGAGATACGATTGAAGTAGACACTGTTGATGGACCTGCGAGCTTAGAAATTCCTAGTGGAACCCAACCAAATGCTGTGCTTACTTTGGAAAACAAAGGAATTCCTAAATTAGGGAATCCTGTAGCCAGAGGGAATCAGCGTATTTCTGTCAATGTCAAATTGCCATCTCGTGTTTCAGACGAAGAGAAGATTTTATTAGAAGAATTAGCTACCCATTTCTCTTCTAGAGGTATTCAATATCATCCTCATAAGAGTGGATTATTTGCTCGTTTATTTGGAAAAAAATAATAAATATATATGTCTTCTAATATAAAATCGATTGATTTAAGAGGTATTCCTTGTCCTTTGAATTTTGTGCGCTGTAGTTTAGCTCTTGAGTCTTTAAGAGCTCAGGACAATTTGCAAGTAGATCTTGATCGTGGGGAACCAGAAGAAATGGTTCTTTCTGGATTGAGAAATCAAGGACATGTGGTTAAAATTGTATACCAGGATGATTCTTACATTAGATTATTAGTGTCTATTGGTGCCTAGAAGTAATTTGCAATTTCCAGGTATAGTTGTTGCTATAAAAGCTAATTTTTTTGAAGTGGAAATACATTCATCTCACATTAAAGGTGTTAGCTTAGATGATAGAGATTTTGTATCTAATAAAGAATTAGTTCGTTTACTTTGCACATCTAGAAATAGTCTGGTCTATAAAGGTTTCTCGATCAAAGTAGGCGATAATGTAGTGGTTGAATTCATTGATATTATAGAAAGACGTGGTGTTATCACTCAGGTAAGTTCAAGAGAAAATTTTTTGTTAAGGCCTTCTATTGCCAATATAACTAAATTATTTGTTGCTTTTTCATTAGATCAACCTACTTTTGAATTGGATCAGGCTTCTCGTTTTCTTGTTACAGCGGAGCAATCAGGAGTAGAGGTTGGTTTGCTTTTAACCAAGTCTGATTTATTGCTTTCCAGTGAAGTCCAAAGACAAATTTTGCGTATTACTGATTGGGGATATAAGCCTTTATCAATTTCAGTTAAAACAGGCGATGGATTAGATTCATTAGTTGAGCAACTTGCTTCGACAAGATTGTCGGTTATTTGTGGACCATCAGGTGTTGGCAAAACTAGTTTATTAAATACTTTATTACCAGAGCAGCAGTTAAAAGTAGGAGCTTTATCTTTGCGATTGCAACGAGGTAAACACACAACACGTCATGTTGAGCTTTTTTTGTTAGGTCAGAATTCGCGAGTAGCAGATACTCCAGGTTTTAATCGGCCTAATATTGAAGTAGAACCAAAAAAATTGTCTTACCTTTTTCCTGAGATACGTAGTCAAACTCATAAAAATTCTTGTAAGTTTAGAGATTGTTTGCATCGAGATGAGCCTGGCTGTAAAATAAATAAAAATTGGGAAAGATATATATTGTATAGAAAGTATTTGGATGAGCTGATTACTCATCAACATTCATCCCTGGGAGGTTGAGTTTAAGTCCACCGGTAAGGTCTTCCATTCTACTTTTCATAGTATTTGTTGAAATATCATAGGCATTTTCTAGCGCTTCCAAAATTGCTTTTTCAATTTTCTCTTGATTATTAGAAAGAATTGATTGGTCAATTTCTACTCTTAATGGTTTTTGGTTTCCAGATAACCAAATTGATACATTTCCATCTTGATTCGTCCCCTCGATTTCCATTTCATCGAGTTCGGCTTGTAGTTTTTGCGCATCCTGTTGGATTTGTTGGGCTTTTTTAAAAGCCTCAGTAATTTGCCCGAAATTTGGGAGACCGAATCCTGCCATGATGTTTTCTGATTAGATGCCAGGATAATCCTTTTTTTTGAAACCTACCTCTTTTACCTCGGGATGAAGAACTAAACCATAATTTTCCTTAACCTTTTTTTGTATGATTTTTATGAGGCTTTGAATATCTGAAGCGCTAGCATCCCCTGTATTGACTATGAAGTTAGCATGTGTTGTTGAGACTTCAGCTCCACCAACATTGAGTCCTTTTAGTCCTAGATCTTCTATTAGTTTTGCTGCCTTATATGGTTCTGGGTTTCTAAACACACTTCCGCAGCTTGGAAGTTGATATGGTTGTGTGTTCACTCTATGGTTTAAATTTTTAGTAGTTATTGCATTTATTTCTTTAGGATTATGACCAGTTTCTAAACGAAATTCAGCATTAATGACAATTAATTCTTCCGACTGCAATAAACTATTCCTATAAGAAAAATTTAGATCTTTATTTTTCAGTTTAAATATTTTGCCTTCTTTAATGCTTATAGCTTCAATAGAAAGCAATCTGTCAGCAATGCACCCACCTTGAGCTCCTGCATTCATGACTATCCCACCACCAATTGTTCCAGGAATTCCTACGGCCCATTCAAATCCACTTAGTCCAGATCTTGCTACACGGCGAGATAAGGCAGGTATTGGTTCTCCTGCATAAACTTTGATTACTCCAGAATCATTGTTAATTTCTAGACCATGCATTTTTCGTGTACAGATCGTTAATCCTTTAATTAGACAATCATTGATTAATAAATTAGATCCAGCTCCAATTATTTCACATTTTATTTGTTTATCTTTTGCCCAAGAAATAAGATTTTTTATTTCTTCTAGGCTTTGCGGTTCAGCTAGCCACTCGGCTGTTCCTCCAACTTTTAACGTTGTGAAATTAGATAGAGATTCAAAGGTTTCAACAAGTTGATTCATTAATATTATTAAGCTGCTAGATTTTTATTAAGAACAGTGGCATTTTGATTTGAATTTAATCTTTCCCAAAGACTACTAATGTCTCCAGCACCCATAGATAATATTAGATCATCCTTGAGGCTAAATTTATTGATTAATGCTATTAAATCATCAAGATCATTAGCAACTTTAATGAAACTACCTGGGTTAAGAGATTGTATGATTTTTGAAAGTTTATGGCTATTAATTTCAGGGATTGGGATTTCGTTGGCTGAGTATATTGGTGTGAGTATTATTCTCTCTGATTTTGTAAGAGCTTTGGCTAATTCATTCATCAGCTTTTCAGTTCTAGTATAGCGATGTGGTTGAAAAATTACCAGAAGACTTCTTGGAATGGAATTAAAGGGATGTTTGCTTTTATTTAGCATTAGCTTTGCTGTCTCAATAGTTGTAGATATTTCAGTTGGATGATGGGCATAGTCATCGATGATTTGACGCCCTTTCCAGGAACCTTTGAATTCAAATCTGCGTGATGGTGTTTTAAGTTTAGATATATGCTTTTTTATTTCTGTAAAAGATATCCCTTGCATGCGGCAAGTTGCTATGGCAGCAACAGTATTACTTAGATTGTGTAATCCCGGAACGTGCAAGATGAATGTACCAATCAATATTCCTTTTTCATAAAATTCAGCAATTGTTTTATTCCCATCCTGCTTAATAGGTATACCTGCAAAATCAACACCCTTATTTTGTTGTATTGACCACCATGCAGAAGCCTTAATATTTCGTTTGATGGTTTTACAATCATAATTCCCCAATACGAACTTACAATTATTAGCATATATTTTCATTGTATTGATTAATTCTTCTATGTTTGAATAATGATCAACGTGATCTAATTCAATATTTGTGATTATTCCCAATTGGGGCTTAAATTTAGTTAGGCTCCCATCGGATTCATCTGCTTCAGCTATTAATAATTTCCCTTTCCCTGCATGGGAATTACTTGAGTAGCAAGGAATGATTCCACCGATTATAGATGTTGGATCTTGCTCTAAATATTCTAGAAGCATGGTTATAAATGTACTAGTTGTCGTTTTCCCATGAGTTCCTGCTATGGCAATTGAGCTTTGATTTTCTATAAGGTTCTTGAGTAGGTCTGAGCGATGCCAAATCTCTAGACGAGAGTTTTTGGCGGTTTCCAATTCCGGATTGTTACTGGGGATTGCAGATGTAACGACTATTAATGGAGCTTCTTTGGATTGTTCACATATTTCAAAGATATTTTCTTTGCGTTGGGTGTAGAAGACCTGAATTCCTCGAACTACTAACTGTTCAAGAGTTTTGCTTTGTGTAATGTCCGATCCGGAAACGGTATGGCCTCGCGCTGCGAGAAGCAAGGCCAGTGCTGACATCCCGATGCCTCCGATGCCGATAAAGTGGATGTGTTTTTGGCTTTTTAAGGGATTAGCCAATTTTTTTAATTAGAGAATTGAAAGATAGGTCAGCCTTTCCGTTAAAGCTAATCTTCTATGTTTTTTCCCGAGTTTTTAAACTTTCTAAGACGCTTTTTGCTGATTTTGAGGCTTTTTGTCGAAATCTGTTCAAAGAGGTGAACGCATTTCTGTATGATCAGCGGCCAATTACATTTCGGTTTTTCCGCTTTTGCTATGACCCTGCGCGTTGCGATTAATGGATTTGGCCGGATTGGTCGCAACTTTATGCGTTGCTGGTTAAGCCGAGGAGCCAATACTGGTTTGGAGGTCGTTGGAATTAACGTCACCTCAGATCCAAAGACCAATGCTCACTTGCTTAAGTACGATTCAATCCTTGGACAGATCAAAGACGCTGAGATCGATCACACAGACGATACATTCATCATTAATGGAAAGACCATCAAGTGTTTTTCTGATCGTAATCCCTTAAATTTGCCTTGGAAAGAATGGGGTGTTGATCTTGTAATTGAATCGACAGGTGTTTTTAACACTGATGTTGGTGCTTCTAAGCATTTAGAAGCTGGTGCCAAGAAAGTAATTCTTACCGCTCCCGGAAAAGGTGATGGGGTTGGAACTTATGTAGTTGGTGTTAATGCAGATCAATATCGCCATGATGATTTTAATATTCTTAGTAACGCTAGTTGTACCACTAATTGCTTGGCCCCAATAGTTAAAGTCTTAGATCAAACTTTTGGAATTAATAAGGGCCTTATGACTACTATCCATAGTTATACTGGTGATCAAAGAATCTTGGATAATAGTCATAGAGATTTAAGGAGAGCAAGAGCTGCTGCTATGAATATTGTGCCAACTTCTACTGGTGCAGCTAAGGCTGTTGCTTTGGTTTATCCCCAAATGAAAGGGAAGTTAACAGGCATTGCTATGCGTGTTCCTACTCCAAATGTTTCAGCTGTCGATTTGGTATTTGAAGCAGGTCGGGCAACTACTGCAGAGGAAGTAAATGCTGCTTTGAAACAGGCTTCAGAATCTTCTATGAAGGGAATTATCAAGTATGGGGATTTACCATTAGTTTCTAGTGATTTTGCTGGAACTAATGAGTCCACCATTGTTGATGAAGCTTTAACTATGGCTATAGGTGATAATCTCGTGAAGATTCTTGCCTGGTATGACAATGAATGGGGCTATAGTCAAAGGGTTGTTGATTTAGCTGAAATTGTTGCTCAGAAGTGGCAATAGATTTTTATAGGATTTATATAATGAAGCCCCTATCTATGGGGCTTTTAAAAATGTTGAAAATCTACTTCAAGATTTATTTTTTGTAGATTATTTGCCCAAAAAATATTAGGTTTCCCTGCTCTCATTATTCCAATAGCTTTGCTTAACGGGTTTATTTTTATCCATTCTTTTGCCCAAGATGGCGGCAGACTTAATACAAGTTCAAAATCTTCACCACCGTTTAAGCACCATTCTTCCCAAAGTTTTCCAAGAGGCCATTCAGGATTTGTTGGAAGTTTGTCTCGTTCGATTAAGGCTTGACAATTACTGCTTTCACATAGATTTTTGATTGCTTCAAGTAGACCATCGCTGCTATCTGTGCCAGCGGCTCTCCAAGGTAGATCTTTAGGTTTTGAGGTTATTAGATTCTTTAATGATTGCATTGGAACCGTCGGTCTTTTATGTGCTTCGATGCTTTTTGCCTTTAGTTCATTGGATAATGATGATGATTGAACGATTGTTTCTGTTTGGAGTAGTGCCAATCCAAGTCGACTGAGTCCATGTGGTCCACTAGTTACGATCCAATCTCCTGGGACCGCATTAGCACGATGTAAGCGAAGGGGCCCAAGAGTTCCTATTGCGGTTATTGCAACTATTCGTGCTGAACCTTTTGAACAGTCTCCTCCAAGTATTTCTCCTTGAAATGGCCTGAGTGACTCCTTCATTCCTACATAGAGTTCTTCAACCCAATTCCATGGAGTTTCTGGAGGAGCTATCAAACCAATTGTCACACCAATTAGTTGATCGACCCCGCTTGCTGCAAGGTCTGAAATATTTGCTGTTATTGCTCTCCATCCCACATCTGATGGAGATGTTGTCAAACTGTCGAAATGGACACCCTCAACAAGGACATCTGTATTAATTAATAATTTCTTACCTAGGCTATTTATTTCGGCTGTGTCATCTGAAATTTGTCCAGAGGAGACAAATCGTTTTAGGCGATTGAGGATTTCTTTTTCACCAATATCAGAAAGCGATTCGCCCATTTTATTATGATTTATACATGACTTTTGAGTCGATCTTCACCATCTATAACTGTTATAGAAATAATGCGATCCTCTACACCTAAGTTATTGAGTATTTCAGATCCTTCTACTACATAGCCAAAGGCGGCGTTTCGACCGTCGATCAAATTTTTCCCTGCAGGATTAAGCTCTGCTTCATACAAAAAGAAAAAGAACTGGGAAGAACCATCATCCAGTGCTGAGCCTGAGTGTGCCCATCCCATTGTGCCCAATGTTGCGAATGGAAGAACAGGAGTTTCTGTATATAGTCCTAGTTCCTCAAAAGTTTTGTTATAAATAGTTTCTTTTTTATTTGGTAATCGTATTTCCAGAGGGACGTGACGTTCTTCTTTTGTTTCTGGATCGATATATCCTATATCTGATCCTTCAGGATCACCAGTTTGAAGAATATAAAAATCCTCAGCCCTGGCAAATGGCAAGCCATTGTAAAAACCTTTTGATGCTAAATCAATAAATGCTCCACCTGTAAGTGGTGCATTATAGCCATCAATTATTGCAATCATTTCTCCTTTTGTTGTTTTAATAGCAACACTTGCTCTACCAAGTAATCTCGGAAGATTATCAAATTCACTAGGAATAGTATATGGGAATTCTTTTGTAAGTAAAAGAGCTTCCAAGTCGCCTATTTTTTTAAGACTTTTGCGTCTTTCGTCAATAAATCCATATTTGTTTTTTTCACTAGCGAGTTCTCCAAGATTTTCCAGGTTATCTTTTAGGGAAACTATTATTTTTTCTCCTTCCTTTCTTTTAGCGGAAGGAATTGAATCCAGAATTACATCTGTACGATTATTTATTAGGAACAAGCTTCTTGAAGCTGATTTGTTAACGGTTGACCACCGGCCTCCTCGGATGGCGTCGCTTGTGTCTTCTAATTTATGTTGTAATTCTCTTAGGTCTTTTTGTTCAATTGGTAGAGCTGATCTAAGAATTGAGTATGGATCTTTAATTGCATTGCCTCCAGGCAATGCTGCAATTGCAGGATCGCACAAAGTCAGGCTTAATGTTGTGAGGAGCACAACGAGGGTGGAAAGAGGACGAAAAATTGCCATGCAGACGCAAATGTCTTAGGAACTCTGACACACCTCTATGATCTTTTGATTCGTTCCATAGGAATGATTTCTAGTAATGACTTTCGAACTGGCACTACTATCGAGCTCGATGGAGCGGTATGGCGTGTCGTGGAATTTCTACATGTAAAGCCTGGCAAGGGTTCTGCTTTTGTAAGGACCAAGCTTAAAGCAGTTCAAACAGGGAATGTTGTGGAGAAAACCTTTCGCGCGGGTGAAATGGTTCAACAGGCTTTGCTAGATAAATTAATTCTTCAGCACACCTATATGGATTCTGGAGATTATGTATTTATGGACATGTCTAGTTATGAAGAGACTAGATTGACTGCGGATCAAATTGGTGAAAGTCGTAAGTACCTAAAAGAAGGAATGGAGGTCAATGTGGTTTCTTGGAATGGAAAGCCTCTTGAGGTTGAATTGCCCAATTCTGTTGTTTTACAAGTCAGTGAGACAGATCCAGGTGTTAAGGGCGATACTGCAACAGGAGGGACTAAGCCTGCAATTCTTGAAACTGGAGCACAAGTAATGGTTCCACTTTTTATTTCTGTTGGTGAGAAGATCAAGGTTGACACACGTAATGACAGCTATCTAGGTAGGGAGAACTCATGACAATGCAGTTAGATAACGATCAATTACACAAATTGCTTGAGGCAATTGCTGAGAGTGATTTTCAGGAATTTAAGCTGGAGGGAGAGGATTTTCGA
Source organism: Prochlorococcus sp. AG-409-J19 (assembly GCA_003215635.1). Classification (GTDB taxonomy): domain Bacteria; phylum Cyanobacteriota; class Cyanobacteriia; order PCC-6307; family Cyanobiaceae; genus AG-409-J19. The sequence goes on from QCKC01000002.1 coordinate 108,457, forward strand.
TTGGAAGTTCGTCGGAATATTCCTTCCTCTCCTTTACCCGCCGCTCCTGGTTATACAACTGGAATTGTGGATATCCCACAAGTCCCAACCCAAGTTAAACCTGTTGAGGTGGCCTCTAGTTCTACCCCAAGTAGCCCTCCGCCCGCTGGAGCAGGCTCAAGAGCTGATTTAGTGGAAATTACTGCTCCGATGGTTGGAACTTTTTATAGGGCTCCAGCCCCAGGAGATCCGTCATTCGTTGAATTAGGTAATCGAATAGGAGTTGGTCAGACGGTTTGTATTTTGGAAGCGATGAAGTTGATGAATGAATTGGAATCAGAAGTTAGTGGAGAGGTTGTTGAGATTCTTGTAGAGAATGGAACACCAGTTGAATTTGGTCAAATTCTGATGCGTGTTAAACCAGGTTGATATTTGTTTTTTCAGGTTTGCTTAATTCCCAAGCAGTTTTAATAGCTTCAATCATGCTTGTAGCATTTGCCTGACCTTTCCCGGCAATATCAAAAGCAGTTCCATGGTCGGGAGAAGTCCGGACAAATGGTAGTTCTAGTGTTGTATTGACAGCTTCATTGAACGCTAGGATTTTTAATGGGATCAGAGCTTGATCGTGGTACATAGCCAAGATTCCATCTGGTGCATTGTGATTGTTCATGCCTTGCCAAGCCTTAGCTGACGAAATCCAGCATGTATCAGGGGGTAAAGGGCCTTGAAGAGTAATGTCAGGATGTTTTTTTCTCCATTGAGCAAGAAGTGGAGTTAACCAATTGATTTCTTCTTTTCCTAGTTGTCCTTCTTCTCCTGCATGAGGATTAAGACCGGCTACAAAAAGTTTTGGATAAGGATTAAATTTTTGGCAGAAATGTAAAAGTATGTTTAATTTATGCTCAATCAGTTGAGGAGATAGTTGTTGAGAAATTGTTTTTATTGGAATGTGAGATGTTGCTAGTAAAGTATTTATTCTCCATTTGCTTAAAGGAGATATTGCCGTAAAAAGCATAGAAGCTTTTTTAATCCCTGATAACTCTGCTAATCGTTCGGTTTGACCTTGATAAGAAAAACCAGCTAAATGCCAAGCATTTTTTGAAATTGGACCGGTTACAATTGCTTTTGCTTTTCCTTCAAGAACTAACTCTGTAGCTCTTGTAAGCCAATCAAAACTTGCCTCACCGGATTGTTTGGAAGGTGAACCTTCTTGTATGATTTCTTTTACTGGAATATCTTCGATTTTTAGCTCATTTGGATTTGCTAAAGGAAATACACCTCTTGCAATGAGTTTCTTATAACTCATCTCTAATGTAGCTTTACATCCAACAATTAGTGGATTAATTAATTGCGTAATTTTTTTTGTTGCCAGTGCTTTTAAAATAACCTCACTTCCAATTCCTGCAGGATCACCAAGAGTAATAACTATCTGTTCATGTTCTTTCAAAGTATTTGTCATTATTTGATAGTTATTGGAATTGTTTTTCATTAGTTTCTTTCTTGTGCTTGTGAAAGGTTTGAAATTAATCTAGTTGATAGATCTTTAATAAAGGATTTTGTGATTTTTTTGGTTATGAAAGAGTTTTGAAAAAGTTCTGCAATAGGTTCAGGGTTATTCTCTACATTCTACATAGGGAAAGAGAATTAATGGTTATTTATAGTTCATTAAACAATCTTTTAACCCTGAACGATAATCAGGATGAATTAGTTTATATTTCAAAACTTCGCAAAGCATTTTATTGCTGATTCTGCGATTTTCTTGCCAAAAAGATAATGCCATAGGGCTCATGTTTTGAGAGGCTAGTTCGAATTGTTCTATTGGGGGCATAGGAATTCCTAGAAGTTCAGCAGCAAAGCTTTGTACTTCTTTATTTGCGGTTGGCATGTTGTCAGCAAAATTTATGATCTTTGGTTTTTCCCCTTGATTAGCCAGATTGATTAGGTGCAGTAATGCACCTGCAATATCGTCTACATGAATTCTTGAAAAGACTTGTCCAGGCTTATCAATGATTCTTCCTTTCCCGCTTTTGATTGCAGTCAAAGCCGATCTTCCAGGTCCATAGATACCAGGCAGGCGAATAATTTGTACTGGCAGTCCTGAAGATTGCCAGGCTTTTTCACAATTTAATCTTCTTTTGCTCCGTGGTTGGGTTGGATTGGGAGGATCTTCTTCTGATACCCATTTACCTTTTGTGTCGCCATATACTCCTGTGGTTGATAAATAGCCCACCCATTGCAATGGAAGATCTTGAAGCTCTTCCATGAGATTCATTAGAACAGGATCCCCGCCATTCGGATCAGGAGGGATACAGCTGAGTATGTGCGTTGCATTTTTTAGAAAGTATTTAGAGGGTATCTCTTTTGTCAGACTGTTAAAAACACAGTCTGCTCCAGGTTTTTTAATTTCTCGTCGAGTGCATACAACGTTTCCTCCCTGTGCTCTTATTAGGGCTGCAACATGTTGACCACTGAATCCTCCTCCAAAGATAAGCAGCTTGGAACCTTTCGGTAATCCCAGAGAACGGTTGACAAGATCTTTGAGCATGAGTACAAATGTATTAGTGAATAGTTTTTCTCATGACTGCATCTGTTTTTAGAGAATCAGTATTACCGAAATACATGTTGCGGCGAAGGCAAGCTGTTCGGACACATCTTTCATTCCCTTTTGGAGTCAATGTTCATCTTTTATTATCTGTTGGATTTTTGATTTGTGGATTTTGTTTTGCTCCTGAAATGCCTGAGCAACAGGCGTCTATTTGTGAAAAGAATAATTCTGTAATGGCGTGTCAGGTTTTCTGAATTCTTATGCTGCTTGAAATCCCCATTCTTGATCGTCTTTTCCGTTTGATTGCTTGATAGAAGGCTTTGCTTCACTATCAGGGTTTGCCCATTCAAGAAGTCTAATAGCCAATCGCAAATCTCCATTCATCCATGCGCGGAGGGCCATTGCCCTTCTAGGATCATAAAAAGTTTGTTTTCTGTACCAGTGAAATGCTTCTGCATTTGATTTGTCTCCATTACAAGCAAGGCATGCTGGTACGCAGTTTTTAGTAATACTTAACCCACCTTTACTCATAGGCAGAATATGATCAATTGATTCGGAAGGTTTTCCACAATATATACAATTTTTATTTGTGAAATTATGAAGAGATTGTCTCCATCTTCGGACACGTAGTTTGGGACAGAAATCTTCTAAGAAAACCGCATCCCTGCTATGCATCAGCGCTCTTCGATTGATTGCATTCTGCCTTAGATTAATTCATAGTCAATGTATTGAAGATTACAGAATCCAAAAATGACAGTTCTTTTTTGCTGAAGATCCATATGATTTATTTTTTTTAAAAAATCTTGTAAATTGAAGTTCATTCAGTAAATTAGGAGTTGATTCCTTTTTTGACGTTAGTTTTTCTTCCCCTCAACGATGTTCTTTAGGCCTTACAGCATCTGGTCTGATTAAGGTTTCCTTCCCATTTGATGCTGTTACTCAAGCGCAATTACGTAAAATAAAACCAAAAGGAAAATATTTAGGTTCACATACAGGTTGGGAGTTTCCTTTAACAGCAGCACATTATTTAAAAGAACAATTTGGCAATCGTTTTTTCATTGAAGAAGATTTAGCTAATTGGATGAGGTGGTTGGAACAACCTTTGCCTCCTATTCCTAGCCATCATTTGCTTGTAAAGAGGGCAGATCTTTATAAAGCTTTAGCAGATGGAAGAAAACCAATGCCTCATCAACGTTATGGGGCGCGATGGCTATTAGCTAGGCGAGGGGCATTATTGGCCGATGATATGGGCTTAGGTAAAACTTTGACAGTCTTGTTAGCTGCTCGTGGCTTTGCTCGGTCTTCTAATGTCAGGATCATAGTTATTGCTCCAATAGGTCTTCATTCCCATTGGCTTAAAGAAGCTATTGCGTTGAATGTTCCAATAGAATTAGAAAGTTGGGCTTCATTGCCCAAAGATTTACCAGATTGTGGAACACTTCTAATAGTTGATGAGGCTCATTTTGCGCAATCTTTAAAAGCGAAGAGAACAAAATCCTTATTGCGTTTAGCTCGTCACCCTCGCCTAAGAGCAATTTGGATGTTGTCAGGTACTCCTATTAAAAATGGAAGGCCAATTCAGCTTTATCCTTTATTAGCTGCTCTTGGTCACCCACTTACAGAAGATCAAGAACAATATGAAAAGTATTTTTGTAATGCTCATTGGGGAGAAAGATCCGGTAAAAAAATTTGGAATGTTGAAGGTGCAAGTAATCTGCTGGAATTACATAGATTGATTATTCCTTTGATTCTAAAAAGAAATAAGAAAAAGATTTTGGGATTGCCACCTAAAGTTCGTAGATATTATCCAATTGCTTTGGATTCCTCGGCGAGAAGAGGATTTAACCATAGACTTTCTTTGGTTATTGATCATTATCGTGATCGTGTTAAACGCGGTTTGGTTAATTCGGAAGCGGAGTCTCTAGCTGTATTAAATTCTCTTCGTCAGATTTCAGCTGAGTTTAAATTATGCAAAGTAAAATTAATCTTGTTGGATTTACTCGCAAAAGGTCATTCAGTAGTTGTCTTTAGTAGCTTTGTGCAACCACTTTTGCTTTTGAATCAAAAGTTTGAAGGAGAATTATTAACTGGTAAGCAATCTTTATTAGAACGGGAAAAAGCAGTTAATAAATTTCAAAATGGAGATTCTTCTTTGTTATTAAGCACTTTTGCTGCTGGTGGTTTAGGCTATACATTACATAGGGCAAGACATGTCATTTTAATAGAAAGACCTTGGACTCCAGGTGAAGTTGAACAAGCTGAGGATAGATGCCATAGATTAGGTATGGCTGGTGAACTTACCTGTCATTGGCCTCAGCTAGGTTTAGTTGATGAACTAGTAGACAGCCTTTTAGATAGTAAAACTAAGTTGATAGATATTATTATAGGAAATAAAAACTCACAATAGGAGCTTTGATTTTATATTGGATCTTAATAAACTATAGAAGTTTCTATTATTAGTTTAGGGTAGTTGAATTGTGATTTAGAAGCTATAACGATTGTCCTCATTATTTGTATTGTTCATTTCGCGTTTTGTTTCTGAAGAGTCAAATAAATCTCCAAGATATTTCCCGCAATCTGGGAAATTGTCGGGATTTTGGACAACTGATTCCACAATTAGGACAGCTCCATGTTCTGGAGATGTTTTGAAAATCCCATTAGATTGTCGTTTTATTAGCGCATAGGTGGCTTTCCAGCTCACTTCATGAGGGTTTCGATTCTCCCTCATATAACAATATACTTGAGCTGCTTTGTTTCCTGCTTCTCGGAGATTAGCTTTTACTGGCAATGGAAATACAGTCATTCCTATGAGACTTATTAGGCTAATCCATAGGGGCATTTCAGATTTGCTGACATTCATAATTCCAATAGAAAAGTGTTTTTTCAAAATATCTATTTCTTTGTTTCTGTCCAGATCAAATTATGGATTTGCTGGTCCTAAGAGATTTATAAATTTCACTAATAACGGTAAAACTACTAGAACAGTAATTAAACGTACGGCATGTAGAGCAGCTACTGCTGCACCAACGCCAAGTTCTTCTCCTACTAAGCTCATACCGCTTATGCCACCGGGTGCAGCACCAAGTAAAGCCACAACTGGATCAATTCCTAGCAATCGACTACTCCATAGGCCAATAACAATTCCGGTCATTACAAGTGTCATCGTGATTAAGATCGCAGGTCTCCAAAGGCTTTGCAATTGATCGACAGCATCTTTTGTTATGCCTGTTCCTATGACTGTGCCAATTCCGATTTGAAGAGCAATTCGAGTTCCTGATGGCCATTCTGCGATATCAAGCTGACCTGTCATGCTTGCTAAGCCAGCACCAATTAAGGCTCCTGCAATTGGAGCACCTGGAATACCTGTCAAAGCAAAAAGGAGTCCTGTTGTGATTCCCGCAATCATGTAAATCAATATGGTTACAAGAGGATGCATAAATAAATAACTGATGGGATTTTAGTCTGATAGAAGATTTTATTTTTAAGCACTTTTCATAAAGACTTGAGTACTTCTTCTTGATGTGTTGTTATCAGTCAAAATGCTTTGCACTCATGACGTCATCATCATCATCATGTTCCTTCCGGATTACTAGAACTGCTGAAGATCTTGCTCAGACTTTGAATGCTCTTTCACAACGTTTGGTCAGGCTTGAGCAACGTCAGGAGGCACTTGAGTTGTATTTTTCTCAGATACAAAAAGATCCGCCTGCAGAAGAAATTGCCATGCTTGATGGAGTGGATGAATTATTGAAGGAGTGTCAACTTTTGCTTGATGGTTCTGGTGAGATGGATCAAGTAGATCAGGATTGGTCTGAAAATCAAGAAACACTTGCGGCATGAAAGTTCACTTGGATGTAAAACTAAAGAAAAGGTAAAGGCAATCATGGATTCTTCGATTTCTGCCTCTGGTTCTTCTTCAGTCACTTCTCCAAATTCATTGGGATTCAAGCTCAACTCTTCTACTCGCAAGGCTTTTGTTGAAGGTGGTCATCATCTTGAGAAGTTGGAGTTTGCTTTAGCTGTTGCTGAAACCAGAGGTGAAGAAATTCGTGCCGCTCTACTCAGAGATCAGATAGCTGCTTTAGGAGGTAATACTGAAGAGCCTGGTACATAAACTAACCATCAATCCATTAATTATTTGAATGGTTCCTTTTTTCTCTATTTAGCATATTTGATGCATTTAATTTGCTAATTTATGGTGCTTTAGGTTAAACTTCAATCAAAGGTCTTTATTGTGCAGCCTTGCGTCTATTGTTGTGAGAGCACCAACTAAAATTAATACCATCCAAAATAAACGCAATGTTTATTTAGACGCTGCGGTTAACTTTTTTGATGCTGCTAGTGCATCTGCTGAAGCTGGCGATGTAGATGCTGCTGGAGTGCTGATTCTTAAAGCTTTAGATCAGGAGCGTCGAGCAGGTGGTGTTGGGCCTCAAGTGCTCCAATTAATAAAACCAAGACCCTAGTTAGAGAATAAATTCTTACCTAAGGTTTTGATGTGAGTAAGATTTTTAGAATCTACTCTAAGGTTTTATTGATTTTCGATACGATAGTTAATTGAATTATAAGCGGGTGACCGGATTCGAACCGGCGACGTTCAGCTTGGGAAGCTGACATTCTACCACTGAATTACACCCGCATTATTAAAGCTTATATGATTATATTATTTAATCAACTATCTTATTCATTGAGGACTTTTGAAGCAGCAATAAAACCTTGCCCCATTTCTGTAGTTAGTAAACCCAGTGATTGCAAAGTTGACTCAATAGCAGAGATTGCTGTAAGTAAATCACGATCACTTACAAATCCAAGATGTCCTATGCGAAATACTTTGCCTTTTAGGTGATCTTGTCCACCCGCAAGCAAGATATTAAAACGCTTTTTTATTTCTTTTCTTAGAAGCTCTGCATCAATATTCTCAGGTTCAACTGAAGTAATTGCAGGACTTCCATGATTTTCAGCAGCAAAAAGTTTTAATCCCATGGCCTTCATTCCAGATTGTGCTGCAGCGCTATGCTTTGAATGTCGTTTAAAGATTGATTCAAGACCTTCACTTTGCATCATTGACAAAGATTGTTCTAGGGCAAAGTAAAGATTGACAGCAGGCGTGAAAGGGTTACTATTTTTCTTTGCAGTTGTTTTGTATGGGCCAAGATCTAAATAATATTTAGCAATATTTGATTTCTCATACCTAGTCCATGCTCTTTCGCTCATTGCGACAAAACTAAGGCCAGGAGGCATCATGTAACCTTTTTGAGATCCAGAAGCGATTACATCTATACCCCATTTATCCATTGGTACATTGCAGGCGCCTAGGCTGGTTACGCAATCCGCAATCATAATTGCTTCCCCATGAGCTTTTACAAGTTTACTAATCGTTTCTAGATCATTAATAACTCCGGTTGATGTTTCAGAGTGAGTAATGATTACAGCTTTAATTGTTTTATTTTTGTCTTCCTCCAGTTGGCTTTTAAATTCATTTGTGTCTAAGGGTTGCCCCCATTCGGATTTGATGGTTATGACATCTAATCCATAAGCTTTTGCAACTTTTACCCATCGCTCTCCAAACTTCCCGTTATCTCCACAAATTATTTTGTCTCCCTGGCTGAGAGTATTTATTATTCCTGCTTCCATCGCTGCTGTTCCGCTCCCAGTAATTACTAAGACTTCATTATTGGTTTGGTGTAGCCATTTCAATTGTGCATTTGTTCGCTCGACAATGGATTGGAATTCTCCACTTCTATGGCCGATAGGGTGTTGACTCATTGCCTGCAACACTTTTTCTGGCACAGGTGTAGGGCCAGGGATCATCAGCATGAGTTTTTCTTCCACTGCTTATCGGGTAATAATTTGTCATCCTAAAAAACCATCTACCCAGGTTCTCATTATCAAGCATTCTTTTCGTGATTCAGGAGGTTTTATTCTTCCTGTATGGGTTGCAGCAGTAGCCAAGGCGGCTACGCAAGCTTTGCTTGGAAAACCTTTTAATTCCGAACAAATATTGGTTGTGCCCGAGCAGCAAGATCCTTTAATTGTTCCTATTGCTTCCTCTGCCGTTATTTCAAGCGGAGAAATAGCTATGGCAATAGGTTTCTGTCAACCAGGGGACGGTTTAGATGTTACGCGCGGGTTGGAGATTTGGACCTTTGCTAAGTGGATAGAGCCTCAGTTGAATCACGATAAAGAAGGGAATTCTTCATCTGAAACTTGGCTTCAAATAATTCCAGGTGTTGGAGTTGGGGTCATTGCTTCAACAGGTGAAATTTCCCTTTCTCAATTTGCTAAGAATTTGTTGCATGAGAATTTGCGTTCTTTAGTTGCCTTGGAACGCTGTTTGCAGATAGAAATTGTTTTACCCAGAGGCAAAGAGCTTGCAACTAGAACAAGTAACGAATCGTTTGGTGTTGTAGATGGCTTGGCACTTATAGGAACCCAAGTTCAAACTCAAGTCAGCGCTTCTCCTAAACAACTTGATAATGCGATGAAACAGTTAGGAGAGTGTTGCCGCCAATCTGCTTTTGATGGATTTTTGACTTTTGTAATTGGTGAAAATGGTTTTGACTTGGCAAGATCTTTTGGGCTTGATTCCAAACCAATTGTAAAAGTTGGGAATTGGTTAGGTCCTTTATTAGTTGCAGCAGCAGAGCAAGGAGTACAAAATCTCTTGCTTTTTGGCTATCACGGCAAATTAATTAAATTAGCTGGAGGTATTTTTCATACTCATCACCATCTTGCTGATGCTCGAGTAGAGATTTTGACTGCTCTGGCGGTTAAGGAAAGTTTTCCGTTTGACTGGATAGAAAGAATTTCACAGTCTCAATCCATTGAGGCGGCATTCTCTTGGCTTGAAGAAAAAGATTCTTTAATGGCTCGAAAGCTTTGGATGAGAGTGGCTGCTGTGGTTGAAGAACGCAGTATTTCGTATTTGGGACGCTATGGCTCTTTTTCAATGGAAATAGGCTCAGCGTTATTTGATCGTCATCGTCGGGTTCGTTCTCTTGGGCCTCGTGGTGTTAGTTTTTTCAATTCGCTAGGAGTACAGCCTGAAGCGTCTTTAACAAATTTTATCTAGTCTGAAATGATCTACAGGAATTTTTTTCAGCTTTTTAGGAGATATGCCTTATTCCCAGTCTGATTGTCATCGAAAGCCTTCCATCATTATTCTCGATTTTGGGTCGCAGTATTCAGAGTTGATTGCTCGTCGAGTTCGCGAAACTCAGGTTTATTCCTTGGTAATGAGTTACACAACTACAATTAAAGAAATTCTTCAGTTGGCCCCAAAAGGTTTGATTCTTAGTGGGGGCCCAAATTCCGTTTATTCAGAAAGAGCACCATTTTGTGATCCTGCTATTTGGGATTTAAAAATACCCATTTTGGGAGTTTGTTATGGGATGCAACTTATGGTGCATCAACTAGGAGGAAAAGTTCAGAAAGCAACAGGAAAAGCTGAATATGGCAAGGCTCCACTGCACATAAATGATTCGAATGAATTGCTTAATAATGTTACTAATGGCTCGACAATGTGGATGAGTCACTCTGACTCAGTGCAGGATATGCCTAAGGATTTTGTTTCTTTAGCATACACATCAAACACCAAAAATGCTGCAATTGCATCTCATAATCGTCACTTATATGGTGTGCAATTTCATCCTGAAGTAGTTCATTCTACTGAAGGAATGAAGATGATAAGAAATTTTGTCCATAATATCTGTCATTGTGATTCCAATTGGACCACGGCTACCTTTATTGATGAATCAATAGAGCGTGTACGCGAACAAGTAGGAAATAAAAGGGTCCTTTTAGCATTATCAGGTGGCGTGGATTCTTCAACTTTGGCATTTCTTTTGAAGAAAGCAATTGGGAATCAATTGATATGTATGTTTATCGATCAGGGATTTATGCGGAAGGGTGAACCTGAATTTTTAATGGAATTTTTTAATAAGAAGTTTAATATTCATGTTGAATATATTAATGCCCGCAAGAGATTTATTGCTAAATTGCAAGGAATTACAGATCCAGAGGAGAAACGTAAGATTATTGGATCAGAATTTATTCGTGTATTTGAAGAAGAAAGTAAACGATTAGGTCCGTTTGATTATCTAGCACAAGGCACACTGTATCCAGATGTAATCGAAAGTGCAGGTACTAATATTGATCCAAATTCGGGAGAAAGAGTAGCTGTAAAAATTAAAAGTCATCATAATGTGGGAGGTTTACCTAAGGATTTACAATTTAAATTAGTAGAACCTTTACGAACTTTATTTAAAGACGAAGTTAGAAAAGTTGGACGTTCTTTAGGCTTGCCAGAGGAAATCGTAAAGAGACATCCATTCCCAGGTCCAGGCCTTGCTATTCGTATACTTGGAGAAATTACAACTGAAAAGTTAGATTGTTTGCGTGATGCAGATTTGATCGTTAGGGAGGAAATTAGAAAAGCAGGCCTATATGATGAGATATGGCAGGCTTTTGCTGTTTTGTTGCCTGTTTGTTCTGTTGGGGTAATGGGAGATCAGAGGACTTATGCATGGCCTATTGTTTTGAGATGTGTTTCAAGTGAAGATGGAATGACTGCTGACTGGTCTCGTATTCCTTATGAAGTATTAGAAATAATTTCTAATAGAATTGTCAATGAGGTTTCAGGAGTGAACAGAGTTGTATTTGACATAACTAGTAAACCCCCTGGAACTATTGAGTGGGAATGAAAATGACTACTTAAATGTAGTTATAGATTAAAAGTAGTAGTTCCACGTGAGTGCAAAGTAAAAAATAGGGAACCTAATTGCAAGAGTTCTGAGAGACGTGTTCCACGTGAGTTCCACGCAGAGTGTTGTGAGCATCTCCTAGGAGAAATCGTAGAAAGAGGTTTTCTCTACACTTGGAGTAAAATGAAAGGGAGAGGATTCGATTAAGCATATGAAGAAGCGAACTTATATATTCCTTACTTTGCTAACAATGCTTTTAATACCTTTCAATCCAAGATTTGTTCGCGCTGAGTCAGGTTTGAAAGATGAAGTATATGAATGCAAGGGCACATATAAAACGATGCTTTTAGAGTTGCCAATGGATTTGAGAGTAGAAGAGAATTCATTGACATGGAAATTATGGTTTCAAAGAAAAGAAACTTATGAATTCGATGTTCGCTATCCAAATGGGGTGTTAATTAAGCGAATTGACAGTCGTAAACTTTCGGTTCAGCAGTTTGGGACAGAAGGTACTTTGCTTCTTGATAAATGTGAATTACTTTTCCCTGTAGAAAACTTATTGAAGGATGGGTTACCACTTTTGCGTCAATTTTTCTAGAAAATTAGATTTGGTTCTTTATATAAAAACAGTTCCACGTATGTTCCACGTGCTATCTTACATTTAAGAAACCCTGTCACTCACTGCATTTTTGCACCCTATTTTCACCAAGAACTATTGAGTGGGCATAATGACTAAATATAATCGAATTGCATTGAAAATTTGATTGTTATACATGTGAATAGATCAATGAATCTTATTTGCACCACAGTGTTTTAAGTGTTATTGCTAAAATGCTCTTTTATCTATAAAGTTGATTTATATTTATAAAAATTGGAATTTATGGATTCTCTTTATGAAAAATTCCAGTTAACGCAGCTATTTAAAACTTATATTGCACAATTTGAAAATGTTGATCTATCTCAAAAATTATTAAAATTAGTTCTGCATCATTCAAGTACAATTGAAGGTATTCAATCAGATGTTGCGACTCGTATAAAAAATAATTTAAAAGAATCTAAATTTGATTTCTTGCTAGGTACTCACCCAGTAATTTGTGAAACGCGAGAATTCATTACTCATGCATTAACTAAACTCTTGAATAAAATTCAGTCTGAAGAATGTCATTATAAGTTTCTATTTGTAGACAGCTGGTATCATGTAGGCTCTCGGAATAGTATTCATTATACTCATGCACATCATAATTGTAGCTGGTGTGGAATATTTTATCTTGACCCAGGAGATAAAGGCTCTGGAGAAACTTTATTTATGAATCCAATACAATTAGGTTTTATGGATGCAGGAACTGACTATATGTCCACTCAAGGAGCTATAGATATAAAGCCTAAAGTAGGTAAGATGATACTCTTTCCATCATATCTCCAACATTGTCAAATGTTATATACAGGGGATTCTAATAGGGTTGTAGTTGCATTCAATTGCTCCGTTAAGTCTAAGATTTTTGATTAATGAATTGACCTCTCTTCGCCTTTAGCATAATATGCGTTATGAAAAGAATTTGATAAATCATCTCGTCAAATCAGAGATCAAATTAAACTTTAAAGATGTCTTTATGCTTTTTTTAGCTTAAGAGTCCATGGAAAATTTTATTCTCCACATAGGAACACCGCGTACGGGAACTACTACTTTGCAAAAGTGCTTGTTTCCTAAGTGCTTAAATAATATAATTCTTTCTAAAACACCTTATCATTCATCGGGCATATCAGTAGATAAAAAAAAAGGGGTTATTGCAGGAGATATTGAATCAATAAATACTTATTTGGACAATGTTATATCAACAAATGAATTTGACAATTATGATTTTGCTGACACGTTAATCTTTATTCCTTTTGTTGCATTGGCATGTAATCCTATAGATAGTCAATTGCCAAAGAAATATTTACCTGTTGCCATACGAACGATTAAATATTTGCATCGTTTGTCAATAACATCCAGGAAAAAGATTTTTATATCTAGTGAACGTCTATGCGATACAGCAGCTTCTCTTGTGTGCATGTCCTCACATCGAGAATTAGATGTTAAATACCCATTATTTGCTCTTTGCGAGACTATAAATAAGATTTTAGCTATACAACCTTTGATTTCGGTTTGCCTTAGGAATCCTATAGATTATTTAAAGTCAAAATATCTTAGAACCGTAATGCAGCGGAATTCTATGGAATTGAGATTTTTAACACCTTTAGAATATATTTCTAAGCAGTCAAAATTAGAAAGAAATTCTCCTGGCACATCCGTATTAGCTCCTGCTATCCATAAACAATTTTTAGTAAATTTGAAGAACTATGGCAAAATAAATGCATTTGGTTTCCAGAATTTATTGCATTCTGAAGATGTATTTAGTTTGTTAGGCTTGCCAAACGAGAAAAATTACTCGTTTAAATCATTCCCCCATGAGAATAAATTACCGTTTAGCAATTCAGATCAACAAGAGGTTAGAGATCTACTCATCAAAGCCTTAAAGAACAATGGTTTTTTGGAAATAATTCTCAGTTCACAGCTGTATGAATAGTCTTAATCTTTCTAAGAGAGAGCATAAATGTATTCGCAATCAATCTTTTTGCTAACCTTTACGTCAGATAATCTGTCTTTGAATAATTCTTTTGCTTTAGAAAGGACTGGCGTTTTGATCACAACTAGATATCCTAGGCCACTGGCTTGAAGTATTTTGAACGCTTTTCAACAGCAAGATTTGAATCTGCAGCGTCGCTTGCAAAAGGACAGCATTCAGTTAGCTGGAAAAACCGTTTATATAAATCCTTTTCTCTATTGGAGACGCTTTGATGCCAATACAGACCGCTGGCTTAGGGAACCAGGGCAATTGGGAGAAGAGCAAATAGCCTTAAATCGTAGTCGGTTTTATCCAGAGCTTGATTGGGCTTTTTTGGAGCCAGAGGAGAAATCCTTAAAGGATGCTGCCGTTGAGATGTTTTTGAAAAGTCTCGAATTAATAGGTACCTTTCATCCTGATTTGACATCAGGACAGTTATTAGAAGTGGAAAGGAAGATGGCTGTTACCAAAAAACGAGCTTTTGAGCGTTGGGTGGAAAAATCCTTTCGTCGGCGTTTTCAAGATGAATCCAAGGAACGCCGAAGGTTTGCTCGCGAACGTTTTGTTCGATCATGGAGTGAATGGTTGAGACTTGAAACTACCCATCAGTTTTTAGGTCCTTTCTTTGCTGTGGTCGTTTTATCTGGCTTCGTTGGATGGTCTATGGGTGCATCTAGTGTTTCTTGTCCAGCATTTTTAACACCCATGGAGCAAACTGGAATGCCTTAGCTTTGATTGTGTTATGGCTGACGATCCGGTAGAACGCATTCATCTTTCATTGATGCAGGATGTTTTGCCTGTTGGTTTAGCTATGTTGCAACGTGCTCGCACAAAAGGACTTCAAAACCTTGCAACATCTTTAGTAGTTTCTGATTCGCCTGTGGCAGATTTGAGAGACGAAGGTCAAAGGCCTGCTCGAGAGTTAAGAGATAAGTTGGATCGTGTTCGTCCTGGTTTAGGAAATCCATTGCAATCAGTCGATATAAAAGTTCAGGAAGCAAGTGAAAATAATGATTTGATTGATCATCAAGAACTCTTAGAAGTTCTTGATCGGATTGAAAATAGACTATTAATATTGGGAAATCATATTAATAAGGGAGACTCTAATTCTGATTTAGATATATAGAATTGTATGGTAATTAATATTGAAAAAGTTAGGGGACTTAAAAGAGTCAGTGGTATGCAAAATCAACCATTAATAATATTAATCTTTTTATTTTTTTGTTTTGGTTCAATGATATTTAGACTTTTTTGGCTGCAAATAATTCACGGTCCACGATACAAAGAATTGTCTAACGAGAACCGTATCAAATTAGTGGAACGTTCTCCTATTAGAGGTCGTCTGTTAGATAGAAATGGTGAGATATTGGCAACTAGTAGGTTTAAATATAATTTGTATGCTCAACCTAGATTGCTTGATAAAGAGACTTGGATTGATCTTAAGAATACTATTGGTAAATTATTAAAGATTTCCGATGAGCTTTTGGAGATACGTTATCAGAAAGGTATTGATAGTAAATTGTTTCGTATTCCTTTGATTTATGATTTAACTCCGGAACAGATAGTGCGTTTTCAAGAGATTGCTCCAGCTTTGAAAGGTATTCAATTAGATATAGATGTTTTGAGACATTATCCCTATGGAAATCTGGCGTCTCATGTTATGGGTTACACCCAACCATTGACGGCAGAAGAATTCAAGATCCTTTCTAAGAGAGGTTATAAGATTCGTGATCGCATTGGCAGAACAGGTATTGAAGCTGCATTTGAATCTGATTTACGGGGAGAATGGGGTGGCCAAATGCTAGAAGTCAACGCATTTGGTGCTGTTCAAAGAAATCTTGGTGAAAAGCCTGCAGTAGCAGGGAAGGATATAACTCTTACAATTGATTTAGGAATACAGCTTGCTGCAGAAAAAGCTTTATCTACTAAGAAGGCTGGGGCAATTGTTGCGTTAGACCCTCGAACTGGTGCTATCAGAGCAATGGCTAGTCGCCCTGCGTTTGATCCGAATTTCTTCTCGAAATTGTTTACTTCTCAGAAGGAGTACGACAGCCTGTTTTTATCCGAAAACAAACCTTTATTTAGTAGAGCATTGAATGCATATGACCCTGGTAGTACTTGGAAACCAGTTACGGCATTAGCAGGAATGGAAACAGGTCAATTTCCGCCTGATATTCGATTAAAGACCCAAGGCTGTATTACTTATGGTAGTCATTGTTTTCCAGAATATAATCGTGTGGGTTTTGGTTCTATTGGATATGAAGAGGCCTTAGCTTTTTCTAGTAATACATTTTTTTATCAAGTTGGCGTCGGAGTTGGTTCTCAGGCCTTATATGAAGTAGCTAAAAAATTAGGTTTTGAAGCACTTTCTGGGATTGAAATTGGATATGAGGAAAGTAAAGGATTAGTAGGTAACGCGAAATGGGCAGAAAAGGGTAGGGGGTGGGGAAAATCAGGGCAAACTCCCTGGATACCGGAAGATATGGCTAGTGCTTCTATAGGGCAGATGGTTGTACTTGTTACTCCTTTGCAATTAGCTCGTGCATATGCGGTATTTGCTAATGGTGGCTATTTGATAACTCCTCATCTTGTTGATGGACAAGTGGATTGGCTTGCGCCTGATAAGAGAAGCAAGGTGGACTTGAATGTTTCCTTCTTAGAAACCGTGAGAATGGGTCTACGTAAAGTTGTTGAGTCAGGCACTGCAAATTCCTTAAATTTGTCAAAATTTCCTCTCATATCAGGTAAAACCGGTACTGCTGAAGACAGTACTGGAGGATTAGATCATGCATGGTTCGTTGGTTTTTCGCCGTATGAGTTAGGCGAATTGGTTGTGGTTGCTTTTGCGCAAAATACGCCAGGTGGTGGTTCTGTTCATGCTTTGCCTATGGCTAAACAGGTTTTTGAAGCTTGGATAAAAACTAGAGATATGAATAATTAAGCAGCAATTGTGAGTGAACTGTCTAAGACTTGTTTGTAATAGGTGCGTAATTGGTTTGTAGCTCCAGACCAGTTCCAGCATTCGGCTTCTTGTCGGGCTGCTTTTCTCATCATTTGACGTTCTAGATCATTGCCAAGTAGTTTTTGTGTTGCTTTGATGAGACTTTTAGCACCTGCATCCTCACCATCTGGATTATATAAACAACCATTTTTTCCATCGGTAATTATGTCAGGAATGCCACCTCTATTTGCACCGACAACCGGGCAACCTGCAGCCATTGCTTCTAATAGTACGAGACCAAGAGTTTCAGTACTTGAAGGGAAAAGAAATGCATCACCACTTGCATAAGCGCTAGCAAGTTCTTGACCTTCCAGATATCCAACAAATGTAGTCGCAGTATTTTCAAAGGTTTTTTCCAATTGTTGTCTGTATGGTCCATCTCCTACAAGAGCTAGTCTTGCTTTAGGGAGAGCTTGCAAGACGGGCTTAATTCGTTCGATTTGTTTTTCAGCTGACAGTCTTCCTACATAAATAAGCAATTCTCCTTGATCGTCATATTTGCCTAATAGTCGTTTTCGCATCGCATCAGTTTTTAGTTCAGGTTTAAATACTTCTGTATCCACTCCTCTTTGCCACAGAGCAGTGTGTTGTATTCCTTTTTCACGAAGTTCTTCCACCATTGCAGTTGAAGTGCAAAGATTCAGAACCGCTTGATTATGTGCGGCTTTAAGGAGTTCCCATAACAAAGGTTCGAGCATTCCCATTCCATAGTGCTCAAGGTATTTAGGCAGATGAGTGTGATAACTAGCTACCAGAGGTATTCCATTAGTTTTTGCAAGCCAGATTCCACCCAATCCAAGTACTGCGGGATTAACTACATGTATTAAATCAGGTTTAAATTCTTCTATAGCTTCATAGACTGCTGGACCTGGTAATCCGAGTTTTAGTTCTGGGTAAAGAGGTAAAGGCATTGCAGAGACCCCTTTTACTTTGGCCCCCAT
The DNA here is from genome assembly GCA_003215635.1 of Prochlorococcus sp. AG-409-J19. Lineage (GTDB taxonomy): Bacteria > Cyanobacteriota > Cyanobacteriia > PCC-6307 > Cyanobiaceae > AG-409-J19. Next base: position 126,231 of record QCKC01000002.1, read on the forward strand.
GTATTCCTTAGGTCCTCCTTCGGGACAAAAAACCAAAACCTCATCTCCTGTTTTTGTTAGTTCAGGAATGGTTTTTGTTAACCGCGTTACGATTCCATCGACTTTTGGAAGGAATGTTTCGGTAAAAAAAGCTATCTTCACAGGATCAAGCGTTGGATAGAAATTCCTAGTTAGGGAGATTTTTTAATGGCTTGGGCTTGGGTGGTTGTCCATGCAGATTGGCATGGTATGCGTTTGCGATCGCATCTAGTGGCCCATTTTTTCGCAATCTCAACTACTTCCGCAAGTAATCCATCATCGAGTGTGGTTGGTTTTAGTCCGAGTTCAATAAAACAACGGTTGTCAACAATTAAATCATTTTCAACCGCTTCATTTCTGGGATTAGGAAGATAGTTTATTTCGGCGTTAGTTAGAGCGGCTACTTTTTTTGCCAATTCACCTACTTGGTGACTTTCTGTCATTTGGTTAAATATTTTTACTCGTTCGCCTGTCTTAGGAGGATTTTCCAAAGCTAGTTGAACGCATTTTACTGAATCTTGGATATGAATAAAAGCCCTGGTTTGGCCTCCTGTTCCATGAACCGTTAATGGATAACCAATTGCCGCTTGCATTAAGAAACGGTTGAGTACAGTTCCATAGTCGCCATCGTAGTCAAATCGATTGGTCAGGCGGATATCTCTTTTGGTGGCATCGGTATTTGTTCCCCAAACAATTCCCTGATGCAAGTCTGTGATTCGTATATTGTCGTTTTTGTTGTAATAGAGAAATAAAAGTTGATCAAGAGTTTTGGTCATGTGATAAACACTTCCTGGGCTTGCAGGATGCAGTATTTCTTCTTCGAAACGACTTCCGTCTGGTTGCGGAACTTCTACTTTGAGATAACCCTCCGGAATTGTTGCTCCACGATGTGAGCCATACCCATAGACGCCCATTGTCCCAAGGTGAACTATGTGTATATCAAGTCCACTTTCAACAATTGCAGTTAGTAAGTTGTGTGTTCCATTTACATTGTTATCAACTGTATAGCGCTTTGTAGCACTTGATTTCATTGAATATGGTGCTGCACGTTGTTCAGCAAAATGCACTATTGAATCTGGCTGTTCTGTAATTAGCAGTTTCAGTAGTCGTTCATATTCAGTAGCAATATCAAGGAGTTCAAATTTGATCGGTTTCCCACCGATTTCTTTCCAGGCTTCAAGCCTTTCATTGATATTCCTGATAGGTGTTAATGAATCAACCTCAAGGTCAATGTCGATTTTACGGCGACTAAGGTTGTCAACGATTAGTACGTCGTGGCCTTGATCTGACAAATTAACGGCACAGGGCCAGCCACAGAAACCGTCACCACCAAGAACGAGAATTTTCACTAAATACTCCTGTTAATACAGAGCAGTTCACTCATTAATCTGAGGCTACTACAGGGTTTTCAGCTAATGCTAATAGTAACAGCAATTAAGCATCCAAAAAGGAGAGCCCCAACGGTAATAATTATCCAGGAATTCTTGCCATCACTTGTTTTTTGATCAATCACTTCAATTTTGGGTTCTCTGGCAAATGCGTTTAATTTGCCACCTTCTTCATTTGTTACTGTCATTTTTTTTAAGTATCTCGGCGGACCTTATGGACCAAATCGCATAAGAAATCTATTCCGTTACGTTCCTTTATGAAGATGAAACGACTGAATGATTGATTAAACCGGTAGAGGGAGAACTGGCAGAAGCGAATGGTTGAGCAGGTAGTCGACCCGCTAAGAAGGATTTTCTTCCTGCTTTGACTGCAAGTGCCATTGCTTCAGCCATATTGCGTGGATCTTCTGCAAGAGCAATGGCGCTATTTACTAGAACTGCAGCGGCACCCATCTCAAGTGCTTGAGCTGCCTCACTAGGGACTCCGATTCCTGCATCTACCACTACAGGAATGCGGGAGTTTTCAATGATTAATCTAATGTTGGCTGCATTATTTAAGCCTTGCCCAGAACCAATAGGGGATCCTAAAGGCATTACAGTTGCACATCCAACTTCTTCAAGTCGTTTAGCTAGTAAAGGATCGGCATTAATGTAAGGAAGTACCGTAAAGCCATCCTGGACAAGTTTTTCGGCAGCTGAAAGTGTGCCAAAAGGGTCAGGCAGTAAATGACGTTTGTCAGGAATTACTTCTAATTTCACAAAATTATTGTCCACTTGACCTGCGAGTTTTGCTAATTCTCTTCCAAGTTTTGCTACTCGGATCGCATCTTCTGCAGTTTCACATCCGGCTGTATTAGGAAGCATCCATATCTTTGACCAATCTATTGCTTCGATTAATCCAACATGCCCTAGGTCTTGTTTTTGTACTCTCCTTACCGCTACCGTTACCATTTCTGAACCAGAGATTGCCAAGCTTTCTTGCATCTTTTCCGTATTGGAGTATTTCCCTGTTCCAGTAAACAAGCGGTTTTTAAAAGTCTTGTTCCCAATTTTTAGTAGATCTTGTGAAGTCGTCATTAGAACTATTGAGAGTGTCGAGTGGTTTTTGTTAAGGATTTGTCTGTATTATTTAGCCATCTCGATTTAGCGTGTATCTATCATTATCTGTTTTATGACAATTTTAATTGCATTGGATTTGCCTAGTGATGTTGAGATGCCCATTAAAGAAGTGCCTTCTTTAGAAGAATCTTTAGAAGTACTACCAGAAGTTTTACCAATCATTCTAGATGGACCTGTAGAAAAGTTTGACCCAGTTAATAGAGCCGCCATGCTTTCCAAGAGTTTGGCTAGAAAGTGGTGTGGTACTTATCAATCTTTTGATGATGGTTCAACTAAAGATGTGACTCTTCAATTTGAACAGGTTAGGTCTATTGGTCAGATAGTTGATATGAGAGGTGATTTAATGATTGGCAATATCTCAACTCCTGTCCAAGTTCATTTAAATGCTAGCTCAGATCAATTGGAGTTAATACCTCTGTCTTCTAACTTGCCATCTGGAATAGAGGTTGGATCTGTTTTTATGGGTCTTCAGGGAATGAGTATAGCTAGTTTAACTTCTCCTAGTTTCACCAATCTTGGTGCCCGTCTTGAATTAAATCAAATATGTACAAAACAAATTTCAAAAGCCCCTTCCATCAGAGCCATCTGGTAATGAATTTGATTCGCTTTTCTCGAGTCTTTTCAATTGTTTCTTAGCAGTTTTATTTTCCGGATCTAATTTCAGTACTTCTTGATAAAGCTCGATGGCATTTCCCTTATTGAGAAGGCGTTCTTGAGCAAAGGCCAGGTTATTCATGGCAACTGGATAATCAGGCTTAGCTTTAATGGCTTTTTTGTAGTGGGCGATTGATGATTGAAAATCATCTTGGGCTGCAAGTGCAAAACCTAATGCATTTTCAATTAATGCTTTTGCTTCTTCAGGTTCGTTGTCTAGATTTTTTGTAGCTTTCCGGAGTGTTGAGACTGCCTGAGGATAAAGACGCTTTCTTAGTTGGGCAGAAGCAAGTTCATACAGTTGGGAGGCTTCTTTGGAATCTTCAGCATTGGTTTTCTCAAGTTTAAGAAGTTTGATTTCATCTGATCTAACCCTTAAAAGTTGTCGACCAACTAATATTGCGACAATGGAGAGAAGGCTAATTAGGCCAATTAGATAAGCCTGAGGTAGAGAAATATCCACTTCTAGTTGCGATCTGGCAGATCTGGTGTTTGATGTAATAACCGATTTAGTCTTAATCGGTCCACATTGAGAGGGTCTGGAGCTATTTCGCCAGCAAGTTCTCGAAATTTTTGTTCTATTTCCTCTGGGACTCTGACATCAAAGATTTTTTCCATTAATGCCTCAAGAGAAAATAAATAAGCATTGATGTTTTCTAGATCATTAATTGCTTGTTGTATATCATTTTGGTTCTCTATTTGCTCCTGTCCCACTGAATGTATTGGGTAATTTGTAGGTTCCTTGGTCTCGCCCTTGGATTGTTTTTGTAGATCTTCTAAAACTCGACTGGCAAGAGTTCTAAATGCTTGCAAAGCAGCCCAATTGAGTTCTTGTTGCTGTCGAAGGGTAGGACATTCACGAATTAAACGATCATGTTCTTTATAGAACCTTTGACAGTCAGGGCATTGACAGGGCTCTTCTGGCACCTCAGTCCCAATAGCTCAATACATATCATTGCATTTTTTATGCCGCTAATGGGGGTTCTTCGTTGAGAGGGTTATTTATTGAGGTTTTTAGTTGGTCGAATTCAATTGCTTGAATTCGCTTTACACAAGCTAAAACGCTTCCTTTAGCAAATTCCTTAAAGGCTTTTTGGGCTGATCGCAATGAATAAAAGCCAACGAGGAATGCTCCAGGTACCAAAGTGCCATCTTTTTGCTTGAAGTAACCTTGGAAGATTTTTCGGTCGGTTAGTCTGTTACCCACTAGAAATAATTGATTGGGATTAGATCTGATTCCTGAATTATTGATCAAATCATATTCTTTATATAAGGAGCTGTACTGTTCTTTCTTCATCATTAGATTTAAGCCACCTAGACAAATTAAATGTCTAGACATCTCCTTGGGATCATTAGAATAAGTTGTTTTCTGTTTCTCCGCATCATGTTTAACTGTAGGCTTTTTAGGATCTACAATCCTGGAAATCTGATTTTCTAGACTTTGAGTCTCAGATGGATTTATAGTTGTAGTTTCTGATTCTAGTAAATAGCTTTCTTCTGTACTGCTTCCAAGCGGTAATGGTATTTCAATAGTAGAGACAACTTGTATTACATCTCTGAGACGCATTGAATCCGCAAACCAACCCATTGCTTGTTCAATGTCAACTCTTCTTTCTGCATCGTTGGCTTGTTCTTCGTGTGCATCTGCCAAGAGCGAAAGCCAGCACAGACATCTAGCTTGAATAATTGAGAGGTCTAGGTCATCTGGAAGCGAATTGGCAATGTTTTCGCTTTCTTGTTGTACAAGTAATCGCAGTCGAACATCGTGAAGTTGCGTCATGTTGACTTTTTCACTACCTACACGCTAGCTAGAGTGTCCCATTTTTACATCCCACTACATGTAGTACCAGAAACAAGTTTTAATCACGGGGCTGGCGGGACTCGAACCCACGACCTACGGTTTAGGAAACCGTCGCTCTATCCAGCTGAGCTACAGCCCCAGTGGAACAAAGTTTGTTCACACGCCATTATGGGGTTTGAAAGCAGGAGAGGTGATCGCGATCGAAAAATTGCTGTTTATTTGCAGTGATTTTTTGATTGAGGAAAGTCCGGGCTCCCAGATGGCCAGGCTTGCTGGGTAATGCCCAGTGCGGGTGACCGCGAGGAGAGTGCCACAGAAAAACACCGCCGATGGCTTTGTGGGTTATTCACTCACCAGCACAGGCAAGGGTGCAAAGGTGCGGTAAGAGCGCACCAGCAGTATCGAGAGGTACTGGCTCGGTAAACCCCGGCCGGGAGCAAGGCCAAGGGACAAAGGTTGGCCATTTTCCTTGTTCCGATTAGTTGAGCTGCTAGAGGCCATTGGAAACGATGGTCCCAGATAGATGATCGCCCACCTGTTACAAGGTGAACAGAACCCGGCTTATGACCTGCTTTCTCTTTATTCCTGAACTTACATTCGATTTTTTTAAAGAGATTGGATCTAACTCTTTTTAAATTTCATGACTTCTAGTCACAAAGTTGCTATTTCTGTTGGACGTATTGAGCAGATTCGAATTTTGCTCAAGAGAATTAAGTTGGATGCATTTCGATTAGATTCGAAAAAGTCATTTGAAATGTATTTTTTTGCATTGTGTGAGGAAGCTTTAACCCATACTTCAGCAAAAGTTTCTATTAATCATGAAAGATTAGAGTTTCTTGGGGATGCTGTATTGCGGCTGGCTGCTTCTGAATTTATAGAACGATGTTTCCCTAACATGAAAGTTGGAGATAGATCAGCTTTAAGAGCTCATTTAGTTTCTGATGATTGGTTGGCAGATGTAGGTGCGAAAATTCGAATTGATGAATTCATACGTGTTGGTTCTAAAGCTGCAGGTGATCCAAATGCTGCAGCAACTATTAATGCCGAAGCTGTTGAAGCTTTAATAGGAGCCTTATATGATTATTATCTTTGTACAGAACCTATACATATTTGGTTGACTTCCTTTTGGGAGAAAACAAGCGCTGAGGTTCTTAAAGATCCTCATAGAAAAAATTCTAAATCTGCTCTTCAAGAGTTAAGTCATAGAAGAGGATTTGGCCTTCCTAACTATAAAAGTCAAGAAAACAGCCGTAAACATGGAGATGGAAGACGTTTTATCTCAGAAGTATTTTTGGATCGTAAACTGGTAGGAAAAGGGTGGGGTAGATCTCGCCAAGATGCTGAAAAAGAGGCTGCTAAAAATGCCCTTGAATCTCTCTAATGAGTTTGATTGCGTATTTATTTGCATATAAATAATAGTTTCAATAGAGCCTTGGCAATGTATTCTAGTATTTTATGCTAACACTAAAGAATCTATACGAATAGTGATTAATTTATCCCAGTTTCCGCCTTCAAATAATACAGCAGCTTGATTACCGTTGATTCGCTGAACAAAACCTTGATATCCATTGTATATAGATGTTGGGTCATGCACTATTACGGTTGTACCTGGGAGAATTGGATCGGGTCTGTTTTTAAGTTGATTCACTTTCCCTCTCATTAGGAGATCGTTCATAGATATACTTTAATTATGAATAATTTTGATGATAATTGGTTGAAAGTTGGTGAATTAGTTGCTGTCCATGGTTTGCATGGGGAGTTAAGAGTTAATCCAAGAAGTGATTTCCCCGAACGTTTCACAGATCCAGGTCAGCGTTGGATTGGATCAGGAAGGGGCGAGCCTAGAGAGATGGAATTAGTTTCAGGTCGACGGTTACCAGGTAAGTCTCTTTATGTAATTCGTTTTAAAGGGGTTTCTACTCGTCAATGCGCTCAAGAATTGATTGGAGAATCTCTTTTGGTTCCATCGGAGGATCGTCCAGAGTTGCCAGAGGGGGAATTTCATTTTCTAGATTTAGTTGGCTTGCAGGTTCGATTGGATCCTATCGGTGATTGCATTGGTCATGTCACTGATCTGACTAAAGCAGGTAACGATTTGCTAGAAATTGAACTTCTGGAAGGTCGTAAAGTTTTGGTTCCTTTTGTTGAGCAGATAGTTCCAGAGGTTGATTTGGCTAGAGGATGGCTTTTGGTTAAGCCCCCGCCAGGGTTGTTTGAACTTTAGGGAATCGACAATACCCTCATCTTTAAGCGATTCTTAGTAAACAAGAGGATTCATTTTGGCTGTTACCCCATTAATTCCAGTAATTCTGTGTGGCGGGTCTGGCACACGTCTTTGGCCTTTATCTCGAGCTAGTTATCCAAAGCAGTATTGGCCATTAGCAGATGCAAGTGAAGCAACTTTGCTACAGCAAACTCAGCAGCGTTTGAATGGTTTGAAAGGTTTATCTGATCCACTGTTGATTTGTCATGAAGATCATCGTTTTATTGTTGCGGAACAAATGCGACAAATTCAGATTGAGCCAAGCGCAATTTTGCTTGAACCAATTGGTAGGAACACAGCGCCTGCTGTAACAGTTGCTGCTTTGAAAGCAACACAGCGCGGAGAAGACCCTCTTTTGCTAGTGCTCTCAGCAGATCATGTGATAACGGATTCTCAACAATTTTTGAGGACAATTGAGGCAGGGCGAAATGCAGCAGAGGCAGGGCGACTCGTTACTTTTGGAATAGTTCCTACTGCACCAGAAACTGGCTATGGCTATATAGAAGCTGCTGATCTTCTCTCTTCTTCTGATTTGAAAGGTGCAGATATTTTACGTTTCGTAGAAAAACCTGATCGATTAACTGCGGAGCAGTTTTTAGCTGATAAAAGGTTTACATGGAATAGTGGGATTTTTCTGTTTAAAGCAAGCACTATTCTGAGTGAATTAAGGAAATTTGTACCAGAAGTTGTTGCTTCGTGCCGTTCAGCTCTTGAAGAGGATTTGCCAGACTTGGAGTTTTTAAGGTTAGAAAGAGAATCGTTTGCAAAATGTCCAAGCTTGGCAATTGATGTTGCAGTAATGGAAAAAACTCATCTTGGCACAGTCTTACCTTTGAACGCTGGTTGGAGCGATGTAGGTAGTTGGAATGCCTTATGGGAAACTGCTGAACATGATATAAATGGCAATGTTTTTAGAGGTCGTGTAATTGCAAAAGACAGCAAGAACTGTTATTTGCGGAGTGAAAATCGTTTAGTTGTGGGTTTGGGTGTTGAAAATTTGGTTGTAGTTGAAACTGATGATGCAGTATTAATTTCTGACCGCAGTAATACACAAGATGTGAAAAAGATTGTCCAACAACTTGAATTAGAAGGTCGTTCAGAAGGCAAAGCTCATAGAAAAATCTATAGACCCTGGGGTCATTACACAGGGATTGTTGAAGGTAATCGTTGGCAAGTGAAAAGAATAGAAGTTAAGTCAGGTGCAAGTCTTTCTTTGCAGATGCATCATCATCGAGCTGAACATTGGATTGTTGTCAAAGGCACTGCATTGGTTGAAAAAGATGGAGAAAAACAATTAGTTGGTGAAAATCAAAGTACTTATATTCCGATGGGGTGCAAACATCGTCTTAGCAATCCTGGAAGGATGCCAGTAGAGTTGATTGAGGTTCAGAGTGGTGCATATTTAGGTGAAGATGATATTGTTAGATTGGAAGATCGTTATGGGCGAATAAGTCAATTTATTTCCAATTAAGTTATTCTACAGTTACACTTTTAGCCAAATTTCTAGGTTGATCGACATCTAGACCTCTAAGAGCAGCAATATGATAACTCAACAATTGCATTGGTATCAAGGATAATAAGGGACTTACCCATTCACTTACTTTTGGAATTGGCAATATTGCATCAAAGATTTTGGATTCTGGTCCTTCTGTTGTTACGCCAATTAATTGAGCATCTCTAGCTTTTGCTTCTTGAGCATTACTTAAAACTTTTTCGAACACAACTCCAGGAATTGCAATTGAAACCACAGGTACTTTTTTATCTACTAAAGCTATAGGGCCATGTTTCATTTCTCCCGCAGGATATCCTTCTGCATGGATATAACTTATTTCTTTTAATTTCAATGCACCTTCAAGTGCTATTGGATAGTTTATCCCTCTCCCTAGGAAGATGACGTCTTGTGTATCACTAAATTTGTGGGCTAAGTTTTCTGATAATTCATCATGAATCTTAATTAGAGAAGTTAATTGCTCTGGAATTGCTTTTAATTCTTCTGATAATTTAGCAATTTCTTCGGTTGATCTATTGCCATTTATTGAGGCGAATTTTATTGCTAGAGAATAAAATGCCAGAAGTTGTCCTAGAAAAGTTTTGGTTGCAGCCACTCCTACTTCAAGTCCTGCACCAATATCTAATATATTATCAACTTGTCTTGCTAATGAGCTATTTGCTCGATTTGTTATTCCAAGTTGTCTTGAAATATATGCAGGATTTTTATGCATATTTCTTCTTTTCTTTTCCATTGCTAAAGCTGCAAGTGTATCTGCAGTTTCCCCAGATTGTGTTACTCCTATTGTTAACGTTTTTTCTTCTAAAGGAGGAGCAGCATAACGAAACTCACTGGCATAATAAACAGAGGTTGAAATTCCAGCAAATTGTTCTAATAAATAAGCTCCTACAAGTGCGGCATGGCGACTTGTGCCACAGGCTAATATTTGTATCTTTTTGATGTCGTTATAGAAATCATTTTCGAATGGTAATGCTATTGGAGAATGTTTTGGTAATTCTGCAGGAAGGTGTCTTGCAATCCATAATTTTGCTGTTTTTGGTTGTTCATGGATTTCTTTCAACATGAAATGACGAAAGTTGCGCTTATCTGCTATTTGTTCATTGCCATGGATAAGTGAAGGATTTCTTTGTTGTCTTTCTCCTTGGCTGTTATATAGCTCAATTCCTAGAGGATTTAGTAGCGCTATTTCTCCGTCTCGCATTGGCAAGATTGCTTTAGTAAAACCAGCCAGTGCAGGCGTATCACTTGCGCAAAGAAACTCTCCTTCGCCTAATCCAATTAACAATGGTGCTTGATTGCTAGCAAGAACTAATGACTCTGGAGTTTTTTCCCAAATTACGGCAAGTGCATAAGCACCTTTGAGCTTTTGAGACGTTTTTTGGACTGCTTTTAGAAGTGTTGAGCCATTGTTTTGAAGGCCATTACTTTGTAAAACTTTAATTTCCCGTGCAATTAGATGAGGAATTACTTCAGTATCTGTTTCAGAATTAAATGTCACCCCTTCAGATTCAAGACTTTCTCGCAATGCGAGATGATTCTCAATAATTCCATTTTGTACAACGGCAATTTGTCCCGAGGCATCTTGATGCGGATGAGCATTATGTTCTTCGGGTTTTCCATGTGTGGCCCATCTGGTGTGCCCCACCCCTATATTGCCTTTTGCTCCTTGTGATTGAACCTTTTTTGAGAGGTTGACTAATTTCCCTTTAGTTTTTTGACATTGAAGAATTCCATCTCCATTGTGTGGAGATCTACTAATTGTTGCGAGACCTGCGGAATCGTATCCGCGGTATTCCAAATGTTTTAATCCTTCAAGAAGCAATGGTGCTGCTGCTCTAGAGCCGATTACCGCAACGATTCCACACATAAAAAAAGCCCGGCAGACACCGGGCTGAGCTTATGAGGTCCACTGTAAATATGGACCTTAAAGTTTCAAAAATAATGTCAGTAAGCCAGACCCATACTTCGAGTCGTTTCATCTCCTAGGTAGACCCTAATGCTCAAGAAGTCAGTTGGGCAGGCTGTTTCACAGCGTTTACACCCAACACAATCTTCTGTTCTTGGGGATGAGGCAATTTGTCCTGCCTTGCACCCATCCCAAGGAACCATTTCAAGAACATCGAGAGGGCAGGCCCTCACACACTGTGTGCATCCGATGCATGTGTCGTAGATCTTTACTGCGTGGGACATAAGCCCTTCTGGAACCAAACACCTGTATCAAACTTAACGCTCTTCTGGCTGAATAAGACACAAAGTGGCCATTGCCGTCACTGTTGTTAACTCCAGCCCTCTAGCCCGTAGGATAAAAGGTCCAGTCTTCACGGCTATGTCCCAAGAAGCGATTCTAGAAAAAGTCCAGTCAATCGTTGCAGAACAACTCAGCGTTGACGGCGCCGAAGTCAAACTTGAATCTAATTTTCAAAATGATCTCGGTGCAGATTCCCTTGACACGGTTGAACTTGTCATGGCCCTTGAAGAGGCCTTTGACATTGAAATCCCAGACGAAGCGGCTGAGGGTATCGCCACAGTTGGCGATGCTGTCAAGTACATACAAGACAAGAAATCCTGAGGGGTTGTCATGGCGGAGGGTCTTCATCGTGTTGTGGTCACTGGCCTCGGCGCGATTACGCCGATTGGAAATACGGTTAATGCTTTTTGGGATGGATTAAGTTCCGGATCTAATGGCGTTGATCTCATTTCTCTTTTCGATGCGTCCTCGCATGCTTGTCGTTTTGCTGCGGAGGTCAAGAATTTTGATCCCACAGGATTTCTTGAGCCCAAGGAATCGAAAAGATGGGATCGATTCTCAAAGTTTGGTGTCGTAGCAGCCAAACAAGCATTGGCAGATTCTGGTTTGACTATTGATGAAACTAATGAATCACGCATTGGCGTAATCATTGGCTCTGGTGTTGGTGGTTTGCTCACCATGGAAACCCAGGCACATGTTTTATCTGATAAAGGTCCAGGTCGTGTCAGTCCCTTTACGGTTCCGATGATGATCCCAAATATGGCAACAGGCCTTGTTGCCATTGCTTTGGGAGCTAGAGGTCCAAGTTCGGCAGTTGCTACTGCTTGTGCTGCAGGATCTAATGCGATCGGAGATGCTTTTAGATTGCTTCAGCTTGGGAAAGCTGATGTGATGTTTTGTGGTGGGGCTGAAGCAAGTATTACGCCGCTTGGTGTGGCTGGTTTTGCCAGTGCAAAAGCTCTTTCTTTTAGAAATGATGATCCGTCAACTGCCAGTCGTCCTTTTGACGCTGAAAGAGATGGATTTGTTATTGGTGAAGGATCTGGCGTGATGGTTCTTGAAACATTGGACCATGCAAAATCAAGAGGTGCACAAATTCATGCCGAAATAATTGGGTATGGAACAACTTGTGATGCTCATCACATAACATCACCGATTCCTGGCGGTCTTGGAGGTGCTGAGGCAATGAAACAGGCCATTAAAGATGGTCAAATTCCTATTGAAAGTATTGATTACATCAATGCTCATGGCACCAGCACACCAGCCAATGACAGTAATGAGACTGCTGCTATCAAAACTGTTCTAGGAAATCGTGCAGGACAAGTACCTGTGAGTTCAACAAAATCAATGACAGGGCATCTTCTTGGAGGATCTGGTGGTATAGAGGCTGTCGCTTGTGTGCTTGCTATGAGGCATCGGGCAATACCTCCAACAATTAATTATTCCAATCCTGACCCCGATTGTGATTTGGATTATGTCCCAAATACAGCAAGGGATCATTCAGTAGAAGTAGTCTTGTCAAATTCTTTTGGTTTTGGTGGGCACAATGTCTGCCTGGCCTTCCGGCAAATGACATGATCGGCATTGCCGAAATCATCCTTCAAAATCCTTAAATTCCCAAAAAAATGGTAGCTGCGCCCGCTTCTCTAGATACTCTTTGCATCAACAGCATTCGAATGCTTGCTGTTGATGCGGTTAATAAATCCAATAGTGGTCATCCTGGCCTCCCAATGGGTTGTGCTCCTATGGGTTATACCCTTTGGGATAAGTTTCTTCGTCATAATCCAAAGAATCCAAAATGGTTTAATCGTGATCGATTTGTTCTTTCAGCAGGTCACGGTTGCATGTTGCTATATGCCCTTTTGCATTTGACTGGCTATGACTCTGTGACGATGGAAGATATAAAGCAGTTTCGACAATTAGGTTCACGTACTCCTGGTCATCCAGAAACCTTTGAGACTGATGGAGTAGAAGTTACTGCAGGTCCTCTCGGTGCAGGTATTTCAAATGCTGTTGGTCTTGCTATAGCAGAAGCTCATTTGGCTGCCAAATTTAATAAGCCTGATGCCCAAGTAGTAGATCACTTTACATATGTAATTATGGGTGATGGATGTAATCAAGAGGGTGTTTCTTCAGAGGCTTGTTCTCTTGCAGGTCACTTAAAGCTTGGCAAACTAATCGCTCTTTATGATGATAATCAAATCACAATTGATGGACGTACAGATGTTTCATTTACAGAAGATGTTTTGAAGAGGTATGAATCTTATGGTTGGCATGTTCAGCATGTTGAAGAAGGTAATACAGATATAAATGCTATTTCTGAAGCTATAGCTAATGCCAAGTCTGTTACCAATCAGCCTTCTTTAATAAAAATATCAACTACAATTGGATTTGGCTCTCCCAATAAAAGTGATACAGCAGGAGTTCATGGAGCTCCCCTTGGTGAAGATGAGGCAAATTTGACTCGTCAACAACTTGGATGGACTCATCCCCCATTTGAGATCCCTCAGGAAGTTTACGATCAATATCGCAAATCAATTGATCGTGGAAAAGGTCTTGAAGAACAGTGGAACTTAACCCTTGCTACTTATAGGAATAATTATCCTGCTGAAGCAAAGGAATTTGAAAGAATGCTTAGAGGTGAGTTGCCAGAAAATTGGGATAAAGATCTACCTATCTATACTCCTGAAGATAAGGGCCAAGCAACACGAAAACATTCTCAAATATGTTTAGGTGCTTTGGGTCCCAATATTCCTGAATTAATTGGTGGATCTGCAGATCTTACTCATTCTAATTACACAGATATTAAAGGTGAAACAGGCTCATTTCAATCAAATAGTCCCGAAAAACGATATTTGCATTTTGGAGTTAGGGAGCATGCAATGGCTGCGATTCTTAATGGAATTGCGTATCACAATAGTGGATTAATTCCTTATGGAGGCACTTTCTTAGTATTCGCAGACTATATGCGGGGCTCAATGCGTTTGTCTGCTTTAAGTGAGTTAGGGGTTATTTATGTCCTCACACACGATTCAATTGGTGTAGGAGAAGATGGACCAACTCACCAACCTGTTGAAACAATACCTTCTTTAAGAGCAATGCCAAACATGTTGGTTTTTCGTCCGGGTGATGGAAATGAAACTAGTGGTGCATATAAGTTAGCTATTCAGAATAGGAATAGGCCAAGTGCACTTTGTCTTAGTAGACAAGGAATGGATAATCAAAAGAATTCGTCTATAGAGAAAGTTGCTTTCGGAGGATATGTTTTGGAGGATTGCGACGGCATTCCAGATTTAATTTTTATCGGAACTGGTAGTGAATTAGATTTATGTGTCAAAGCTGCCAAGCAACTAACATCTGAGGGTAACAAAGTAAGAGTTGTCTCAATGCCTTGTGTGGAGTTGTTTGAAGAACAAACTTCCTCATATCAAGAAGAAGTTTTACCCTCTTCGGTGAGAAAAAGGCTTGTTGTTGAAGCGGCGGCTTCATTTGGTTGGCATAAATATATAGGCCTTGATGGTGACTCTGTCACAATGAGTTCTTTTGGAACCTCTGCACCAGGTGGTGTCTGTTTAGATAAGTTTGGTTTTACATTAGATAATGTTATCTCTAAGGCAAATAGATTGCTTGGTTAGAGTCTGAATTAAATTTAGTTTTGATTTTGCGATTTCCACTTGCAAACACTCAATCAATACTAGATCAATGTCTTATCTTTAAATTTAGAAAGCATAATACAATTACTTAGACAATCAAGTAATATAAATAGTATTATTTTGATTGTGAATTTTCATTTTTAATATGTCACCATTACAATTAATTTGTATGATTTCTCAAGAATGATAGGCAATGGCATTTGTCGTAATTTGATCACTGGGGCTGCTGGCTTTTTGGGGTCCCATTTGGTGGATCGTTTGATGATTTCTGGAGAAAAGGTTATATGTTTAGATAATTATTTGACTGGTAGAGAAGACAACCTTTCGAAATGGAGTCATAGTAGCAATTTTCAATTAATTCACCATGACGTAACTAAACCAATTAATTGTGATGTAGATCGTATATGGCATCTTGCATGTCCTGCTTCACCTACTCATTACCAATCTAATCCTATTCAAACAAGCAGAACAATTTTTCTAGGAACTTACAATATGCTTGAATTGGCAAGAAAGCTAAAAGCAAGAATACTTTTTGCTAGTTCAAGTGAGATATATGGAGATCCAGAAGTTCATCCGCAATCTGAAAGTTATAGAGGAAGTGTTAATACTTCGGGGATTCGTAGTTGCTATGAGGAAGGTAAAAGGATTGCAGAAACACTGTGCTCGGATTATCAACGGATGTATGACACAGAGGTTAGATTGATGAGAATTTTTAATACCTATGGTCCTAGAATGCTTCCAAATGATGGAAGAGTTATTAGTAATTTCATTGTTCAAGGATTAAATGGCCGTCCTTTAACAATATATGGAAATGGAAAGCAAACTCGCTCATTCTGTTATGTAGATGATTTAATTGATGGAATGATTCTTTTAATGAATGGAGATTATTCATATCCAATGAATTTTGGAAATCCTCAAGAATTTACAATTTGTGAGTTAGCTTGTTTGATTCGTGATCTAATTAATCCTAAATTAGATCTAATTTATGAGCCATTACCATCCGATGATCCATTAAGACGTAAGCCCTTGATATCACTTGCCAAAGAACAATTAAATTGGATCCCAAGAGTTTCATTGGAGAAGGGATTATTATCAACTATTGATTGGTTTAGGGACTTCTTAGAAGAATGTCCCTATCAGTCTGATTAAGAATTTAAGCTGTATTTTTATCTGGATTAATTCGCATTAGATAATTCTGATTTGGTTTGTTGTGTAAGGACTTTTTCAAGTCCTTCCAGATCTTTCTCTGTTATTTTTGTTTGCATTGGGCAATGTTTTGGCCCACACATTGAACAGAATTCGGCTGTTTTAAAAATATCGGCTGGTAGCGTTTCATCATGATATGCACGAGCTTTTTCTGGATCTAGCGATAGGTCAAATTGCTTGTTCCAATCGAATGCATATCTTGCTCGACTGAGTTCATCGTCTCGATCTCTTGCTCCAGGTCTATGACGGGCAATATCAGCTGCATGTGCTGCAATTTTATAAGCAATAAGGCCTTCTCTCACATCATCTGGATTGGGGAGCCCAAGGTGTTCTTTGGGTGTCACATAACAAAGCATTGCTGTTCCGTACCATCCCGCCATAGCTGCTCCTATAGCACTAGTTATGTGGTCATAACCAGGAGCAATATCAGTTACTAATGGACCTAAAACGTAAAAAGGAGCTTCTTCACAATCTTCCATTTGCTTACGAACATTGAATTCTATTTGGTCCATGGGTACATGCCCAGGACCTTCAACCATTACTTGTACGTCATGGGCCCATGCTCTTTTGGTTAGTTCACCAAGCGTTTTTAGCTCAGCAAGTTGTGCTTCGTCTGACGCATCATGGAGGCAGCCCGGACGTAGTGAATCCCCTAATGAAAAGGCGCAATCATAACGTTTGAAAATTTCGCAAATGTCGTCAAAGCGAGTAAATAAAGGATTTTGTTTGTAGTGGTAAAGCATCCATTGAGCCAGAATTCCACCTCCTCGGCTGACTATTCCAGTAACTCTGCCTTTTACTTTTGGTAGATGTTCAATCAGCAAACCAGCATGGATTGTTTGGTAATCGACCCCTTGTTGGCACTGTTTTTCAATTATGTGGAGAAAGTCCTCTTCAGATAATTTCTCAATTGAGCCATGAACGCTTTCTAATGCTTGATAAACGGGAACAGTTCCAATAGGTACAGTTGATTCATGAATTATTGCTGTTCGCACTTCATCAAGATTTACTCCCCCAGTTGATAGATCCATAACAGTATCTGCCCCATATTTGATAGCTAGCCTTAGCTTTTTAAGTTCTTCATTCACATCACTTGCATTAGGGGAAGCTCCGATATTTGCATTTACTTTGCATGTTGAAGCTATGCCAATTGCCATAGGCTCAAGATTGAGATGATTGATATTTGCGGGGATAATCATCCTCCCTCTAGCGACTTCTTCCATAACAAGCGAAGTCGGAAGATTTTCCCGCTTGGCAACATATGCCATCTCCTCAGTCAAGTGGCCTTGTCTGGCGAAATGCAATTGTGAAACGTTGGTTTTGCCCTTACGAGAGTTGACCCAAGAGGCGCGCATGATCAAAAATGTTATTGGATGGCCATGGGGTAAGCATCATTTGAGATCACGCTTTATCACTTCCCTTCGCCGGTTTTATCCGGATCAGGTTCCGAGGGTGTGATCTCAGCCGACAAGTCGAAACTTGTTTGGCACCCCTAGTGGTAATAGAAAATTAGCTTGCTTCTGCAAATTGAGCTGTACTTTTTTTTGCTCAATGAAACATCTCTATGCTTAAAACATGCTGCATCGGCTGGCTGACGGTATGTCTTAGAGATATGTACATTCATTATCTTGATATTTTTAGATATATTCCATTGTTATTTATTTGTATTGTTAGTGTATTTTTTCTCTTCATTTTTAAGAGACAACAATAATTTTCTGCGCCTTTTTCCTCTTCCAGCAGCACCACTTACAATTAATCCAAGCCCAACAGCTAAGCAAGGGATTGCACGCACTTTGCTCTGTCCATGAGGGTTAAGAAAACTCAGTAGGGCAATTAAAATTAACATTGGAGCAGCTAGTGAAAGCAAAGAATGATCTATTGATTTCATGATCTTTTAAAATTGGAGGAAGTTTTTTTATTCATCCAACTAAGTATGGTTGAAGTCAAAACTTGAATACCCGTTTCTAAACAATTCTCGTCTGGATCGAAGTTGCCGTTGTGTAATGGTGCACATCCATCATTCCCAGCAACTCCTAGCCTGAACATTGTTCCCTTGATGTCTCGCAGGAAATCAGCGAAATCTTCAGCTCCTAGAGAAGGTTTTTCTAATCTAATTACATTTTCTTGTCCTAATTGTTCTATTGCGCAGTATTCTAATAAATTTGTTAATTCTGGGTCATTATTAATTGGTGGTGCAATGCATCTATAACTGACTGTAGATTTAGCTCCAAGACTTTCGGTTATTGATTTAACTTTTTGTTTGATCCAAGTGGGCAACTCTTCGTTCAGTGTTTCATCTAAATAACGAACAGTGCCTAAAAGTGTTACTTTTTCAGCGATGATATTAAAAGCTTTTCCTCCTTGTATTTTTCCAAAACTAATGACTACAGGTTTTAATGCATCTAGCTGTCTGGTAATTGCTTCTTGTAAGCCTGTAATAACTTTTGAAGCAATCCATATTGAATCAACGGTTTGATGGGGTCTTGCACCATGGCCACCTTCACCACATATTTCAATTTTAAGTTCACCAGCTGCAGCTGTGAAACTTCCACTTTTTATACCAATAGATCCTACAGGTAAGGAAGGGAACACGTGAACACCAAAAATAGCTTCAACCTCTTCAATCGCTCCATCTCTTTTCATCCAACTTGCTCCTTTAGCCAACTCTTCTGCTGGTTGAAAAATTATACGAACTCGTGTTAATAGTTTTTCTTCATAAGCTAGAAGTTTTGCAACTCCTATTCCAATAGCTGTATGTAAATCGTGCCCGCATGCATGCATAACACCTTGATTATTGGAAGAGAAAGATAAACCAGTTAATTCTTCAACGGGTAATGCATCCATATCAACTCTTAGGCACACTATTGGAGAATCCTCTGGTCCCAGTTCAGCAACAATTCCTGTAAAACCAACATTTTCTCGTACTTTCCATCCATCTTTTCTTAATTCTCCGGCTATTAGCAGTGCTGTTTGATGTTCTTGTCCACTCAGCTCTGGATGTGCATGAAGATGTCGTCTAATTTTAATTATTTCTGGCAATAATATTTTTAGACGCTCATTCCATGGGGTGGGATTATTCATGGCCTTTCCAGAGCTAGAAAGGCCATGAGATCCTTAATTGGTTGTGGGGGCCATCTCCTCATGATTAATAACCATTCTTCATCTTTATAACGACTATCCAGTCCTGCAGCGGCAGCCCAGTGACTTTCGGCTTCTCCTAATGAATGCTGACTCCATAGCAGGGCACTTAAGGCAGCTCTTGTATCAGCCATCATTGGATATCGACGAATGAGATCGCGAAGTTCTTTTTCTGCGAGATTTTTTTCGTCCAGTTCATACATAGCTAAAGCTTTGCTTGCTCTGGCCATAGCAAATCCTGGATTAGCTAGTGAGGCTTCTTCAAAAAGGTTCTTGGCTTGTCGCCAATTTCCTTCTGATCCTCGTACATTTCCAAGATTATATAAAGCTGAAGCTTCATTGGGATTGCGTTCAAGAATCCATATGTAATCAGCCGCCGCTGCTTCCCATTGCTTTAAACTTTCCTCTGCTATGCCTCTATTTAAATGAGGATCTGCATTTTCCATATTGATATTGATTGATTCAGTTTGATCTGCAATTGCACCTTCTCTATCACCTAAAGCTAATTTAATATTCCCACGATTACTATATGCTGCTGCATCTTTTGGGGCTAATTTAAGATAGCTATTCCATAGGCTTAGTGCATTAGTTAGCTCTCCATTTTTGCTGACTATCAATGCTTCTTCGAAAAGAGATTTTGCTTGGGTATTTTCAAGTCCATTAACCATTTTAACTATGAGAATTAATGGTAGAATGATTATAAAAATCCTGACACATATACGTCTTAATGGTCGAACTAAATTCATAGAGTTTTGGATGTTTCAATATGATGCTTACCTTCTTTGGACACTATTCTTCCGCGGGGTGTTCTTTGAAGGAATCCTAGTTGTAAAAGAAATGGCTCGATCACAGATTCAAGGGTTGAGGCATCCTCCCCTAATGATGCCGCAAGGGTTTCTAAACCTACAGGGCCTCCTTGATGATTTTTGATAATCATTTCCAAAAGTCTACGATCAATAGCATCCAGCCCACGTGAATCAACCTTATGCAAAGACAATGCATCATTAACTAACTTACTATTAATTGTTTGTAATTCATTGCGCACTGTTGCTACGTCTCGGACTCTTCTAAGGAGTCTATTTGCGATTCTTGGAGTACCTCGACATCGTCTAGCTATTTCCATACAAGCATTTGAAGTTAGAGGTAATTTCAATAGAGTTGCCGAACGTTCAATAATTTCTGTGAGATCTGCTTGAGAATAAAAATCAAGTCTATGAATCAATCCAAATCTATCTCTTAAAGGTGAACTGAGAGAGCCTGCTCGGGTTGTAGCACCTATCAGGGTAAAAGGTTGCAATGGAAGAGCTCTTGATCTGGCAGTGCTTCCTTTCCCAACAGTGATATCCAGTCGTAGATCTTCCATAGCGGGATAGAGAAGTTCTTCGGCGATTCTTGTTAGTCGATGAATTTCATCAATAAAAAGAATTTCTTTAGGTCGTAAATTGACTAATAATCCAACTATGTCCCTTGGACGTTCTAAAGCAGGAGCGCTAGTGACTCGACAGCTGACTCCTAGCTCTTTGGCTAGAACCATTGCCATCGTTGTTTTACCTAAGCCTGGCGGTCCATAAAGCAAAATATGATCTAATGCCTCGCCTCTGCCAATTGCAGCTTTCACAGCTATGCCCAATACTTCTTTTAATCCACTTTGTCCGATGTAGTCGTTTAAATGCTGCGGCCTGAGTCCATCCTCTTTTGAGGACGGTGCCTCACCTGGAATTAATTGTCTGTCAACAATTCTGGGCTTGATCTTTGATGATTGAGAGCCTTTCTTGTCGCTATTTGATGAGATTATTGCCATGGTGGAAGCGTACTGACATTTTGGCAACAAAGAATATTGGGAAACTCACATGGGTAAATCAAAGGGGAAAAAAAATAATTCCACTATAAGAGAATCTGCCAAGAGATTTTTGGCAGATAATCGATTCGCGCGACATCAGTATGAAATACTCGAAACGTTGGAGGCTGGAATTGAGTTACTTGGTACTGAAGTTAAATCAATCAGATTAGGTAAAGCTAATTTGAGAGATGGATTTTGCCTGGTTCGTAAGGGAGAGTTACATCTCCATAATGTGCATATCGCACAGCATACTCATGCTGGCAGCTATTTCAATCATGATCCTTTGCGAGTTAGAAAGCTTCTTGCTCATCGTAGAGAGATAGACAAGTTACGTGGTCAACTTGATAAGAAAGGTTTAACTTTGGTGCCACTTAACTTACATTTAAAAGGCTCATGGGTGAAAATAACAATTGGGCTAGGTAAAGGTCGAAAATTATATGATAAGCGTCAAGAAGAAAAACGTAAGCAATCTGATAGGGATATAAAAAAAGCGTTGGCAAAGTTTTGATTACAATTATTGATTGATTTTCTCTTCCAATTGGATGACCAGCTAATTTCTTTAAGCCAGTACACACCGATGCAAGTTATATTTGGAATAACCGGATTTATTTACTAAAGATTTTTGGATTGTTTATGAATCTTGAGTGGCTTCAACAACTTGAAAAAGACCTTGATCAGAGGTTGGAGGATTTTTTACAGTTCAATCCCTACCAAGATTTTTTATTTAGAGAGCAGCAAAAGAAAGCTCGCGTTAATAGATTAAAAATTAGTCGGGATGAGTTAGAAACCGAAGCAGCGGAACGTAGAAAAGAGCTTGTCGCATTGGCGGGATTGATTAGTGAGTGGAAAAAGCGAGTAGAACGAGCCAAGAATGCAGGCGCTGTTGATCTAGCAATGAGAGCAGAGAATTATGTGAATCAGATCATGGATCAGGGAAGGCAGCTTTGGTTGGACCTTGATGAGCTTGGATTGCGTTTCAAAGAGATTGAAGAAAAAATGTCTTTAATGTCCGAAGTCACTAGGTGTTCAAATTCAGACATTGAAGATGATTGGTCAAGGTTTGAAGACCTTCAAGAGCTTGAAAAAATTAAGCAGAACAAAACTTTTTGATGTTGCTTGATGTTCTATTTTTTGGCCTTAGGTGGTTCTAGGCTCACATTTGAAGGGGGTGGACTTGGGTCAGGATCAGCAATCAACATATGTTGCAGGACAATTTCAGGACGCTCACTATCTCGCCAACGAATGCGATAGGCAGGCATTTTTGTGCCACGACTAGTGGTCTGTTCAACTGGTTCCATTACCCATCCCCGCCGCGAACGGCCTTGAGGATTGCGCTTAACCACCGCATCGGTGTGCTTGAAGCGGAAACCTACACGCTCACCACTCATCTTTAGAGGAATTTACCACTGCTTTAATTATCCCCTGTAATGGCTCAATTTTACGAAACTTCCTTAGGAGATTCTGGACGAAGTAAAGGGAAAGCGATCACATCACGTATGGATGGACTGTTGGTAAGAAGCATTATTAATCGGTCGATTCCTATCCCTAGACCGCCTGTAGGTGGCATGCCTATCTCCAGGGCATTTAAGAAGTCTTCATCAATCCCATGTGCTTCAAGGTCCCCAGCTTCTCGTCTCAGTTGTTGTGATTCGAGTCGTTCCCTTTGATCAATTGGGTCAATGAGTTCAGTGAAAGCATTTGCTGTTTCTCTTCCTGCAATAAAAAGTTCAAATCTTTCTACAAGCCCAGCTTTGTTTCTATGTTTGCGTGCTAGTGGAGAGATTTCAATCGGATAATCCATTATAAAAGTTGGCTGAATTAAATTTTGTTCCACAGTTTGCTCAAATGTTTCGTTTAAGAGTCGACCAACACTGTCTGCATCTTCAGGAACATTTAGTTCAGCTTCTTTCATTGCCAAAGCTGCACCTTTAAAATCATTCTTATATTTTAGAAAGTCAATTTTGCAAGAATTTTTGACTGCTTCATGCATAGTAATTCGTTTCCATGGAGGAGTTAAATCTATAATATGTTCTTGATAGTTAATTTTAGTAGAGCCACAAATTTGCATACAAATCGACGATATTAACTCTTCAGTTAATTCCATCATGTCAATATAATCTGCAAAAGCTTTGTATATTTCGACAGATGTAAATTCAGGATTATGACGTGTACTTATTCCTTCATTTCTGAAAATTCTCCCAAGTTCATAAACCTTTTCAAATCCTCCAACTACTAGCCTTTTTAAATGTAATTCAGTAGCAATTCTCAAATAAAGTGGTACGTCTAAGGTGTTGTGATGGGTTGCAAAAGGCCTAGCGTCCGCGCCGCCTGCTTCTGCTTGCAAAACTGGAGTTTCAATTTCTAGAAATTGTCTATCATCTAGCCAGCGACGAATTCCACTAATCATCATTGCTCTTTTTCTAAATGTCTCACGCGATTGTGGAGAAACAATTAAGTCTAAATATCTTTGACGATATCGTTTTTCTATATCAGTTAGTCCATGCCATTTGTCTGGCAATGGTTGTATCGATTTAGTTAATATCTGCCATTCTTGAACTTTTACCGATAGTTCACCCCGATTAGTTCTCTTTACTATTCCTTTGACTCCAAGCCAATCACCTGAGTCAATAAGTGATGTTATTTGATCAAATGTACCAGTAGTCTTTGGCTTTATATTTGCAGAATTATCTAAAGTAGCTTTTTCAAGAAATAGTTGGATAGATCCTGATTGGTCAGCAAGAGTAAAGAAAGCAAGTTTTCCCATCACCCTTCTTGTGAGTACTCGACCCGCCACTGAAACTGTTATTTTTCTTTCTTGACCATTAGGCAAATCAGCATGCTGAGCCTGTAATTCGGCATTTTTATGAGTTGGTGAGAAACCTAATGCATATGGTTCTTGTCCTATCTCTTTGAGAAGTTTTGCCTTCTCTAGGCGAGTTTCACGCAGGTCAGACAAATCTACAAAAGCAATCCGGGTCATATTGCCGGTCTATGGAGCTTTTGAAAAGTTTGAGCAAATCTAGTGAATTATTTAGCTTGCTAACGCTGTTGGAAATTCTCCCATTCTTTGAGATGCGTACCCAATTCCTCTGACTGTGAGAATTAACTCTGGATTACGAGGATCAGGCTCGAGTTTTCCTCGTAATCGGGCTACATAAACGTCGACAACTCTTAGGTCAGCTGCGCGTCTAGGAGGATAGCCCCATAATTGTTCAAGTATTTCAGCTCTAGGAACTACTCTTCCAGGCTCACGGAAAAGTAATTCAAGCAGGCTGAATTCCGTATAGGTCAGACCTATTCTTTCACCTGCTCTACTGACTTGTCGTCGATTTGTATCAACGACTAAATCAGCAACTCTAAGAACTCCTTGTCCTACAGGAATATCTCGAGGCTCAGCAATTGAGGATCCAGGCCCTACTCTTCTGAGAATCGTTGCAATTCTTGCTTCAAGTTCTTTGGGGCTAAATGGTTTAGAAAGATAATCATCTGCACCTAGATCAAGTCCCGCAACACGTTCTGAAATTGCTTCTAGAGCTGTTAAGAAGATAATTGGGACACAAGATTCAGCTCGCAGTCTTCTGCACACTGCAAAGCCGTCAAGCTTTGGAAGCATGACATCAAGAACTACTAGGTCTGGCGACTCTTTGTGGAAGACAGATAATGCCTCTTCTCCATCTTGTGCCGAAATAACTTGATAGCCAGCTAATTCGAGGCGCGTAACTAACACGCGAAGTACTGCTGGTTCGTCATCAACAACCAATATGCACGCTTTAGGCATTGCAGCATTTTTTTTAGCAGGGCCATCAATGCTTTTAAGCTTGGATGGGCCTCCTCCTGGCATGAGCATTTCCTCATCAAGAAATGCAACCATAACCTTCCAACCCTTACAAAAAGCAACTAAAGGGGACGATAAATCATACTTTTTCGAATTTTTTAAGATTTTAAAAGTAATTATACCTAAGTATATTTTCTTATTTTTTATGCAGATGAAATCTGTTTCTGTTGGGCGGTTTTTTCGCGTTATCTCTTGTTACAACTATGTATAAGCCGTCACAGGGAAACGTTCAATTCGCGGAATTTTGCCTTATTTGCGAATCTAAAACTTAGTTTTTGAAAATTTGAGCATTATTACCTAGTCCATAGGGGTATTCGCTCTGGAAATTCTTCTGCAAAATATTTTTTATCTCCTACTCCATATTTTTGTCAGCCAAATAATTATGACCGGTGCAACTAATGCAGTCACAATTGATTGGCTTAGCAAATTATTCCATCCCCATTGAAGAAGGCTGTCCAATTCTTGTTCTTGATACTTTAAAATAGTTTGTAGCCATATTGAGAGACCTAAAATTATTGTTCCAATCCATGACATAAGGCCGATATTGAATATATTTTCTATCTTCAGACTTCTTTTACCCATATTTCCCCACCACCAACCTAGTATTAGTAATACTGGTATTTGTGTTATTGCTGTGGAATTAATTTCATCAACCATTAAGCCAAGGCATAGACCTATAATTGCGCCCGAAAATCGTCCATATTTTATTGCCCATGCTAGAAGAAATAAAATTGCCCAAGAAGGACCAATACCATATAAATGAAATAGTTTAGGATCTAATAATGTTAATATAGGAACAGTAAATAAAGATATGAGATTAATTACTTTGTGATGAATACTTGCCGTCATTTTAATTTGATTTGCACCCAGTCAATAGCATGGGGTGCCGCAATTAACTGTACAGAGGCATATGGAGATGGCATGGCTTGTTTATTCACTAATTGAATTATTCCTACGGGTAAGTTTGGAGCTATTAATGTGCTAGCGGGAGATGTGCTTATAAGGTCTCCAGGCTTTTCTTTTGGTTCCCTTTCAAAGAATATCAATCGAGGTCTATTTGTTCCAAGGCCAATAAGTAATCCATGACGTTTTGTTCTTGGAGCCCATACTCCTATTCGACTATTCGGAGAAGTTAGTAATTGGATTATTGCGGTTGTTGGAGTGACTTTTTGCACACGCCCAAGCAATCCTCCTGGTCCTACAACAGAATTTCCTATTTTAATACCGTGAATACTGCCTTTGTTAATTATTATTTGTTGCCACCAGCCAGATGGTGTCCTCGAAATTACAGCTGCGGTTATTTTCTTTTTGTTCGAACTCTTTTGAAGGGAAAGTAACTCTCTTAATCTCTTATTATCTTCTTCAAGTAGTATTAACTTTGCTTGTTGTTCAATTCTGACTCCATTACTTATCCATTCTTTTTGTGCAGATCCTGGTAAAAGAGGCTTAGTTAACAAGGCATAAATATCTATGAAGATACTTGTTTTTGTAAACCTAATCAGTATCAATGAACTAGCTAAAAAAAGGATTAGCTTAAATCGACGAAAATATCTCCATCGAAAATAATTAAATCTTAGGGAAGACCCCATGATTTAGTCAGTCACTGCAGAACGTGCAAATTCGGGTGTGTCTACGACCCGTTTGAATCTCTTGAAATCTTCTAATACTTGTCCACAGCCATTTACAACACATAGAAGAGGATCTTCTGCAACGTGTGTAAAGATTCCTGTTTCATGGCTAACTAAATCGCTTATTCCTCTTACCAAGGCGCCACCCCCAGCCAGCATGATTCCGCGATCAACAATATCTGCAGCTAGTTCTGGAGGAGTTCTTTCAAGAGTACGTTTAACTGCCTCGACAATTTTATTTAATGGATCGGCCATGGCTTCTCTCAGATCGCCAGCTTGCAGATTGATTGATCTAGGTAGTCCAGATAGCAAATGGAGACCTCTAACGTCCATTGATTGCAAATCAAATTCGTTATTGGGGAATGCTGATCCAATGCGAATTTTGATTTCTTCAGCTGTTCTTTCACCAACTACAAGGTTGTGGACTTTTTTTAGGTAGGTTCCGATAGCATCGTTGAGTTCATCACCAGCAACTCGGACTGATTCACTTAAGACAGTTCCACCAAGACTGAGAACAGCTACTTCTGTAGTACCACCACCAATATCAACAATCATTGTTCCAATAGGCTCTGTAACCGGTAAGGAGGCTCCAATCGCTGCAGCAACTGGTTCATCTATGAGATGAACCTCTCGTGCTCCTGCCATTCCTGCTTCGCGAACAGCCCTACGCTCCACTCCTGTAACACCACTTGGAATACCAACAACAAGCCTTGGTGCAACTATGCCTCGTCCTTCATTGCATTTTTGAATAAAACTTTTAAGCATTTGTTCAGCTGCATCAAAATCAGCAATCACGCCATCTCGCAGAGGCCTGACTGCTCTGATGCTTCCAGGCGTTCTGCCAAGCATCAGCTTGGCATCATCACCTACTGCCATGGGTACTCCTTCTTCGAGATCGAGTGCTACTACTGACGGTTCTTGTAGGACAATGCCTTTACCAGAAACGTATATCAAGGTATTGGCTGTACCAAGGTCGATGCCGATATCTCTAGAAAGCTTGAAGCGACTAAAAAACAAAATTTTCTATAACAAGTCGCGCAATCATAGTTGGATTAGTCGAATTGAGAGCTTGAAAGACATGACAAGCAAAAAAATTATGCTTTTGTCTGGAAATCGTGCTTGATTATCAGGGAATTAAAAAATCTTTTTTTTCTCATGGGTGTAAATTCCGTGACACTTGTTGGCCGAGCGGGTCGAGATCCAGATGTGCGTTATTTTGAATCGGGCACGGTTGTTGCAAACCTAACTCTTGCAGTCAATCGCAGAAGTCGGAGTGATGAACCTGACTGGTTCAATCTTGAAATTTGGGGAAAGCAAGCTCAAGTCGCAGCAGATTTTGTAAAGAAAGGATCCTTAATAGGTGTTGTTGGAAGCTTTAAGTTGGATCGTTGGAAAGATCGAAGTACCGGTGAAGATAGAACTAAACCTGTTGTTCGAGTAGAACGACTGGAATTATTAGGTTCCAAAAGAGATGGGGATTCTGGCAGTTTCTCTAGTGATTCAAATAACAATGAAATCCCTTTTTAAAGCATACTCTTCTATTTAAATTTAGAGCGTACATTTTTCCATAATCGTATTATTACAATTGAAATTAGAAAAACAATTATGCATATTAATAAGAATTTTATTGCCCTTGATACAGGTTCAATCCATAATTCAACTTGGCTATAGCTTTCTCCTAATATAAATCCACCAATAGTGAGAAAAAGAGTCCAAAGAAAACTTCCTGCTGTTGTCCAAAATATAAACGGAAGTATTGGCATGATTTCTATACCAGCTGGCACAGAAATCAAAGTTCTAATTCCTGGAATTAAACGACCCCAGAAAACTAATGATGTGCCATAGCGATTAAACCATCTTCTTGTTCGATATAGATCTTCGCTCTTGATTCCTAACCATCGACCATGATTCTGTAACCATCTTGAAATTCGTTTTTCATTAACTATCCTTCCAATTCCATACCAAGGTAGTGATCCCAGAAGAGTACCTAGCAAGCCAGCCAGTACAACAGGGAAGAAAGACAATGCACCTTGTTGAATATAAAATCCCCCTAAGGGCATAATTAATTCTGAGGGGATTGGAGGAAAAATATTTTCAAGAAACATTGCCAAGAAAATAGCTATATAGCCCATCATTGGATTTGTTTTGACTGCTTCTCCAATTACGTCTGGTAGGTTAATAATAAATTGAGATGTATCCATTTTATTAGTAGTTATGTAATAAAATTTTGGTATTAATCTGAGTTTAATAGCGATAATTTTCAGGCTTGTATGGACCTTCTTTGGGAACATTAATATATTTGGCTTGCTCTGAAGTTAACTCTGTTAGTTTCGCACCAATTTTATCCAAATGTAGACGTGCAACCATTTCATCAAGATGTTTAGGTAAAACATATACTTCATTGATATATGCATTTTGATTTGTAAATAACTCAATTTGTGCAAGAACTTGATTGGTAAATGAATTGCTCATCACAAAACTTGGATGTCCAGTGGCACATCCGAGATTCACTAGTCTACCTTCTGCTAATAAAATGATTTTGTTGCCACTAGGTAATGTTATGTGATCGACCTGAGGCTTGATATTTTCCCAAGAATATTGTCTTAATGAGGCAACATCAATTTCATTATCAAAGTGGCCAATATTGCAGACAATTGCTTCGTCTTTCATCTTGATTAGGTGTTCATGTCTAATTACTTGAAAATTACCTGTACAGGTAACAAAAATATCGACCTCGTTTATAACATCCTCTAGTGTTACTACTCGATAACCTTCCATAGCTGCTTGTAGAGCGCATATTGGATCTATTTCTGCAATCAAGACAGTTGCCCCTAATCCTCGGAGTGATTGAGCGGATCCTTTCCCGACATCACCATATCCAATTACTATCGCAACTTTACCTGCGACCATAACATCTGTTGCTCGCTTGATTCCGTCAACAAGAGATTCGCGACATCCATATAAATTGTCGAATTTACTTTTAGTAACTGAGTCATTTACGTTAATAGCAGGGAATGCTAATTCTCCATTCTGTTGCATTTGATAGAGGCGCGCAACACCAGTAGTGGTTTCCTCTGTGACTCCTTGAATGTTATTTTTAATTTTCGAATAAAAATTTGGATCTGTTGCAATTTTTTTGCGTATTGATTGATATAAAGCTTTCTCTTCTTCATTAGTTGGATTGTTCAGTATGCTTATATCTTTTTCTGCTTTACTTCCTAGGATGACAAGTCCAGTTGCATCTCCTCCATCATCCAAAATCATGTTTGGACCAGATGAGTTGTCCCATTCCAGAATGCGATGTGTGTAGTTCCAATATTCATCTAGTGTTTCTCCTTTCGTTGCAAAAACGGGAATTCCTTGTGCAGCTATTGCAGCAGCAGCATGGTCTTGTGTCGAGAAAATATTGCAAGATGCCCATCTGACTTCAGCCCCTAAATGAACCAGAGTTTCAATTAACACTCCGGTTTGAATAGTCATGTGCAAACTGCCAGCAATTTTGGCTCCTTTTAGAGGCTTGTCTTGACCATATTTCATTCTTAATGCCATTAACCCTGGCATTTCTTTCTCGGCAATGCCTAGTTCTTTCCGCCCAAAATCAGCGAGTTGGATGTCTGCTACGACGTAGTTAGAAATAGGGTTAGAGGAATTAGTTTGAGGGACTGCCAACATGGTTCAAGCTTCCTAGGGGACATGGTGAACAGGAATCTCCGCGGGATTGCTGAGGCTTCCAGCTCTCTTTTCAGGCAATCTACAGATCAGGCTTACATCCTTAGGGATCTTGAGGACACTATTGCGCTGGGCTCACTGATTGGCAGCAATATTCCTAGATTGTCCATATTGGGTTTGTATGGACCATTAGGAGCTGGAAAGACTTCCTTGGTTAAAGGAATTGCTAGGGCCCTTGGCATTGGAGAAGAGATTACGAGTCCTACTTTTTCTTTATCTCATCATTACCAGCGAGGAAAACAACCTTTGGTACATTTGGATCTATATAGACTTGAGGATCCTAAAGATGCCGATGAACTCTTTTTTCAAGAGGAGGAAAATGCCAAAGATTTAGGGGCTTTGATGGCAATAGAGTGGCCAGAAAGATTAGGTATTGATTTACGAGAGGCTTGGCATTTGCATTTGGAATATGCACCTGATGAAAGCAGGATTGCTTATATCAAATATCCTTCAAATGGATTCTAGGAAAAAATTAACTTCTGATTGACTTGGTTGTGGAGAGATTCCCCCTGCTCCACTGCAGGTTAAAGCACCACAAGCTGCAGCAAATTGAATAATTTTAGATAAATCTTTTCTAGTATTTGCATGAGGGTTTCTAATAATCTGATGTATTAATCCTGCGGTAAAAGAATCACCTGCGCCTGTTGTATCTATGACTTCAGGTGGACATATTGTTTTGGTTGTTCCTTGAAAGCCTTTAATCCACCATCCTACCGGATTAGCACCATTTGTAATGATTACATATGGATTATTTTTGAGCGATTTTCCTAAATATTTAGGGTCTTCAGTTTGAAAGAAAGCAATAGCTTCTTCTTTGGCTACTTTGATTAAAGAGGAAATTTCTATAAGAGAAGATATTTTCTTCATTGCATTTTGGTTTGGATTGGTTCCTGACAAAAAATTAGAGTCCCAAAATGTAGGCCTCCAATTTATATCTAGAGCGATTTTGATATTATTATTTCTAGCTTCATTTGCAATCCATAATAGTGCTTCAGAGGAGTATTTTGATGCTAATGGAATAGATCCTATAACTAACCAGGATGCCTGTTTCTTTAAAATGTTCCACTTTAACTGAAGCTTTTCGATGTCTATCGACTGATCTGAAAAACCTAGCCCTTGATCTCCTCTAAAACCTTGAAATGATCTTTCTCCACTTATTTCTCTGCTAACAAGTACTATTCTGCTAGGTCGTTTTTTGTCGAATTGTAAGCCAATAATATTAACCCCTCTTTCGATGAAAAGCTTCTTAAAGCTTTCCCCAATTGCATCCTTTCCTAGGCATCCAATGAAGGCAGTATTGGTTCCTAACCTGGCAAGTCCGCAAGCAACATTTGCTGGAGCTCCTCCAAAATGTTCTTCACATCCGTTGTCAAGAGAAGGGTCTCCCCCTAATGGTCCCAGTCGATCAATCAGGGCTTCTCCAAAGCAGATAACTTTTGGTTGATTAGAAGACATCTTTGGTTTTTTAGGAGGTTTTGCATAAGGATTCTGACTTATATTGTATTAGCATCTTTAAGATAAGCTTTTAAAGCATAAATTATTTTTGTATTAATTTTGGGAAATTCATAATTTTTCAGTTCTTCCGGGTAAACCCATTTGATCTCTTGACTCCATAGAGGCTTGGGATCTCCTTTTATTATATGACAGATATGTGCAACAAATCGAAGATAATTGTTGTTAACACTATGATCAACTATCAGAACTCTTTCTCCAACTTCTACTTCAATATCTAATTCTTCTTTTAGTTCCCGTATAATTGTAATTTCAATACTTTCTCCTTCCTCTTGTTTGCCTCCTGGAAATTCCCACATTCCTCCTAAATGATCTCCATTTATTCTTTTATCTATTAGTATTTTGCCATTATCATTAATAATCAAGCCAATTCCTATCGCTTGAAAGTTCTTGTTCCTATTTGCAAAATCCACAAATCATATGAATGCATTCTTAAGAGTATAATCAATCTAGTTAATCCTTCAACTAGATATTATTGTATATGATCTTTGCAATTTGCTAATGAAGAAAATTATAACCCTTGGTTTCACTACGACCCTAGCTGATTCCAAGACTATGTTGTTTTAGTATTCTGATTGTGTCTTATGAACTTTTCGAGAGCTTTATCTTGATGAAAGAACAGCAAGGAAATTGGTCTTGGAATGGATGGGATGTTGCTTGGAAGAAATCAGGAAATGATAATCCGGCAGTAGTTTTTATTCATGGTTTTGGTGCGAGTAAGGATCATTGGCGCCATAACCTACCTTTTTTATCAACATTTGCTAGTTGTTATGCGCTTGATTTAATTGGTTTTGGTAATAGCAGTCAACCAAAGGCAAGACTTATAGGGGAGCCTAAATGCGAAGGTGACTTTGTTTATTGTTTTGATGGATGGGGCGAACAAGTAGCAGATTTTTGTAGAGAAATTGTTCAAGAAAAAGTTCTTCTTGTGGGTAATTCTATTGGTGGGGTAGTAGCGCTTAGAGCTGCGCTTATTTTGCAGGATTATTGTTCTGGTGTTGTTCTGATTGATTGTGCTCAAAGGACTATGGATGATAAGCGTCTTTCTGAACAACCAATCATCATGCAAATGTTACGACCTCTTCTTAAGAAGGCTGTTAGACAACGTTGGTTAAGTACAACTTTATTTAGGAATGCTGCTCAAAGAGTTGTTATCAAAGAAGTTTTAAAAAAAGCATATCCAACTGGTGTCAATGTTGATGAAAGGCTTGTGGAATTACTCTATAAACCAAGCAATAGGCCAGGAGCATCTGAGGCATTTAGAGGTTTTATAAATATGTTTGATGATTATCTGGCGCCTAACATCTTCCCGTCTTTGAATTTGCCTGTTGACTTGATATGGGGAGAAGCGGATCCCTGGGAGCCTGTTATAGAAGCTAGGCACTGGGCTGAATTTTTTCCTTGCATACGTTCACTTCGAATCATTCCAGAAGTTGGTCATTGTCCCCATGATGAAGCTCCTGAAAAGGTTAATGATTTTCTACTAGAAGTAATTCAGCAGGCAACATAATCTTCTACATCTTTGCTGAGATTTTTAAGCCCTTTAAATCCATCTCGTTGTAGAT
>QCKC01000003.1 GCA_003215635.1 Prochlorococcus sp. AG-409-J19
TCCATCCTGGTGGAAAGGTACGAATTCGTCATTGTCCTTCTTCTACAAGAAAGTTGTCTTGGAGTTGGGAGCAAGCCGAAGTACTTGGATGTGATAAAAAAACATGTTGGGTTGGTATCAATACTTCTTTACCTAATAAATTGATTCGTTTAGTAATAGAAGCAGGTTTTTTGAAGGATGAATTAGGGCTTATTTCCCAAATTCGTAAAGAAGTAGCTTATGGTCCTAATGGCAGGAGTCGAATAGATCTTTTGCTGACTAATGAGTCAACTCGAATTGCAAAGAGACAGATTTATATAGAAGTTAAGAATACAACTTGGAATAATGGCACAGTGGCTTTATTCCCAGATACTATTACTACTAGAGGGCAGAAACATCTAAAAGAACTTATTGGAGTACTAGATTTTGCTAGAGCAATTTTAATCCCATGTATTAGCCGTTCTGATCTTAAATCATTTGCACCTGGAGATAGTGCAGATCCTTGTTATGGAAAGCTTTTTAGAGATTCTTTGCGATTGGGTGTTGAGGTGATACCTTGCTGCTTTGGATTTTATGAAGACAAAATCACTTGGGAAGGCAAACGCAAGTTGGAGGCTCTTTAAGAAATAATAATTCCTCTAATGCCTTTGTCCTTGGGCACGATTGATACCAAAATTGATTTTGGTATCAATCGTGACTTGTTTACATCCGTAAGGTGCATAAGTTTCATGAGTCTTCCTATTGGATATTCATTCCAATTAACCTTGTTCACTTGTTTTTATGACAACTGTTCCGACCTCTCCTGATAGGCGAAGAATTTCTCGTCTGCAGGATGCAAGCCTTTTAGAAGGACCAATGATGCTTTTTAGGAGCATTCGTGGATTTAGTTCTCATCGATCTTTGATGTGGCTTGCTTGCGTTCCAATCGCATTTGTAGGCCTAGGCCTTTTCAACCTTTCAGCTCATGCGGCTGAAATGCCCGATTTAAATGCTGCATTCTTGGCAAATAACCTTTGGTTGTTAGTCGCAACAATCCTAGTCATTTTCATGAATGCAGGCTTTGCAATGGTTGAGGCAGGAATGTGTCGTCAAAAGAATGCAGTGAATATTCTCGCTAAAAATCTTTTTGTATTTGCATTAGCCGTAACTGCTTATTGGTTTGTTGGTTATTCCTTGATGTATGGCAATGCTATTGCGGCCGGCTGGTTGTTTTTTAATGGTCTTTTCTTTGATCCTTCAGTTACCCCGGAAATCATTAGTGAAGGAGGCTTAGTGCCAACAGTTGATTTCCTTTTTCAAGCTGCTTTCGCTGGAACCGCGGCAACAATCGTTTCTGGTCTAGTAGCAGAAAGGGTCAAATTTGGAGAATTTGTTGTCTTTTCATTGATTTTGACCGCTGTTATCTATCCAATCTCTGGGAGTTGGCAGTGGAATGGTGGATGGTTGAGTGAAGCCGGTTTTATTGATTTCGCTGGATCTTCCATTGTTCACTCAGTAGGTGCCTGGGCAGGTTTAGTAGGCGCAATGTTGCTCGGACCTCGCATTGGAAAGTTTGTAAACGGGAAAGCTCAAGCAATGCCTGGACACAATATGGCCATTGCGACTTTAGGTGCATTGATTCTCTGGATTGGTTGGTATGGATTCAACCCTGGATCTCAGCTGGCCATGGACCAGTGGGTACCTTATGTGGCTGTAACAACAACTCTTGCAGCTGCAGGGGGGGCTATTGGAGCAACTGTTGTCTCTACCATCACCTCAGGTAAGCCTGACCTGACAATGATTATTAATGGCATACTTGCCGGCTTAGTCAGTATCACTGCTGGATGTGCCAATTTAACAATGTCCGGTGCATGGTTGGCAGGTCTTGTGGGTGGAATCATCGTCGTCTTTTCTGTATCTGCACTTGATTCTTTAGGTATT
This sequence comes from Prochlorococcus sp. AG-409-J19, assembly GCA_003215635.1. GTDB lineage: Bacteria > Cyanobacteriota > Cyanobacteriia > PCC-6307 > Cyanobiaceae > AG-409-J19. Next base: position 1,900 of record QCKC01000003.1, read on the forward strand.
GATGATCCAGTTGGTGCTTTCTCTGTACACGGTGTTTGTGGTATTTGGGGGACATTGGTTATCGGCCTTTGGGGGTATGACGTTCAAGGATCTGGAGAAGGGCTTGGACTTCTTACAGGAGGAGGCTTTGGCCAGCTTTGGATTCAATTTGTCGGTTGTGCAGCATATGGAATTTGGACTTTTGTCACATGCTGGATCGCATGGAAAGTAATTGGTAGTTTCTTTGGAGGCATCCGGGTATCGGAAAATGAAGAGATTGCAGGTCTCGACATTGGTGAGCATGGAATGGAGGCCTATCCTGACTTTGCTTCTGCAGGGAACTGACAATTCACGGAATAAACAGTTTTTAGCCTGGCGTAAGCCAGGCTTTTTTATTATTGAAACTATTTTTCGAGAAGTTACCTTTTCGGTGTAACCTTGCCCCTATGGATACTCAAGCTTTTAAGCGTTCACTTCACCACTCTGATCGCTACAATAGAAGAGGATTTGGTTCTCCCACAAAAAGGGCACAAGCGCTTGAGAAGGCATATCAAAGTACTTTAATTGGTTCAATTCGAGATAATGGTTATTTGTTGGAACATGGCAGATTAAGAGTCAGGTTAGCTGAGGCCTTTGGCTTTTGCTGGGGCGTAGAGAGAGCTGTCGCAATGGCTTATGAAACAAGAAGGCATTATCCAAATGAGAGTATTTGGATAACTAATGAGATTATTCATAATCCTTCAGTTAATGATCATCTCAGAAATATGAATGTCCGATTTATTTCGGCAGAAAAGGGAGTCAAAGATTTTTCAGGAATTGAAGATGGAGATGTTGTTATTTTGCCGGCTTTTGGAGCCACCGTGCAAGAAATGGAGCTTTTGCATGAAAGAGGTTGCCACATTATTGATACCACTTGTCCATGGGTCTCAAAGGTATGGCATACAGTCGAAAAACATAAGAAGCATACATTTACTTCTATTATCCATGGTAAGTATAAGCATGAAGAAACTCTCGCTACTAGTTCATTTGCAGGTACATATTTAGTGGTTTTAGATTTAGAAGAAGCCAAATATGTGGCTAATTATATTTTAGAGAATGGAAATAGAGAAGAGTTCCTTAAAAGTTTTTCTAAAGCTTCTTCTCCAGGCTTTGACCCTGATAAAGATCTAGAGAGAATCGGAGTAGCAAATCAAACAACTATGCTTAAAAGTGAAACAGAAGAAATAGGTAGACTGTTTGAGAAGACAATGTTGAGAAAGTATGGGCCAGCTGAGATAAATCAACACTTTCTTGCCTTCAATACAATTTGTGATGCCACAGAAGAGAGGCAGGATGCAATGTTCTCATTGGTAGATGAGCCTCTCGATATGTTAGTTGTGATAGGAGGTTTCAATTCTTCTAACACAACTCATCTTCAGGAGATAGCTATCAGCCGTGGTATTAGATCTTTTCATATAGATACACCTGAAAGGATCGGAGAAAGTGATAATACGATTGTTCATAAACCTCTTGGTGAAGATTTAATTTTAGAAGAAAGTTTTCTACCAGATGGTCCTGTGAATGTAGGGATTTCCTCTGGTGCTTCAACTCCGGATAGAGTTGTGGAACATGTTATTAATAAGCTGATAAAGTTAAGCGACCAATAAGTGCAAACGGAATATTGAATAAGAAACATTCTTTTTATCCTTTAGTGTCTTGGATTTGTTTTTCTTGACTTAATTTTTTCATTTGCACTATTCTTTCTGAATTAGTGGCTTTTGAATAATCAGATCTTTTGCGGCTCAGCCTTCTTATTCTGATTAGCAACTAAGATGTTTTGAGACAGCTTCGCAAAGATGGTTGACCCTGGAACCCAAGACACACAAGATTTCCAAGAGGATTCATCACCTACACTCAATGCTTCTAGTCCTCCGCAGAAGGTAGAAGTGGTAGTTGAAAGTCCTTCCTCTCAAGGTGAAGTCAATATCACAGGCGAACTTGCCATATTCTTACTCCGAATTGGTGTCAGTGTGATGATGATTCATCATGGTCTGGAGAAGTTTCAGGACCCTCAAGGCTTTGCAGAGTTTGTGGTTGGAAAGTATTTTGCTTTTTTACCAGGTAATCCCATCGTTTGGACTTTTGCAGCTGCCGCAACGCAAATAATTTGTCCAATAGGTCTAGCTATAGGAATATTTGCGAGGGTTTCTGCACTTGGACTTATGTCTACTATGTTGTTCGCTGTTTATTTCCACTTGTCAGATACAGGATTAGAGGGTTTCCCTCTTGCAGTAGTTGAAAATCATAATTATACTTTTGAATTATCAGCTATCTACGCATTGATATTTTTCTATTTTGTGTGCGCTGGTCCTGGCAGATTATCGGCATTTAGGAAGACTAACAAGATAACTTATTATCCAAAGAATAATAATTGAGTCTAGTACTAAATTTATTTATATTGATTAATGCAAGAAGTGTCTTTTATTTGTAAATATCATTGCTAAATCTAGCTCATCACAAGCATTAATTGACGACGCATCTTTAATGCTTCCTCCGGGCTGAATAATTGCTTTGATTCCATATTGGGCGGCCAAGCGAACAGTATCGTCAAATGGGAAAAAGCCATCGCTCGCAAGAACAGCATCATTTGCTTTTGAGCTGGCAGAATCAAGCGCTAGTTTTGCTGATGCAATTCTATTCATTTGTCCAGCCCCAATTCCTAAGCTTTGGCCAGAGGATGCCACTGTAATTGCATTAGAACGAACATGTCTAACTATTTTCCAGGCAAAAGTTAGGTCTTCAACTTCTTGATCAGATGGCTTCCTTTTGGTAACGATATCCCAATTACTTGTATTGATTGGTTGATTATCTTTTTCTTGGACTAAGACACCTCCAAGAATGCTTCGAAAATTTTCTATTTCAGTATTTTGTAATAATTCTGGGTTTAACTCTAATAAACGAAGGTTGCTTTTATCGGAAAGAATAGTTTGAGCTTCTTTGGTAAAACTTGGACTTACCACGCACTCTAAAAAAAGACTTTTTAGTATTTTTGCAGTAGATACATCGACAGTTGAATTTAAGGCTACGATTCCACCAAATGCACTAATTGAATCTCCTTCAATAGCCAGCCTAAGTGCTTCTGATATGCTTTTATTAATTGCGACTCCACATGGATTAGTATGTTTAATTACTACTGCTGCGCAATTTTGATTGTCTGATTTGTTGTAGCCAAATTCACTTACTGTACTGATAGCTGCTTCTAGGTCTAATAAATTATTTGTACTAAGCTCTTTCCCTTGTAGTTGTTTGGCACCTCCCCATCCTTTAACACTGGATCCGTACCATGTAGCATGTTGATGTGGATTTTCTCCGTATCTAAGTGTTTGTTTATGAGGTATCTCTTGTATCCAATTTGATCTTGGGGAATTGGAACTTGAACCTAACCAATTGCTAATTGCAATGTCATAGCTAGCTGTGTGCTCAAATGCTTCTAGTGCAAGTTCTTTTCTGATTTCCGGAGTTATATTATCAATCCCATTCTCTAATAAGTCCATAAATTTTGGATATTGTTTTGGACTAGTTAGAACAGCAACATGCTCATGATTTTTGGCAGCAGCCCTTATCATTGCTGGTCCACCAATATCGATATTTTCTATTGCTTCTGACCATGTCACGTTATCTGATTGAATTGTTTCTTTGAAGGGATAAAGGTTTACGACGACAAGATCTATAAAGGGAATTTCTTGTTCTTTAAGATCTTTTTGATGAGAAGAATCATTTTTCTTCGCTAAAATTCCTCCATGAACACGAGGATGTAGGGTTTTTACTCTTCCTCCAAGTATTTCTGGCGCATTGGTGTATTCAGAAACTCTTTGAACATTTATGCCAGCTTTCTCCAATTCCCTAGCTGTTCCACCACTAGATATAAGTTTGAACCCATGGATTTTCTCTAGGCATTCGGCTAAGGATATGAGGCCATTTTTGTTAGAAACGCTCAATAAGGCTATTGGTGCCATGAGAAAATGAGAATTGTTGATGCTTCTGACCAACCTAAGCAGAAGAGCTCTAATTATTTCTCGTGAATGCTGATTCCCTGAGGTTTCATGATGAGAATGCATCCCATCGATTGATCTTGCTTCATGGATGGGGAGCTGACGCAGATGATCTATTGATGCTGGGCAAGGAAATTGTTAGCAAATCATCCCATCGTTGTGAAGTTGTTTCTCTAAGAGCACCACACCTTCATCCTGAGGGTGTAGGGAGACAGTGGTATGGCTTATTCCCTCCTGCTTGGGAAGATGTGCCTGAAGCAATCTTATCTCTAAAGAAAAGACTATTGTCTTTTGATCAATCTTCAATTTCGCTATCAAAGACAATCCTTTTGGGCTTCTCTCAGGGAGGAGCTATGGCTTTATCTTCTGGTTGCGATTTGCCCTTCGCTGGATTGATTGGATGTAGTGCTTATCCCCATCCGGGTTGGTTACCTCCCTTGGAAAGGCCACCAGTTTTAATATTGCATGGGAAAGATGATGAGATAGTGCCTTACTCTGCTTGCGAGCAATTGGTTAAATTGCTTGAAAATAGCCAAATCCCAGCGGAACTTTGCTCATTTGAAGGAGGGCATTCTATACCTAAAGAGGTTGTACCTTTATTGCAATTAAAGTTATCCAGTTGGTTCTCATGAATGAGAGTTTGAGTTTATACGAAAGCATATTCGTACTCTTCTATTTCTTCCCAATCATCTGCTACTAGTTCAAGGCCAGTAAATATAATCTCTTCTCCAATAGCATCAACTATTGTTCTTAAAGAAGGAAAAAGAAAATGATTCTCTTCTGCATATTGAGCGCTGAATAAACCCTTTTCTCCCCAAAAGAATCGATCTGTTGTGTGTTCGTTGCGGCGCACATTCAGAATTGCGGGTGAATTCAAAGCACCCTCTGCAATATATCTACGCGCAGCTGTTACGGGTTTATGGTTGCCCGTCTCAATGTGATAAATGGGCACATGTGCCAAGACTCTTTGACCTGCAAGGCGCCTGCGGCTGATCCTTTTGCGCTTCTTAGACATTCAATTGACTCCCTATGGGGTGTGTAGGAACAAGACATGATTGAGTGAAAACCAAATAACCTGCCAAACTCGATGTGATCTATGAGTTTTGGCAGGCAAACTTTGATTCATTAGGCTCCTTGTCGACCGAAACTGAGCCGTAAGGATGCCTTGAATGAATCGATGAGGCTTTCATCCCGCTGTTAGCGGCAACTTGTCTAACTCTGCTGTAGCTTTGGTAGCACTTTTTGTGCAACCTTGGCCATTTCGACAAAGCTCTTGAAGCCCAAGTTCAGGCGCTTCTTAAGTTGCTAACTAATATCTTAATACTTTTTTCGGATTTTTCAAGTCCTTTCTCAGAATTGGCTTTTGCTTAGACCTCTTCTCCAAAACATGTGCCATGAAGATTTCTGATCGTTTGGTGGATTTGATTCGTCAACAGCTTGTGTCCTTTCAGGATGAAGATCTGGAATTTTTGGTTGTCTATGTCACTGAAAAGAATGGAAATAAGCCTCCAAACCTTGTTTTAGTGGGCCAGTGGCCTATTGATGGCAAACGTTTGCCCCCTGTTGAGGCTGACCGAGAGTTGCGAGTTCCTTCACCTAATAGGCGATGGTATCCATTGCAGGAAGGTCAGATGCTTCTTGGTGTTTTGAGAGCTGAGAGAAGTCTTTCTTCTAGCAGCTGGTCAAGTTCTTTAGATCGGAGACTGAAGGCGACGGCATTGGCTTTAACGAATTGCTTGAGTTTGGAGATTGAAACGACTGCATTGAATGAGGAGCTCCAGCAGCAAAGAGAACAAATTGGATTGATGGTTCATCAGTTGCGGAATCCGTTAACAGCCTTAAGGACTTATGCACAGTTGTTATTGCGCCGATTAGGTTCGGATAGCTTGAATGCAGGGTTGGTTGAGGGATTATTGAGTGAGCAAGCACAATTAAATCGTTATGTCTCTGCGCTCGATCAGATAAGCCAGCCAAAATTGCCTCTTGAGTTTACTTCTACAACTCCTTTGCTTTTACCTCCTTTGCTTCCTGGTGATTCAGGATCAAATGTAAAAGCTGTTTTAACTCCCCTTATTGAGCGAGCTGAGGCTACTGCGACCCTTCAAGGAAGAAAGTGGAATGCCCCGAAAGAATGGCCAAATTGGACAGAAAAAACTTTTCTTTTTCAGGAGGGCTATGTTGCTGAAGTGGTGGCTAATCTTTTGGAGAATGCATTTCGATATAGTCCTAAAGTTAGTCCTATTGGATTGTTAATTAATGAAGATGGAATATGTGTTTGGGATGAAGGCAAGCCAATCTCTGAAGAGGAAAGAGAAAAAATATTTAGAAGGGGATATAGAGGTGAAAAGAGTTCTGATAAAGCAGGGAGTGGTTTGGGTCTTTCTTTAGCAAAAGAATTAGCAGATAAGTTAGGCGGCTCTCTAGAGCTTGTTAATTCTCCCGAACAATTTGATGCCTCACTGCCGCAGAAAGGTAATGCTTTTTTGTTAAAGCTGCCTATAGATAAATCGCCATAGTTAGAAATATAAATGTCTCTGTAATGACAATAGCTGCTCCATATGAGTCTCCAGTATGGCCGCCTAGTTTGTTCCCTAGATATGCTTGAATTAAATATGCGGGGATAATTCCAAGTAATGAGCAAAATAAAAGTTTTATTTTTAATACTCCTTTCATATATATTAATAGGAGAATGATGAAAAATGTTAAACCAATAATTGATGGCAAGAAATCTATCTCAGGTTGGAAATATTTCTTATGAAATTCAGCCGAACCGTTTGGCTTTATATAAGGGAACCTAGTTATTGCTATTAGGTGCGATAATCTTCCCCAAAATGTACTAATAGGAATTGCTATAATAGCTAAGTCGCTAAGCTTTATTAGAGCGCCAATTTGGGCAAATAGAATAACTAGCAATGATTGAACTCCAATTGCTCCAATTCGGCTATCTTCCATCGCATTTAGCCGATGTTTTTCCCCTGCGGCTATTCCATCAGCGGTATCCATAAGGCCATCAAGATGTAAACCGCCGGTGATGATTATTCCAAGACTAATAACAAGCAATACGCACGCTGATGTAGGCCATCCATTTAAATGAAGGATCCACCAGGTCGAAGATTGAACTGTGCCTAGAAATATCCCAATTAGTGGAGCAAAACGAGCAATTCGTTTGAATTGAGCTTTAGGCCAAGGTAGTTCTGGTAGAACAGAATAAAAAATCCATGCACCTGCGAAATCCTTAAACCATTTTGGCGGATTCATTTCTGAACTGTTATTAATCTAGATTGATTAACTTAAGTTCTTTTGGTGATTTTTGTTTTTGATTTCTACTTTTTTGAAAATGAAGGATCTGTTTAGTTTTGATATTAAGGCAAATTGTTCAAATACTCGTGGACGTGTGGGTTCTTTTATTACCCCTCATGGGGTTGTGAATACACCTTGTTTTATGCCAGTTGGGACCATGGCAACTGTAAAGGGGTTAACGGTTAATCAGTTAGCTGAAGCAGGATCGCAAATGGTTTTATCCAATACTTATCACTTGCATATTCAACCAGGAGAGGATGTTGTTGCAGAGTCAGGCGGTTTGCATAGTTTTATGGGTTGGAAAGGTCCAATACTTACTGATTCCGGAGGCTTTCAAGTTTTTAGCTTGGCAAACTTGAACAAAATTGATGAACAAGGAGTTGAGTTTCGGAGTCATCGAGATGGAAGGATCATCCAATTAACTCCAGAAAAATCAATTGAGATTCAAATGGCATTAGGGGCTGATGTGGTTATGGCATTTGATCAGTGCCCTCCATACCCAGCTAGTGAGAGTGAAGTCGCATTGGCTTGCAATAGGACTCATTCTTGGCTTAGAAGGTGCGTTGAGGCTCATTCTCGTTCTGATCAGGCTCTGTTTGGAATTGTTCAGGGAGGATGTTTCCCTGCTCTAAGGGAGCAAAGTGCCCGATTGGTTTCCGATTTTGATCTTCCTGGAATAGCTATTGGCGGAGTTAGTGTTGGCGAACCAGTAGAGGAAATGCATCGAATAGTCCGTGAGTTAGAACCCCTCCTCCCTAATAATCGGCCTAGATATCTTATGGGGATTGGAACACTTAGGGAAATGGCGATAGCTGTTGCTAATGGAATAGATCTTTTTGATTGTGTTTTGCCGACTCGACTGGGCCGGCATGGAACAGCCTTGGTAGGCGGTGAACGTTGGAATTTGCGAAATTCACGATTTCGACATGATCACTCTCCATTGGATGAAAGTTGTGGATGTTTTGCTTGCCGTAATCATTCCAGAGCCTATTTACATCATCTGATTCGTAGTGAGGAACTGCTTGGTCTTAGTCTTTTGAGTCTGCATAATTTGTTTCATCTCATTCGATTTACTCGGGCAATCTCACAGGGAATCATTGAAGGGAATTTTTCAGAGGATTTCGCTCCATGGAATAGTCGCTCACCTGCACGGCATACGTGGTATTTTCCTTGATACGCCCATTAACTCCAACGGATGGCTGCTTTGACACTCGACTTTCTGGCTCAACTGCCAGAGGCCTACCAAGCCTTTGCTCCAACTGTGGATGTTTTGCCACTAATACCGATCTTTTTCTTTTTGTTGGTTTTTGTTTGGCAAGCAGCAGTTGGTTTTCGTTAAAAGTTCTTTTTAAGTCAGCTTGATTATGAGTAGAGCCTCTCTCAATCCATAGGAGAGGCCTCCATAGAAAGTTTGATGAATTTCCACTGATTTGCCCTATTTGCAAGTCAGTGGGTTTTTTGTGCTTTTTTGAAAATTTATTTGGCCTTATTGTTAGGGTTTAATCGGCCTATATTCTTGTAGCAAAATATCTATACAATAGAAATCTAATTATTCTATTTGGATTTTTCTAGATTGGTTTTGTTAGACATAGTGCATTCCCTGGATTCTCAACAACCTGCTCTATTAGATCTGCTAGTTGTAAGGCTCGGGATGCTTGTTCTCCATCTACGGCAGGCTTTTCTCTCCCCCTGACGCATTGAAGAAAATGTTCTAATTCTGCATATAGAGGCTCAATTGATGTTGTGCTTACTTCTTCAATGAATCCATCATTTCGGTATAGTAATTCACCATGATCAGCGGAATACCATTCATGAGCACGTCGATGAATGTGCAGATTATGGTTTAAGAAATCAGTTTCTACTAAGCTCCCTTTGCAGTGTGCACTCAGGCTTCTGATTTTTTTGTGACTCATCTTGCTTGCTGTAAGGCTCGCAATAACTCCATTGCTAAATCCTAGAGTCGCATTGACATAGTCGATAGGACCTTTGGCGCTCCGCCCTCCTACTGCTGCTAAATGAATCACAGGCGCATTGGCTAATTCGAGTACTAGGTCTAGATCATGAATCATCAGATCTAGCACCACTGAAACGTCGTTTGCTCGATCGGCGTGCGGGCTGTGACGACGGGCCTCTAGAACTACTACCTCTTCATTAGTAACAACTTTGATTAATTCACGAAAAGCAGGATTAAACCTTTCAATGTGACCTACTTGTAGTAATCGATTTGCCTTATTGGCTGCAGTAATTAAAGAAGTTGCTTCGTCTTGGCTTGCTGCTATTGGTTTTTCTATTAGCACATGTTGACCAGCTTCAAGACAAGTGAGGCCAACTTGATGGTGCAAAAGTGTCGGTACAGCAATACATACAGCCTCTACTTCTTTGAGCAAGATGTGGTAGTCATTAAACCATTTGCAGTTAAATTGCTCAGTTGCTAATAAGCCACGTTCTTTATCTAAATCTGCTACTCCAACAAGTTCTGCATCTTTAAGCAGGCTAAGTACACGGGCATGGTGCCAACCCATGTTCCCGATACCTATAACCCCAACCTTTACAGGATCCATGAATTTAGTCATTGGGGAGGATGATCCTTAAAGTCAACTTAGAGGTCATTTACTGAGTTGGCGTCTCCTGAAGTATCAGGATTTGCGATGAATAGCTTTACTCTGTCAATGCGAGGACCTTTCATGATTGTTATTTCAAATAGTAGGTCCTCGTAGTTCAAAGTTTCGCCTGTAAGAGGCACATGCTGAAACTTTTCCAATAGAAAGCCAGCAATTGTGTGGTGGTCATCTGCTTCGGGTAATTCTAAGTTCAGCTGTTTGTTTAGCTCAATGATTTCAAGATCACCTGCCAAAGACCATTGATCAGAATATCCATCTATTGATTCCAAATTCTTTTGATTTTTATTTGCTTCGAGTTCATCTCCAACTATTTCTCCAGTTAGGTCAGCTGCTGTGACGAGCCCTTCGGTACCTCCGTGTTCATCTACTACAAGTAATAGTGGGTTGCCACTTTTAATCAACGGCAATAATTCAGACAATGTACTTGTTTCAAGAACCCGAGGTACTGATTGCAGATATGGCTCTAGTTGCGAATTTGCTTGTAAGTTTCCCTTAGCAATTGCTTCAGCGAGTTGGCGTAAATCCAACAATCCCTTGATGTCATCAAGGGATTCACCTGTAACCAAGAATCGCGCATGCTTTGTTTGATGAACTGCTTCCATTAGTTCAGCAAAACAAACTTCAATTGGTAGCGTTACCATTCCTGCGCGAGGAATCATTACTTCTCTTACTTGTGTATCTCTAAGTGCAAAAACACCTTCAAGAATGTTTCTTTCGTCTGGACGTAAACCAGTTACACCACCACTTTCTATAAGTGTTTCTAATTCTCCTGCTGATAGGGCTGGGACTAAAGAATCCCATTTCGTAGTTAATCCCATTAGTCCTAGTAATAAGCTAGCAATGGATTCCAGTACTCCTAGAACAGGTGCCATTGTTTTCATTACTGCTTCCAAGATGGGAGATAGTTGCAGAGCAGCAGTTTCAGGTCTGTTGAGTACTAATGCTTTAGGAATTAATCCTGCTATCAAGGTGGTTAGAAAAACAATTAGCAAGAAAATAGATCCATCTCTGAACTGAGTCATATCTTTAGCTACTGGAAACCAATGATGTCCTAGTTGGGGACCTATCCAACCAAGAGCTATTAGTGAAAGTGTGGTTCCTAATTGTGAAACCATTAGGGCTTTTCTAAGACGGCGCTGAAGTCTTTTGATAGCAATTGCGCCAGGTTGTGCTTCCTCGACTAGTCTTTGAACTCTGCTTGGGCGTAGTCGCAAAATTGCCACCTCGCTAGCTGCAAAGAAGGCTGGGAGGCCCAATAAGGCACAGATAAGAAGCAATCTCATTGCTTTAAGGACAATTTATGTTGGTAGGTAAAGCTCGGTTCTCAATGGGTTGAGAATTTTTGGGCAACTTTTGGCATAGCTTTCAGAGATTAGTGGCCGTAAGCAGTATGCATATTCTTTTGGAGTTATCTGATTAATGAATCGACAATTTTCTGAATGGGGGTCGCGAGGATCGAACTCGCCTTAGCCAAATTATGAGTTTGGTGCATTCACCAGATTGCTAGACCCCCTAATGTGATTAGGCTTGAGCAGCTGTCCTTATTCAGGATTAAGCCTTCCAAGGAATAATAGGTAATACCTAAAAAATAAAGTAAGTACTTCGTTGTAAATGAGCTATCCCAGATGAAAATTTTTGAAATAACCAAAGAGCAACGAAGAGAAATTTTGCTTAGGCAGCTTGCCAAGGATGCTTATCGGTATGGCGAATTCACCTTGGCTTCTGGTCGTAAGAGTAATCATTATGTGAATTGCAAACCCGTCACGCTGAGTGGTTCTGCTCTGGTGCTTTTAAGTTTTGACTTGCTTGAAAAAGTTGAACTTGACTCTATAGCGGTAGCTGGATTGACCTTGGGAGCAGATCCTCTTGTAAGTGGTGTTGCTATGGCTGCTGCTTATGAAGATAGAAAAATAGATGCATTGATAGTTAGAAAGGAACCTAAAGGTCATGGGACCGCAAGCTGGCTTGAAGGTCCTCTCCCACAAAAGGGCTCAAAAATTACTGTGCTAGAGGATGTTGTTACGACAGGAGGTTCTTCTTTGAAAGCAGTGAATCAACTTCGTGAATTTGGATATGACGTTCAGAGGGTAGTAGCCATTGTTGATCGTCAGGAAGGCGCCAAAGAAAATATGGATTCTGCAAATTTAGATCTGCAAAGCCTTTTCTTGCTCAAGGAAGTATCTGATTATGCTAGGGAAAAATTAGATTATGAAGATTAATAAGAGTTATTTTTGGGAGGGATCTTATTCTCTTTTCCGATTACAAGGATCAGGAGTAAAGGATTTTCTACATGGTCAAACAACAATAGATATCTATTCTTCAGATCTGAATAGATATAGTTTTACCTGTTGGCTTTCAACAAAAGGGTTTGTTAGAGCATTGCTTGAGATTAGCTTGGATGATAAAGGTGCAGATGTTTTGGTTTTTCAAGGAAATAGTGAGGATGTATTAGAAGGTTTTGATAAAGTTATTTTCCCTGCAGATAAGGTAGGGATTGTATCTCATAAAAAGATTCGTAGAGTGCAAATTATTTCACAAGAAAACAATATCATGAATGATAGAGTGCTTCGTCTAGCTCCAGGTGAACCTTACCCTTCTTTCTTTAAAGCTTACCACAAATTGACTGAAAATCAATTTGAGATATGGAGATTGGAACATGGAATACCATGCTATCCAAATGAAATTAATGGGAGAAGAAACCCCTTTGAAATAGGACTTTCTAATTTGATTTCAATTGATAAAGGCTGCTACCTAGGGCAAGAGGCAATTTCCAGGCAGCTTAGGAATACAGTTAAAGAAAAAAAGATAATGTTTTGGGAATCAAGTCATTCTTTAGAGTCTGGTGAAAGGTTGTTTGGGAAATCCACTGAAACTACTTCTAAGTCCCATGGTGTTATAACATCTTCTGTGGAAAGTATTGAATCTGCTTCTAATTTTGGTCTGGCAATTGTCTCTGGCGATGGATTAAATGAGAAGGAATTATTTGTAAAAGATTTTTCTAAAAGTATTAGAATCTCTATGCCAAAGCAGTTTTTAGCTTAATATTCTGAATTTTAACATATTCTAGTCTTTGGAATATTTATCTTCCTCTAGGAGCCATTCAACTACTCTCCATGTGGCAAGACAGTCATCATGATTATATTCAAGAATCCACCTTAGATTATTGAAAGTTTGCTTGTTTTTATGTTTGTTTGTCTTCCATTGTCGCCACCATAGAAGAGCTCTTGCTCCATTAACTCGAATTTTTTTCCAGCGAAAGCCTCGCCAAGTCGCTACCGCCTTTAAACTATAGCTATTTGTAGGTAATCGCCAAAAATTTCTTACTCTGGAGTGAATATCAATGAATCTTTTTGTAAGTCTTTCGATTTCATTTGTGCTTAGGCCTTGCCTTTTGGCTAATTTCCTAATAGCTAATAATTCTGTTTCGCCATAATGTAGAACTGGCCAGTCGCTATATTTTTTTAGTTTAGCTTTAAGTCTTGCCCAAACTATTTTCTCACTTTCTTCTTTGAATGTAAGAACTGGATGGTAAATTGACTTTTCAAGATCAAATTTTCCTTCTGAATTCTTTTCTATTTTTAAGAAGCCATGAAGGAAATCTTCATCTTCGTCTGAGTCTGATTCAATATCATATATTAATACTCCTTGTGTAAGCTTAAGTTCTGGAATGGCATTATTTTGATTGATTCTTTTACTTTTCCCAGATGCCTGTACTCTGGCTTGAGATATAATAGCGTTTGCAATTTCATTATGTTTATCTCCTGAGCCAAAGATTATTTGTGATATGTCCTTTGTCTTGGAAGATGCTAGCTGTTTGATGTTAGAGATTCCGATTTCCTTTAGTATCTTTTCTCTGCTGGCTCCAATTCCGCTAACTTCACTTAAGTATCCTTCAACGTTAGCTTCTTGATCGCATATACCTCTCCAAGAACATAGCTTGCATTTTCTACGATCAGACGTTATAGGCGGTGGAGCTTTTAGTTTTAAATCTGAATCTAGTTTAGATAAACTATTATTTAACTGGAAATTTAGATTGTCTCGTAAAGATACTTTTTCAATTTTTAATGTATTCTGTCGCAAAGAAACAGCAATACCATTCGAAACACTTGACTCTTGAAGATTTTCTAGCAGAAGGCCTATAAAAGCAAGGGTAAGTCGATGCACCCTTGTTACTTTATAGCCTTGATTTGATACAACAGGCCTATATGAGAAGTCTCCCCAACAACTGTTTCCTTTGATGCGTTGAAGGAGTGGAGGATGAGATTCAATGAAATGGCCTGATTTGGATTTTCCTTTAAGCCTTATCCCGATTATTCCACTGGCTCCATTCTCAAATGCATGAACTCCTCGTCTAGGTTCTTCTTCCATCAAAGCAAAGAAACTTTGTTGTTGATGGTTGAGCTGTAGGGTGCGATGAGGACTCCAAAGTCTTAGTTCGGGATCGCCATTTTTATCTAGCCATGCTTTCCTTCGACAGCTGATCCAGCTGCAAAGCAATCGATCAGTAAGTACGTTTGCTTTGAGAGTGGTTTCACTCATAGCATCACGTTAATTCTTTCCCCCGATTAGAACTTCCTTGCAATTTGTATTGTGTCAAAACCATTAAATCTAAAAAAAGTCCCTGCTCAATTTGGTACTGATGGATGGCGAGGTGTACTCGGAGCTGATTTTACTCTCGAAAGACTTTTGCATGTTGCTTCAGCAGCAGCACAAGAGCTTGCTTTTCGCTCATCAGGAGGGGATCGGAATCCAACAATAATTATTGGTTATGACAGACGTTTTCTTGCAAAGGAGTTTGCTGAATCACTTGCTTCAGCGGTGAGAGGTTGTGGACTTGAGCCATTGTTGTCAGAAACGGAGGTTCCTACTCCTGCAACCAGTTGGGCGGTAGTTCATCGGAAAGCGCTCGGTGCTTTAGTTATAACTGCAAGTCATAATCCACCTGAGTGGCTCGGGTTGAAAATAAAAGGTCCTTTTGGAGGTTCAGTAGAAGGAGATTTCACTAAAGCTGTTGAATTGAGAATTGCTGCGGGTGGAATTACAACCCCAATTGATGGAATTACCAAGCGCTTTGATTGTCGTGAAGAGCATCTAATTGGGTTGAAAAACAAATTGGATTTAGTGGCGTTGAAAAATGGACTTAAGCAGATGGGGTTGAAAGTATTTGTTGACCCTATGCATGGATCAGCTGCTGGATGTATTAGGGATCTTTTAAATTCACCTGATAATTGTTTAGTAGAAGAAATTCGTTTTCAACGTGATCCTCTGTTTGGAGGCAATCCCCCAGAACCATTAGAAAGATATGTTCCTCATTTGATTGAAGTAGTTCGGCAAGCTAATAATGATGGAGGAATCGCTATAGGACTTGTATTTGATGGGGATGGGGATCGTATTGCTGCGGTTGATGAGAATGGAAAGTTTTGTAGTACTCAGTTATTGATGCCGCTTTTTATTGATCATTTGGCAAGAGTTAGAAATTTACCTGGACGAATACTGAAAACTGTCAGTGGCTCAGACTTGATGAGACTTATTGGGGAAGAGTTGGGTAGAGAAGTCAAAGAACTTCCTGTTGGATTTAAATATATTGCATCTGAAATGCTTGCTGAGGAAGTGTTAGTTGGGGGAGAAGAGTCGGGAGGTGTTGGTTTTGGTATGCATTTACCTGAAAGGGATGCTTTGTTTGCAGCACTGCTGATTCTGGAAGCTCTTGTTCAAAGTGAGCAGGGTTTAGCTGATCGTCTTGACTCTATTCAAAGTCGTTTTGGCGCAAAGACTTTTTTTGATCGTATAGATTTGGAGCTTGCTGATATGTCTACCAAAAACTATCTTGAAGAAAGATTGGCTAAATCTTTTCCTTCTTCTGTGATTGGGATCTCAGTTAAAGAAGTAATTCGCACAGATGGAGTAAAACTTAGATTGGAAGCAAACCATTGGGTAATGTTTAGGTTTTCTGGAACTGAACCTCTTTTAAGATTATATTGTGAAGCACCCACAAAAGATTTGTTAAATAGAACTTTGGAATGGGCACAAGATTTTTCTAGAATGTAATTAATTCTGTTAGTCTTAATGATGAGAAAATTGGTTATTGCGACTAGCAATCAAGGAAAGTTTAATGAGTTTAGTCAATTAATCTCGGATTTCCCAATAGAGATTGTTCCTCAGCCAGAGGGAATAAAAGTTATTGAGAATGGCAAGAATTTCAAAGAGAATGCACGTCTGAAAGCCTGCACAGTTGCAAATCAAACTGGTTGCTGGGCATTAGCAGATGATTCCGGTTTAAGCGTTGCGGCTCTTCAAGGTGCTCCAGGAGTTCATTCTGCTCGGTATGCAAAAACAGATTTAGAACGTATCAACAAAATAATTCATGCATTAGAAGGTATTAGTGATCGGAGGGCATGTTTTACGGCATCCTTATGCCTGGCTTCACCGGAGAATAAAATTCTTATAGAAGTAGAAGGACATTGCGAGGGTTTGATTACTCATGTTCCAAGAGGTACAAATGGCTTTGGATATGATCCAATTTTTCAAGTTAATGAATTAGGAATGACATTTGCTGAAATGAGTATGGAGACAAAGAAAGTTTGTGGTCATAGAGGGAAAGCATTCTCTATTTTTCAGTCAAGGTTTAGAGAAATAATATGAATTAGTTTCCCTTTGAGATCATAATTAATTTATTTTTTATTTACCCAACTACCATGTAATCCGTAAGGGATTGTAATTGGTAACTCTATAATTGCTTGTTCACTCATGTCTGCTGAATTAAGGATGATTATCTGTGATTTGCGAGTTTCTCCATTCCATATCAGAGAAATTACCCAGCCTTCATCCTCATTTTTAGCATTAGGATGAGGAACCATTAATGGTTCGGTTACAAAGCCTCTTGGAGCAGCACTCCAAATATTTCTCTCACCCCTCAATAGATCAAGTTTTTTAATACTTTGTAAAGGACCATTCCCTTCCTCTTTTGCAGATATTGCCATCCATGCATAACGTGCTTTTGATCCCTGTTTCTGAGGATTAACCATTGCAAATTCACAACATTGATTATTTAATCTTTTGGTTACTAATTCTTCATTTGATAGGTCTATGTGGCAGCGCGTTAATATTCCTTCAGGTAGAAGATCAAAATCAATTGTACGAAAGTCTTGATTGGAATCAATAGAAGGAAAATCGTTGTAGTAAATGCTATCGATAAACAAATCATTATCTTCCTCCCAGGCATTTAAGTGATGGAAAACAAAACCTTTTGGTCCTTCTATTACTCTGGGCATCTGGTTGGCAAATACTCCAGATTCTCTTGGTATCAATAAGAAATTAGATTTATCATTTGTATTAGATGACAAACATTGTGCAGCACCTTTCGTTCCAAGAATAAATGGTAAAGGATTAAAACGGATTGAATTTTGTAGGAATATAGCCCAATTTTTAGTTATAACAAAGTCATGTAGGAATGCAAATCCGGGGAATTGATCTTTTCTTTCACTAATTAATTCCCCTGCATTATTACCCTGAGTATGAAACTCCATTAAACGGATTGTGCTTTTTGGTCCTGTATTTACTCCAAAGTTAACCATTCTTGGAGCACCATGATGCCCTGGATCATATCTTGGATGAGCGCTAAAAGCTTCGCTGGATTTTAATATTCCATTGAGGTTGGTAATCCCTATTGTTTCTAATGTAGACGGGTTAATCTCATGTGGTCCGGCAGCTTCCCAAAGAGCTAATAACTTTTCTCCAAATGGGACAACATTAGTGTTGGCAATATTCTTTAAGCGAATATCAAATATATTAGCGATTTTACCACCTGGTTTTTGTGTCCCAAACACTCCTCTATACAGGAAACGACCTG
This sequence comes from Prochlorococcus sp. AG-409-J19, assembly GCA_003215635.1. Classification (GTDB taxonomy): domain Bacteria; phylum Cyanobacteriota; class Cyanobacteriia; order PCC-6307; family Cyanobiaceae; genus AG-409-J19. The sequence continues at coordinate 19,680 of QCKC01000003.1, forward strand.
CTTTCTCCTCTTCTAACCATGCTTGAGTACGTATAAATTTATTGGTAAAATTACATTTGCAATCTTCAAACTTAAACGCTGCAATCATACCATCACCATCAAATGGATGATGAATCCATTGTCCATTTCTTTCTAGTTTGCCGGGTCCATTTCTATAAAGAGTGCCATTTAATTCGATGGGAATTTCCCCTTTAATTATTTTTAGTTCGAAATTATTTAATTCATCATCGACATTACAATATGCACTAGACCAATCAGCTTGATTAAATTGACCATGCTTTAATTCGGACTCAGAACCTAAGGATGACTTGCTCACTGCTGAAATTTTATTTATTTCTCTTATTCTCGCTTAGATATTAGACAAGTGTGAGCTTGATAGAAAAAAGAGGATTTTCATTGTGAAATTCCCGCTTGCTCAAGAATGCCCTTGCTGCTAGGTACTTCTTCAGATCTTCTAGGATCTAACTCTATTGCCATACGGAGAGCTCTGGAGAATGCCTTGAAACATGCTTCAACAATGTGATGAGAATTAATTCCTTCTAGTTGTTTGATATGAAGTGTTATTCCACTATTGTTTACTACCGCAACAAAAAATTCTTTTACTAGCTCTGTGTCATATTTCCCAATCTTTTCTGTGGGGATTTCGAGTTTGTAATTAAGGTGTGGTCTCCCAGAGCAATCTAAAACAACCTGGACTAGGGCTTCATCAAGAGGAGCGACAAAATGCCCAAATCTGTTAATACCACTACGGTTCCCGAGTGCTTTGGACAGCGCTTGACCTAATGCAATGCCAACATCTTCATTTGTATGGTGATCATCAATATGTGTATCTCCACTGGCTTTGATTTCAAGGTTTATTAGGCCATGACTAGATAGTTGATGGAGCATATGATCCAGAAAAGGTATTCCAGTAGATACTTCGCATTTGCCTGACCCGTTTAGGTTTAAACGAACATAAACATCTGTTTCGCGTGTAACGCGATGAATTTCGCCTTTCCGTGAGGAATTCATTGTTCCTAATCCATTTCGGTAATAGTTTTAGTCAGATCACATTCCATTAATGCAGTAGCCCGCATCAACGTAGATGGTTTGACCGGAAATCCCGCTTGAAAGATCACTGAGTAAAAAGGCGGCTGTGTTGCCTACTTCTTTTTGTGTAACTGTTCTACGTAAGGGGGCTTTTTCCTCCACGTTATGAATCATGTCCAGTATCCCCCCTATTGCAGAGCTGGCAAGAGTGCGAATTGGTCCAGCACTTATGGCGTTAACTCGAACTTGATTGTCTGGCCCAAGTTCTGCTGATAAGTAACGAACAGAGGCTTCTAGAGCTGCTTTGGCTACTCCCATAACGTTGTAGTTAGGTATTGCTCTATCGGCTCCTAAATAGGTCAAAGTAACTACACCTGCCCCAGGGTTAAAAAGTGTTTTGGCATATTTGCAAAGAGGTGCAAGTGAATAGGCACTAATCTCTAAAGCTCTTGCAAATCCTTCTGCAGTAGTTGCACTGTAATCTCCAATTAATTCTTCTTTGCCAGCAAAAGCTAAGCAATGAACGAGTCCATCAAACTTTTCCCATTTAATTGCAACCTCATCAAAAACGTTTTTAACCTGTTCCTGGTCTTGTACGTTTAGAGGTAAAAAAAGCGTTGGATTTAGTGGAGCTGTCAGTTCTTTAACTTTTGACTCAAAGCGACCTTTTTCGTCTGGCAAGTAAGTGATTCCAAGCTCAGCTCCTGCAGCTTTTAACTGTTGTGCAATTCCCCACGCAATGGAACGATTGTTTGCGATGCCTGTAACTAGGATCTTTTTGCCGCTTAGATCGAGAAGCATCTGAAAAAACTGGGAACATTTCTATGATTCTCTCTTATTCAGTGCAAGGTGTGAAAGGGGGGGTGGTAAATATCTCAATAGCAAAGTCTTAGAAAATTTTCGATTTACTCATTTCACTCATGGCAAGAACTTCTTCAAACATGATTCCGTTAGGCACAAGCCTTCCAGCATTTGATTTATCGGTCGTAGCAGATCCTTCTTCATCTTTTTTCGAGAAGACAGATGGTTTGACTCGAATCAGCAACAAAGATGTTCGTGATAAGCCTGTTTTATTTATGTTCTTATCCTTTCACTGTCCTTTTGTAAAGCATATTCAGAAAGGACTTAGCAGCCTTGATAAGGATTATGGGGAGCGCATCAATATGATTGCGATTTCTAGTAATAGCTTGATTACTCATCCTCAGGATGGTCCTGAAAATTTAATTCTTCAAGCCAGTGAGAACGGATGGCGTTTCCCTTATTTGTTAGATCCTGATCAAAGTTTTGCAAAATCATTGAAAGCAGCTTGTACTCCTGATTTTTTCCTTTTTTCAAATTTAGAAAATGAACAGCAAAATTTGCTCTATCGGGGTCAGTTAGATGGCAGTCGGCCAGGTAATGAAATTCCTGTTACAGGAAATGATCTTCGTGCCGCTCTAAATGCTGTTTTAGAAGGAACAGCTGTTCCTTCTCCTCAAAAGCCTTCGATTGGTTGCAATATCAAATGGCATCCTGGGAAGGAGCCAGCATGGTTTGGTTGATTAGTGAGTTAGTAGATCTTTCAATCTTCTAAGTATTTTGTGACGCGACGTAAGGTAGTTGAATGCAGGTACCTCCTTTTAGCCTTTCACAGCAGTTATCCGATCTTGGATCTGATTTGGAGACAGCCTTACTTAAGGTTCTTCATAGTGGCCATTACATAGGAGGGGATGAGGTAATTGCTTTTGAAGAATCCTTTGCAAAGACTATCGGAGTTCCATATGCGGTTGGATGTAATAGCGGGACCGATGCACTCATCCTTGCATTGAGAAGCTTAGACATTGGCCCAGGGGATGAAGTTATAACAACATCATTTAGTTTTTTTGCTACAGCTGAAGCAATTAGTGCCGTCGGTGCAAAACCAGTATTTCTAGAAGTAGATCCCAATAGTTTTTTATTGGATTTAAATCATCTAGAGAAAGCAATTACTCCTTGTACGAAAGCGATTTTACCTGTGCATCTTTTTGGAAGATCAATAGATATGGAGTCTTTAATGGATTTAGCTCATGCAAAGGGATTAAAGGTAATTGAAGATTGCGCTCAGGCATGTGGTTCAAAATGGAAAGAATTTTATGTTGGTAGTTGGGGAGATGTAGGTTGTTTTAGTTTTTTCCCTACTAAGAATTTAGGGGCTGCTGGTGATGCTGGAGCTGTTACAACAAGAAGCAAAGACTTATTTATAAGAATGAAAGAACTTGCTATACATGGGATGCCAAGACGTTATGTTCATACTCAAATAGGATATAATACTCGTTTAGATGCGTTGCAAGCGGCGGTTCTAAACGTCAAACTACCAAAACTTTCTAGTTGGATTAATACAAGACAAGTTGTTGCTGATCGATATGTAGATGGTTTAAAGGATTTGAAATGTGTGGTTATCCCTAAATATAACAAATCATATCAATGTACTCATGCCTGGAATCAATTTGTTATTAGAATTCCTGAGTCATTGGAATATCAAAATTTTGTCAATTCTCAATTTATCGATATAGATTCTAATTGCGATTCAAGTATTATTAATGCAAGAGATTGGGTCCAATCAGCTTTGAAGGAGCAAGGAATAAATACCATTATTTATTATCCGATCCCTATACATCTTCAACCTGCTTACAAGGCCTTGGGATACTCAGTTGGATCTTTGCCTGTTACTGAAAAACTTTGCAATGAAGTTCTTAGTCTTCCTTTTTTCCCGGAGATTACACTCAAGCAACAGGAGAAGGTTATATATTCAATTAGAGAAATATTGCTCAGGTTTGATTAGTGATCTTGCCCAGTGTGGCATATATAAATTTGAATTTTAATTGTTGTGTATTGTGATTAACTATTGGTGGTGGATAACCTTTCCTTTCAAGTGGAGGAATTGCGCCAGAAATTAAGTCTGCTGTTGACACACTTTTTAGTTCTGGCAACCATTCTCGAATGTAATTAGCGTTTTTATCATATCTTGCAGTTTGTAGGTATGGGTTGAAGATTCTCAATGGCTTTGTGTCCATACCACTGCTGCTACTCCATTGCCAGCCCCCATTATTTGCTGACAGGTCTCCATCAACAAGTTCTTGCATGAAAAATTTCTCTCCCCAGCGCCAATCACAAATTAAATCTTTTACTAAGAATGATGCGACAATCATTCTGCAACGATTATGCATCCAACCAGTAGCTCTTAGCTGTCTCATAGCGGCATCAACTATTGGGACACCAGTTAATCCACTTTGCCAAGCTGTAAACCATTCTTCATTGTTTTCCCAGGGGAAAATTTGCCATTTTTTCTTATATGGCCCATTAGTTAAATTTGGGAAATGAAAGATTATATGTTGATAAAACTCCCTCCATGCAAGTTCTTTCCTCCAGTCCAAAATCCCGACTTTTTCTTGGTCTCTGGATGAAATATCCCAAGCAAGTTGTGATGCTTTCCATGCTTGCCTTGGGCTAATTGTTCCAATATTTAGTGCCGCACTGAGTGTGGAAGTACCTTTTGTCCCGGGTATATTTTTAGACTCTGCATAGTTGTATAAATTAAAGCTCTCATGAAAATATTTAAGTTGTTTTTTAGATTCATTCTCACCAGGTTTGCAAGGACATAAATGAGACCCGATGAATGGGTAGTCTTTCATTAATCTGGTTATTCCTTCTAGAGAATATTTGGGCTCCTCTAGTAAGCTTTGCTCGTATAGATTGCGAAGCTGATTGTCGTCGATTTCAATTAATTTGCCACAAGAATTTTCCGAGAATCCAGGCGAAATATCTGTTAATTCTCCTTTGAATTTAACTTCAACCTTTTTAATCCAGCTTTTCCAGAATGGAGTGAATACCTTATAGGGAGTACCAGAAAGTGAAAAAATTTCTTCGGGGCTAACTAGGAGTTGATCCCAAAAATTAAAAGTTTTAATTCCACTTGCGATTAATTTATTATTTATTTGTGAATCTCTGGAAATACTATAGGGCTCTACATCTTTATTCCAGGTTACAAATTTAGCATCTATTGATTTCGCAAGCTTGGGTATTATGCTAATTGGATCACCTTTGATAATAAGCAGTCTGCTGCCAAGTTTCTCCCAGTTTTTATATAATTCTATTAGACTTTCTCCTAGGAACCACAAACGTGAGCTTGCAATGGTTTGTGTGTTCTCTCCGATATATATTGGGTCAATAATAAAAACAGCTGTAATACTTCTTGATTGAGATAAAGCAAAAGACAAACCTAGATTATCATTAATTCTTAAATCTCTACGGTGCCAAAATAGTCCTCTATTCGATTGCATTTATAGGCCAAGTTCTTGCTTCGCTCGATACCATGCGGTCAAACTTTTTCCATCGAGTGCTTCATCTCCGCTGGCCAAGCATGAATCAAGTTCGTTTGGGCTAATCTTGATTACCTCAAGATCTTCATCTTCATCTCCTATCGGTGGTTCCTCTATAGGCTTTAAATCACGTGCTAGAAACAAGTGAATAATTTCATCGGAATATCCTGGGCAGGGGAGCATTTCGCCAAGTGAAGACCAATTGGCTGCCTCGTATCCAGCTTCTTCAGCAAGCTCTCTTTTCATCGAATCTATTGGATTTTCTCCTTCTTCAAGAGTCCCTGCGGGAAATTCTAAAATACGTCTTTGTACTGCGAATCTGTATTGGCGCAAAATTATGACCTGTCCTTCCTGGGTAATTGGAACAGCTAAAGATGCGCCAGGATGGCGAATTAATCCAAATTCTCCTTCAATTCCAATAGGGAGTCGAATGCGGTTGATTTCGAACCGTATTTTTCTGGCATTGATAGTTTTAATTGTTTCAAGCCAAGTAGAGGGTTCTGGACTACTTAGAGGTGACATTAATAAAGCTATTTAATTGATTAACATCATGATGGATAAAACATGTATTTGTCAGTTAATTCATTGATTATTTTCAGGCCAGTTTTTTTGAGGAGGTATCTTCTTTATAGGAGCTTGTCCTTGATTCAAAGCTGCACCAAGTGGGATGACAACGAAGTCACGTTCAATTAAACGAGGGTGAGGGAGAGTAAGGCTTTTATTTTGTATTTGAAGGTCACCCCATGCAAGTAGATCAAGATCTAATTGCCTAGGACCCCATCTCAATTCTGATGATTCACGATTCCTGCCAAATTCTTGTTCTATAGATAAGAAATTATTAAGTAGTTTTATAGCTTCTTCCTCTGAAGGCCTAACAGCTGAAAGCCTTGGTCCATCTGCCACTAAAACCGAATTTAGAAAATTAGGTTGATTAACTGGGCCTCCAAAGGCTTTTGTCTCAAATATTGGGGACCATCTGAATCTTAATGCGCAATTTGCATATATTTTTTCATTCCCGCTGAGTGCCTTTGTAAGCCACAGTTCGATTGTTCGTTCCAGTATTGGGCGGACTTCTGGGAGAGTTTGATGGGGAGGACCTGCTTTGCTGGGAATGTTTGCTCCTAGCGCAACAGCTATGGTGCAAGGTGCTTGGGGTTCTGAGTGGTTTATGGCTGGTTTAGTAAAACTTTCACAAACGTAATCGGATCCTGGCATCAAATGTTTTCTAGGGAATTTACTATCAATTCTTCGACCTCTTCCCCTTCTCAGAATTCTTCTTCAGCAATGGCAAATCGTGCATTTCCTCTTGCTGCGATAACTGGTCATGGAACTTTGAAGTTGGCATTGCTTCTAGCTTCAGTGGATCCAGGCCTTGGTGGGGTGATTGTTGCTGGTGGGCGTGGTACTGGTAAATCAGTCCTTGCAAGAGGCTTGCACGCCCTTTTGCCTCCAATAGAAGTATTAGATCTTCCTAGAGAAATTCAGGGAGGAGCTATTAATCAAACCCCACCTCCAATTGGTTTGAATTTGGATCCAAACTCAAGCGAAAATTGGGATGAAGGAACAAGATTATTGATTCAGAACAAAAAAGAGTTGTTGCAGGTTGATTCTTCTGGCCAACTTCCTACTCGCGTCATTCCAGCTCCGTTTGTTCAGGTCCCTTTGGGAGTTACTGAAGATAGACTTTTAGGAGCCGTTGATGTGACTGCGTCTCTATCAACTGGTACCCCAGTTTTTCAACCAGGTTTGCTTGCAGAAGCTCATAGGGGGGTTTTGTATGTAGATGAATTAAATCTTCTCGATGATGGGGTCGTTAATCTCTTGTTAGCTGCGTTTGGAGCCGGAGAGAATCATGTTGAGAGAGAAGGACTTAGTCTTTCCCATCCTTGTAAGCCGTTATTACTTGCGACATATAACCCTGAGGAAGGTGCTGTAAGAGATCATCTTTTGGATCGATTTGCAATAGTACTTTCAGCTGATCAATTGATTACTAATGAACAACGTGTTGAGATAACACAGGCCGCTATTGCTTATGGTCAATGTAGTGAGAGTTTTGCTGCTTCTTGGGCAGAACAAACTGATGCTCTTGCGACCCAATTATTAATAGCGAGGCAATGGCTTCCAGATGTTCAAATTAGTAAGGCTCAGATTGAATATTTAGTAAATGAGGCAATTCGAGGAGGAGTGGAAGGGCATCGCTCTGAGCTATATGCAGTTCGAGTTGCGAAGGCTAATGCTGCTTTAAGTGGAAGAGATCAAGTGGATGCAGATGATTTGCAAGTAGCCGTTCGACTTGTGATTGCCCCTCGGGCATTGCAATTGCCTCCTCAAGATGAACAAATGGAGCCTCCTCCTCCTGAACAACAACAGGAACCTATCCCTCCTGATGAATCAAATCAGGATGACACAGAAGATGAATCAGAAGAAGATGAAGAAAATACCGAAGAGCAGGCTTCTCCCCCGGTTCCTGAGGAGTTCATTCTTGATCCTGAGGCTATAGCGATTGATCCAGATCTTCTCTTGTTTTCTTCAGCTAAATCAAAAACGGGAAATAGTGGAAGTCGTTCGGTAGTTTTTAGTGATAATCGAGGAAGATACGTAAAGCCAATGATTCCTCGTGGTCCTGTTCGTCGCATCGCTGTTGATGCGACCTTGAGAGCGGCGGCCCCTTATCAGAAAGCACGTCGTGAAAGAGAACCACAAAGAAAAGTTATTGTCGAAGAAGGAGATTTACGGGCGAAACTTCTTCAAAGAAAGGCAGGTTCTTTGGTCATATTTCTTGTAGATGCAAGTGGATCAATGGCTTTGAATCGTATGCAGGGAGCGAAAGGTGCTGTTATTCGTCTTCTTACTGAAGCTTATGAGAATCGAGATGAAGTGGCTTTAATTCCATTTCGAGGGGAGCAGGCAGAAGTACTGCTGCCTCCTACTAAATCAATAACGGCTGCTAAAAGAAGGTTAGAGGTAATGCCTTGCGGTGGTGGTTCGCCTTTAGCTCATGGGCTTACACAAGCAGCCAGGGTAGGTGCCAATGCATTGGCTACTGGAGATCTTGGTCAGGTGGTTGTGGTTGCTATTACTGATGGGAGAGGGAATGTTCCATTAAGTACATCACTTGGACAACCTCAGCTTGAAGGTGAAGAACCAGTAGACTTAAAACAAGAAGTTCTTGATGTTGCAACAAGATATCGTACTTTAGGGATTAAGTTATTAGTAATAGATACTGAAAGAAAGTTTATTGCCAGTGGTATGGGTAAAGATCTTGCTGAAGCATCAGGTGGTAAATATGTTCAATTGCCTAAAGCAAGTGATCAAGCTATTGCAGCTATTGCAATGGAAGCCATTCAAGATGTTGATTGATTAAATAAGTTATTTATCAACTTTTCTCGGCCGTTTTTGAAGGGTATAACTCATTAAAAAATTCTCCAAGACCAATGGTTATGGTTCTTAAGGCATTCATTAATGTCTTATCATTAATTGCATTTTCTAGTTCTTCTCCAAAGCTCTCAGCCTTATCTGATAGCGCACTAGTCTTACTGGTAATGTTTTTTAAGTCTTGGAGAGTATTTGGATTATCCAATGATCCGAGAATATTATTGATATGAGAAGTTGCTTTATTCAGATTTGTGATTATAGGCTCTGCTCTAATGAGCTCAGACTTGAATTGATTTATTAGTTCATCTAAGTTCTTTTGAGTTTGATCAAATTGCTTTGTTGAATCAACTAGATTTGAGACAACTTTGTCTTTTTCTGACTGTCTAAGTAGTCTTTCTAATGCTTCTGTCATTGTAGAAATATTTGCCAGTGGTTCACCTGGAATACTTGCTCCATCGCAAAGAATTTCTTTAGTAGGACAAGAAGGATGATAAGGGAAAACCGTAACATTTTTACTTGCTTCTCCTTGGCTTATGAGAGAAACTTGGACGTCTCCTCCTAGGAGAGAGCTATTAGTTATTCTGGCAAAAACTGGCAGCGGTAATCGAAGGTTGTGATTGTCTATTTCAAGTATTGCTTCTACAGATTGAGGACTTACTTTGATTTCTCCAACGGAGCCAACAAGAATTCCTCTGTAGGTTACGGGTGAGCGCTCGGCTAATCCACTTGCATCAGAGAAATAAGCATTGATTCTCCATGTGGTTGAACCAATGCGAATTCCTCTAAGCCAAAGAAGACTTCCGCTAAAAGCGACTAATGCTCCAATTAGCGAAAAGCCGACAATTGCATCTCTAACACTTCTCCGCATGGAAATTAATGCTCTGAAGGTTGCATTGGCCCTTGAAGACTACCTGTTCTGAACTGAGAAATAAATGGGTTTTGAGTTTTTTTGAATTCTTCTATTGTTCCATCCCATTGAAATTTTCCTCCATAAAGCATTAAGACTCGGGAAGCTGAACGCTCAATGGTACTTTTTACATGACTAACTACAATTGAACAGCCCTTCGCAACTGTTGTTGTTTTTGTAATTAGATCTTCAATTCTTGTACATGCAACGGGATCTAAACCAGCTGTTGGTTCATCAAAAAGAAGCAAGGGCATGTTTTGCTCATCTTGATTTGAATCATTTATTAAAGCTCTTGCAAAGCTAACTCTTTTTTGCATACCTCCACTTAATTGACCTGGATATTTGTTGGCGACGTCGTACAAACCCACTTGGGAGAGTGAGTACATAACACGATCATGAATTTCTTTTGGCTGAAATCGACCAGTTCTTTTTAGAAGGAAACCAACATTTTCCTCAACTGTTAAGGAACCAAGCAAAGCTGGGTTTTGAAAGACGAGACGAACGTCAGGGGGATTGCTTTGATCAAGACGAAGGTAATATTGTGAGTAGCCAAATAATTGGAGGGATCCACTTGTAGGCATTAGCAATCCAGCTATGAGCCTTAGAATTGTTGATTTACCGCAACCTGAAGGACCAATAATCGCTATTCTTTCTCCAGGGTGCATTGTCAGACTGATATTTTTTAGAACGGCTAGATTGCCCCACTGCATTGTGAGATTTTTTATCTCGACCACAGCCATGGATTGGACCACTAGTTCTAAAAGTTTCATACCAGGTCATCATGCCTGGGATGTTCAACTAAGGAAGTTTCTTTAGAGTTTTACCAAATTATTCAAAAAGAGATTGCCCCCCCCCAGTTGTCTTATCCAAACCTCCCTTCCATGAAAAGTCGCCAAAGCGGGCGCCTTAAGACGATTAGGCGAAAGAGAGTTTTTCGGGGGCAAAAAGAGGCGGATTTTGTAATTCGCTCACGTAGAGCCGTTAGTTGGTTGCTCCCAGGGTTGGTGGTTAAACGCTGGATGCTCACTTCTGGATTAGGTCTCCTGCTGGCATTGCTTGGTGCATGTATTTGGGCAGACCTAAGGCCAATTTATTGGATGATCGAAACTCTTATATGGATTTTAGGTGCTATTACTACATTCCTTCCACGTAGTGCAACTGGGCCTATTGTTTTTATTTTTGGGGCGAGTCTTCTAATATGGGGTCAAAGTAGAAGTTTTGGTTCTATTCAGCAAGCCTTAGCTCCTCAAAAAGATACTTTTCTTGTGGATGCGCTTAGAGCAAAAAGTAAGTTAAATAGAGGACCTAATATTGTTGCAATTGGAGGTGGAACTGGTTTATCCACATTGCTAACAGGCTTGAAAAGGTACAGCAGTCACATCACTGCAATAGTTACTGTTGCAGATGATGGAGGCAGTAGTGGAGTATTGAGACGAGAGCTTGGAGTTCAGCCTCCTGGAGACATTCGAAATTGTATTGCTGCCCTTTCAACTGAGCAGTCACTTTTAACTAGACTCTTTCAATATCGATTTTCAGCTGGGGGAGGGTTAGAAGGGCATAGTTTTGGAAATCTTTTCCTTTCTGCTCTTACAGCTATTACGGGAAATATGGAGACTGCTATAACTGCTTCCAGCAGAGTCCTTGCAGTTCAAGGTCAGGTTGTCCCGGCTACCAATGTAGATGTGAGATTGTGGGCTGAATTAGAGAATGGTCAGCGTATAGAAGGCGAGTCAGCTATTGGTCGTGCCCAAAGTCCAATAGTCCGTATGGGATGTCTGCCTGTTCATCCTCCTGCGTTGCCTAGTGCATTAGAAGCGATTGCCAATGCTGAATTAATTGTCCTTGGCCCAGGTAGTTTATATACTTCCCTTTTGCCCAATTTATTGGTGCCAGAATTAGTTGAGGCTATTCAAAGAAGTAGAGCTCCTAAATTATATATATGTAATTTGATGACTCAGCCTGGAGAAACGGATGATCTTGATGTGTCAGGACATGTTCGTGCAATAGAAGCACAATTAGCAAGTTTGGGTATAGGAAAACGTCTTTTCAATGCTGTTTTAGCTCAAGATGATATACCTGAATCTCCTCTGCTTGATTATTATCGGGAAAGAGGAGCTCAACCTGTTAAATGTGATCAGAAAACTCTTAATTCTAAGGGATATGAAGTAATACAAGCGCCTTTACAAGGGGCTTTGCCAACAGCAACTCTTAGACATGATCCACGAAGACTTGCATTGGCTGTAATGCGATATTACAGAAATCATAAAAAGGAAATCTAATAAGCATCTTGCATTTCATAAAAATCAGGCTGAATATAATCTTTTCTAAGGGGCCATCCTTTCCAGTCTTCTGGCATTAATAGTCGCTTGGGGTGAGGGTGGCCTTCAAAGTAGATGCCAAACATGTCGTAGGTTTCTCTTTCTTGCCAATCAGCTCCTCGGAAAATTTTGTATAAGCTTGGAAGCTTTGGGGTGTCTTTTCGATTTAGAAAAACTTTCAGACGAACTTCTTTTAATTCACATTTTTCATGGGATGAATCTGCATGATTTTTTACTATCTCATTCATTGAAATAAGATGATAAAAAGATACGAGATTTTTACCTGGTCCTTCATCATATCCACCTTGACATTGCAAGTAGTCAAAACCTTTCTCTTTTAATAAGGATACGATTGCAATTAGGTCGTTAGGTGCGACTTCGATTGTCTCTACATTTAGGTGATCTGGTTCAAGGGAATTGTTAGCCAATCCTTGTTCACTTAACCAAATGCTTATAGGACCTGGGTTTTTGATTTCAGATGAATCGTTTGTTGTAGGATTTTCGCTCATTGCATTGGTTGTTGTGATTCGGATATCTTTGTAGTGTTATTTATAGTTTTTTCAGGTTGAAAAGAATTTTCTAAGCTTGGTGATAGGGCCTCTCTTTGTGTATTTGCATTCAAATACTCTCCAGTAATTGCTGGCTCAATTCGCTTCATTTGATGTTTGACTGTTAGGTATCTATGGGTTTGTTTGTATTTGGATCTTTCTGCGATCGATTCGTTGCCAACTTTTTTTCTCAATTTGATTACAGCATCAAAAATTGCTTCAGGCCTTGGAGGACAACCGGGTAAATAAAGGTCGATAGGAATTAATTTATCAACGCCACGAACAGCAGTGGTTGAATCCGCACTGAACATCCCTCCAGTAATTGTGCACGCCCCCATTGCAATTACATATTTCGGCTCGGGCATTTGTTCATAAAGTCTTACCAGTGCTGGAGCCATTTTCATCGTCACTGTTCCAGCGACTATTAAAAGGTCAGCCTGTCTAGGAGAACTTCTTGGAACCAATCCAAATCGATCAAAATCAAATCTGGATCCAATAAGTGCAGCAAACTCTATAAAGCAACAAGCTGTCCCATATAAGAGAGGCCACAAGCTGCTTAAACGTGCCCAATTATGAAGATCATCCAGACTGGTGAGAATAATGTTCTCACTAAGTTCATTGGTAACTTTGGGGGGAGCGATAGGTCCGCAAGTTGAATCGCGTAGGGCTCGAGCAGTAAGAGCTGAGGGATTGGAAGAATCTTTCATTTGTTTAGCTCCATTCGAGGGCTCCCTTTCTCCATGCATATGCCAGTGCCACTATCAAGATAGAAATAAAAACGAGTGCTTCTATAAATGCCAAGAGTCCAAGACGATGGAAAGCCACGGCCCAAGGATATAAAAAGACAGTCTCTACATCAAATATTACAAAAACCAATGCAAACATGTAGTAACGAATATTGAATTGAATCCATGCACCACCAATGGGTTCCATTCCGGATTCATATGTAATTTGCCTTTCCCCAGCTCTACTAGTTGGTGATATCAGCTTGTTCGTGACTAAAGCAAGTACAGGAACTGCTGCTGCAATTAGTAAGAAACCTAGGAAAGCGTCATACCCAGGGAGGGAAAACATGAGCAATTTAGATCTAATTACTAGTTTGCCACCCACTGACAAGCCCAAACCTCGATAGAGTTGATATGCATATGAGAGTTGCGGTGAACGAAGAGAATCAAACGACTCATGGGATACCTGAGGATAGTGCCATTGATTCCATTAATTCAAATGGGACAAAGGCTACTGATCAAAAGGATTTAGAGGGGTTTCAAGATCGCAGTACCCACCGGTTTGAATGTATTGGATGCGGTTATGTTTATGACCCTATCGAAGGGGTGAAGAAACTAGGTATCCTTAGTGGAACTACATTTGATGAACTTGATCCTTTAGTTTTTCGATGTCCTGTATGTCGAGCAAGAACTGAGGCTTTTCGAGACATTGGCCCCCGTGATAAACCCAGTGGCTTTGAAGAAAATTTCAACTATGGCTTCGGAGTCAACCGTCTTACCCCAGGGCAGAAGAATGTCTTAATTTTTGGTGGCTTAGCATTTGCGGTCGCTTGTTTCTTATCCCTTTATTCCTTGCATTAATTCATTTTAAATTCATGAATAACCTTTTAAAGTCGTTTTTCAATTTACTTTTAGTCTTTTCAATTGGAGTTGGTCTCAGTGGATGTGTTTCCACAAGATTGCCAATTGCGGCTAATAGCCCTTGGCAAGCAGCTAACTTAGAAACAGATGCTAATCCTTTAGATATAAGTTTTACTGATGAAAAACACGGTTTTTTAGTTGGTACCAACCGTTTGATTCTTGAAACAAATGACGGTGGCATTAGTTGGGAGAAACGGAGTCTTGCACTACCTTCTGAAGAAAATTTCCGTCTTATCAGTATCGATTTTGAAGGGGATGAGGGTTGGATCGCAGGACAACCTAGTTTAGTTATGCATACCACTGATGGAGGGAAAAATTGGAATCGGTTGGTCTTAGGGAGCAAATTGCCTGGTGATCCTTATTTAGTAACAACGCTTGGCCCAGAAACTGTTGAGCTCGCTACGACAGCGGGAGCTGTATATCTAACTGAAGATGGAGGTAATAATTGGGAAGGTAAAGTCAGTGACGCCTCTGGTGGAGTCAGAGATCTTCGACGTGGTGAAGACGGTGAATATGTCAGTGTTAGCAGCCTTGGTAATTTCTTTGCGACACTTGATCCATCGAATGAGGTTTGGCAGCCTCATCAGAGAACTAGCAGCAAAAGAGTTCAAAGTTTAGGGTTTCAGCCCAATGGAGAGTTGTGGATGCTCTCCAGAGGTGCTGAGATTCGATTAAATGACGAGCCGGGGAACGTTGATAGTTGGTCCAAACCCATTATTCCAATTACCAATGGGTATAACTACTTAGACATGGCATGGGATCCGAATGGTGATATATGGGCAGGCGGAGGTAATGGCACTTTGTTAGTTAGTCATGATGAAGGAGAAAAATGGGAATTAGATCCTGTTGGGGATGAACAAGCTTCAAATTTCATCAAAATTTTGTTTGACACTACAAAAGGCTCTTCAGTAAAGGGTTTTGTGCTTGGTGAACGTGGACATTTGCTTCGTTGGGTGGGTTGATTTGCCCCCAATGCACAACGCTCTGTAACCATCCAGGCAAAACTTTGCGTTACTTGTAGCCCAAGCTTGATAAGATCCATGGGCTGATACGCGTGAGGCTATGGCTGCCGGCTCTACCGGAGAACGTCCGTTTTTTGAGATCATTACCAGCATCCGCTACTGGGTTATTCATGCCGTAGCACTTCCAGCGATTTTTGTTGCTGGATTCTTGTTTGTGTCTACTGGTCTTGCCTATGACACTTTCGGGACTCCACGACCAGATACATACTTTCAGGCTTCTGAAAGTAAAGCTCCAGTTGTGAGTCAACGCTTCGAATCCAAGTCCCAACTAGATCTGCGTCTGAAATAGCCATGCAAGTCAATCCAAATCCAAACAATCTCCCAGTTGAATTGAACCGCACAAGTCTTTATTTAGGCTTGTTGCTCGTTTTTGTCATGGGAGTGCTGTTCTCTAGCTATTTCTTTAACTGAGGTTCTAAATCATGTCAAAACCACTTAAAGGACCTGACGGAAGAGTCGGGGATCGTCTCCCTGACGGAACCCCAGCAGTTTCCTGGGAACGCAGATGGACTGAAGGTGCTCTACCACTCTGGTTGGTTGCAACAGCTGGTGGAATAGCTGTGTTTTTTGTTTTAGGGGTATTCTTCTATGGCTCCTATACTGGGGTTGGTTCTGCTTGAGACATCATGAATCCAAAGTCACATCTAAGGGATTGATTTGAAAATCCTTATTTCTTAGGTGTATGGATTACCCACTTCTAAATTTAAAAAAGGCTATGAATTAATTCATAGCCTTTTTTAGTGTTTGCCAAACTTTTAATTATTCCAATATCGTTCAGTAAATACTCTCAATTTCTCTTGGGTTTTTTGGGGAACTTGGTTCTTTGGTGTCATTAGTCCATCTTTTAATGATATATGTGCATTGCTGAATGGTCTTAATTGACCAATTTTATTTGCAGCGGTCGTGATTATCCTATTAGCTAGCTTGGCATTGGTTTGAAGATTATTAATAATTAGTTCTACCGATACTTCTCCATGTGCTTCTGACCAGCAGTCATAATCGGTGACCATTGAAAGTGAAGAGTAGGCAATTTCTGCTTCTCTACATAAACGAGCTTCAGTGTGATTGGTCATTCCAATTACGCTACATCCCCAGCTTCTATATAAATTTGATTCTGCTCTTGTCGAAAAGGCTGGGCCTTCCATGGCTAAATAGATTCCATTTTGATGTAATTGGCGACCCTCTGGCATGAGATTTTCTCCTTCTGTATACAAAATCTTGGAAAGAGTTGGACAAAATGGGTCGGCCATCGTTACATGTGCTACTGCCCCATTGTTGAAAAAAGTTAGAGGTCTTTGATGTGTTCTATCGATAAATTGATCAGGCACTACAACGTCTAATGGTCTTATTTGCTCTTGTAGTGAACCAACTGCTGAGGCGGAAATGATCCAACGGACCCCTAATGATCGCAATGCCCATATGTTTGCAAGATAGGGAACTTCTGTTGGATTAAGAGAGTGATTCCTACCATGACGGGCAAGAAATACAATTTCTATTTCGCCTAGAGTCCCTAGGAAAAATGAGTCTGACGTTTCTCCAAATGGGGTGTTTATGTGTATTTCTTTTTGTTTTTTTAGACCGGTTAAAGAGTAAACCCCACTACCTCCTAAAACTCCTAATCGAGCATTTTTTAGAAAATCAGGAGTTGTTTGATCCAATCAGGTTTCTAGCATTAGAACATTAAAGCTACAAAAACCGAGAGTTTGAGTAGATCTATAATTTAGCAAGGTAAATTTAATGTATGTATATTTAACTTTTTTTGCTGACTTTCCAGTATTGATTTTAAAAGATGATCGGGAACCCTAATCAGTCATGAATATTGCTAATGAATCATGGAGAAGTATATGGATTGAGGATGGAGGTAATTCGATTGGAGTAATTGATCAAACTCAGTTGCCGCATGTTTTTAGGACTTGCTCCTTGAGTAATTGCGAGGAAATAGTAAATGCGATAACTAAAATGGTTGTTCGTGGCGCTCCTTTGATAGGCGTAGCGGGTGCCTATGGATTGATGTTGGCTCTCAAAGATGATCCAAGTGATGAGAATTTGAATCGCTCTTTTGATTATCTCAATTCTGCTAGACCGACAGCGGTTAATTTGGAATGGGCATTAAACAGAATCTTGGGGAAAGTCAAAGATATCGATCCAAAAGATCGAGCTCATGCAGCACAATTAGAAGCTAATTTGATTGCCGAGGAAGATGTCGCTATCTGTGAATCTATTGGAGACAATGGATTGAATATTTTAAAGAGACTCGCGAAGAGAAAGTCAATAAGCTTTCCTGGTGAGCCTCTCAATGTATTAACTCATTGCAATGCAGGTTGGTTGGCGACTGTTGATTGGGGAACGGCGCTTTCACCTATTTATAAAGCTCATCGAGCAGGAATGAATCTTCATGTTTGGGTAGACGAGACCCGCCCTCGTAATCAAGGCGCGAGCCTTACGGCTTTTGAATTGGGTTGCGAAGGCATCCCGCATACTGTGATCGCTGATAATGCGGGCGGACATCTGATGCAAAGAAGGTTGGTTGATCTTGTTTTAGTTGGGTCTGATCGTACGACACGTCGAGGAGATGTATGTAACAAGATTGGGACTTATTTAAAAGCTCTGGCGGCAAGAGAAAATAATGTGCCTTTTTATGTTGCGCTTCCATTCTCGACAATTGACTGGTCAATTGAGGACGGTTTAGCAGAGATTCCTATAGAAATTCGTTCGGGGAAGGAGGTTACACATATTCAAGGTCGAATGGATAGTCATCTAAATGGATCTGCTATTAATTCTATTCAGTTAACACCTAATGGCACAGAAGCTTTTAATCCTGCTTTTGATGTAACTCCAGCTTCTTTGGTGAGTGCTTTAATAACAGACAGAGGAGTAATTAATCCAAGTTCCTCTGAATTGAATAACCTTTTGATTAAAAGCTAGAGCTTGTAATATTCTTTGTACCATTGCGCGAACTTCTTGATTCCTGTTCCTATTTCTGTTGATGGTTGAAAACCTATCCAATTCTTAAGTGCAACTGTACTGGCAGCTGTTTCAACAACATCCCCAGGTTGCATTGGTTCAAATTCTTTGATGGCTTTTTTGCCAAGTTCATTTTCCATTAGTTCAATAAATTTAAGTAAATTGATCGGTTGAGAATTGCCAATATTGAATAAGAGATGAGGACTATTAGAGCTTGCTGGGTCTGGATTGAAAGGATCAAATTTTAGATTGGACTGTGCGGGTTTGTAGCAGCATCGATATACGCCTTCAACAATGTCATCGATATATGTGAAATCACGTTTCATTGCACCATTATTGAAAACTTTGATTGGTTGATCTGACAGTATTGCTTTTGCAAATAGCATTGGGGCCATGTCTGGCCTCCCCCAGGGACCATAAACAGTAAAAAATCTTAGACCAGTTGCCGGAATACCGTATAGATGGCTATATGTGTGTGCCATAAGTTCATTAGCTCTTTTGGAGGCGGCATAAAGACTTACAGGATGATTCACTGGTTGTGTTTCCTCAAAAGGTAGTTTCCTATTACCTCCATAGACAGAACTACTAGATGCATATATGAGATTTTCTACTTCATAATGTCGACAACATTCGAGGATATGCCCAAATCCAACTAAGTTCGATTTGATATAGCTAGAGGGGTTTTCTATTGAGTATCTAACACCAGCTTGCGCAGCTAGATTTACTACAGTTTTGGGACGTTTATTTTTAAATAGGCTTTCGATTCTTTTTTTATTTTCAATAGCTAGTTTATGAAATTGCCATGAACTTCCTTTTCTTAAAGCCTGAATATTTCTAATACGTGCTTTTTTGAGATTGAGATCATAGTATTTATTTAGATTGTCAATGCCTATAACTTCTTCGCCTTTTAAGATCAACCTTTTGCATAGAGCTGAACCAATAAAGCCTGCAGCACCAGTAACTAGAATAGGACGATTCACTCGGAACCATCTCCTATACGCCATAGTTTTAATCCGGCAGATCGAACTGCAACTGGATCAACAACTGCTCTTGCGTCAAATACCCAAGCAGGATGTCTCATGAGAACAGCAATTTCATCCCATTGGATATGAAAGAATTCATCCCACTCAGTGAGGATTAATAAAGCATCTGCGCCATCTATGGCATCCCTAATATTTGAAGTTTGCCACCAAGTACCTTCTCCATTAAGTGCTGCTTGAGAGAGATCTCCTTTTTTATTTGGAGGAGGACTAGCTGCAATTCCTAGATCAATTTCAATTTGTTTTTGTTTTACTTTAGGATCAAAGATAGATATTTGTGCCCCCTCTTCAATTAAATCTTTTGAGATGCGAATAGCCGGAGATTCGCGGGTGTCGTTAGTATCTGCTTTGAATGCGAAACCAAGGACAGCTAATCGTTTTCCTGTTACTGTTCCGAAGAGATTTTTGACGACGAGCTTTGCTATTCGATGTTGTTGCCATGTATTTAAATTGACCACACTTTCCCAGTAATCGGCTACTTCAGGTAATCCAAAGTGGTGACATAAGTAGACAAGATTTAAAATATCCTTCTGGAAGCAGCTTCCTCCAAAACCTGGACCAGAGTTAAGAAACCTAGTACCTATTCTACTATCTGTACCAATTGCTTTAGAGACTTCTCTAACATCTGCACCTGTCACTTCACATAGAGATGCGACGGCATTTATTGAACTAATTCTCTGAGCTAAGAATGCATTTGCTGATAACTTAGAAAGTTCGCTACTCCATAAGTTGGTTCGCAAGATTTTTTCAGGAGCTACCCATTTCATATATATCAAAGCAAGGGCTTCGATTGCTTCAGAATCTTCACCACCAATTAGAACTCTGTCGGGATTCTCAAGGTCATTAATTGCGGTACCTTCCGCAAGAAATTCTGGATTAGACAATATTGAAAAACTTCTTGCACTTTTCCCCTTTGACTGAGTTTGATTTGAAGCTTTAAGAATAGTTTGTATGGCAGCAGCAGTTCTGACTGGAAGTGTACTTTTCTCCACCACAATTGTGTGTCCTTGGGCGAATTCCGCAACTTGTCTGGAACATGCCTCTACCCATCTCAAGTCACTTGCTTGACCAGATCCAAGCCCTTTCTTCTTTGTTGGTGTATTTACTGAGATAAAGACCAGATCTGCATTTTGTATTCCTTTTTTAATCTCATTTGAGAAATGTAGGTTTCTACCTCGGGCTCTTTTGATTACTTCATCTAGTCCAGGCTCATAAATTGGCAGTTGATTTAAATCTTTGCTGTTCCATGCATTAATTCTTGATTGGTTGAGATCTACTACATGAACCTGAATGCTGGGGCAACGATCAGCAATTACGGCCATGGTAGGTCCACCTACATATCCTGCACCAATGCAACAGATGGTATTTATTTTTATTGGAGGTTGCTGAGAGTCCACGTTAGAAACTAATGATTTGTGTTGGAAAGTATTTTTAGTCTATTTAAGAGATTGTCAATTTTTATATTTTGCTTGTCAGTTTGTGCCTCTCCTTCTCTCTTGTTTGTTTTGATTATGACCTCGCCTTTTGTTGCTTCATCGTCGCCAATTAAAATAATCCAATGAGCATTGCTACGATCGGCTCTTTTTAATTGCTTGGCGAAAGCAGAACCACTTAGGTCATTCTCTACTATGAAATTTGCTTTACGTAGCTTTCTTGATATTGCCATGGCTAAAGATTCTGCTTTTTCTCCTCGACTAACTATAAAGATATCTTTTTGAGATAGTTCACAATTTGGTTGGGAATTACTAAGAAGTAGCATTAAACGCTCCATGCCAAGAGCCCATCCTATTGCTGGTGTAGGTTTTCCTCCAAGTTCCTCAATAAGTCCGTCATATCTCCCGCCACCGCATATTGTTGATTGTGCTCCTAATTGATGAGATGTTATTTCAAAGGCTGTATGACAATAATAATCAAGACCACGAACAAGTTTTGGATTAACTGTGAATGGAACCCCTGCATTACTTAGTTCTGCTTTGACTCTTTCTAATCTTTCTCTGCTTTCAGGACAAATTAGGTCTATTAAAACCGGAGTTTCTTTTAGAATCTCTTGAGTTTTTGGATCTTTTGAATCAAGTATTCTTAATGGGTTTGTATATAGTCGTGCTTGCGAAGTTTGATCAAGATAATCTTTTCTTTCTTCTAGCCATTTTACCAAGTGGTTTCGATAAACTATCCTGTCATTGAGGTTACCTAGAGAATTGATCTCTAAATTTAAGTTTTTTAGGCCAAGGTCTATTAACAAATCCCAGGCGACAGTAATTGTTTCAGCATCACTACGTGGGTCTTTAAATCCTAGATATTCCAAACCTAGTTGGTGAAATTGTCTTTGTCTTCCTGCTTGAGGACGCTCGTAACGAAACATTGGCCCTGAATACCAAAGTCTTTGAGGGCCTTTGCTAAGAAGATTGTGCTCAATCGTTGCTCTCACAATTGAAGCAGTTCCTTCTGGTCTGAGGGTGCAGTTTCGCTCCCCTCGGTCACAGAAGGTGTACATTTCTTTGCCAACTACATCGGTTGCTTCTCCAATCCCTCTCGAAAATAGTTCGGTGGGTTCGATTATGGGAGTTCTGATTTCCTGAATTGATGCCCTATGGAAATGCTGCCTAGCTTTATTTTCGATCCATTGCCAGAGCAGAACTTGCTCTGGTAACAGATCAACCATTCCTCTCAAACCTTGCAATTTATCCACATGATGGCTGAGATCTAACGCCATATTGCGTGATGATGGTCGAAGAGCGCTTATCTTTAAGAGTACATAGTTGCAGATTTATGTCCCAGCTGCTGGTAACAGGCGGTGCAGGGTTCGTTGGTAGTCACACTTGTTTGGCCCTCTTGCAAGCTAACCATCGTTTAGTTGTTCTTGATAACTATGTAAATAGTTCTGCAGACTCTCTTGAGAGGGTTTGTGATTTGGTCGGTTTAAAAGATCGAGATGCTTTAAAAGTTGTTCAAGGCGACGTTCGCTCTCCAGATGATTTGAACCGAGTTTTTCAATTGTCTGATAAGCCAATTGAAGCAGTTTTGCATTTTGCAGGATTGAAAGCTGTAGGGGAATCAATATCTTCTCCCCTTCACTATTGGGATATAAATGTAACGGGGACTCGTTGCTTATTGCAAGCTATGCAATCTTACGGTTGCAAGACAATTGTTTTTAGTAGTAGCGCTACACTTTATGGCTCTCCTAAAACATTGCCTATAACAGAGAATTCACTCGTTGATCCTACAAATACCTATGGCAATACTAAGGCCGCTGTAGAGAGACTTTTGAGAGATCTTGTCGCGAGTGAAGATTCTTGGCGTGTTGCTTGTTTGCGATATTTCAATCCTGTTGGAGCACATCCTAGTGGCACTATTGGAGAGTCCCCGCAAGGGATCCCTAATAATTTATTCCCTGTTATTACTAAGGTTGCTTTAGGTCAGATTGATAAATTAAAGATTTTTGGAGGTGATTGGCCTACCGAAGACGGGACTGCTGTTCGTGATTATATTCATGTTATGGATTTAGCAGAAGGACATTGCTTCGCATTAGAACTTTTGCAACGAGAAGATCCTCAATTATTAGTTATGAATTTAGGAACTGGCACCGGTTATTCAGTATTGGAGGTTGTAAAAGCTTTTGAAAAAGCTTGTGGTGTGAATGTTCCTTATGAAATTATCAATAGACGTCCAGGTGATGTTGCATGCACTATTGCAGATCCCACATTGGCTCAAAAAAAATTAGGTTGGCGTACTAAATTTTCTCTTGATGCTATGTGTCTTCATAGTTGGTCTTGGCAGAAGGATAATCCTAATGGGTACATAAATTAGAGCATGATCACAATTTTTTTTGGTTGGGTCCTTGATATGTGCTCTCTCAGCCTTAGGCTAATTTAGTTAACTAAAGTATCTTGTCCTGGCGCGGTCCACGTCGCAATTTATTTCTTTGTGCCGGACTTGATTTGTTCGGCATGACTTTTGTCTTAGGAGGCTTGGTAAGTACCTGGTCTCAATCATTGCATGGTCAATTGCTTTGGATATCTATAACGATTATTGCCTATCTTTTGTTGGGATGGCTTTTGGGTACCTATACCTTGCTTGGTTGGCCTCGATTGCCCATAGGAATAATGTTCCAACGATTGGGACTTTGTCTTGTTACGACATTGATGCTTGTTGCGATTTTGAGATGGGTTTTGAATCCTTCCCTTGATGTGTGGGTTGTTTATCGTAGTAGCCAAGTCTCATGGCTTTTCTTGACTACCCTTTGCTCCCTTTTTATCAGGGTTAGCTTACGTAGAGGGGTACTTCAGGCAGAGGAGCCGAAATTAGTTTTGGTTGCTCCTGAGGCAGAGGCTTTGAAAGCCTTGCAATCTTGGCAGTTAACCCCAACAAGACTTATGCCTAAATGGCTATCTCCTAGGGAGGCAGCATTACATCCAAGTCCTTTGGTATTAGCATTGTCGCCAAGTTTGCGACATCAGTCGGAATGTAGGAATCTTTTAGAGGAATTAGAACAACGAGATCCTCGCGATTGCAATCTTACGACTCCTCTTGCTTTGGCAGAGAGACAACTGGAAAGAGTTCCTCCTTCTATGTTGTCTGAACCATGGATTGGCTTTTCAGACATTCCATGGAATGCATTGTTTAGCCCACAAAGACAACTAAAACGAGTTGCTGATGTTCTGGTGGCATCATTGCTTTTCGGAGTAACTGCCCCAGTAATTTGTTTAGCAGCTTTGTTGATATGGCTAGAAGACAGAGGACCGGTTTTTTATGTACAGGAACGTAGTGGTTGGCTTGGAAGACCTTTTAAGGTTTTGAAACTTAGAACAATGAAGGTTGCCGAACCGGGTGTCCCTGTAAAATGGACTGTTCCAGGGGATCAGAGGATAACGAACATTGGGAGTTGGCTTAGGAAAACTCGTATAGATGAATTACCTCAATTGGTCAACGTGGTTCGTGGAGATATGAGCTTGATAGGACCTAGACCTGAATTGCCCGAACTTGAATTAGAGCTTGAGGCGAGCATTCCCCATTATCGAAAGAGGCATTGGATGCGACCAGGCTTGAGTGGTTGGGCTCAGGTTTGCGCTCCTTATGCATCTAGTATTGAAGACTCAGAATTGAAACTATCTTACGATCTTTATTACCTAAAAAATTTCAGTACATGGTTAGATGTTCTTATTCTTCTTCGCACCATTAAAACAATCTTGAAGGTAGCTGGTCGTTGAGACCATTCATAAAGGATTGGATTAGGAATAGATTTTATTCAATTTTATTAGCTGCTTTTACAATATGGAATCTTTCCCTATAGTTCATATCAATGTAATAGTAATTTTTGGTAAAAAGACTCTTCGAAAATAAATGTCTGTTGACCATCTTTTGCTTGTAGGTGGCGGACATAGCCATTCGTTGTTGCTTCTACGATGGGCAATGTCTCCGCATCTTCGACCTTCGGGGATGATTACTCTAATAACTCGCTTTAGCACGACTCTTTACTCAAGTATGGTGCCTGGTTGGATTGCGGGCATTTATTCACGTGACCAAGTTGAAGTCAACCTGCGAGATTTGGCTTCCAAATCAGGAGTTGGATTTATCTTGGCAGAGGTAAAAGGTTTAGATCTTGCACAAAATGCTGTTTTGTTTCAAAATCGACCTTCGATTCATTTCTCTCGAATTAGTTTAGACGTTGGTTCGGATACTATCGATAATTCGGAGATATTCAGAGCAAAGGGAGATATAAAATGTATGGCAATTAAGCCTCTAGAAAAGTCTTTGGCTTGGATTGAAAGTCAAGATGATAAAGCTTTTCTTTCTGATGATATTCCGTTTACTGTTGTTGGTTCTGGTCTCGCTGCTATAGAGATTGCATTTGCGCTAAGAAAACGTTGGCCCGATCGTCTCTTGTATTTGCAGTGTAATGATGATAAACATCTATCTTATGTGAGCCGTGCGCTTTCTAATGTAAGCATCTCTTTCCTAAAACCTTTTGAGCCAATAAAAGGTCCTGCTCTTTTATGTACTGGTAGCAAGGCGCCAAGATGGCTTTCTGATTGTGGTATGCCTGTTGATAGTGCGGGTCGAATTCGTACGCAAAGAACATTACAAGTTGTTGGTTACCCTCAAGTTTTTGCTTCTGGAGATTGTGGAGTTGTAGATCAAGACCCTAGACCAGCAGCAGGAGTATGGGCAGTCCGTGCAGCCAAATCATTAGCCAGAAATTTAGAGAGGTCTTCTAAAAATAAATCCCTTGTTAACTGGTATCCGCAGAAAAAAGCTCTTCAACTTCTGAGTGGTTATCTTCCGGGAGGTAGTTCTGTCTCATGGGCAATTAGAGATAATCTAATTTTGGGCCCTCACCCTTTGTTATGGAAGTTGAAGGAATGGATTGACTTTCGATTTATTGCGAAGTTTCGGCTCTTGCCAGAGATGAGTCAAATTTCTCCAAGGTCAGAGACTCAACAGTTTTGTAGAGGATGTGCTGCAAAAGTTTCTGCTAAAACCTTAAGAGACGGATTATTAGAGGTAGATCTTGCTGAATTGGCAGGCAATCCTGACGATGCAGTTCTTGTTGATTGTGCGGGATCAGGCGAGAAGTTTTTTCAGAGTGTGGATGGTTTTCCTGCATTGGTTAGCGATCCTTGGTTGAATGGACGTATTAGCGCATTACATGCATGCTCAGACTTGTGGGCTTGTGGAATTAGAGTCGATTCTGCTCAAGCACTAATTACTCTGCCAGTAATTGACGATCAATGGCAAAAGGAATTATTAGTTCAAACCCTTGCAGGTATTAAATCTGCTTTAGAACAACAAGGGGCTTGTTTAATTGGTGGCCATACTTTTGAAAGTAGAAATATTGATTTAGAACCAAAGAGCCTTTCTGTTCAAGTCAGCCTTTCTGTAAATGGCAAACTATCTAAAGAAAATGTTCCTTGGGCAAAAGGGGGTATGCAAGTCGGAGATGCTTTGTTGATTAGCAGACCACTTGGTATAGGTGTGCTTTTTGCAGCAGCTATGACTGGGGATGTCAAACCTGTTGATCTTGATTTTGCACTTTGTCAGTTAACTGAAAGTCAACATATTCTTTTAGATGAATTGCTCAGCATACAACAATATAAAGATAGTGATTGTCATATTAATGCCTGTACTGATATTACTGGATTTGGACTAATTGGTCATTTAGAAGAAATGCTTTTATCCTCAAATAACGCGCGGAAAATAAATGGGAAGGATCCATTAGGAATTAAACTTCAAGCAGAGTTAATTCCTTCGATTCCAGGTTCTATTAATTTATTTGAAAGAGGTTTTTGTAGTACATTGGCTCCGCAGAATAGATTAGCATTGGAATCTCTTTTGCCTAATGAAAATTCTCCTTCTTTAATTCAGCTAATTTTAGGTGAGATTGATGAGGGTAGTAGACGTCATCAATCCATATTAGAATTGATTGTTGATCCACAGACATGTGGCCCTCTATTGATTTCTTGTACGGAGAAATTTGCACAGAAAATATTGACTAATAAGCAATGGAGTAAGATTGGGGAAGTGCACCTTGGCGGGTATTAAAAAAGATATTCTTTAGTCTAGTATTTATGTTTTTGACAGTATGTCGATTTGTTTGTATCTTAGCTGACGGAGATGGGATCCAAGTTTAGGCCCTTTTTCCCATCCTTTATTTATTAGTTCCTTTGCGCTAATCGGTGATTTGACATGTCTCCAACTATCCCACCATTTCATTAGTATTTCTGATATAGGATTGCAGTTGCAGATTGAAATAGCAATCGATTCAGTATGGACTACTTGAGTTTCAATTATATGGCACCATCTGGAAGCATTGAAATTTTCTGATTCTTTTTTGGAAGTTATTGATAATAGTGTATTAGTTAGTTTATTGCTTTCTATTAGAAATCTTTGTTGTTGTTGGGGTATTTCTAATCTCTTGGCAAGATTGGTAAATTCTTTTGCGGTTGAGACTAGTACTGTGAGTTTTGGAATGGACAGAGCACTTGCTTTTTTAAGCTTCTCTATTAATTCGCTGTCATCTTGAAGATCTTTGTCCAATAAGGCGAGTCCTCCCCATTCTTGTAACTTGCGAATTGCAATTTCCCATGGCTCCTTTTCTAGAAGAAGTTCAAGTTCCATTCGCATTCTTATTGCGAGTGCAGGTGGAGCCTGATCTGGTAATTCTCCTAACTTCCAATTCCATGGCCAATTTTTTAATGTCTGTTGAATTTGCAAAAGAGAATCTTCAGAAAGATGAAAATCAAGCCTTGCTGCATATCTAGCTGCTCTAATTACTCTTGATGGATCGTCTGCTACTGATTTGGAATGTAAGAATAATATTTCTCTATTCTTTAATGCATTCTTACCATTAAAGGGATCAATGATTTCTCCATTATAAAGTTCTAATGCAATTGCGTTGATGCTAAA
Source organism: Prochlorococcus sp. AG-409-J19 (assembly GCA_003215635.1). GTDB lineage: Bacteria > Cyanobacteriota > Cyanobacteriia > PCC-6307 > Cyanobiaceae > AG-409-J19. The sequence goes on from QCKC01000003.1 coordinate 47,269, forward strand.
GTCTCTTCTATATAGGTCTTCGATCAGGGAAGTATTTGTAACGCGAGGGTTCTCTCCTGGCTCAGGATAGATTTCTTTTCTTGAACTTGTAAGATCAATGAAAATCTTGTCAAAAGTAAATTTTACAGTGTCGTAAGATTCATGGAAAATATATTTAGTTTTATGTCCTAAAGGTATAAACTTTTTTAAGCATCTAGCAAGCTCCGATGCCGAGCCTTCCACTACTATATCAATATCGACTATATCTATATTTGTATTTATATTATTCCCTTTAAGAAGGCAATCACGAACAAATCCTCCTACTAATGCAATGCGCTCTATCCCAATGTCTTGGGCAGCAGTTGTTAATATCTTTATAATCTTAATTGCATCAGGAGGTAATTTAAATTTGTGGAAATTATTCCACATGTCTTGATGGTATGAGAGGTTGATATCCATATAATTTTACTTTCTTTTCATTGTATTATTAATTGGCAATAGGTCTTATTGGAGCGAGCCTGGGATCAAGTATCTTTGGCCCTAGTCCTTCAAATTTAACGGCTATAGATATTTTCGCTCCACTACCAAAAATATGAGTTATTTTGCCATCCCCCAGAGTTTCATGTCTCACTAGATCACCTACTGCCCATTCTTTTCCTGGACTAGGACCTGAATGTAGACGTCTAACCGCATTCTTGGCTAATCCAGGAATAGTTCCTTCTTGTATTTCTCTATTATCTTTGCGATCAACCCTTATTAGTTGTTCAGAACGTTGATTGCGTCTTATTGCAGGACCACCTGTTTGTGGAAGATCTCCTTGAATGAGGTCTTCAGGAAGTTCAGAAAGGAACAAAGATGAGACAGCTGGTTCTCTTATACCTCCCCAAAGTCGTCGTTCAGTAGCATGGAATAGGAATAGTCTTTCCTTGGCCCTCGTTATACCGACATAGCAGAGTCTTCTTTCTTCTTCTAATGAGGAGGGATTATCAAGTGAACGATAACTTGGAAACAATCCCTGTTCCATTCCAACTAAGCAAACCACAGGGAATTCCAATCCTTTGCTGCTGTGCAAAGTCATTAGGGTTATTCTGTCTGAAGAGGTATCTTTGTTATCAGAATCACTAGATAGAGCTGCAGAAGATAGAAAGCTTTCTAGATTACTTTCATCATTTTCTTCTTCAAATTGAAGTGCAGCATTTATCAATTCCTGAAGATTTCTCCTTCGCTCTTCTGCCTCGTCGGTTGCTTGATCAAGAAGTTCTTGCAAGTATCCACTCTTTTCGATCACTTCTTGTATTAAAAGAGCTGGTCGGGATTCTTCTAGTTTCTTTTTTAAATTGTTGATTAGTTCGCAAAATTTAAGTAAGCCCTTGGCAGAGCGACCTCCAAGAGAAAGTACAGCCTCTGCGTCATTAATAACATCCCACAAGGGAATTCCAAGTTGATTGGCTGCATCAGTCAAACGTTGCACTGTTGTTTTCCCTACTCCTCTCTTGGGTACATTTAATACTCTTAGGAGACTGACAGTGTCAGCTGGATTGACTAATAAACGTAAATAGGCCAAAACATCTTTAATTTCTCTTCGATCGTAAAATCTCAGCCCTCCAAAAACCACATATGGTATTCGCCATCTGACTAAAGATTCTTCAATAGATCTGGATTGAGCATTTGTTCTATACAGGATTGCCATTTGGCCCCAATTCAATTCAGGGTTCGCGGCATGAAGGGTGCGAAGTCGATGAACGACTGCTTCTGCTTCAGCAATTTCGTCGTCGCATTTTGTTAATTTGATTGGTTCCCCTTCACCTCTTGTTGCTCTTAATACTTTGTCAATTCGTTCAGTATTATTTGCTATCAATGAGTTTGCTGCTTCTAGTATGGTTGAAGTTGAACGATAATTATCTTCAAGTTTCACCATTGTTTTGGTTTTTTCGTCAGTAGCATTGTCGCCAAAATCATCTTGGAATCCCATTAAGATTGTGAAATCAGCCGCCCTGAAGCTATAGATACTTTGATCAGCATCCCCAACAACAAAAACTGATCTATTCTCCCAATTTGTAAAAGATGAAGGATTTTTACCATTAGTTACTAGTAATTTTATTAGGTCATACTGAGTTCTATTAGTATCCTGATATTCATCTACTAGCACATGACAAAAACGACGATGCCAATAATCTCGTATTTGTTCATTTTGTTGAAGTAATTGTACAGGGAGCAGGAGTAAATCATCAAAATCAAGAGCATTATTCGCTGCCAAAGCCTTTCGATACCTTGAATATGTTTCGATAATTATCTTTCCTCGATGTCCGTCTTTTTCTGCTTTTAGTTGCTCAGGTAAGAAGCCTTTATTTTTAGCATTGCTAATTGCCCATCTAATTTTTTTTGGTTCGAATCTCTTTGGATCTAATTCAAGATCCTGAGTTACAATTTCTTTAACTAAGCTCTGGGCATCATTCTCGTCATAAATCGAGAATTGCTTGGTCCAAGTTAATCCTTCATCATCCCGAAATTTATCAATGTCAAAACGCAGTAAGCGTGCGAATAAGGCATGAAAGGTTCCAATCCAAAGCTCTTTTGTTATCTCTTGATATATTTGACTCCGCAATTGCCGCTGTTCTATCGGAGTTAGTGTTGAAAATGGCTGACCAAATTGATTTTGAGATAAGCTTTGAGAAAGTAATATCTCTAGTCGATCTTTCATCTCTCTAGCAGCTTTATTAGTAAAAGTCACAGCTAAGATTTGATGAGGATCTACTCCATACTCTGAAATTAAATGTGCTATCCGATGGGTTAATGCTTTTGTTTTCCCGCTGCCTGCGCCAGCTACAACCAGTAAGGGACCATTGTGATGGTTTACTGCTTGGCGTTGGGGGCCATTGAGTCCATTGAGGAAAATACTGTTTGAATTATGCATTCCGTTAAATATTACGTTCAATCAGTGACTGATGTCGACCACAAATTATTGCAGAAGAACACCAGAATATTGGCACATTCCCAAGATGACCTGATACCATTACATAGATAAATGATTGTATCCATAAACAAACCATCCATGCATCATTTGGATATAATTTAATTAGGTCAATCGATTTCTGAGTTGTTAATATCATTAACATAATCAATAGTCCAGCCATTAGAATGCCTCCTAGAAGCATTGATTCAATTATGAAATTATGCGGGTAGAAGTGATCAAGTTCAGAAAACAAATTTCCTAACAATTCATGCATGCGGAATCCTTGACCCATGATTGGTTTTTCTAACCAGTAATCCAAACCTGAACGGATAAATGTTATTCTATTTAATTCACTTGCACCATGACCAAAAGTTCGCAACTTTTCAATAAGGCCACTTTCCCCGAAGGTCAAATAAGATGCTATGGCTATAGAAATAGTGGTGGCTATGTATATCAATCTTGATCTTATAGAGCTTGTTTTATGTTGAGTAAAAGCTATAAAAAACAATCCAATTATTATGCTTATAAATGCACTACGTGTTGAACTTGCTAATGTAATAATGATACCCAAGGCAACTCCTACATATGTTAATGAGTAATTTAATGTTCTAATATCTCCTTTCCTTTGGCTAACAAGATGAGAAAAACTTATTATAAATAAACTTGCTCCTGCATGCCCAGCGGGAATAGGGTTTAGATCAGGCAATAAGAATCTGGAATATAGAGGATTGAAATGTATTAAGAATATTGTTAGAGAGAAACCTAGAGCCAATACCCCAAAAATGATTAAAGGCAATGCTTTTAAATATGACTTATTATAGCTTTGTGAAATTGCTGAATTGATAGCTAGAGATGGTAGGAAAGAGACTCCTATAGACCAAGCTATTATCTCCCATGTTGGTATAGCAGTAGAAACATTAAAGATAAAGATATCTATAAATAATCTGGCTAAATAAGTTAGCCAGAAAATGCTACAGATAATTGTCCATGAGTTTATTTTAGGTCTAGCTCTATATATTAATAAAAACAATGACCCCAAGAGTATAATGCCTCTGAATGGCAAGATTAAATGTCGGTTGGGGATGTTACCTTCAAAAGCTAAGAAAGATAGTGGTAGTTGTGCAAACAGTATAGAGGCAATTATAAAGTTTATAATTGCCTCACTATTTAGATCTTGTAAGATGTTTTTAAGCATATGTGTTTGAATTTTCATTGGCTTAGTTGTTTAATAGGCCTAACATCCTTTCTGTTCTGGCCTTATAGCTATTAGAGCGCGCCAAGTTTTGACGTATTCTTCTTTCTTTGGGATCCTTGCAAGAAGATATATTTTGAACAATAGCATTTGAGAAGCTTTCTGGAGTTTTACATAATTTTATGAATGATTTATAAGGTATTAATGATGGAATTTCAATTGCTGTTACCGGTAATCCTGAAGCAAGATATTCAAAGAACTTCATAGGGAACATAGCCTCAGTATATTTATTTTTTCTAGATGGCAATATCCCGATATCGAAAAAGGACATTAGCCCTGGAATTTCCTCGTAGGGTTTGGGACCAAGAAAAAATATATTTTTACGTTTTAGGAGCTCGGAAGCATCAGTACGCGGATCACCTTCCCCAATTGACCCAATTAAAACAAATGAGTAATTTGGATTTTGATCAGCAGCATATAAAAGCAGTTCGAAATCTATTTTGTAATTACTAATTGCCCCAACAAATCCAACAATTGGTTTAGGTATTTTATCGAAAATAATTTTTGCTGAATCAATAGATCTTCTAGATGGATTGGCAAAATGCTCGTATTCGACAACATTAGGCATTGTATGAATGCTTTTACAAAATGGCTGAAGCCTTTCTTTCAGAGTCTTTGTTGTTACAACAATATGGTTTACTTCTTGGGCTGTTTTGATTTCTGTTTTCTTAAGATCTAAAGTGGGCATATTTGGTTGTGCTCCAATATCGTCGACACAATGATAGATTGAATCTTTGAAACTGCTCGGATTAAAATATAAGCTAGTTGCAGGACTATAGGTCCAGAGGATATCGCACTTAAATCCCAGTTTCATATAGGCATATATGAGAGTACCGGAAAGTAGCATCCTATTAATCCAAAATATAATTCCTTTTTGGAATCCTGGAATGATTAAAGGAGATATTATCCAAAGACTTGGTCTAACAAGACGTGGCGATAAGAAGACCCGCTTTAGCCTTCTTATTATTCTATTCCCGTCTCTTTTGTCGACACTGATTTTTCTTAAGCCCAGTGAGTCTAAGTAAATTACACGATGTCCAGAATTTGCAAGTTCAACAGCTACATGCTGCTTATTGGTCCAAAATGGATGTTCCCAATCGGCTGTAGATAAAAGGAGTATGTCCACTTTTAGTTATGATGATTATGTGTAGTGATTAACATGTCTTTTCTTAAATAGTTCCTTTTTTGTAACCTTTCACGCTAATTCCTAGAGGGTTATTTGGATCGCAAAGGTCATTATATGTGCCAGAGGCAGTTACTAAACCAGCATTTATTTCGTAGATATGGTCACACTTTGAAAGGGTGTTTAATCTATGAGCGATAACAACAGTGGTACATCTTCTTCCAATTATCTCTAGTGAACTAATGACGTCACTCTCTGTCTTTTCGTCTAGTGAACTTGTTGCCTCGTCCAGGACTAGGAATTTTGTTTTTCGATAGAAGGCTCTTGCTAAGGCAAGTCTTTGTCGTTGGCCACCAGAGAAATTAAAGCCATTTTCACCAACACATGTGTACAAGCCATGTGGCATATCTGTGATTAGTTCATATAATTGCGCTGCATTTATCGCATCCCATACTTCATCATAATTTATTTCTTCTTCGTCAGTACCAAACGCAATATTTTCTAAGATACTTGTGTCCAGTAGGTTGATATTCTGTGGTACTTCTGCACAGCACCTTTGCCATGCAGAAACGTCTGATGGATCTAAAGGAATGCCGTCTAGCATGATCTGTCCAGACGTAGGTTCTAAATGTGCAAGAAGGATATTAGAAAGTGTTGTTTTGCCGCTACCAGTTGGACCCAGAAGTGCAATTCGTGAACCAACAGGGACGTTTATAGATATTGATTTAAGTGCATCATTATCTGAGTCAGGGTATCTATAAGCTACATTTTGCAGAGATATCTCTCTGCGTGGAAATACTCCTTTAGGTGATAAGCTAGTAGGAGAAACAAAAGCTCTCTTGGGATATGGAAGTTCTAGATAACTAAGAGCAGAATCTACTTCTGGCAAAGCACCTCTTAATCTGGTAATAGCCTTAAATAGATCTTGTAAGGGTGGAGTTATCTTTACAGATGCAACTACAAATGTAGTTACAAATGGTATAAGCGTTACAGCAAGATCTTGACTCCCAGATCTGCTAATTGTAGGAATTAACGCGGCAGAGAATATTAGTGTTATAGCTAGAGGCTCAATTACGAATCTAGGCACGTCTGGTAATAATTTTGAAATCCATTCAAATGATTTTGCAGATTCTCCAGCTTTTACGAATCTCGATTCAAAATATCGACCTGTATGAGTTAGATGAATATCTTTGATTGAATAAAATATTTGATTTAATAATGAATTGGCAAGAATATCTAATCTAACTCGCTGCTTTGAAGCATGCCTTAGATATGGAACTACAAGAGAAGAAATACTTAAGAATGCTAGGCCTAGTAGTGTTAGTAATAATAATGCTTTTGCCCCAAGCGTTACACCTAGCGCAATTGCAAGAAATAATAGGACTATTGAACTAGAAGCGATTGTTAGTATAGGTGCAATTATCAAGTCGGAAACCCTTTGCATATTTGCCATTATTTGTGCTGAAATTGCAGAACTTTTTGCTGTTAGGTAATATTTATATGGCTGTCCAATTATTCTTCCTAATATTCTGTCGGAAATGTCTCTCCATACTTGTGCCGTTAATCTTTCTTGAAATACTTTTAGTAGTAATTTAGTTGTTGAACCTAACCAGCTGAGGATCACAAAAATAAGAACGAGCCATAGCGCTTGATCTTCTATAGAACCTCCAAATACTTGGATCCCAGGGATGGAGTCATTCAGTTTTTGTCCTACTAGGCTTCCGGCTAGGCGTGCAGCTACTGCAACAATCGCTAGATCAAAAACCCCGGTCAATGCTGACAAGGGCAAAACCGCCAAAAGAGACCTGACTCGTCTCCGTGGAATTACCCGAAACAACCGTCCAAGTAGCTCTACCGTCTGGCCCTTCAGAAGAGGCACCCAGGATTGCCAAATACTTCTATGAATTTATTCCTGTTATGAGTTTTGCGTACGGATCACATAGCCAGTCTAAGAACCGATCTCAAGCAGCCTCATCTGATTGCATGTTTAACGACTTTGCCTGATATGGCTTTAAGATTTAATTAGATGTCTAACTCTTGAGGTGTAAAAGATTATTTATTGAAGGAAGTTGAAATATCTTTTGGAAAATATTTTGTTGTAATTGCTAAAGAATTAAGCTTCTAAAGTTCCTTTATGATGCTGGAATAGATGGATATTTAAGAATCTTTCTGAGTCTTTAATTGTTTTGTTAGCTTGAAAATGACCTGGTCTATTTTCTTTAATTCCGAGTTTTGTTTCAGTGACAATTCGACTTGTTTCTTTGGCATTTGGAGTTTTTGCGCAATGCTCTTAACTTCAGAAGCTAGTCGTTCTCTATAGGAAATCAGTTCCTGAATGGACTTTTCTAGTTCGTTATTAGTTGGTTTGGGCATAGATGATAGATCGTATAACTAGGTTACTGGGCCATACAATGGCATTTGATTGCTTCGACGAACTGGAATCTGGAATATCTAACTTTTTTGGGGAAGAGTAAAATCAGCTTTAAATGCTTGTATTCCTTTCCTTGCCTTGGGAGAATTGTCAGCTGGGGAGATGAGTTTGAATCCGTAAGCTTTAAGATTCTGATTTTACAGTTTTCTTGCGTTCAGTTACGAACCATTGCGGACTGTTATCTGTTGAGGTTGTCCAGAAGAGGCCACACGTAGGTTGATACGGTGCATATTGTTTTATCAATAGAAGCACCCAAGTTCGTTTGTGCAGTTTCTGCTTCCAACCCACCCAATGCTTGATGCCTTTTCTCGTGCTGTTGTTAGCGCTGACGCTAAAGGTTCTGCCATTGGAACCAGCGATTTAGCTGATCTTCGTAAATATGTCTCTGAGGCCAATAAACGTATTGACGCAACCTTAGCTATAACTCAAAACGTTTCTTGTATAGCAGCTGATGCCGTCGCAGGAATGGTTTGCGAGAGTACAGGTTTAACCCAGCCAGGAGGACACTGCTATCCCACTAGGAGAATGGCAGCTTGTTTGCGCGATGGAGAGATTATTTTGAGATACGTCAGTTATGCTCTTTTGGCTGGCGATCCCTCGGTCTTGGAGGATAGATGTATAAATGGCCTTAAAGAAACCTATATAGCTCTCGGTGTACCTTTGACTCATGCGAAAAGAGCAGTCGAAATAATGAAAATTGCTACTGTTGCAATTATGACTGAGACGAATTCTGGCCGTAAGATGTTTGAGGGAATCAACTCTGGTTCTGGTGCAGACTGTAAGGAAATAGCTTCTGAGGCTGCTTCCTACTTCGATAGAGTTATTAGTGCCCTTAGCTGATTTCTCCAATCAAACTCTGATTCACCTAATGTTCTACCCTTTCTTTCAATAAGAAGTAAACAATGAAATCTGTAGTCACAACAGTAGTGACCTCAGCTGATTTAGCTGGTAGGTTCCCTAGTAATAGTGATTTTGAGGCTGTTAAGGGCTCTTTTGATAGAGCCTCTGCGAGGTTTCAGGCAGCTGAAAAATTAGCAGCAGGTATAGATAAAGTTACAGAGGATGCTGTGAATGCAATTTACAGCAATGGCTCTTATGAACCATCATCAAAAGATAAATGTTTTCGAGATATCAATCATTATTTGAGACTAATTAATTATTGCCTAATTACTGGGGGGACCGGTCCTTTAGATGAGTGGGGTATTGCTGGTATGCGTGAAGTGATTCGTGCTCAAAGACTTCCAACTCTTGCCTATATCGAAGCATTTACTCACATACGTGATCGGGTTTGTGTGCCACGTGATATGGATGAACAATCTGCTACTGAATTCAAATCTTTATTAGACTATCTGATTAACGCATTGTCTTGAATATTTTAGGGGAGATTTTTTCTAAGTTTATTTTACTTTGAACTTATATAGGACGATAATAAATGTTTAAAGAAAAGCCTTGTTTGGAAAGTTTATTTGATGATCTATCACACCCTAATCCATATATTAATAATAAGGCTGCTAGTGAAATGGCTAAACATTGGCCAGCTGAGTCTACTGATCAATTAATATCTAATTTAAATCACAAAGATATTAGCCTCAGAAGGAGTTCTATCAAGGCTTTAGGAGCTATTGGAAGTATCGCATTGCCGCCTCTTTGTCAATTATTTAAGAGCAGCTCTGATCGAACAATTAGAACTAGTGTTTTCAAAGCTTTCCTTCAAATTGCAATTAACCATGAGGGCGATCTTTTTCCTCCTGAAGCTATGAATATCTTGGAGTTTGCTATTGATGATGACACTCCTGAGTTGAAGCTTACTTTGGTCTCTTTATGTAAGATACTGGGGGATCAGGGTTTGCCATTGCTAATACGTCTATGCAAAGATGAAAATATTCTGGGAGTACAAGCCGCTGTTACTGCGCTAGGTGAGATGGATAGTCCAATTGCTAAAGCATTCTTGAGAGAATTTGCTTATAAGACCACAGTTGATTAAATTATCTCTTTTAAGAGTAAAGGATCTATAAATTAAGTTTGGAGTGTTTTATTTTCCTATATTTTTACTGTAGCTAATACATCTCAAGTTTTTTTATTGCCAGATTAAAAATAGCATAAACAGATTCATCTTTCTCCTTTGACTTGTTCTTTTTGATTTGCTCAATTGCTTCGATTGCCTTTAGCTTCATAAGAGATAGAGCAGAGCTTTTTCGTACATCTGGATCTTTATCATTGAGTTTTTCAATAAGTAGAGGCATCGCCCATAGCTTCTCATCTAGTTTCCCTAGAAGTGTTGTTGCGGCATAACGAACATCTTTATATGGATCTTCTAGCCCTTTGACAAGAATCTTTCTTGCCTCTGAATCTTCTAATGCTTGAATTTGATCTCCCAAGGCCGCTATTGCGGCTGCTCTAACTTTATGGTTATTTGACTTGGTTGCTCGTTTTAATGCCTCAGGTGCTTCTGCGCCGATAAATGAAATCCCCCAGCTAGCAAGTCCGCATTGCATCGCAGTACTTTGAGGGTCAATTATTACTTTCACTAATTCATTGACGCCCATTTCCCCAAACATTGCTATTGCACCAACTGAAGAACCTTGGACTACTGGATCGTTATCTGATAAAAGTGCGTCTATCAGTTTGGGTAACGAAATTGGATCTTGAATAAGTTTGAGCGTTTTCGCGGCTGCGCGTCTGGCGGTGACGTTAGGGTGAGATAAAAGAACTTTGCAGAGTAATGGAACAGCTGGCTGACCTATTAATCCTAAACTCTCTGTAAATGTTCGTCTTATGAGGCCTCTTCTGTCTGCAAGCCCAGCGACTATATCCTGAATTTGCGTATTGCTAAAGACTGGGATCTGCCCAGAGGAAATTTTTACTTTCAGCTCATTAGCAAGCATAGTTGCTTCTTCTTCGCTGAGCTGTTGAAAAGCATCTTCCATGAACTAATAATAGCTATATGTTTAAACTTTTTTCAATTTTATATATTTAATAATAGTGAGCGATAATTAAATTAAAATAATAAAGTTATATTGTCCCTTATCAGCATCGATTAAAATCGATAAGTTCCTATTATTTTAACCTAGCATTACTGCAAATTGGAAAAAAGTCCTTTCGATAATTTACCTCAGTTGTCCCAGAAAGAGGCTTTATGCATCCTTTCTAAGCAAATTGATCAGCTTGATTTGTCTAGTGACTATTATAAGGCTGTTTTTCATTTGGGTAAATATCCTGGGCAAGAGACTGAGGAAGCTTTATTGAAGCTTTTAGAAAGAAGTTCGAAAGAACAATCAGTAGTGATAGCAAAGAGGAAGGCTGTAGAAGTATTAGGAAATCTTGGCTGCATCCGTGCAATTCCTGCAATTGGGAGATGTCTTTCTAGCAGTGATATTTACTTGATTGAAAATGCTGCATGGGCCCTTAAAGAGCTCCAATGTAAGGATAAATCATTGCATCAATTGATTATCTTACTTTTAGATGATGTTAATCAGAATAGACGTGTATTAATACAATCTTTGGCAGGTATGCAAGTAATAGAATCGCTTCCAAAAATTCGAAATCTCATGAGAGAAGAAAATCTATCTTCAGGAGAATATGGTGCACTCTTGGCGGCAAATTTTAAACTCTCAGGGCAAAGGCAGAATATCGATCAAATTAAAAAGTTTTTATTTTTACCAAATCAAAATGATAGACAGTGTGCTGTTCAAGACGTAATAGATTGTATGGCAATTGATCTGTTGCCATCTGTATTGAAAAGTCCAATAGCTCCTTCATTTAAAATAAGAGCTGTTGAAACAATCTTCTGCGAAAAGAATAGTAAAAATATGGTGGAAATCCTAAGATTACTAGACTCTATAATTAAGGATGACCATGCTAATCTTGAATTAGTTCATCAGTATGAATCTATACAAAAAGTAGATTTCCTCGTAGAAGAGCTATTCTCGACTGATTTCAGTCGCGCCTATTTAGCACTTAAGACATTGATTTGCATGCCTAAAGAATTGATTTGGCCATGCATAGAATTCAATTTAGGAAAAGCAAAGATTGATTATGGTGCAATATACTTTTTTGTGCTATTATTTTTAAATATTGAAAATTGGAATTCATCTGAGATTTTAAGCATAAATAATTTTGTCTTATCCACTCTAGATAATAAATGGCCATCTTATATGAAATTTAAACCTCTAGCAATTATTGCACTTATTAGATTTAATAGATTGGTGTTTAATTTAAGATTGCCTTCACTTCTTGATTCTAAACAGAATCCGAGTTGGCAATCTAGATATGCAGTCTTATTGGGTTTGGAAACTTATAAAGATCCAAAATATAATTCTTGTTATCTTTCGTATATAGAGCAAGCTTCTATTGATTGCCACCGATTTGTTAGATCAAAGTCCAAGAGTTTGCTCTAGTTTTTACAGATGATAGCTATTTGATTTTTAAAAGACTTCTGGTTTCTATTTTATGGAAATTACTTTATTAAAAACTAATGGACCATGCTCTGAACCCCATATCTGTTTATTTGTTTTTAGATCATAGCCTCTGTCAATGCTGATCCATCTATTTTTGGATAATTTTACTTCGCTCTTTAAAAAAGTATCTAATCCATTGCGTTTAATTATGCATGAATTGCCCGGCTCTATTCTTCCCAAGTACTCTTGTTCGCTTAATTCCTTAAAGTGCATAGAACAACCTTTCCTTTGTGTTAGTTTTTGCTTTCCTATTCCTTCAAGTAATGAGGGATTCTCGCCACCACCAGCAATTCTTTGAGGATCCTCTAGAGAAAAATTTTCAACTATGTATATTCCATTGGATTCATATATTTTGTGAATCGCCTGGCGATAAGGTCTCCAGGGATCGTGATTGTAGCTTTGTTCTGAATAGAATATAATTTTGTGTTTGCTTTTGCTTTTTAAGGGCCTGAAATAGATATTTATGTGAGCAAAATTACTCGGAGATGCCATTGATTGATTTGAATTACTGTAGTGACCCTCAAGAGTTTTTGCAAACGTAATTACAGAACTAGTTAAGCTTAGATTCTTACTTTTATTCATCTTTAGATTATACGTATTTCTGATGAATAGGAAGTTTGCAAGAGACCTCCACTAGAAGCTGATTTAATTGAAGAGGCGCGGCATCTCACATTCTCTGATAGGAACCAAATCCTTTCTTCCGCAATTGTATTCTTATAGATAGTAGTTAATAAAAATGTATTGTCTGCTAATAACTCATAGTTTGAAAGTGTTTGCTCAGGTTCAGAATATCCCAAACTTCTTATCATCGAGCCTCGATTTATTTGTTTCGGTATTGGAATTAGGATGCAAGTTCCTGAGTCTCTTTGTGAGTCGCTGTCTTCAGACCAATCAGAGTTGGAATTCCAACTCACTAAAAATGGTGAAATTATTTCGGATGTTTTTTTTGAGTAGTTTTGAATCAGATTGGATACTGACTGCTCGTGAACTTCTAATGACTGGATTTTTATATTGCTAACAATTTGTTCGAATTGCTTAAAGGCTAATGAGTGACTACTCCTCATAGAGGTCCAATCGCCAACACTTTGAGCTACAAATTGCTCAATTCTCATTTCCAGTTTCGTTTGACTCCTCTTGTCCCTCAATAGATTTGCTTCCGTTGGCTTTTTGGATCATTCGAACCATTGAGTCGACCATCATCGACATGGCCATGGGAACTTTCCTCCCTGAGGGTGTCTGGGATGCCTGATCACCAGGCCTTTCATTAGATGAAGGACGATTCAGAGACATGAAGAAGAACCCTTTCAACAAGGAGAATTAGATTTTATCAACTAGATCGAGCATAGTTTTGGCTGTTCAAATCTAGCCCATATTATTACTAACATTCTCTGCTGCTAAATTAGATTTATAGGATCATGTTCTTAATAAAGTGTCTCGATAATTAGTTTTAATAATCTCGAAGGTTTATTTCATTGGAAATACCTTTAGCAAGGTTAGTCAGTAAAATGCTTGAACTAGGGCTATTTTCAGAAAAGTTTTTCCTTTTATTTAGGGAATTATCACTATTAACAAAGCCAACTGTTAAGGCACATGAGTTATTGAAAGTAGAAGTTGGCATTCCACATGGTGATTCCCAGCAACGCATGTATGGAACAGTATACTCACCAAATATTTCATCATATTCAACAGAGTCTATTAGTGCATCGATATGTGTCTCGAAGCCGAAATTGAATAGTATTATTATTTGATCAACGATTTCTGCTTGACTGATAGGTGGACGTCCTAATATATGTTTAAAATTAAGTTCGATACTACGTTGTTGATTGACAGAATTAAAATAATGCTCTTTGTAAAAATTTGATTTAGCTATCTCTCTAACAAAATTGCGTATTGAAAGATCCCCATTCCTAAGTCGTCTTTCACTATCTATTATTCTTTCACTCTCCATGGGGATCATATTGCCACAAATTTGACGATATGCTGATTGAAGGGCAAACTCCAAAGCCTCATCATCATGGGGGCAATATTTTTCAAATGTGAACTCATGCTTAAATATTTCTAATTGACGAGGGCCAATAGGTGAATGTTCATTGAGAAGATTATTTCTTCGAAAAGCTTTCATTACTGTATTGCTTTCTAACGGTTCATTCCAGTCTGCTTTTGATAAAGAATTTAATGAGAATATGTCAGGCTGACCTGGCATTGATCCAGATCTTGAATGCATAAAATAGGATAGAGATTTGCTTCCTGCTACTCTTGATTTCCCATAACTAATAGGTTCTTGTGTTAGGCTTGAAGCCCCAAGTTTGATAGCTTTTGAAGGAATATTGGACATGGTTTTCAAATGTGTTTGAGGGTTAATGGATTGAAGAGGGAATTATGCTTATTTAAGCTTATTATATTGATAGAAGATTTCTGGGAAAATAAAAAATTAATTATAAATTCTTAAAATGTGGCATATTAAGACCTGAATATATTAGATTAATATTGAGAAGCTAAGAGATTCAATTGATTATTCTAGTTCGTTTAGTAGCATGTTTTGTAGCTTGGTATTAGTTTCATCTTTGAATTGATTCACATTGACTTTTTGTAGTACAAAGATAGCCATTAACATCACTAATATCTCAAGAAGAAATACAAATGAGAAAGCTGTTAGAGGATTGTTCGATCCACTTATAAACCTCCCAATGTCAAGTAACCCGCCTCCTAATAATTTACCTAATGCTCTTGATAAAGCTTGAGCTAACCCCCAAATACCAACAAACGTTCCCGCTACTTGTGGCAGGGTTAGATCAAGCATTAATGAAAGTGCACTATTGGTAGCTATTCCTGCTGCAAATCCGAAAAGCAACATCACTAAATATAGGCCTTTAGAACTCCCGCTTATTCCAGTGAGAATAAGGAGAGATAGAGAACCGATTATCATCCAGCATCCAATCCGAGCAGTAGCAATTTTCCCAAATCGTGAAGTTACCCATAGGCCTCCTATTAGTAGCCCTACCAATGTTCCTATGCCCCAATAAGCATTAAGTAATGTAGTTTTAGAAATTGGCAGAGAGAACACTTCTGCTCCATAACTTTCCAAAATAGGGTCTTGAAGGAAAAGTCCAAGGGTATATAAAATTAAAAAACAGAAAAAGATGATGATTTGAGGGCTAGAAGTAACTATTCCCCAAGCTTTTTTGAGACCTACTTGGTCATTATTTGCAAACGATTTATCTATTTGAGTGAGGTTCTTAGGTTCAATTCCCCAAACAGCAATAATGGCAATTATGAAAACAATTGCTGCAACCCAAGTCATAAAATTTTGCAATGCAGGTTTTAATAACAAAGGGTCAGAAACGCCATCCAAGCCCCTGGTAGTAGAGGAAATTGCAATTGCTCCAATGACAATCCCAACGGTAAGCATGCACCAAATAACACCAACAGCTTTGGGCCGCTCTTCTTCATCTGTTAGATCAATAACTAATGCTAGATATGGTGTTGTTGCCATTGATATGAACAAACCGTAAAGAGCGAATAAGCTGCAAAGAGCTATCGAGCTATAGGAGATTGAGAGCCAATTTCCTTGCTTTAAGGCTGTTTCAGTAAAGAAAATCAGTGGTATAGACAATACTGCCATGAAACAAAAACCTGCTGAGCCTAACCATATGTATGGGGTCCGCCGTTTTCCTTTAATAGGCCAGCTATCTGAAATATTCCCAAAAAGCACTCTAGAAGGTGCCATTAATTGTTCGAAGGCGAGTCCTCCCCCAACAAGCAAGGCAGGGAATGCCAACTCTGAAATCATTACTCGATTGAGCATGCCCGCAAAGATGACTGCTAAGCAACCCAAGCACCCTTGAAATAGGCTTAATCTGGCCAGTTGCATTGTGCTTAGTCCAGGTTTGTTTTTTGACTTCATTGTTGGTTGTTGATTTGGATTAATTGGTCAAGATGTAAATCGCAAAACTTTTTGGTTGGAATCTTTCTCATGGACAGTTTGCCAAGTACCGATACCATCAACAACATAAGCGTTTACAGGTCATCTTTCTATGACATTGATTGAGCCCACAGTATCTTTTCAGGAGCGTATTGGTAAGCAATTTGAGATTGTCAGTCGTTTGAGTGAAACACTGGCTTTGAGAGTGATAGAACTTGAGGAAAGAATTAATGAACTTGAACGTAACCGAAGTACTTACTTAGCTAACGATCAAAAAACTAAGGAAATGTTATTGAAGAGCGAGGAGCAACTGCAAAATTTATATGAGGCACTTGAAATTGATAACAAAAAGGATAAGTGTTTGCTAGATTCAAATAAAGTTTCTAGTGTTAATGGACTAGAAGATCAAGTTGATATTAATCCAGGCTCTGTAACGAATATCTCTATTGTTGATGAGAGTGAAGAAGATATTAATGATCAAAGGAAAGATACTTTAAATTCACTAGACGTATTGGAAACAGAATATATTGATTATCCTCCTGATTCCATGATGACTGCATAGTGATTTTTCTAATCAAGATTTAGGAGCTTAGTGCGGAATAGAGCAACTTCCTTCGCTTTCGAGGGAGAACTTTTCATGAATGGGTGATGCTTGATTGTATTAAGAGTATTTTCTATTTTTGTGTCTAGATCAATATTCTGTGCTGTGTTCAGTTCCTTGGCTTCTTTCCAAGCTTTGTCAAATGAAATAGCAAAGCTATCAGGGTTGTCGAATAACATATCAGCTTGTTCGCTTCCTTGGTAATAGGACATGATCAGATTATTGCAGTAATGACAAGGTAGATTCTAAGTAGTTTGAAAATTCTATTATGTAAATTCTAGCATGTTTGAATTGATTAAATAAATCCCTTTCTTTGTTATACGCATTGGTTTCTTATATCTAAAATTAAGATATAAATAATCTAGCATGTATATCTTTAGAAAGTATAAGAAGATCAAAGAATTAATAATAGGCTCTCTTCTCTCGCAAGGGGATTGAACTTTTTCAGTGGATCTACGAGGTGTAATTAGAAGAGATTATCTTTTTAATTTCAGATGTTATTCAAATAAAAGTCACTTGCTGACTATTTTCGAACAATTTAGTTAGTTTAATTTTGGCATGCTAATACTAGAAAACCGCTGTAAAACAGCGGTTTTCGTAGTTGTCTTCCGTGTTCAGGAAGTGCCAGGACCCAGATTTGAACTGGGGACACGGCGATTTTCAGTCGCCTGCTCTACCAACTGAGCTATCCCGGCTTGAATTTGACGATGCTATCAATTTTAGATCACTGAGAGATGGAATTTGACCTTTCAGCTTTAGAAAGTTTGCCTAGCAGCTCATTATTCGTTTTTTTGACCATTTAAGACGTCTCTTATGTTGGTTTGGCGATCATCTCGAGTAATTGAGTGATCTCAAGGATTTCATTTGGGGATGGCTTTTAGCATTTTAATCAGAGTCTGATGTGCGTCCTCTCTATCTGTCAGGTGATTTTCAAAAGGGATTGAAATAATTTGAGAGTCAACATCGAGTGACATTGCCTCGCAAGTGATCTTAACCATTAGAGCTTTTTTAGGATTCTTATAACCTCCATAGTGTCTTGCATAAGACAAGAGAGCTTCTTGATGATCATTGTTCATGTGAGAACAAATTCGTTCACTAATCTCATTTGTGATTGAGGTTGCAGACATTGCAGCTCTTTGCTATTGAAAATAATTTTATTTGATTTTAATGAAATTTCTCCCAAATTATTAGAATAAGTTTTATAGAGCTATAGCTTACATAGCTTAATAATATAATAAAGGTAATAATTGCAAGAGGTCCTCTTAAATTGTCAGGCATGATTTTTGATAGATCTGATAACCTATTTTATAAATTATAGTTTATCTAAAATTGCTTTCATTGCAATTTTTGCGACTCCTTTGGCGGGAGGGTTGTTGCAAGTAATTATTTTTGTGTTTAGCATTCGTTCTCTTATCCTTTTCCATTGAGGATTCTTAGCACCACCACCAATAGTAATGATCCTCTTTGGTAGGTTTACTCCGAGCTCATTTAGGCGATTCCATCCTTTGAGTTCTATGTTGGTTATCCCTTCAAGTAAAGCATGTAAATACAAGGCATCGCTAATTGGACGTGGTTCAACTTTGGCTTCCAGTAAAGGATCATTTGTGGGGAATCTTTCGCCTGTAAATGCAAGAGGGAGAAAGGAAATTCCGCTGCTTTTCTTTGGATCTATTTGTGTGCTTAATTCTTGTATCTGTTCATCATCAAAGATTTTTTTTAATACTGCACAGCCTGTATTTGAAGAGCCACCGCAAAGCCATTTTTCTCCTATTAGATGATTAGTTATACCTTCACCTATTATAGGCTGATTCACAAAATGTTTGATTACTAAAGTACTTCCTAGGATGGTAATGCCATCATCATCTTCAGCTTCTGTTGCTAGTACAGCTGCATTTGAATCTGTGGTTCCTGCAACAACAAAGGTATCAGGGCCTAATCCAAGTTCTATTGCTTTGGTCTTTGATATTTGAGAAAGTATTGTCCCACTGTTTACTATCTCAGGTAATGCATTTATCCATGATTGTTTTTTCAAGGTTAGAGGCCATTCACTCCTATTGTTATCCCAACCCATTTTGAGATTGTTACTTGCTTCCCCCCATCTCCAATTATTTATTAACCATCCAGTTATCCAATCAGCTTGATGCCTTAACAATACATTGGGTCCTGATTTGTCGATTAATCTCAATGCTTTTGCAAGGCTATTGTTATTGCTAGCAGCATGTAGATGGTTTTGAACGATTTTCTCAACATACTCGTTTTGTTCAGGGCATAATTGATAGTAAGGAATTGCTTTGCCAATAGCGCTGCCATTGTAATCACAGGCTAGTAATGTCCCTGATGTTCCATCTACTGCTATTGAGACAATATTCTCACGTATTTCAGCAGATAAATTACTAATTAGTACTTTTGCGCATCTTATCCATTCTTCTGGATTGGATAAGTCGATTGTATATTCAAGTGAAGCTGTAAGTATTAATTCGTATTTATTATTAATTACCGCTATGCGTAAACCACTAGTTCCAAAATCCATGCCTAGAGATAGTCTTCTATTGTCCATATGATTTGCTTATTTTTGCGGTGGTTTATGGATATTTTTCAGAAGCGCTCTAGGCAATTTCTGGATACATCTTCCCAAGGGAGATTTAGGTCATCCCTCCCGAAATGTCCATATGCTGCAGTATTTTTATAAAAAGAGCCACCTCGTTTTTTTGGTAGTTCACGCAGTTGAAATTTCTCTATAATTGCGCCAGGACGAAGATCAAATTTTTTATCTACCATTGCGGTTAATTCCTCATTAGATAGTTTACCTGTCCCAAATGTCTCTACTAAGATTGAAACAGGTTTTGCTACCCCAATCGCATAGCTAAGTTGAACTTCGGCACGTTTAGATAGACCTGATGCTACTAAACATTTGGCAACGTGTCTTGCTGCATAAGCAGCAGAACGATCTACTTTGGTTGGATCTTTCCCTGAGAAGGCTCCACCACCATGCCTTGCATAGCCCCCATAAGTATCAACAATTATCTTCCTTCCTGTGAGACCAGCATCTCCTTGAGGGCCTCCTACAACAAACTTTCCTGTTGGATTCACAAGAAATTTGGTTTTATTAAGATCAGGTTTGATTTTTAAATCTGCTGTTGCAGGAACAACAACAAATTCCCATAGGTCTTTTGTGATTTTGTCTCTAATTTGCTTCTCATCAGTTAGTCCATCAATCTGAGATGTGTGTTGTGTAGAGATTAAAACTGTTTCAATAGCAATTGGTTGGTTGTTTTCATATAAGACGCTGACTTGAGTTTTGCCATCTGGTAATAAATAATCCAATGTATTGTTATGTCTAACTTCCGCAAGTTTGCGCGATAGCCTGTGAGCCAAGCTGATTGGGAGAGGCATCAGTTCAGGGGTTTCATTGCAAGCAAAGCCAAACATAATGCCTTGGTCGCCGGCTCCAATCTTGTCTAAGGGATCTCCAAGGTGATCATCAGCTTCATTTACACCTTGTGCAATATCAGGAGATTGTTGATCTAGTGCTACTAAAACCGCGCAACTATTTGCATCAAAGCCTCCAGCACGGGCACCTTCATAGCCAATTTCTCTAATTGTCTTCCTTACTAAATCGATGAAGTCAACCTGGGCGTTAGAGGTGACTTCGCCAGTTATTAGACATAAACCAGTATTGACAATGGTTTCACATGCCACTCTGCTGTATGGATCTTGTTCAAGAAGAGCATCCAGAACAGCATCACTGATTTGATCGCAAACTTTGTCTGGATGTCCTTCTGTGACAGATTCTGAGGTGAATACGTAACGACTCATGGCAAAACTTTCTTGATCTTTACTTTAGGGTTCTTTAGGGATCATTAATAGTCAGATCATCCCAATTTTGAATTAGGTGTTCATGTTCATTTAATAATGGTGGCTTACTCCAACCTCCTACAAAGCCAAGGTTTATCCTGATTCCCGCTTCTTTTGCCATTTTGAGATCAGAATCTGCATCTCCTATAAGAGCGCATTCATCTGGATTGAGCTTTAATTTTTCGCAAAGACCTTTTACTGCTAGTGGGTTGGGCTTGGAGGGATTATGTTCGGCACTCCAGAAAGATAAGATTTTGGACTCAAGTTTGTTTAAGCGAAGGAAATCTTCAATCCCTAGGCAAGTGTCGTTACTTATTAACCCGCAAATGATTCCATATTTTTGCAGACTAGTTATGAACCTCAGAGCACCTGGTAGAAGTGTTCTTGAGTTTCCTTTCCCTTTATAAAGTTTAGATTGAGCCGAATCTGCTGAGGCAAAAATTTCTGTTGCTAGAGTGAGTGATGCTGGCCAACTCTCTCCTGAAAGAGAAATAATAGTAGCCGTAGAAATAAGATTTTGTTCTCTAGAGGCTACTGCAATAATGCCACCTGGATCTATTTTTTCGTCTATGATTCCATATGCTTTGGTAAGCATATCGATGAGATTTGGTACTGCATATCGACTCTTTTTTTTGAGTGTTAGCAACTCTGAGGCTATCTTAATTCTTAATTTAGCTAAGCATATAAGGTGCGACTCGCTATTTGAAAGAGTGCCATCTTTATCAAATAGTATCCCTTTTATAGAGCCTATTCTCAAACCTTTTAGTAAGAGTTCAGGCATAGATTGTTTATTCCTTATTTATTAAGATTGTGCGACAGCTGTATCTTCTCCTTCCTCAGCCTGCTCTAAAAGCATTTGCTTGTAGCGAGCGGCCATCTCTTCTGCCTTATCAAAAACTTTTTGAGGATCTGTAAGCATATCGCCAGGCTCTGGTTCGAGAGCCTTGGTGGATAGTGAAATTCTTCCACGTTCCGCATCTAGGTCGATGATCATTACTTTCATTTGATCATTGACATTAAGAACAGAATGAGGGGTCTCTATATGTTCGTGACTTATTTCGGAAATATGTAACAGCCCGCTGACGCCACCTATATCAATGAATGCACCATATGGCTTTATTCCACGTACTGCCCCAATAACGACTTCTCCAACTTCCAATCTATTCATTTTCCTTTCAACCAGAGCACGACGATGGCTAAGTACAAGGCGGTTTCTTTCTTCATCAACTTCAAGGAATTTTAAGGGGAGAAAATCTGCAACAAGTTCTTCTTTAGCTTTACGCGTGCTGATATGTGATCCTGGGATAAATCCTCTTAATCCTTCTACTCGGACTAAAGCACCTCCTCTATTTGTTGCGAAGACTTCTGAATAAATTGTCGCGTCTTCCTTTTGGAGTTGTCTTACTCGTTCCCATGCACGTTGATATTCAATTCTTCTTATTGAAAGAGAGAGTTGTCCATCTTCATTTTCTTCACTCATGATGAAGAACTCTCTGATTTCGCTAGGTTGAAGAACGTCACTTAGCCCTTCAACTCTATTAATCGAAACTTCTTGGAGTGGCATAAAGGCCGCAGTTTTTGCTCCTATATCAATCATTGCTCCTTTTGCTTCTAGAGCGAATACGGTGCCATTCACAATGTCGCCAGGCTTGAAGTTGTAGTCATATTTGCTGAGTAAAGAAGCGAATTCATCAAGTGTGAATCCTGCTCCATCAAAATCAATTTT
The DNA here is from genome assembly GCA_003215635.1 of Prochlorococcus sp. AG-409-J19. GTDB lineage: Bacteria > Cyanobacteriota > Cyanobacteriia > PCC-6307 > Cyanobiaceae > AG-409-J19. The sequence continues at coordinate 69,568 of QCKC01000003.1, forward strand.
TTTTGTTCTACTGCTTGGATCGTCTGCTGTTGGAACCTCTTCAGGTATGCCTAATGCTTCTTCGTTGATGGCTTCATTACTACTTACAGAGTTTTCAGCATTTGCTTCAGCAACATCTTCGCTGCTTTTCTCTGAAGCTGAATCTTGTATCTGTTCGGTAGGAGTGGCTGACATTTGATTGTGGCGGTCTGCCGTCAGGCAGTGAGAAGGGATGTTCCACTAGGCCCGCCGACCTTCGGAACAGTTAGCCACTCTACATTTCAGCTTATTACTTACACAACTGATGCCAGCCTAGCTTTGCTTGCGTTAATGCTTTCTAAGGTTGCGATGAAATCATTTATCCCTCCAAACTGCCTGTAAACAGAGGCAAAACGGATATATGCTACTTCATTTAAAATTCCTAGTTGCTCTAGTACTATTTCCCCTATTTCGTTGCTTGAGATTTCTTTTGCATTTCTTTGATGGATTAGTAGTTCAAGTTCGTTTACCAATGCTTCAACTTTTGAGTTGCTTACAGCTGTTTTTTCACAAGCACGGGTAATTCCTTTGACAATTTTGTTTCTATCAAAGGTCTCTCTGGTGCCATTGCGTTTTAAAACTGATATAGGCACAGTTTCAACTCTCTCGTATGTAGTAAAACGAAAGTCGCAATTTAAGCATTCACGCCTTCTCCTAACGCTCTTCCCGCTATCTGCAGCGCGGGATTCAAGCACTCGACTATCTGTGTTTTGGCAAGCTGGGCATTGCATGCCCTTTTAACTCCAAAGTGTATAAACCAACTTTATACATTGATTTGTATTCTGAGAAGGGTTGTGATGAAATTAATGCTATGAGATTGTTGTCGAAATGCTTTTAAACTCAGTTGAGAACTGGTTTTCGAGATGATATTCAAATTTAAAGTGATTTATTAAATTACAAAAAAACCCCGCCTTAGGCGGGGTTTTTTTGTTGGTTGGCGTTTATTTAGTACTTCGGAGGATCGCGGAAAGCGACTGCGAAGAACAGTGTGCCAAGTGCCAAGGTGAGAATGAGTACGTAAGAAAATGCTTCCATCGAGAATCTCCGTAGTAGCTATCAGCTAAAGGTGGCTTGGTGTAAAACCCTGATGTTATGCACGACCAGGGACGCGTCTGGTGGATTCGTCTCCAAGTTTTTTGAAGAGACCGAATTCAGTTTGATCGCCAAGGTCTGGGTCGATACCAGCAAAGATATCTCTCCATAGAGTCCTTGCAGCATGCCACCAATGACCGAAGAGGTATAACAAGCCAAAGCTTGCATGAGCGAAAGTAAACCAACTTCTTGGTGAACTCCGGAATACCCCGTCAGATTTGTAGCGCTCTCGATCGAATTTAAAGGACTCACCAAGTTGAGCCTTTCTAGCAAGACGCTTAACTACTACTGGATCAGTAAAGGTTTGGCCATTTAGCTCTCCGCCATAAACGGTTGCTGTTACGCCAGTTTGTTCGAAGGAGTACTTCGCTTCTGCCCGGCGGAATGGTATGTCTGCCTTTACATTCCCTGACTTGTCTTCGAGGATAACTGGGAAGTTCTCGAAGAAGTTAGGGATTCTTCTTACTTCAAGGTCATTCCCCTCTGCATCAGTAAATGCAATGTGACCTTGCCATCCTGTAGGTAATCCGTCGCCATTAACCATGGCTCCGACTCTAAATAGACCACCCTTTGCAGGGCTATTACCAACGTAGTCATAGAAGGCAAGCTTTTCAGGTATAGAGGCATAAGCCGCTTCCTTGGTAGCCCCTCCATCAATTGCTTTTTGAACCCTACGGTTGATTTCAGTTTTGAAATAACCAGAATCCCATTGATACCGGGTAGGTCCAAATAGTTCAACAGGAGTGGTAGCAGATCCGTACCACATGGTTCCGGAGACTACAAAAGAAACAAATAGGGTTGCTGCTAGCGCACTTGCAAGTACACCTTCAAGGCTACCCATCTTGAGGTTTCTATAAAGGCGTTCTCCTGGACGGTTGGTGATATGGAAAATTCCACCAACAATTCCTATTAGTCCTGCACCAATGTGGTTGGCGACAATTCCACCAGGACTAAATGGGTTGAATCCTTCTGCGCCCCATACAGGCGCTACTGGTTCAATATGTCCAGTTAGGGAGTATGGGTCTGAGACCCAAAGACCAACTGTTGAACAGTGGAAGGCTCCAAAACCAAAGCAAGTAAGTCCGGCAAGAAGGAGGTGAATGCCAAAGATTCTTGGTAGATCCAACGCTGCCTCGCCAGTCCGGGAATCTTCCCAGAGTTCAAGATCCCAATAAGTCCAGTGCCAAACGGCAGCCAACATTAAAAGGCCACTGAAAACAATATGGGCAGCAGCAACACCTTCGAAGCTCCAGAATCCTGGATCTACGCCGGTTTGACCGGTTATATCCCAGCCACTCCAGCTGCCGGTGATGCCAAGGCGAGCCATAAAAGGCATGACATACATGCCCTGGCGCCACATTGGGTTCAGGACTGGATCCGAAGGATCAAAAATGGCCAGTTCATATAGGGCCATGGAGCCGGCCCAGCCGGCTAACAAAGCTGTGTGCATGAGGTGCACGGCCAGGAGTCGGCCGGGGTCGTTGATTACGACGCTGTGCACCCGATACCAGGGCAATCCCATGGGTCAGGTTCGTGTAACGAAGCTGCTTAATGCAGCCAGACCGACTGATCGTAAGGGTTCTTCCTTGAAGGAAGAGCTATCTTGTCGCTACCTGAAACGTCTAGTGACACTTGGTTTTTACCCATCGAAGTGCATTCTCGTTGTGATTTAGAGGTATTCAAGGATTATTTTTGCTTTGTCAGTCGGTCACAAATCGCAATGCCAAGCTCCGTATTTTTGTTTTTTTTCGCTTTTTTGGGCTCACTTTTGGGAGATTTTTTGGTGGTTATTTGCCCTGAATTTTGAATTAATCCATTTTTTTTGACTCACTTTCCAATATTTCGGAGCAAGTTTTAGAAACGACGAATTCAAAAATGGTCTTTGGGAATGCTCTTGGATCTTGTTTAAAGGATTGGAGTGAAATTTTGCAAAAACCATATTTCCAACTGTCGCCTGGGTTGATTTTTTGGAAATTTATCGAAATTGGGTGGATTTTTGGAAAATTCTTACGCCTAGCTCAAGTAGAGAGTTCGGTTCAAAAATTGGTTGAAAGGCGACTTTCTTAGGAATTTCGAAGTTTTAAGAACCTTTTCTTGTAAGACTGATGACGAGGCCTGCCAACGATTAGTTTTATAGGGTCTGCCGGTGATACCTTCTCCGAGTAACCAACTGCGTTAATGGAAACCACTAATTTCGGCTTTATCGCCAGCCTCTTGTTTGTGGCTGTTCCGACGATTTTCCTTATTGGTCTTTATATATCGACCAGTGACGGAGAGAAGTCGAGCTTCTTCTCCTCTTCTGGGAAGGGCAAACTAGATCCTGAGAAGTAGAAGTAAGGGTTATCTCTCCTTGCTGATTTCTTCCTTCAAGGAGGAAGAAATTTAGTTTTCTCCTTTTTTGATCTCCTGCGTGAGGGGATGGCTTATTATGCATATTTATATTTAATGGATTTTGCGCCTTACAGGGCTCAGCTTCTCAATGTTTTTTTAAATTAGATTTAATGACTGACATATAAAATTTTTAATATTGAAAAGTCAGAATGCTTAGGCAAAGATTAATTTACTATTCGTGCTTTGATTCCTTTGATTAAAACTATTTCCCCAAAGCCATGGATATTAAGTAAGAAGGTTTTGCCTCAAAATACAGATCATGCAGGAGTTATGTGGCATGGATCTTATGTGGCTTGGCTTGAGGAATCACGAATTGATGCTTTGTCTCAAGCAGGCTTGTCTTATAAAGATCTATCCAACTCTGGATATGAGTTGCCAGTAGTAAATTTGCAGATTAACTATTTAAGACCTTTATTGCATGGTGATATAGCTATACTGAAAAGTTGGGTTTCTCCTCGTAATGGTGTTCGTATTCCTTGGCGAACGATTTTTACCAAAGGAGATGAGATAATCCTTGCAGAAGCTTTTGTTGAGCTGGTTTTGGTTAAATCTTATACTGTGGATAGAAGCTTGATACGAAAAATACCAGAACAACTAGAGATACCTTTTTTGAATCTAATAAAAGGACCTTCTTGCAGTTAAATAGATGATTTAGCCATATCAATGAAATGCAACTTAAAAAAGACTCATTGCTTTGTTATATAATTGATCAATTGCATGAGAAATTAATTATATTAATTTTACCCCTATCATTTCAATGAAATGTCTCTTTAGGGAAATTTTACTTTTTGATTATTTTCAGATAAGAATGCATTTTGAAGTCTCTACTGCTGATTTCTTCAAATGGCGAAGATGTCAATTGAATATGGGTGGGACTGAAATTGAATTGGATTGGTTGTTGGATTTAGGAGGCGGAGTTGGCCGGTCATATCAAACCTTGCTTAAATATGGCCCTGCAGATCTAATTGTGCTGAATAGATCTTTGGATGAATTGGCCAACATGTGGCAGCGTCATTTATATGAATATGTACCTCTACAGTATTTGGTTGGGATCTGCCCTTGGAGGGATTTTGATCTAGAAGTTAGTTCTTCGGCTCTTATACCGAGGCAAGAAACAGAGCTTTTAGTCGATTTTGGTTTGCAAAAGGTTAATAAAAAAAAGGATTTTGGTTGTTGGGCTGATTTGGGAACTGGATCTGGGGCTTTGGCCGTAGCTTTTTCAAGGGAATTGCCTCAATGGAGTGGGCATGCAGTTGATTGTTGTAAAAATGCTTTGCAGCTTGCTGAAAAAAATTTAAGGAGATTAGCTCCTCAGGCAAATTGCAAGATCCATAATGGTCATTGGTGGGAACCTTTGAGAGATTGCTGGGGCGCAATCGATTTGGCAGTGGCTAATCCTCCCTATATTCCTCAGAAAGACATTGATAATCTTGATGCAGTTGTTCGCGATCACGAACCTTTACTTGCCTTGCGTGGGGGTGACGATGGTCTTGATTCTTGTCGCCAAGTTATCGCTGGTGCATTTATGGGGCTTGCCCCCAAAGGGTGGATGCTTATGGAGCATCATCATGACCAAAGTGAGTTAGTGGTTGAACTTATGGGGAATGCTGGATTAGTTGAAGTTTCAGTCGAAAAGGATTTGGAAGGGGTTTTGAGATTCGCTATAGGGAGGCATCCTTGAGGTGTTTTTGATTTATGAATCGATCAATTTTCGGCATGAATTCAGATTCTCTTTGTTCGGTTGTTTTGCAAGGTTCGCCGGTTTTAATTCCTACAGATACCGTAGTTGCTTTGGCAGCATCCCCTGGACATTCTGAACAATTGTGGAAATTGAAAAGAAGATCTCTCGAAAAACCATTAATCCTTATGGGAGGTGACCCTAAAGATTTACTTGAATTCGTGTTGCCAAACTATATTTCTAGAGCTGAGGAGATGGCCAAAATGTATTGGCCAGGAGCATTAACTCTGGTTGTGCCAGTTCAAAGTGTTTTGCTGGATTTTCTTAATCCAAGTGGTTCTACATTGGGAATGCGAGTACCAGAGTGCAATATGACAAGAAATTTTTTGAGGAAAACGGGCCCATTAGCCACAACTAGCGCAAATTTGAGTGGCGAGCCCTCTGCTTTGACAGCAAATGATGCGTCTACATATTTTTCTGATATCCCACTTTTAGAGCCATTCCCATGGCCAACTGGTTCAGGGAAAGCAAGTTCAGTAATTGAATTAAACGAATCAGGATCGTGGCGTTTTTTGCGAAGAGGTGCTGTGATACCTAGAGAGATAAAAGAAAAATGATTTGGCTGATTGGGGTTATTATTTTATTGCAATCCCTTTATTACTGGATACTTAAGCCTTTGGCTTTGATGTCAACGATTTTATTTGAGTTGAAATGGATTTGGTTAATACCTGTGGGCATCTTGATCTGGTTGCTTGCTAATCCACCCATCGGTAGTTCAAGGAAATAAGTTCTTTTGACATTTTTGTTAGAGGGAGATGGTATTTATATTTTGATGGGGAGTGCTGAAGTTCTTTCTAGAAGAGTTCAAGCCGGCTAACGGATTTGAACCGATGACCTTCGCTTTACAAAAGCGCTGCTCTACCACTGAGCTAAGCCGGCAATAATCAAATTTTAACTGTTGAGTGGATTTATTTCCTTTTGATGTTTTGCTTTAATGACCATTGTTTTAACAATTTTATAACTCACAAAGATTCTTAGTGTTTATTTTAGATGGAATTTATAATTAATTACATATGAATTTATTAGACTTTTTAAGTTTATTAGCGGAAATCTATTTGCTTTGAATAACCATCAATCTTAACTCTGAATTAAAATCAGGAAGATTTATAAAACCATGAATTTATTTCTGGTTTATTCTTTAGATACTTCTCCTTCAGTCTCATTTATTGGGAGAGAACGTTTTATAGGTAGATTGGCGACAAGTGCGGTCATTCTGTCTTCTGTTTCCAGGCTGACAGCTCCTTCCTCTAAGTCGATTTCTACGTATTTTGAAACGACTTCAAGAATTTCCTTCCGCATTTTTTGTAGTAGATCGCTACTCAAGTCAGTTCTGTCATGAGCAAGAACAAGTTGTAATCGCTCTCTGGCTTTAAGAGCACTGGACTGTTGACGTCCAAGTAATTTTTTTACGATGTCGAGAAGGGTCATTATTCAAAAAATCTTGGTTTGCATTAGACGCATGAACTTATTTTTTAAACTACTTCCGGATTTTGCTGGATCAATTAGAGGTATATCTTCCCCTTTCAGTCTTTTAGCAATATTCGAGTAGCAAATAGAGGCAGGAGAGTTGACATTGCTAAGTGTTAGAGGTTCTCCTCTATTGGTGCTAACAATGACTTCCTCATCTTCGAGTACCAAGCCTAATAAAGGTAGGGCAAGAATATCTGTGACATCTTCGACCGAAAGCATCTCCTGGTTGGCAATCATTTTAGGACGAACTCTATTTAAGACCAATTGGACCGGTTTAACGCCATTTGTATTTAGGAGTCCTATAACTCGATCAGCATCTCTAACAGCCGATACTTCTGGATTGGTAACAACTATTGCTTCTTTTGTTGCTGATACTGCATTCTTAAACCCTTCTTCAACTCCTGCTGGACAGTCAATCAATACATATTCGAAATCATTTTCAAGCATTTTGACAATCCTTTGCATGTCATCAGGTTTAAGCCAATCAAGCATTCGTGGATTGCCAGCGGGTAGAAGGGCGAGGTTTGGTTCCTGTTTATGTTTAACAAGTGCTTGATCGAGTCGACAGGTTTCTTCTAGTACCTCTTGTGCTGTATAGATTATGCGATTTTCTAGGCCTAGAAGTAAATCTAGGTTGCGTAATCCAAAGTCTGCATCAAGAACAACTGTCTTGGTTCCTTCTCTAGCTAATGCTATTCCAAGATTTGCAGTAAGGGTTGTCTTCCCGACTCCTCCTTTCCCGGAACATATCAGAATGATTCGCGTATTTGTCGCCACGTGCGATTAGGAAGTGAGTGAAGCTTAATAGGCATTTGCTTTTCGTTCGAGAGCAGTAGGCCAAGCTTTTAATTGGTATCTAGACAGGAAAAACCGAATTCTTCTAAGAATCTAGTTAAAGTGATAACTGCACTAGAGATATTTTGATACTTTAACCTTTCGTTTATTCATCTGCGAAGGCCCTAATAGAAGCTGGTTTTATTACGATTATTCCCTTCTCTAAACTTGCTTCTTCCGCTAATCCTTCCTCAGGCTTCTCTTCTGGCCCTCTTGCAATGACTTCAGAGATTCTTAATTGTAAGGGCCTTAGCTGAAGTGCAGTAATAGTAGCTTGCTTATTTCCTTCCTTGCCAGCATGTGCAACTCCTCTGAGTCTTCCCCAGACCATCACATGACCACTGGCTGAAATGTGTGCCCCAGGATTGACATCGCCTAGTAACAGAACATCTCCTTGGACTTCGAGAGTTTCTCCAGACCTAAGGGTACCTTTTTGAAAAAAGATTTTTTGCGAGTTTCTCTCATTAATGGTTTTAGGAGTATTTTGCATTGATGAATTTATAGTGTTCGTAATATTTAGATGAGTTTGAATTCCTAGAGCTGATGCACTTACTAAGGTTTCCGGCAGGTCAGAATTTAAACAAATTAGTCTTAAGCCGGAATTCTCCAGAATAGATTTTAGTCGTTTGATTTCACGATAGCCTAGTTGCCAGTCCGCAGAATCTATTAGCACTGGCCCTGGCTTTAATGGATAGATCTTTGCCTTAATTGCTTTTGTCCAATCTGCTTTACGGGAAGGAGGTAAAGAGATGAACTGGGTTTCAGTTATCTCTTCGGCCATTACTTTTTTGGTTAATTGAAGAATAATAGTTCATATCATTTATTTTGCCGATTCGCTGCTCTAGCTGGGAGCTAATTTCTCTCGGATAAATCAGCCATGTGGAACTAATTGTCTTTATAAGGCTTTGTATTAATGGAGAATTCTTCTCTAGAGCAGTTAGGTTGACCCCGTCCCATAATCTCAAACCACTTCTATAGGGCTGATATCCATTGGTCAACTGATTAAATATTCCACAGGACTGATCTGGATTAATACCTTGTAATTCTGATAATTGTCGAGCAATTGATAGGACTTCAAGATGACATTCGTTTTTTTGGTTTTTAAGTTGTATGGCTTTTAGTAAATTACGATTTAGAAAACGTTCGCAAAGTTCAGAGATTATTGATGGGCCTTCTTCTTTCCACCTCATAATATGATAAGAAGTCCTTATATCATCATTTTGGAGAAAATTTTCTATTTTGATTTCGTCGGGGTTCCAAATCCATTCAGACATAGAATGATCAGCCCAAATATTTTGGGGTCCAAGACTTCTTGCGCTATCTAAGATTTTTTCTAATATCCAGTTGCACACATTATTAAGCCTATGATTGTATACGCTTCTATACATTAAATTTCTCATAGTTAGATAGTGCTCTACAGCCATTAAGCCTTTTGGCATAATGGCTAAATCACCATCTGGCGCCAAAGTTAGAGCTGATATAATTCTTTCTAAGTCAAGATTTCCATAACAAGTTCCTGTCGCGTAACTATCCCTTAGCAAATAATCTAGTCTGTCACAATCTAGTTGACTACTTATCAGGCTTTTTATTGGTCTCATGTCTTGTATTTTCCCCTCAAGCAGATCAGAAACTTTTTCACATGTCCCAACAGAGTAGCTTTCTAGTATTTTCTTTATTTGCGGATGTTCTCTAGTTATTTTTGCTGACCATTCCTCGTGTTGAATGCCGAAAATACATTCACCTGTATGGCTTAAAGGTCCATGGCCAATATCATGAAGGAGAGCAGATGCATAGAGAATCCCTCTATAGGATTCAATATTTTTGTCTAGAAGTAGAAATCTTGAAAATATTTTTCTGGCAATATGAAATACACCTATTGAATGGGTGAATCTGCTTGATTCTGCTCCATGAAATGTGAGATATGCTGGCCCAAGTTGACGAATGCGTCTTAAACGCTGGAATGGTGATGAATCAATTAGATTCATCACCATTAATTCAGCACTCTTGTTGCTGTCTAGCCTTATGCTGCCATGTAGTGGATCGTGATATGTACGGATACTCATTGATCATTTAAAATATTAATTTGATTTTCGTAATCGATTTCTATTGAATCATCTCGTTCTATGAAGTCTTTGTCTAAATTTGCATCCATAAATAGCTCTGCATCTTGAATCCATCTGTCTTCGCTGCTGCCAGGGTTGAATGGTTCTGGCAAATCTAATAATCGATCTGGTTCTATTCCTTGATTTTGAATATCTTTTCCACTAGGAGTGACATAACCTGCAACGGTTACGGCGAGACCACTTCCATCACTAAGGTTTGTAAGGCTTTGGATCAAACCTTTCCCAAAGGTTTTAGAGCCTAAAAGTTGCGATCTTTGGTTGTCTTGTAGAGCTCCTGCAAGTATTTCACTGGCACTAGCTGTTCCACCATTTACAAGTGTCACCATTGGTCCGTCATAAATAGTTTCAGGACTAGAAGGAATAGCGTCAGTTATTCCAGCTCGGTTTCGAGTTTCTACGATTGGGTTGCCATTTAGGAATCCATCTGCAACTGCTAAACCAGAGCTAACTAGACCACCGGAATTGTTTCTTAGATCAAGAATTAGTCCCTCTACGTCTTTGTCCATAAGTTCTTCAATTGCTTCGGTAACTTGTTCAGGGACTCCTTCACTAAATTGGGTTATTCGAAGATATCCAAGAGTGTGGGATCCATTTCTTAATCGCCTGGTTCTCACTGGTCTTAGGTCTACACTTCTTCTCTCAAGAGTGACTTCTTGAATTTCACCATTAGGTTTTTCTAAAGTAACTAAAACTTGAGATCCTGCTTCTCCTCTAAGCCTTGAAGCAGTTGCTTCTAACCCAAGGTTTTTGGGTGATTCACCATTAACACTCAGTAGCAATGTCCCGCTAGTGATCCCTTGGTCTGCAGCTGGAGAGCCTTCAAGAGGAGCGATTACAACTATTTGTCCGTCTGCAGGTCGAGCTCCCAATTGCAATCCGACACCATTGATCTCGCTCCCTAGATTGCTTTCCTTCATTGCTTTGAAGTCTTCTGGACGTAACAATCTTGTATAGGGATCCCCTATAGGCAGGAGCATGCTTTCTATAGCTGCATATGCTTCTGGACTTGTTGTGATGGGCTTTTCTAGAGCTTCTTGCCGAAGCCGTCGCCAATTAATCTTTTCAAATTTTGAGGGATAAAGATAACCTTCGTTTACAAGACCCCAAGTTTCTAAGACAAGTGCCTGGCCATCGTTCAGAGCTAAAACATTCCCAGCAAACAGCAAAATTGAGATGCAGACTGAGAAAAAAGCAAGAAGCCCTCGAGATATTTCGTATGGATTTGGATTTACTTTCGGCGACATAGGTTTAATCCTTGTGGCAGAACGTGAACAGCATTCAGTAGACTCTTATAAAGAAAAAAAGCCCACCTCTGCATGGCGAACTCCTCACCTGTCTATGACTGGTTCCAGGAACGTCTTGAAATTCAGGACATAGCTGACGACGTCACTTCAAAATACGTCCCCCCCCACGTCAATATCTTCTATTGCTTGGGTGGGATAACACTTGTGTGTTTTTTGATCCAATTCGCGACAGGGTTCGCGATGACCTTCTACTACAAACCCACAGTTACTGAGGCATATAGCTCTGTTAGCTATTTGATGACGGATGTGAGTTTTGGTTGGTTGATTAGATCAGTGCATAGGTGGAGTGCCTCAATGATGGTGCTCATGCTTATCCTCCATGTTTTTAGGGTATATCTGACTGGAGGATTTAAAAGGCCTAGAGAGTTGACTTGGGTTACTGGGGTCACTATGGCAGTTATCACAGTTGCTTTTGGTGTTACTGGCTACTCTTTACCTTGGGATCAAGTTGGTTATTGGGCCGTAAAAATTGTTTCAGGTGTTCCTGCAGCGATACCTGTAATTGGGGATTTCATGGTCGAATTGCTTCGTGGTGGCGAAAGTGTAGGTCAGTCAACTCTTACAAGGTTTTATAGTTTGCATACTTTTGTCTTGCCTTGGATGCTAGCTGTTTTCATGCTTATGCATTTTCTGATGATCCGTAAGCAAGGAATTTCTGGACCTTTATGATTTAAACCAAATTTGCTATTCCCTTAATCTTTCCTCTCTTAAAAATTTTCCAAAATAATTTAGCCATCCTTTCTAATGAGCGTTCTAAAAAAACCTGATCTTACTGATCCAAAGTTGAGGGCTAAACTTGCAAAAGGTATGGGCCATAATTATTACGGTGAACCAGCATGGCCCAATGACCTTCTCTATATATTCCCTGTTGTCATTCTTGGCACTATTGCTTGCGTAGTTGGCCTTGCTGTTTTAGATCCCGCAATGTTGGGTGACAAGGCAAATCCATTTGCTACACCATTGGAAATTCTTCCTGAGTGGTATTTATATCCAGTTTTTCAAATCCTGCGAGTTGTTCCTAATAAACTTCTTGGTATAGCAATTCAGACAATGATTCCATTGGGATTAATGTTAATTCCTTTCATCGAAGGTTTTAACAAGTTTCAGAACCCTTTCAGAAGGCCTGTTGCAATGGCTTTTTTCCTATTTGGAACTGTTTTAACTGTTTACTTGGGAATAGGAGCATGCCTACCTATAGATAAATCCTTGACCTTGGGACTTTTCTAAACTCATTTCAAACTGCATAGCTCTAGCAGCTCATAATGGATAATTAATTGTATGAATTGACTAATTAAATAATAGGAATTTTTCATTCTAATTCCAACATCATCACATCTTCAGGACATACCCTTAGATAGTGGTGAAGCAAAAGAAATCCAACAAGTGTCCAAGTTTGATAAGTCCTTGATTGTTGGCCTACCCATGTACCAGTAGGCCCATCAAAGTATTCAGCCCATTTTTGTCTAGGAAGTTGATTTAGTTGACTCCAATAACATTCTTCTAATAGAGCCCTCATCTGCCCCATCAAAAGAACGTCAGCATTTGGATATCTTTTTTCATGAAGTAGTATTGATGCACCAAAAAACCAAAGGAGGCTGGGCCAGTGCCCACCATTGTGATAACTCCAAGGCCAGTTTTTCGGATCTGAGCCTGTTTTGTTTTGCCATTCAGCCCCATCCATAGGTGGATGGCATATGCGCATAGGCATTTGGGCCATTAGATGTTGTCGATTATGAAGTACTAATCGAAAAAGAGCTCTTTGTTGAGGTGCTGTAAGCACTCCGAACATGCATGCAAGTGAATTCCCTAAACTATAAAAACGAAAATCTGGTCTGCCAGTGCGAATATTTCCTATTAAATATCCGCCTCTATTCTCTAACCAATCCTGTAGCCATGATGGAACTACTTGAGGTTGAACATTGAATTCGTTTTGATGTTGATCTTCTCCGTATTGTTCAGTAGGTCTTCTTCTAAGCACTTGCATTGTTTTACTAGTCACCCAGTAGTGCTTTAAAAGAAATTGGCGGAGGTCATGAACCCATTGCCTAGTTAGAACAAGTCTTTGATCTAGTAGTCGACTGACTTGGTTCTTTCTGCTCAACTCCATAAGTTCGATGCAGCTTTGTAGGCATGCATGTAGAAGAACTTCTACTTCTAATGGTGCCCCCCATACATCCATAGGACGATCAATCATGAATGCACAGTCAGGGACAAATAAAACAGGAGTCCCCTCGAATGTTGGATGAAGAACAAGATCTAGAAGTAATTGGACGCCTCTTTGAACTTTTTGGCTTGTCCCGAATTCTTTGTCTCCACTTCTTTTTACATAAAGCCAACATAGAATTGGCCACCAAAGGCTTGCATCTGCAGAAGTTATTCGTCCGATAGAGCGTTGCCCATAGTCAGCAATTAACTCTCCTCCTTCTTCTACGAAGCTTGTTGGGAAGACTCCACGAGTTTGGTATGTGGTGCTTTGTAGATCTAAGCAAACGCTTAAAAATTGTTTTACTACTCCATATCTTTTTTGAGTTAACAGGTAAATCATTACTGGAACGTTATCGCGCAAAAATATTTCTCCATAGTTCAATGAGTCGTTTTGGGCAGGGTGTTCCAGTGCTGCCACACTGCCTGCAACGCTTCCGCCGACTTCTATCAAGGTTCGTTCAAAGTGCTCTTTGGCACGTTGAAGAACTTGTTCTTCGTTGGAATTCGGACGCACCCGTTGGTGCTTTTGGCTGAATCGTTCTGCCAAGGATGCTTACCAAATCTAAATGTTCAAATGCTAGTGCTGACAGTTGCTTCGCACAGTGGAAGGAAGTCTTGAGATGCTAGAAAACTTTTAAAGGTTGCTTCTGTGGAGGCTAATGGTCTATGTTGTTTGATGCGCTACAAGCTGAGCCTTGAAGCGCAATTTCTAGAAGGTTAGGGTTTACACCCTTTTTCTAGTGCTGGCTTGCAAAACCTTTGGGAAAATCCTCTGGTGTTGTAAGTTTCTAAGGCAGTCGTAAGACTGCTGCTCCTACAAGCTCCTTGATGGAGCTTTAGGCTGAACCTGGACAACTTAAAAGTTTAGGAACTGACGCTTTTGTCGCGTTCAATGATTCTCTGCATTTATGTATGAGCTTCTTTGGGCTGATATGCGACAAGGGTGTGAGGTCCCGTCAACAAGAAAACAAGTTGTACCTATATAACTATTTTCGAAATTAATTAAACCTCTCACGGGTTTGATTAATGAAACAGATAGTTTTCAGTGTGCAACGACCGGATCTGAGATCTCGGAAAGTCATAAGGAAGAAATTCTGAAATGCACTCTTTGAACCCTTCTGAAATTAAGGAGGAGGCTACAACTACTTTCAGTACGCCAGTGCTGGATAGTGGGTGGAGCAAATCAAACTGAGTAACTAGCTTTATAAGCTTTTGCGAGAGGGTTTGATCTACTACGGAGAGTTTGATCCTGGCTCAGGATGAACGCTGGCGGCGTGCTTAACACATGCAAGTCGAACGAACCTTCGGGTTAGTGGCGGACGGGTGAGTAACGCGTGGGAATCTGCCCTCAGGAGGGGGATAACGGCTGGAAACGGCCGCTAATACCCCATATGCCGAGAGGTGAAATGAATTTCGCCTGAGGATGAGCCCGCGTCTGATTAGCTTGTTGGTGAGGTAATGGCTCACCAAGGCTTCGATCAGTAGCTGGTCTGAGAGGATGATCAGCCACACTGGGACTGAGACACGGCCCAGACTCCTACGGGAGGCAGCAGTGGGGAATTTTCCGCAATGGGCGAAAGCCTGACGGAGCAACGCCGCGTGAGGGACGAAGGCCTCTGGGCTGTAAACCTCTTTTCTCAAGGAAGAAGATCTGACGGTACTTGAGGAATAAGCCACGGCTAATTCCGTGCCAGCAGCCGCGGTAATACGGGAGTGGCAAGCGTTATCCGGAATTATTGGGCGTAAAGCGTCCGCAGGCGGCCTTTCAAGTCTGCTGTTAAAACGTGGAGCTTAACTCCATCAAGGCAGTGGAAACTGTTGGGCTTGAGTGTGGTAGGGGCAGAGGGAATTCCCGGTGTAGCGGTGAAATGCGTAGATATCGGGAAGAACACCAGTGGCGAAGGCGCTCTGCTGGGCCATAACTGACGCTCATGGACGAAAGCCAGGGGAGCGAAAGGGATTAGATACCCCTGTAGTCCTGGCCGTAAACGATGAACACTAGGTGTCGGGGGAATCGACCCCCTCGGTGTCGTAGCCAACGCGTTAAGTGTTCCGCCTGGGGAGTACGCACGCAAGTGTGAAACTCAAAGGAATTGACGGGGGCCCGCACAAGCGGTGGAGTATGTGGTTTAATTCGATGCAACGCGAAGAACCTTACCAGGGTTTGACATCCTGCGAACCTCTAAGAAATTGGAGGGTGCCTTCGGGAACGCAGTGACAGGTGGTGCATGGCTGTCGTCAGCTCGTGTCGTGAGATGTTGGGTTAAGTCCCGCAACGAGCGCAACCCACGTTTTTAGTTGCCAGCATTCAGTTGGGCACTCTAGAGAGACCGCCGGTGATAAACCGGAGGAAGGTGTGGATGACGTCAAGTCATCATGCCCCTTACATCCTGGGCTACACACGTACTACAATGCTACGGACAAAGGGCAGCAAACTCGCGAGAGCAAGCAAATCCCATAAACCGTGGCTCAGTTCAGATCGTAGGCTGCAACTCGCCTACGTGAAGGAGGAATCGCTAGTAATCGCAGGTCAGCATACTGCGGTGAATACGTTCCCGGGCCTTGTACACACCGCCCGTCACACCATGGAAGTTGGCCACGCCCGAAGTCGTTACTCCAACCCTTGTGGAGGAGGACGCCGAAGGTGGGGCTGATGACTGGGGTGAAGTCGTAACAAGGTAGCCGTACCGGAAGGTGCGGCTGGATCACCTCCTAACAGGGAGACAAACATTGATCATGATGTCTGAGTTATTTATCCTCAGGCCTTGATCCTGTCACCTTAGGTCGATCGGTACCTCAGATTAGATTTGAGTGAATAAGATTTTCTAATTCATTCTGCTGATTTCAGTTCCTAAACTTGTCTAGGTCACACCCAAGCAAGGGTACTCCTGGGCCATTAGCTCAGGTGGTTAGAGCGCACCCCTGATAAGGGTGAGGTCCCTGGTTCAAGTCCAGGATGGCCCATTCGGTTTTGGGGGTATAGCTCAGTTGGTAGAGCGCCTGCTTTGCAAGCAGGATGTCAGCGGTTCGAGTCCGCTTACCTCCACTGATCTAATCCTCTAACCGTACTATCTATTGGAGATTTCTTGTTTGATGTGATCTGGAATTTTGTCCGCTGAACGACCCTAGCTTCCTCTCATTCCAAATCTAAATTTAGTTTAGGTTGATAGGACGCTAGGCTCACTGCTGATCTTTACAGATTGGCGGAGATGTTTAGCAGAACCTTGACAACTGCATAGGTGAGTCTGGAAAGAATAAAGCATCTCATTGATGCAATTTTATTGAAGCTATCTTGATAGTTTCATATCTAAAATTGCTCAATTCTAGATTGAGAGCCAAGACTCTATATCGTTCTTAAATGATTTTTAAATCATGAGAGTTTGATTAGTTATTTATAATTATTATGCTCATTAATAATCTTTGGTTATTTGTTTGCATAGTAGTTTGAATTCTAAGAATTAAGTTTTCAACAAGCTTAAACACGATATAGATAATAAATGGTCAAGCTACAAAGGGCTCACGGTGGATACCTTGGCACGCAGAGGCGATGAAGGACGTGGTTACCTGCGATAAGTCTCGGGGAGCTGGAAACACGCTTTGATCCGGGAATTTCCGAATGGGGCAACCCCTAGAACGGCCAGCTGAATCCATAGGCTGGTTCGAGCCAACCCAGCGAACTGAAACATCTTAGTAGCTGGAGGAAAGGAAAGTAAAAACGACTCCCTAAGTAGCGGCGAGCGAACGGGGAATAGCCTAAACCGATGGTCTCGACCATCGGGGTTGTGGGACAGCAATGTGGACCAACAAACCTAGAAGAAGCGCTTGAATGGCGCGCCACAGAGGGTGAAAGCCCCGTAATCGAAAGGAGAGTTGGCCTAGCTGTATCCCGAGTAGCACGGAGCACGTGAAATTCCGTGTGAATCCGCGAGGACCACCTCGTAAGGCTAAGTACTCCTGTGTGACCGATAGCGCAACAGTACCGCGAGGGAAAGGTGAAAAGAACCCCGGGAGGGGAGTGAAATAGAACATGAAACCGTGAGCTTACAAGCAATGGGAGCCCGACTTATCGGGTGACCGTGTGCCTGTTGAAGAATGAGCCGGCGACTTATAGGCACTGGCGGGTTAAACCGGAAATGGTGGAGCCACAGCGAAAGCGAGTCTGAATAGGGCGTTTGTCAGTGTTTATAGACCCGAACCCGGGTGATCTAACCATGGCCAGGATGAAGCTTGGGTGATACCAAGTGGAGGTCCGAACCGACTGAAGTTGAAAATTCAGCGGATGAGCTGTGGTTAGGGGTGAAATGCCAATCGAACCCGGAGCTAGCTGGTTCTCCCCGAAATACGTTGAGGCGTAGCGTCTAGTGCTCCAGCAGGGGGGTAAAGCCACCATTTCGGTGCGGGCTGCGAGAGCGGTACCAAATCGAGATGAACTCTGAATACCCTGTGTGTAACTAGGCAGTCAGACTGTGGGGGATAAGCTCCATAGTCGAAAGGGAAACAGCCCAGACCGCCAGCTAAGGTCCCAAAATCAACACTAAGTGATAAAGGAGGTGGGATTGCCCAGACAACCAGGAGGTTTGCCTAGAAGCAGCCATCCTCAAAGGAGTGCGTAATAGCTCACTGGTCGAGCGATCCTGCGCCGAAAATGAACGGGGCTAAGTGTTGTACCGAAGCTGCGGATTTAACTTGTTAAATGGTAGGGGAGCGTTCTATGTGGGGTGAAGCGTTAGCGTAAGCGGGCGTGGACTGCATAGAAGTGAGAATGTCGGCTTGAGTAGCGAAAACATGGGTGAGAATCCCATGCCCCGAAACCCTAAGGGTTCCTCCGGCAGGCTCGTCCGCGGAGGGTTAGTCTGGACCTAAGGCGAGGCCGAAAGGCGTAGTCGATGGATAACAGGTCAACATTCCTGTACCGGTTATGTTTTGGGAAGGGGGACGGAGAAGGCTAGCCAAGCCAGATGTTGGTTACTGGTTCAAGCGCTCAAGGTGTTGAGGAGCGGAGAAAACGCTCTGAGCTAAGGCGTGAGTACGAGCTGCCACGGCAGCGAAGTTGGTGATGTCATGCTTCCAAGAAAAGCCCTATACCCGTTAAGACATAACTGCCAGTACCCGAAACCGACACAGGTGGGGTGGTAGAGAATACCGAGGGGCGCGAGATAACTCTCTCTAAGGAACTCGGCAAAATGGCCCCGTAACTTCGGGAGAAGGGGTGCCAGCGAGAGCTGGCCGCAGTGAAGAGGCCCAGGCGACTGTTTACCAAAAACACAGGTCTCCGCTAAGTCGCAAGACGATGTATGGGGGCTGACGCCTGCCCAGTGCCGGAAGGTTAAGGAAGCCGGTTAGCGTAAGCGAAGCTGGCGACTGAAGCCCCGGTGAACGGCGGCCGTAACTATAACGGTCCTAAGGTAGCGAAATTCCTTGTCGGGTAAGTTCCGACCCGCACGAAAGGCGTAACGATCTGGGCGCTGTCTCGGAGAGAGGCTCGGCGAAATAGAATTGTCTGTGAAGATGCGGACTACGTACACCCGGACAGAAAGACCCTATGAAGCTTTACTGTAGCTTGGTATTGTGCCCGGGCTCTGAATGCGCAGGATAGGTGGGAGACTTTGAAGTAGTGCTTGTGGGTGCTATTGAGTCAATGGTGAGATACCACTCTTTCAGAGCTAGGGTTCTAACGTTCACCCGTTATCCGGGGAGCGGACAGTATCAGGTGGGCAGTTTGACTGGGGCGGTCGCCTCCTAAAAGGTAACGGAGGCGCGCAAAGGTTCCCTCAGGCTGGTTGGAAATCAGTCGTCGAGTGCAAAGGCAGAAGGGAGCTTGACTGTGAGACCTACAAGTCGAACAGGGACGAAAGTCGGCCTTAGTGATCCGACGGTTCTGTGTGGAAGGGCCGTCGCTCAACGGATAAAAGTTACTCTAGGGATAACAGGCTGATCTCCCCCAAGAGTTCACATCGACGGGGAGGTTTGGCACCTCGATGTCGGCTCATCGCAACCTGGGGCTGAAGTCGGTCCCAAGGGTTGGGCTGTTCGCCCATTAAAGCGGTACGCGAGCTGGGTTCAGAACGTCGTGAGACAGTTCGGTCCATATCCGGTGTACGCGCAGGAATATTGAGAGGATTTCTCCCTAGTACGAGAGGACCGGGAGGAACGCACCTCTGGTGTACCAGTTATCGTGCCAACGGTAAACGCTGGGTAGCCATGTGCGGAGTGGATAACCGCTGAAAGCATCTAAGTGGGAAGCCCACCTCAAGATGAGTATTCCCATGGCATAAGCCAGTAAGGTCACGGGAAGAACACCCGTTGATAGGCTCTACGTGGAAGCCTGGTAACAGGTGCAGCGGAGGAGTACTAATAGACCGAGGGCTTGACCATATTTGCTCTTGAAAATTAATAGATTTGAGCTTTTCCAGACTGAATTTTCTATTGAAAATTTTAAATACCTATGCAGTTCTCAAGGTTCATCCTTGAAGCAAATAACTATCCTGGTGTTCATGGCGTTGTGGAACCACTCCGATCCATCTCGAACTCGGTTGTGAAATGCAGCAGCGGCGACGATATTTGGGGGGCAGCCCCCTGAGAAAATAGCTCAATGCCAGGTAAAACAATTTTCTTCTCTTGTCTCAAAGCAACCCTTTTTGACAATATAAAAGCCACCCTTTGAGGTGGCTTTTATATTGTCAAAAAGTGGATTCTATTGATTATTTTCAACTCCAATTCTTATGAAATAATCCAAAGGAAGTAATTTGGTAATGATGTTATTTTTTCTTTATTAGCTTTAGTTGCTCATATTAGTTTATCCTAATATTTTTATAGATTGAAGTTTTATACCTGACAGCTTGGGCACCAATGACTGCTTCGTCCGGAAATCTTTTCGCGCATTATTCTTGCCCCACATTTTCGACAAGTTTTATTTGCTCTTCTGTATATCCAAGCCTGTCCTCCATAATTTCCATTTAATCCTTCAAGATCTCTAAAATCACTAAATGTAGTACCTCCCACTCCAATACTAATTTCAAGTATTGTTTTTAAACTATTGCACAAATTCTCTAGCTGTTGTTTTTTAAGTTTGCAGGAGGGAGTTTGGGGCTTGATTCCCGCTGCAAATAAGCTTTCGTCTGCATATATATTGCCAGCACCAGCGACAAGAGATTGATCGAGAAGAGAACTTTTGATGGGTCGGTTTGATTTTTTGAATTTTTCTAATAAATAGTTGGCATTGAATTCTTTACTGAAAGGCTCTGGACCAAGATTTCCTAAGCCTTTTATTACAGACTCAGGTTTTTGATGAGGAGGTATCCACCACATTTGTCCAAAGCTACGCATGTCAACAAATCGAAGCTCTTCATCTTTTGGATTCCAGATTCGAACGCGAGTGTGAGGACAAGGGGCTGTTTCTTCAGAATGCCATTGAAAGTAGCCAGTCATGCGTAGGTGAACTACTAACCATCCACCTTTATTGGTTTGAGATTGGTTTTTTTTTCTATTAGGATTTTGATGGAGAGAAGCTATCAGATATTTCCCTCTACGAATCCATTCGCCTACAAATAGTCCAGGTAAATTTTGTTCAAACGAAAAAGAACCACCAGGGCTAGCAATTGCCCTTTCTCTTCTAACTTCTACATACTTGATTTCAAAGCCATTAAGACGGCTCGCCAATCCTCGACGAACCGTCTCAACCTCAGGGAGTTCAGGCAATCGTTTTAGACAGCTTCTAGTTCGTTTTCCGCAAAATTGTTGGTGTTGTTGCCACCGTCAATTCCACTATATGCTGAATAATTGACCTTCTCGAAACGAACTATTACGGGATATTTAATACCCGATTCGTCAACAGAGGCTACTTTCCCCACTTCGTTGTACCAATAAGACTCTGGTCGCTTGATACGAACCATGTCACCTCTAGAGATGGCCATCGCTTCAGATAAAGTTCACTCCCTATAAGCCTATCGTCCAGAAGGGGGGAGTTGGTTTTAGCGTCACAGACTGTCGTTCATGGTAAGAAAGTTGTGGGAGCATTTGGAATTGCTGGATACTGCTTTCGTGCTTAAGAACAATGAGTTGGATCCTTCTTTGATCGAATTCGACCTCCCTGACCCTCAGAAAGACGATATAAGTTCCTTGGAATTCTTTGATCGGCTTGATCAGGCTTGGAATGTCTGTGACAAATTTGATCTTCAGACAGAAATATGGAGAGGAAGAATCTTAATAGCTGTAAGAGATCGAGAAAGGAAAGGAGGAGAATGTCGAGGGGCTGGATTCCTGCAATGGCTTAGGGATCGTGAAATTAGTAAAACAAGAGCATATGGCTTGATTAAGATTGCTGAATCTGCGGATCATCTTCTTAGGGAAGGATTACTTGATGAAAGTAGTGTCAATAAATTTTCAAAGAGTGCATTTTTGGAAACAGCAAATTCAGCACCTGAGGTCCAATTACTTGTTTCTGAAGCAGCTAATGAAGGGAAAGAAATTACTCGTAAACAAGTACGAATGCTGACGGATGATTTCACTTCTGCAACTAGTGCTCTTTTACCTGACGAAATTAAACAGCTCAATCAGGAGAATTTAATTCCTTCAAAATTCGTAGCACCATTAGTTCGTGAGTTGCAAAAATTGCCTAAATCTCACCAAGAAGATTTTCGTATAACGCTTA
The DNA here is from genome assembly GCA_003215635.1 of Prochlorococcus sp. AG-409-J19. GTDB lineage: Bacteria > Cyanobacteriota > Cyanobacteriia > PCC-6307 > Cyanobiaceae > AG-409-J19. The sequence goes on from QCKC01000003.1 coordinate 91,393, forward strand.
AGGAAGAACCCCAAATTGAATGTATTAAGGATGTCACTAATACTGCTAGATGGATTAGTAAGGCTAATGATGCTTGTGTCTCAGTCAGAGCATTTCATCAAGAAGAATTGGATTTGGAAAGAGCTATGAAAGAGGCTAAACGCTTGGATGCTTTGGGATTGCTTTCTGATGCTCTTGGTCAGGCTCAGGCTCTTGAATCTTCAGTCCTTAAACTTCACTCCGCTTGGAGACGTCTGGGTGGTTTGCAGGAAAGACTTTGGTTGGAGAGTGGAAGTAGTACCCCTTATTTAAGGGATTTATTGACCGCTTTGCAAACACTTACAGGTGCAACTATGAGGGTCTCTCTTGGGGAATTAGCAGGAGGAAAGAGAGTCCGTTTGCAATTAGTAGAGGAGGCTCCTGATCAACTAGAACCTCCAAAAATAAATTGAACTTAACTAGCGAAACTGTCTGCATCTAGTTATCTTTATTTATGAACTTGAAAATATAGCTCATTGGATCTTGTAGATACCGCTTTGCGGAAATATTTTGGATGGGATGATTTTAGATCCGGACAACGCTCAGTTGTTGAGGCTGTTTTGTCAGGAAGAGATGCTCTTGCTGTATTGCCTACAGGGGGAGGTAAATCTCTTTGTTATCAGTTGCCAGCATTAATTCGTAATGGTGTTGTTGTTGTTATTTCTCCTTTGTTGGCATTGATGGAGGATCAAGTTACTAATCTTAAGAGGAGAGGAATTTCAGCTGAATATCTTCATTCTGGATTGGATTTAAGATCCATTAAAGACATAGAGAATAGGCTAAATTCTAATAGCCTCAGGTTGTTATATTTAGCTCCAGAACGTTTACATCGAGGTTATATCTCTAGCCTTTTGAAAGAAACATTTTATTCGGGAAGATTGGTTGCAATAGCAATAGATGAAGCTCATTGTGTAAGTGCTTGGGGACATGATTTTAGGCCGGACTATTTAAGGGTTAGTCTTATTCGCAGTCTTTGTCCATCGGTCCCTTTTATTGCGTTAACTGCAACAGCAGCGCCAAAGGTAAGGGCAGACATTATTCGGTTGCTAGATCTTAAAAACCCTTTTGTAAAAGTTTGTTCCGCAAGGAGAGAAAATCTTTTCTATTCCATGAAGCGCAGAGCTAAAGAACCTCTTTCAGATGTGTTGAAGGAGCTGGAGTCCTCTAGAGGGGCTTCTCTTATATATGTAAGGACTAGGCGAGATGCTGATAAATGGAGAAGGATTTTAAATTATTCAGGTATTCCAGCAATTCTTTACCATGCAGGTTTAGATCAAAAGCTAAGAGAGAAGGCACTTCTGCATTTTTTATCTGACGTTGCTCCTGTTATGGTTGCCACAATTGCTTTTGGAATGGGTGTAGATAGACCCGATGTGGGTTTGGTTATTCATATGAATCTTCCCTCCTCTGCTGAAAATTATCTCCAAGAGTGTGGCAGGGCTGGAAGAGATGGATTGCCTGCTAAATGCATCATGTTTTTTTCCCCAGCAGATAGGAGAAGGATTTCATGGATTATGAACTCAGCCTTTCGGCATAAATCTGGAGAAACAGCTGATTTTGATCATCAGCAAAGACTTTATCGCTCCCAAGAACAGTTGCGTTCTATTGAAGCTATAGCAGAAGGTGAGAGTTGCCGAGAAAAAGCACTTTTACAAACAATTGGAGAAGTTGTGGCACCTTGTGGACGTTGTGATCGATGTAGAAATATATTCACTCCAAGAGATTGGAGTGATCACGCAATAGAAATACTGAATACTTTAAGCAAGAGTAATTCTTTGAATATAGGTAGTTTGGTGAAAATTCTAAAATCATCTGTTCGTTGTGATGAAAAAGATTGCTGGGGTTGGCTTATTAGAAGATTAATTCAAGAGCAATTTATAAATGAGAGCAATGATTATTCTCAAGTGCTTTCTATTAAAGAAAGTGGTTTATGTTTTCTTGCTAAGCCATGGCCTCTAAAGTATATATATTAATATCGGAATTAAAGACGAAAAAGAGGCTTTCTGCATCTATCATTTAATAGCTTTTTTTCAAAGTCGCTTTTAGGGGATATCCAATTATTCCAATTTCCATTGCTACCTGTGGAATTTATTTTGCCAACATGGCAATTTATTGCGAGATAAAGTGGCTTGCCTTTTTTGTTTAATGTCGGTGCAACATGACTGCCATTGATTGTTTGCCATTTAGACCAATTTATGTTTATAGGTCCATAGCGTCTCCAGGATGGTTCTTCGTTTATTTTTTTGTACTCAATTTCTTTTGTATGAGTATTGTTTTGAGCAATAGGTGTTGCCTCTGCTGCTCTTAATCTTTTGGTTGTTATTGATAACTTTGTGCCGATCTTGATATCATTCGGGTTGGCTAACTTGTTGGTCTCTAAAATCTTACTAACTGATATATCGTATTTTCTTGCGATGATAGATAGGTTTTCTCCTTTTTTGATTATATGGGTGTAGGTTGCTGTCTCTTTTGAGTCATCACCATTGATATAATTATTGTTCTTAGTGGGTATCATCAATTTTTGTCCAGGATATAAATAGTTCTGATTATTTAGGTTGTTTAATTTTACTAATTCAAAAATATTGATGTCATAATCTCTGGAAATCGAACTAATCGTTTCCCCATATAATACTGAATGATTTATCTTCCTATTGGCACTTGCCGGGATTTTTAGATTCTGTCCTATATAGATATCGTTCGAGTTTTGTAAGTTATTTATATTGGAAATATCTTTTGTATTAATATCGTAGTAGACAGCAATAGCGCTGAGGGTGTCTCCTTGTTTGACTTTGTAATTGATTTCTTGATCTGAAGTATTGGATCTTGAATCTTCTGGAAGAATCAGAGTCCTCCCAGCGACCAAAGAATCAGAGTCGACTAGCCCATTTGTGCTAACAAGTTTCTCAACTGAGACACTGTGGCGAAGAGCGATTTCAGACAGAGTGTCTCCAGGTTGGATGGTAATGCTTGCAGCCAGAGTGGGTAAAGGTAGAAGCCCCATGAGGGCAATGTAAAAAGCAATTCTGGGTTGCATGCATCTAGACGTTTTGCGTGAACGATAAGGCGCTTAGAAAAATTCGCCAGTTTTATTAAGTGATCCAGAAAACGATTTGATACATCTTGCTGCTGATTTTCTAGCCCAGAAGTCGTTTAATTATTTGAGGATTAAGGTTATAGGGTGGGTAACGAAATTTAAGGTCAGGCCAGAAGGGCTTTTTTAGGATTGATTTTTGATGGGAAAAGGTTTCAAATCCAGCTAATCCGTGATAGTTGCCTATTCCACTCGCTCCAACTCCTCCAAACGGTAGGGTCGGTATGCCCGCTTGTAGAACAACATCGTTCACGCAAACATTTCCTGAGCTGGTTTTATTTAGAATTATTTCTTGATCGCTTTCATTTCCCCCAAACAGATAAAGAGCCAGGGGGCGAGGCTTTGCTAATACTTTTTCTATGGCTTTATCTAGATTGGTTACACTGATAATTGGTAATATAGGTCCGAATATTTCTTCTTCCATTATTGAACTATTAATATCTTCTATCTCAACAAGTGTTGGTGCTATTTTTAGTCTTTCGAAATCATATTCTCCTCCTATAACTATTTTATTATTTTCTCTTGCGGTATCAATTAAATTAGAAAGCCTTTTGAAATGATTAGCATTAATTATTTTTGCAAGATGTTCTGAATCAAGTGGATTAGCACCATAGAAGTTTTGAATGGAAGACTTCATAGAGGTTATTAATGGTTGCTTTATTTCTTCTTCAACTAATAAATGATTTGGAGCGATACATGTCTGACCTGCATTTAAACCCTTGCCCCAAATAAGTCTGTTTGCAGTTGTAGATATATCAGCACCTTTTATAACTATAGCTGGGCTTTGCCCTCCGAGTTCAAGCGTTACAGGTGTTAAATTCCGTGCAGCGGCAGCCATAACTTTTTTCCCTATCGAACTACCACCAGTAAAGAAGATGTGATCAAATGGGTTCAATAGTAATTCTTCGGCAGTTTTGCCATCCCCTTCAATAACTTGCACAACATCTTTTGGGAAATACTTGGGAATAATTGTGCTTATGAGTTTTGATGTTGATGCCGAAAGTTCAGAAGGCTTTAAAACGGCAGTATTTCCTGCTGCAAGAGCACTTATAAGAGGTTGTAGTGTTAGGGAGAATGGATAATTCCATGGGCCAATTATTAAAATACAACCTAAGGGTTCTCTTCTAACTATTGCTTTGCCAGGCCTAAGAGAAAGAGGAATTGCTACATGCTTGTCTTTCATCCATTGGTTCAATTTGCGTTGGGCTAGTTTTAGTTCTTGACGGAGTGCAATTATTTCGAAAATCGCTTCGCTTGTTGGTTTCCCTAGATCAACAGAGAGAGAATGAATAATTTCCTTTTCATTCTCTTCTAGAAGGTTTTCGATTCGGGATAATTGCTGTCTCCGCCAACCTTCTGACCTGGTCAGACCACTCAGAACTGGTTCGCGTAGTTGGTTCAGGAAAGATGTTTTAGTCATCAAAAGGCTGACGACGGAGCAATGTTTGTCTAGCAGTGGAAGAGGGATGAAGTTTTTTAGCGAGCATGGCTAGAAGCAATTCTTGGTGGCAGGGGGCAGTTGTATATCAATTGATCCCTCGCAGTTATGCAGATGGGAATGGAGATGGTATTGGCGATCTTCAAGGGTTGAGAAGTCGTCTGAGTTATTTGAAATGGCTTGGTGTTGATGCAATTTGGTTGACTCCTATATATCCCTCACCATTGGAGGACGGGGGATATGACATAACTGATTTTAGAAATGTTCATCCGGAATTAGGAGATTTAGCGGCATTTCATCGACTTTTAACAGCTGCTCATGAATACGGAATCAAGGTGATTTTGGATCTTGTTCTAAACCATACCAGTCATCTTCATCCTTGGTTTCAGAGAGCTCGATGGGCTCCTAAGGGAAGCCTTGAGCGGGAAGTATATGTATGGAGTGACGATCCTAATCGTTATGCAGATGCACCTGTCCTGTTTAGGAATTTTGAGCTTTCTAATTGGGAATGGGATGAAGTAGCAGAACAGTATTACTTACATAGATTTCTGCGTCATCAACCTGATTTGAATTATGAGAATCCTTGGGTGCAAGAAGAAATGTTGGGTGTTGTCGATTTTTGGCTTCAAAGAGGAGTGGATGGTTTCCGTTTAGATGCTGTTCCATTTTTGTTTGAAACAGAAGGTAGTCGATGCGAGGGACTACCTAAAACGCATGAATTTCTTAAAGAAGTTCGAAAGCGTGTTGACTCTCATGGAGGAGATGTACTCCTTTTGGCTGAGGCAATTCAGCCTGTTAAGGAGGCAGCCCCTTATTTGGCGAAGGATGAACTTCATGGAGCCTTTAATTTTGCTCTAACGGCTCATCTTTTTGCTGCACTTGCTAGTGGGAAAACCAATCAACTAAAGAGTTGTCTATCTGAAGCACAAGAAGTCGTGCCTGGTTGTCGATGGGCAATGCCATTGCGCAATCACGATGAACTTTGGCTAGGGGATGGACATTTGGTTCCAGACGAAGTTATACAAACAATTCGAACTGGCTTGCATCAAGGTCATGGTCATTGGCTTAATTGGGGGATCAATAGGCGTTTAGCTCCATTGCTCAATGGAGACCCTCGCGCTAACCGGGTTTTGCATGCGTTGTTGTATAGCCTTCCAGGAATGCCTTTCTTGTATTACGGCGACGAGCTTGGTATGGGTGATTGGCCCGGTTTAAGAGACAGAGATCCTAATAGAACTCCAATGGCTTGGACACCTTCTCGTAATGGAGGGTTCTCAAGCGCTCCAGATCCATTGCTTGTTCTTCCTCCAATCACGGCTCCTGGTTATGACTACAGAGTCGTAAATGTAGAAGTTCAAAAACATTTACCTGGTTCACTTTTAAATTGGCATCGCCGAATGCTTACTTGCCGTCGTTTATTGCGAGCACTTCAAGTTGGCAAGTTTGAGATCTTGCAATCATCTCATCCAAGTGTGATTGTTTATGCTCGATATAGCGAGCGAATGACTGTGTTAGTAGCAGCTAATCTTGCTGCAGCAGGAGCTTCTTTTCATTTAGATCTTAGTCGCTGGAAGGGTCAACGTACTCGCGAAGTCCTTTGGGGGTGTGAGTATCCTTTGGCAGATAAAGAATGGTTTGTATATCTACCATCTTATGGTTTTAGCTGGTGGCTAATTGGCGAGGTTGAAGAATCTGTAGTTAGTAAAGAGGAAATATTTAGTTGAAAGATATTTAGGCTATACTGTTAGATCTAACCCTCCTAAATCTTGATACTTTCTAGCTAATTCAGATTGAATCGTAGGTATGAGTCTTTTTGCTTCATTTATATCAACCATGGCTAGTCTGCATCGACGAGCCATCATATCTGTTGTCGTTTTTGCATGCTCATTAATCATCCAATGATGAATCTCGGCTTTGCATATGGGAATTACATCACTCAAAGGTTCCCTGTCAGAGATGTTAGAGCTTTGGATAATAGAAAGAGCATCTACTCCATAACTTGATTGTAGATGATCTATTTGCATTGTTTGTAAAGGTGAATCTTGGAGATCTTTTTTTAGTTGACTTTTGTGTTGACTTAGGAGTGAGTTTGTTTTTCGGGAATCTTTTTCACATCCAATTAGAGGTATTTGTTTCTCTTTTGGAAGAGAACTGCCTAGAACGGTTTCGATGGCTTTAAGAGTGTCTAGTGCAATAGGACGACAAGTCGTCCATTTGCCACCCATAGCACTAATTAAACCGCATTCAAGTATTTCAATCTCATGCTCTCTGACAACACGGCTGCTATCAGTTGATTCTTTCTCTTGTTCTTTAGGTTTAAGAAGAGGTCGCCCTCCTGCCCAAGAACTAATTATTGAAGGTTTATGTAAATTAGGGAATAATGCTTGTAGATGATTAATTAAATAATTTTGTTCTTGTTCTGATGGAATTTGACTGTCATTGATTGCACATGGTGTATCTGTAGTCCCTACTAAAGTGCGTCCAAAGAACGGTAAAACAAATAGTACACGATTGTCATTTGTTTTTGGTAGTAGAATGCCTATTCCTTTGGGGCAAAGTTTTTCTTGTAAAACAATATGTATGCCTCTACTTGTGATAATTCGCTGAGAAGCATTTGGCTCCGCGCTTTGACGTAATTGATCAGCTTGAATTCCAGTTGCATTTACAATTACTTTTGCTTCCCAATGTTCTTTTTCTCCATATATATTCTCACTGATAGCTCCAGTTAAACGGCCATTTGTTTGCTTGGTTAATTCGATTACCTTTGAATGTGTGCGTAAAATAGCACCTGCTTTTTTTGCTGTTAGTGCAAGTAAAAGATTGAGTCTTGCATCATTGAATTGTCCATCGCTATATGCAACCCCGCCGTTGAAGTTTCCATTTAGGCGCGGTATTAAATCATGTATTTGAGTGTTAGAAAGTAGACGGCTTTTTTTTATTTGATCTTTTCCGGAGAGGAGGTCGTATAGTCCAAGCCCGATTCGGTAATACCCACTTCCAAAACAATTCACACAAGGCAGGGCAAGTTCTAATTGCTTGGCAAGAAAAGGGGTTTTTTTCAGCCAATAAGCTCTTTCTGATAGAGCTTCTTGAACAAGTTTTAGTTGTGAGATATCTCCAGTTTTGAAAGCTAACTCGAGGTAGCGCACTCCTCCATGGAGAAGTTTGGTGCTTCTCGAGCTTGTTCCATGCCCAACATCACCAGAATCAATGAGGGCTACTTTGAGACCTCTTTTTACTGCCTCGTAGGCAGTAGTTGAACCATTGGCTCCTGCTCCAATTATTAGTAGGTCAACATTTTTCTTATTCATGCCACTTTAGACTTCTCTTGACGGCATTATTCCATCGAGATTTCATTGCATCTCTTTCATTGCTATTGATTTTAGAGAGAAATAATTCTGCTCCGTGACGCTTTTGGACTGATAAATCTTCTAGATCTTTGAATATATTTGCTTGAAGGCCAGCAAGCAATGCCACTCCTCTAGCCGTACTTTCAAGGTTGGCAGGCCGACGTACCGTTATCCCGGTGGTATTCGCTTGCGATTGTAGTAGTGGGTTAGAAGCAGCTGCTCCTCCATCAACTGCAAGCTCAGTTAACTTTTCTCCTAATGCTTTTTGGGCGAGATCAACCAGAGTGGCAACTGATAAGGAAATACCTTCAAGAGCAGCCTTCGCAATGTGAGATTTATTGGTATCACGAGTTAGGCCAATGATTAGCCCTCGGGCATTTGGATCCCAATGAGGAGTCCCCCATCCTGTAAAAGCTGGTACCAAGATTACGCCTGACGAATTATCTACTTTATTTGCTAGGAAATTAATTTCCTCTGCTTTCTCGATGATTCCTAATCCGTCTCTTAGCCATTGCACGACCGTTCCAGCATTGAATAAGCTGCCTTCAATGCAGTAGGTCGGCAAGCCTTCTGAGTCCGTCCATGCAAGAGTGCTTAATAAACCATCATTTGATCTGTAGATTTCTTTCCCTGTATTAACAACTAGGAACGCACCAGTGCCATAGGTGCATTTAGCTTCTCCTTTTTTCAGGCATAACTGCCCTAATGTCGCTGCTTGTTGATCTCCAAGCATCGCTTGAATTTTGACGCCTGAAAATGGATGGCCGTTTGAAATTTTTCCAAAGTCTCCCCTACATGGAACGAGATGAGGTAATGCACTCATTGGAAGATTAATTATCTCGCAGAAATCTTCTGCCCATTTGCGTTCTTCTAAATCCATTAAGAGTGTTCGGCTTGCATTACTCATGTCTGAGTAGTGCTTCTCTCCATTAGTTAGCTGCCACAAGATCCAGCTTTCGACTGTCCCGAAACATAGGTCTCTTTGATCTCTTGCTAAACGCGCTTCTGTCTCGTTTAGTAGCAGCCAAAAGATTTTGCTTGCACTGAAGTAAGGGTCAATAAGTAATCCCGTTCTTTTTGTCCATTCTTTTTCTAAACCTTTATTTTTCCAATCCGCACAGATTTGTGCAGTTCGGCCGTCTTGCCATACAAGTGCAGGTCCGCAAGGCTTTCCATTACTTCTTCTCCAAAGCAAAGTGGTTTCTCTTTGATTGGTGATCCCACAAGTTAAAACTGATCTTCTTTGTTGAGGGGTGAGACTCTCCTCAAGTGTCTTCATCGCCTGTTGTTGGCTGCTCCAAATTTCTAGAGGGTCTTGTTGAACCCACCCATCAGCAGGATATTCAATACTAAGAGGAGCACTTGCACTGGCTATTGAATTCCCAGAAGAATCAAACAATACGGCTCTAGAGCTGCTAGTCCCTTGATCTAGGGCTAGGAGAAGTGGTTCGTCTTCCATGGCTTTTCTGTTTACCAATTGCTAGCGGTAGGAAAGCAAAATGCAAAGCAAACTGTGCAGAAGCATTTATTTTCAAGTCCCCCCCACTGGGTTGCTAATTCATTTGTCTATCAGATTTTTCCGGATCGATTTAAAAAGAGTAAACGAGTCAGTTCTAATCAAGATCTTTTTCTAGAACCTTGGCGAAGTACTCCTTCGCGTAATGGCTTTAAGGGTGGAGATCTTTATGGAGTAATTGAGGCATTAGATTACTTGCAGGAAATCGGAGTCACTTGTTTATATTTAAATCCTATATTTAACTCAGCAGCTAATCATCGATATCATACTTATGATTATATGTCTGTTGATCCCTTGTTGGGAGGCAACCAAGCTCTTTTTGAACTAATTGAATCTTTACATTTAAGAGGAATGCGCATCATTCTAGATGGTGTATTTAATCATTGTGGTAGGGGCTTTTGGGCATTTCATCATCTGATAGAGAATGCAGAAAGTTCTCCTTATCGTGATTGGTTTATCATTAATGATTGGCCAATTAATCCCTATCCTGGTTCAAATCAAAAATGTGGATATAGCTGTTGGTGGAATGACCCTGCATTGCCTAAATTTAACCATGGCAATCCTCAAGTTCAAAACTATCTTATTCAAGTCGGATGTTTTTGGATTGAAAGAGGTATTGATGGATGGCGTTTAGATGTTCCAGATGAGGTTCCAGATGAGTTTTGGGTTGCTTTCCGTAAGAGAATTAAGAAAATTAATTCTGAGGCATGGATAGTTGGGGAGATCTGGGGTGATGCAAGAAAGTGGTTAAAGGGTGAGCATTTTGATGGGGTAATGAATTATAGGATTGGATGGAGTAGCCTTTGTTGGGTTGGCTCTAATTCGCTAAAAAATGATTATATAAATCCTTTATATCCAATAAAGAATATTACTGGTGATTATTTTTTGAAGGTTTTAGAAACCACTTTGGGATGGTATTCTTCTGAAACTAATTGTAGTCAATTGAATTTGCTAGATAGTCATGATGTTCCTAGAGCTCTTCATACGCTTGATGGAGATGTTGAAGCATTGAAATTAGCTCTTCTTTTGCTATTTTTAAATCCTGGTGCACCATGTATATATTATGGAACTGAAATTGGTTTAAATGGTGGCAAAGAACCATCTTGCAGGGAAGCTTTCCCATGGAAGATAAGCTGGAAAGTTGATCTGAGAAGTTATATTCGTTCTCTGTGGGAGTTCAGAAAAAACTCCATCGGCTTTATTTCTCCTGGCCTTGATTGGGAAGTTATAGGATTAGATGGATTGCATGGATATGGATTAAAAGCAGGCAAAAAATCAATTAAAACATCTACCAAGATCGATGTGTTCATTAATAGAAGTAGAACATCCAGCTTAGCTATCCCGTCAAAATATATAGAGAAATCTTTCTATGTTGGATCTTCAGAGATGAAAGATAATTTTTTGCCAACTCAATCTGGAATTGTATTCACTTGATTTTACTTTTTTAAGACATCTCCAGTCTTCATATTGTTAGTTATTTTAGCCTAATTAAATATTTATAGATATGATCTTTTACCACATGTCTTCATTTTTATTAGATGACTCTGACTTTCGTTGCTCTAAGACCTCTAGTCTCTTTTGGAACTCTTCTTCCTTAGAAGGAATATATTCTTCTTCGTTGCCCTTCATTTTGATGACAGTCTTGATTTGGTTGCCAAAATCTTCTTTGAAATGTTCTTCCATTTCTTTCCAAACTTCTTTCTCTTCTTCATTGCCAACAGTCCCCCTGACTTGAAGTTGAAGCACATCTTTGGCAAACTTTCTTAGAGCATCTTCTGACATATCATTTATACGTCTCTCTATATAAATCTCTTTGAGAGCTTCTAATTGCTGCTTTGTGAGGTCTTTGTGGGTAATCCCTTTTGTTCCCATTCTGAAATAGTATCTTTATAAATGATGATCCTGTGATTTAGGAAAATTGCAAGGTTGGCTTTTTGCTTTCGATTTCATTTCAGCAACCTTGTTCTTTTGTATAGAAGATAAAGATTTTCTTATTACTGGTTCAGTTCACCGATTTGGTAGTTGAGGATAGCTCTTTTGAAACGGAAGTAGATCAAAAAAGATTTTAGGCTCGGATTCAGGAATCTTTGGTAGTTACTGCAGAAACTTTTTTCTATTAAGAAAAATAGGAATTATTTGGGAAAGCTAACCCGTTCTTCAAGCTAGGAGGAACTGCTTTGAGCACTTTTGGTTTCTTCTTCACGAAGTCATTTCGAGAGAGCCCAGTGTTTTTAAGATATTTTTTGTCTCCTCTCATCGTTCGCAGTCTGTTTTTTTACCATTCCAACTCGCGATTGGAACAAATACTCATTAGTCTCTCTGTTCCTGTGAGTACAAGGTCAAATGACTCCTATTTCTGCTGCGCTTAATTCCATTCCTATTGGAACTAGAGATTTACTGGAATTTGCTTTTTTTGTAGCAGTGGGAATAACAGCAGGAGCATTGGGCTTGATTTAGCCGCAAGAACTAACTTTTGTGCTTTAGTCCCTAATCCAATGCCCTCGCCGGGACTTGAACCCGGGACCTCTCCCTTACCAAGGGAGTGCTCTACCGCTGAGCTACAAGTGCATATGGAAGGTGGGACGGTTTAGCTCACCTAAATCCCAACCAAGTCAGCTGATCTCGTTGACGCACTGAGAATGTAGACCAATCTTTTAGCTTTGCTAAACCACCTCTGGGGAGCGTTGGTGACTACTGATAAATACTTTCAGATTAGTTTTTTAATGTGGAATTCGAGTTCACGATCTCTGTATTGGAGCAGTAGATAAGCTGCTCCAATACAGAGATAACCCTTTTGTATTGCTCAGCATCGTCACGACAATTCACCTCATCGCACCTTGAAAACTAAATATATGTAAGTCAAATCAGTCCTGGTCTGTTATGAACAAGTGGTTATTAAAAACGTCATGCTCTACGTTCAGCACTGGAAGATAAAGTCTGGTTACCACCAGAAAAGTGCAGAAAAGTTTCTAGCGACTGGTGCACCCTATCCAGGGGTTAAATCATTTTCTCGTTATCACGCACCAGGTTCATTAGAGGGTTGGATTGTTGTTGAAACTGATGATCCAAAACCTTTATATGAACACGCCGCTGTATGGGCTGAGTTTCTTGATTGGGAAACTACTCCAGTTTTCACAGACGAAGAGGCTGGTCCTATTTGCGCAAAGATCTACAGCTAATTGAACTAAACAAGCAATTCGGGGCAATATCCCCCCTGTCCTTGTGCCTTCTTTCTAATCACTTTCATATTTTTATATGGCCACTGAAACTACCGTTTTTGACTTCAAAATTAGCAAAACTTTTCAAGAATGGGCTGCTATTTATGACAGCGAAGAAAATAAAGCCATGTTGAAAGCAGGCGGAATCTCCTCTCTATATCGAGGCTTAAATAAAGAAGATTCCTCAAGAGCAATTGTTATTTTTCAAGCTGAAGAGGGAGTGGCTATGGGCATGTGGAACGACCCAGAGGCAAAAGTAATGATTGAATCCAGTGGCCATATCTATGACCAAACCACAATTACTCAATGGATTGATGGCTAGTTAGGTCACTTTAGAAACAGTGATTAGCAGAATAACTTCTTCTTGCATGTGGTTAGTTTGCTCTTGCTTATCGGCTGATGACTCAGTGACTGTGAGGTAAACAAACAGGATTGTTAGAGGGCAGACAACGATCCGAGCGATAGGCCAGAAGTAGCGCATTAGTCTTCTCTGCGTATCCCCATAGTTCTGTTCTTCTTGTCTTGATTGATCTCTGCTTTGAGTTTGTTGTAGTAAGTGATCTCTTCAGGATCATCTGAACCAAGTCCATATCCCATCGTTGCTGCGAGGTAAATCTTGTGTTTTCTATACGAGGCAAGAGTCATTAACAACAAGTCCTTTATATTTACTAGAAGCTCTAACAATCATTTCTCTAATCTTTTGAAACTGCTTTTCCCAAAAGCAAATAACAAAATTAGGAATTGGTTTGTTGATAGGCATGCTTAAAAAGCGACTTGAGTGGGTCCCTTGAGAGTCGGCTGTCAATCAAAAACAGGGTAGCTGTCTATTTTTGTTAGTCGTGAAGATCAAGAGGAAAAAAATTACGCTTTAATAAAGTAATGAACTGCTACGTCATGCTTCGTTAGATTCTTTAAAATCTCTTGGAGGCCATTCAATTGCCTTTTGATTTCTTAAAGCAAAATATTGTTTGTATCTATCAAAGTTTAGATCGGGCTTAGCTTTTATCGAGAAGTTCTTCTCACTAAATCCTAGTATGGAATATATACTTTTAATTAAATCTTCCTGGTCTAATGAAAGGCTTTCAGCCGAGACTAATAAATAAGCCAGATCATTGTGTTCAATAAATTTAAATATTTCCCTATAGGCCATCTGATACTGGACGAAGGCTTTTGAGAAACTACCATTAGCAGAACTTCTTTCAGAACTCCACGAGATAAGATTTGGAACTAGACTCCTGGAGGTTATTATAAGTAGAATTTGATATTGAAGATCATCACATAGATCTTTAAATGTTTGTAATTTAGGGCAAGATTTATAAATAGCTTTCATGCCTGGTTTTAATCCATGGGGTATAGAGCGTCGTGTGAGAATGATTTTTCCAGAAGGAATCTCAGGAAATAATTCTTTTGCTTTATGTAAATCTTCAGTCTCTATATTGAGCCAAAATTCATCTAGTATATCTGAGTGATTATTTCTGACTGGTTCTGCTGTCTTGTAAATACTTGAGTGATTATTTAATGCATGTGAAAATGCTCTTGTGGCTGATGATTCCGGACCAATAACTAGGATGATTTTTTTATTACTTTCTAGCCATTTTTTCATTGGCGTAGAGTCATTCATTGCCTCGGCAGGTCAGGCAACTAGAGCTGTGCCTAAAGATTGATGTAATTGTATCATATATTACTTTGTATTGTGTCTGCCTTTCTTCCTCTCAAGGATTTTTACAAGTCTTTTGATGAATAATTCACCTCAAACGGAACAGCAAAAAAAATACCTGTTAATGCACCTGGATGTCGCACCAGTTCTAGGTCGATTTATACGCCTAATCAAACCCATGATGCAAGATCTGTAGAAGTAAGTTCTCTGACTTTCTGACTTGTCCGCGGTTCTTCTATCTCGATTGGGTAAGAGGTTTAGATCCTTCTGGCATGCCCAGGTGGCTCCTGAATGAAACCACTAACCTCATACTCAATAAAGAGTTTGACAATCTAGGGAAGCTGAAGATCCCATCACTTAGCCATCCAACCTATCTGCGTAATCTTTGAGAACTTCAGCAATTTTGTGTGGAGGTATGTCTTGCTGGTATTCCCTGCATAGATCAAAAAGCTTGTCAGTGAAATCCTTCATGGGACTTGGTTCCTTGACTTCTGCCATTGATCACTCCTGTATATAAGTAATGCTGGCATGGATAGTAATGGCTAGACAGAGCATCTGAACCAGTCCACCCCGCTGCTATCTACATCGATTTCTTTCAGACTATTGGCGTTCTGGTGATCTTTGGTGTTACTGCCTAGGGGTTTAAACAGATGCTCGTGAGCTTGCCGCTGCGATGGGTTTGCAACGGACTTTGGATATCAAGGCCAATCGCTTCTTGAAAGATTTTGGGTAAACGATCTGTGAGTTGCGTTGATCTTTTGAGATAAGATTCAACGGCATTTTCCGACAATAGACCCTGCTTTTGGAAGGAAAAGTTTTAGTTTTTTGGCCTAAATAATCTTTCTTTCGAATTAAGGCTTGCCAGCTCTTTCCGCTTTCTCGAATCGTTGCCATTGGGTTGGTTGCATTTTTGATAGATGCTCCAAACCAGATGTGGTCTTCTCAGACCACATTGGACTCAAAAGTGGACGTCCACTTTCTGTCTTTGAGGACCTCTGATGCCTGTGATTCCTTCCCTTGGATGAGGCCAGGCCAGTGCCCTCGTCGGGACTTGAACCCGAGACCTCTCCCTTACCAAGGGAGTGCTCTACCGCTGAGCTACAAGGGCATGTGGAAGGTGGGCCGGGTTGGATTTGAACCAACGTAGGCAGAGCCAGCGGATTTACAGTCCGCCCCCATTAACCACTCGGGCACCGACCCGCACCACATCGATTGACCTTATCAGTAAATGGGACCGAAGTTGCAAAGAAAAGAAGGCAATTTGTGAAAGGATCGATACCATCAAGCAATATCTTTGAATCTCTAGGGATATGAGCTTGCTATTGATTAATGGTCCAAATCTCAATCTGTTGGGCCAGAGAGAACCTGGAATTTATGGTATGGATACACTCAAGTCCATTGAGTCTCGCCTTCATGAATTGGCCAAGGCAGAAGGTTTTGAACTTGAATGTTTTCAGAGTAATGTGGAAGGGGAATTAGTTAATAGAATCCATCAGGCTTTTGGGAAGGTGCAGGGCATTTTGATTAATGCAGGTGCCTATACTCATACTTCTATTGCGATTAGAGATTCTTTATTAGGTGTTTCTATCCCATATGTTGAGTTGCATTTGAGTAATACTTATTCTCGAGAACCTTTCAGGCATCATTCTTATTTGTCGGATAAGGCGGTAGGTTTAGTTAGTGGGTTTGGCCCTATTAGCTATCAACTTGCTTTGCAAGGACTTATTAATTATTTAAGAATGTCCCAACAAAACAAATGAACGCAATCTTTTTGAGCGAGGATTCATTGCTTGACAATAAGTGGCTAATTGCGCCGACAAGAAAAGAGTGGCTAATACAGGCAATATCTAATCCCATAGAATTACTTGTTGATCATGCACATTGCGAGAGAAAAGCAGCTGGCTTTGCTATGCAGCTGATGTTTCGGTATTTATCTGAGCCTGGACTTTCAGAGGTTTTAAGTCCGTTAATTAGAGAAGAATTAGAACATTATGAAAGGGTTGTTCGGTTGCTTAAACGTCGTGGCCGCACTTTGTTTCCACTTGCCGCTCCTCCTTATGGAGCAGCATTAGCAAAGATAGTTAGGAAGTCTGAACCAAGGCGAATGCTTGATAGCTTTCTTGTTGCAGGACTAATAGAAGCAAGAAGTCATGAAAGAATGTCATTATTGTCAAAACATAGCCCTGAGAAGGATCTTAGAAATTTATATAGTGATTTGCTTGCTAGTGAAGAGAAACATGCCTCTATATATTGGAAACTTGCTAAAGATCGTTATGAGCTTGAAATAGTTAGGGCTAGGCTTAAAACTTTGTCAGAGAATGAATCTGAGATTCTTTCTAAGCTGCACCCTTATCCAAGGATGCATAGTTAATAATAATTTCCGCTATGCAACTGTCATCTAACTATCAAAGACTTGAATTTATTATCTTATTAAAGAGGCTTCCCGAGCTGGATGAGCGATATGTCTTATTCTAAAGAGTTGAAACTTGTCGGGGTTGGTCCGGGCGACCCTTCTTTGCTAACTATAGCGGCTCTTAGAGCAATTCAATCTGCGAATATTCTGGCCTATCCAGTTCACAAGGAAGGTGCTGAAAGCATGGCGATTAATATTGTTTCTGATTTTATTAGAAAGGATCAAAATCTCTTACCACTTTTGTTCCCTATGGTTACTTCCCCAGAGGTATTAAAAGATGCTTGGAAGAAGGCGGGAGATCAAATTAATGATTGTTTAAAAAAAGAGCAAAGGGTGGTTTTCTTAACTCAAGGTGATGTCTCGTTTTTTTCAACAAGTTCATATTTGTTACTTGATCTTAAGACCCGTTTCCCGCATATAGATATTAGATTAGTCCCAGGGATTACTTCTTTATCTGCTGCAGCGGCAATAGGTAAATTACCTTTGATACTTCAAAAAGAGCAGCTTCTTGTTATGCCAACCCCCTCAACTCCTTTGGAGCTTGAGGAGACTTTGTTGGAAGCGGCTCGTCAAAAAAGAGTTTTAGCATTACTTAAGCTTGGTTCTCGATGGCTATGGGTTAAGCCATTGTTAGAAAAACTAAATCTGTTGGAAGGATCAATTTTTGCTCAGAGAGTAGGTTGGCCTGATCAAGAAGTTATGCCTGCTAATGCTATACCAGCAAATCTAAGACCTTATTTTTCTTTGCTGGTGATTAGGCAATCTTGGCCAGATATTATGCCTTAGACTCTAATAATGTTTGACATGATAAAAATTAGAATGCAATTCTTCTTATAAAGATACTATCGTGTTCTCAAGTATTTTTATTGCTTCTTTGGGACAACTTGATCTCATTAGCTGATGTCTAAGTTCAGTTGAACCAGGGAAACCTCTGCAGCGCCAGTTAATATGTTTTCTGGCAATTAATAATCCATGCTCACCTTCGCAATCAAGAAGTTCTTGGAGATGCTCAAGAATTAAGCAGACTTTTTCTTTAAGGCTTGGAAGTGTAAATGATTCATTACCTTTTAAAACGGCATCAATTTCTCCGACTAACCATGGAGAATAAAGAGATCCTCTGCCTATCATTATGCCGTCAGACTTAGTTACATTAAGGCACTTTATAGCAGCATCTATGGAATTTATATCTCCATTCGCAATTAAAGGAATAGATATTTTTTCCTTGACCATTGCGATTTTTTCCCAGTCAGCCTTTCCTTGAAATTGTTGTTGCCGTGTCCTTCCATGTATGGTTAAAAGCTTGGCTCCTGCAGACTGCATTTTCAAGGCAAAAGAAAGTGTATCTGATGAATTTTCACACCAACCCAGACGTGTTTTTACAGTTACAGGGATATTTACGGAGTTGGAAACTTTGTTTACAATATTTGCGGCTAATTCAGGTTCTAAAAGAAGTCCACTTCCGCCCCTTTTTTTTGTAATTTTCTTTGCAGGACAACCCATATTTATATCTATTAAGAATGCACCAGCGTCTTCTGCTTTTTTTGCAGCAATTGCCATCGCATCTGGACGGTAATCATAGAGTTGTACCCCAATAGGACCTTCCTCCTCAATTATTTCTTTCAGTTTTAATTCACTTTTGCCTTGTTCAAGATAGGAAGCATATATCATTTCGGTGTATAACAAAGAATCTGGTGCCCATCGCCGGATAAGTTTTCTGAAGACTCGATCACTTATTCCTGAGAGTGGAGATTGGGAAACTTTAGAATTTATATACTTTGATGTCCCATTACCGTTGACTTTTATGCCTATTAGGTTGCTATTCATGTAAACTATATATAAAATAATTGCTTTTGCATTATATATCTTATTCGCTTTGCCAAGCAATATTCGATTAGGAATTTAGATGAAAACACACCAACCAGTAATGATGTATTTTTCTTCACTTTTTGCAGGTATTCCGATATGTGAATGGGTCCAGCCTGCAGGCCATATGTATAAATCCCCTTGATTGGCTTTAATTGTCAGTTCTTGTTGAGGGAAATAGGTGCCTCCACCTCCTGAATTTATATCATTTAGGTAAAACATCCAAGCAAGGACTCTCTTTGATGTCTGTTGAGAATTTGAGTGCTCACAATGCTCTCCAGCATAGTAATGAGAAGGCTGATATTTTTGTAAATTGCATTTCTCGTATGGTTTCCATTTTGGGAAGCCAGCACTTGTTAGGAATTTATGCAGCTTTGAATATCTTGTAAGTCCTTCTGAAAGTTCATTTGCAAAAATTGGACTTTTAGTGCTAAGTGTTATGTATTCGTAGTAATAAAGATTGTTTTTCTTGCAAAACTCATTGTTGGGACCTAGTTTTTTTTGGATCTTTTTGCTATTAAAAGTTTTTATTATGACTTTGCACTGCAACTCTGATAGTGCTTTTGGGAGATGCAATATATGCTTATTCATAATGGTTTGAGCCTGCAGGTATTTTAACCCTTCCTTTTGCCCTGTTTAAGATATATTTGATTAATAGTTTAAATAGACTTAGAATATTCTGTTGCCTTAAGGATATCAGATTGGATTCCTTTTCTTTTTGTTTTCCTTAGTGATTGGCTTATTTGATCTATCTCTGAAGGTGATCTAAAGAAAAATACAAGTGTGCGCTCTTTTAGGTAGTGTCAATGAGCATGTGCGATTAAACAATTTGGCGCCTCCGATCGTAGCGATAATTGGCAGGCCAAATGTCGGTAAGTCAACTTTGGTCAACAGGCTTTGTGGCAGTCGCGAGGCCATAGTTGATGATTTGCCTGGTGTAACACGTGATCGTTCTTATCAAGATGGATTTTGGGGTGATAGGGATTTTAAGATAGTAGATACAGGAGGATTGATCTTTGATGATGACAGTGAGTTTTTGCCAGAGATTCGTGAGCAGGCAAATCTTGCTTTAGCAGAAGCTTCGGTAGCAATATTGATTGTGGATGGTCAAGAGGGTTTGACAGTTGCTGATGAGGAAATAGCAGCCTGGTTGAGATTGCAGGAGTGTGAAACTCTGATAGGGGTCAATAAGTGTGAATCTCCAGAACAGGGATTGGCAATGGCGGGAGAGTTTTGGTCATTGGGATTAGGTGAGCCTTTCCCAATTTCAGCGATTCATGGGGCTGGGACTGGTGATCTTCTTGACAAGGTAATTTCTTTATTACCTCCTAAAGATAAGTTTTTAGATAAAACTGAATCAATTCAGATGGCCATTATTGGCAGACCTAATGTAGGTAAGTCCAGTTTGTTGAATTCGATTTGTGGAGAGAAACGGGCGATTGTTAGCCCTTTGCGCGGAACTACTCGCGATACAATTGATACCTCTATTCAGAAGCAGGGGAAAACATGGAAACTACTTGATACTGCTGGCATTAGACGTAGAAGAAGTGTTAATTATGGACCTGAATTTTTTGGTATAAATAGAAGCTTTAAAGCAATTCAACGTAGTGATGTTTGTGTATTGGTGATTGATGCTATTGATGGTGTGACGGAGCAAGACCAACGCTTGGCTGGAAGGATTGAGAATGCAGGTAGAGCTTGTTTGATTGTGATTAACAAATGGGATGCCGTTGAAAAAGATAGCCACACAATGTCAATGATGGAAAAAGAGCTCAGAGCAAAACTATATTTTTTAGATTGGGCGACAATGCTTTTTACTTCTGCCTTAACTGGTCAAAGAGTTGATTCTATTTTTCAGTTGGCATCCTTGGCAGTTGAGCAGCACAGGAGGAGAGTCGGAACCTCTGTCGTTAATGAGGTCCTTCAGGAAGCATTGAGTTGGAGGAGTCCACCAACCACAAGGGGAGGTCGTCAAGGAAGACTTTATTACGGAACTCAAGTGGCTGCTCAACCGCCAAGTTTTACCCTTTTTGTTAATGATCCGAAGCTATTTGGAGAGACCTATAGACGTTATATAGAACGGCAATTTAGAGAGGGCTTAGGATTTGAGGGAACCCCGTTAAAATTGTTTTGGCGTGGCAAACAAAAGCGGGCCATTGAAAGAGATTTGGCTCGACAGCAATCTTCCTCTGATTGACGAATGGATTGGTTACGTCAGGTACCCATCGGTCAATATGTTGATGGAAGCTCAGGTTGGCTTCGCTACTTAGATCCAAGACTTAAGTTCGCTTGGGTTTTGATGTTTTTGGTGACGCCAGTTTTAGCAGGTGCTTTTTGGAGAGTTGGCCTTGTTATTGTTTTATTATTAATTACTTTTTTGAGTGGCTTGCCAGTACGGATTTGGTGGAGATCTCTTTCCCTACTTCTTGTTTTAGGTATATTTGTTGGATTCTTAGCCTTATTTTTACCTGCAGGGGAACCTGCGGCTGTTTTGTCTGTACGCGCTCAGTCAGAGTTCTCAAATGTTGTTTTGCAAGGTCCTTCTTGGGAAATTTTCCGACTAGGACCATTTCGTATTGGCAATTTTTCATTGGGTACTTTTGTAGTTGATCGCAGATCTGCAGAATTAGGAATTAAGACTTCTACTCTGATAATTACAGTTGTTCAGAGTGTCAATTTGATGTTATTGACTACAGAATCAGAGGATCTTGTTTGGTCATTAAGTTGGTTTTTGGCCCCACTGTCCTTATTGGGTGTTCCAGTGAATAGGCTTAGTTTCCAATTGCTCCTTGCTCTAAGGTTTCTTCCTTTGGTTCAGGAAGAGCTCCAAAATTTATTGAGGTCTTTAGCAACAAGAGCAGTTAGTTTGCGAAGGTTAGGATTGAGAGCTTCAGTTGGCTTGATTCTTTCAGTAGCTGAAAGACTTTTAGCTAATATCCTTTTAAGAGCTGAGCAGGGAGCTGAAGCAATGCTTGCAAGAGATGGTTCATTTATGGATCCGAATTATTTTCGTTCTTCTGTGGGTTTGTTTAAAACATCCTTATCTCTAAATTTATGCACAGGCTTGCTTTTGATAGTGGTTTTAGGCTTGAGGCAGAAGTACGGTGGCTTGTAGATGAGCATTTATCAAAGTGAACTCTGAGAGATACATAAATCATCCAACGTTTGGAATGCTTTATTTGGTATCCCCTGCAGGGGAGGGAAGAGATTTATATGCAACGTTGTATGCACAGAAGATGTACTTTTTAGTAACTTTGCAGTCAAGAGGTGCTCAGTTTGAAATTATTCCGTTTCAAGATGCAAGACATTATGCTGAATTAAATCTTAAGCGTTGTCGCAGGGACTCTTCACCGGATAAAGATCGATGGGAAGAGCTTTTTCATCAAACTTTTATCTAATTATGCTTTTGATAGAACGTTGGAATAGATTGAAGGTTAAATTGCCTAATAGAGTAAATTTGCTGGCTGTAAGTAAAGGTTTCCCTGAACAAGATATAAGAGTTTTAGCAGGTATTGGGCAGAAAGATTTTGGAGAAAGTAGACTACAAGAAGCATTGCCTAAACTATCTTCTTTGTTAGATCTAGAGCATTTGCGATGGCATTTTATTGGTACAATTCAATCTAATAAAGTTAGGAAAATTGTTCAGAATTTTCAAATCATTCATTCGGTCGATTCTCTTTTATTGGCAAAACGTATTTCTCGTATTGCAGGAGAAGAGAAAAAAGATCCAAGGATAATGATACAGGTCAAATTAAGAGAGGATCCTACGAAAGGAGGATTAGAACCAAGTTATTTGTTGGAAGTTTGGCATGAATTGAGAAGTCTCCCAAATATGAAAGTAATAGGGCTTATGACAATGGCTCCTAGGTCGTCTGAATTAGCAGAAAGAAGAATTCTTTTTAAAGAATGTCGCGAGTTAGCTGATCAGCTTGGATTATTGGATTGCTCAATGGGTATGAGTAGTGATTGGGAGGTGGCTCTGGAGTCTGGTGCTACATGGCTCAGAGTGGGATCCAGCTTGTTTGGGAAAAGGCTCTGAAAATTTCAATCTGCCCACAGATGTCATCAAAGGAGTTGGAAAGCCTTGCCCCTGACTATTAAGAACGCTATTTAGGGATAGGTTATGGCTTTTTTTTAAGCCTCTCCTGCAATCGGTTCAATTCGATTGGTTTTCACTTCATTCTGAGAGGAGTTCAACGGTGTCGCTTATTTCTCGCCTTCGTGCTGTCGTTGCAGGTGACGACTATTTAGATAGTGATTATGACGAGCTTGATTACGAAGGTGGTGATGATTATGAATCTGACGAGAGGGGGTCTCGGTCCATGGGGGGAGAGTTGGCTCCTTTTTCTAAATCAAATCCATTCGACTTAAGAGCTGGAAACGAAGGATCTAACGTAATTGGGATGCCTGGTATTTCTTCTAATGCGTCAGAAGTCAATCTGATGGAGCCTAGAAGTTTTGATGAAATGCCTAAAGCTATTCAGGCTCTGCGAGAGCGTAAAACGGTGATTCTCAACCTCACGATGATGGAGCCGGATCAAGCTCAGAGGGCTGTCGATTTTGTTGCAGGTGGAACTTTCGCAATTGATGGTCATCAAGAGCGTATAGGTGAAAGTATCTTTTTGTTCGCTCCTAGTTGTGTGAGAGTAACCAATACAACCCAAGAAGAAAGCTCGATGCCTACGGTCGTCAACAAAGAGTCGGAGTCTGTAAGTCAAGAAGTGCCGCCTGCTCCAGCTCCTGCTTGGGGTGAATCAAGTGTCGCCGCTTTGTGAGATTGTTGCCTCCATCATTAGGCGTAATTGGTTTTGGACGGATAGCGCAAGCTGTTCTTAGTCCTTTGTTGAACGGGGAAAGTTCTCGCTATTCAGATATTCTTGCTGTTGTCGGACATGAAAAAAGTGTTCAAAAACTATATGGTAAGTTCCCTGATTCTTTGACTTTGGTTGCGGCGACAGATCAACGGTCAAAAGAGGTTTGGAAATGCCCATTTCAGATCCTCGCAGTTAAGCCACAACAATTAGATGATGTTGTTACTCAAGCCAGGCAAAATAGTTTCTCAAAAGAATCTTTTACCCCGGTCTTAATTTCTGTCATGGCCGGAGTATCTATAGATCGATTAAGTAATTTGTTCCCTGATTATATATGTGTTAGAGCTGTTCCCAATGCTCCTTGTTCAGTTGGTTCTGGTCTTACCGCTCTTGTTTGGTGTGAAGATGTTACCAATGAACAGAAGGTAATTGTTAGGGATATTTTTCATCCAGTTAGTGAAGTGTTTGAATTGCCCGAGAAACATATTGATGCTTTTTTGGCTTTAACTTCTTCTGGTCCTGCCTATATAGCTGTTGTTGTTGAAGCTCTTGCTGATGGTGCTGTTGCTGCTGGTTTGCCAAGAGATTTGGCGCTTGATCTTGCTAAGAGTACAGTCGCTGGGACGGCAGATTTGCTAATAGAAAATAATATGCATCCCGCTTATTTAAAGGAAATGGTTGCTTCTCCAGGAGGGACTACTATGGCTGCTTTGCGTCACTTGGAGAAGGCTAAAATACGCTCTGCACTAATTGAGGCAGTTATAGTTGCGGCCGAAAAAAGCAAAGAATTAGCTTGATTTTAGAGAGATTTTTTCCCTAGCATTTCATAGTAGAGATCTTCTAAGGAATTTATATTTCTAGTTAATGTATATTTCTCCAATATCCTTTCTCTAGCACGTTTGCCTAATTCTGAGGTTAGGACAGGTTGATCTCTAAGTACAGGTAATAAAGTTCTTAATTGGGTGGTTACTCCTTGTGTGCTTAAAACAATTCCTGCTCCACCTTCAAGTACTTCGCCATCAGCTCCAGCATCTGTGGCAACACAAGCTGTTCCTGTGGCCATGGCCTCAAGTAAGGAAAGAGAAAGACCTTCTACAAGACTTGGTAATATAAAGACCTCGGCACATTGAAGAAGAGAAATTTTGGTTTGAAGGTCTGATTCGTATCCCCACCAAAGAACATCATTATCGTGATAGGTAGTACCACCATTTTCTAGGGTAGATTTCATTGGGCCATCGCCAACTATTACTAACCGACAACCTCTTGGTTCTACTAGCCTCCAAGCTCTTATAAGTGCTTCTACATTTTTTTCAGTAGCAACTCTACCCATATAAAGAAAAATCCTTTCTTCTCCAAGACGTTTACGTATTGTTGGTATAACAGGATCATGAGAGATTGGATTTGCTGGTTTCCAAAGATCAGGATCAACTCCATTAGGAATTATTGAAAGTTGCTTCTCTTTAACTCCTAACCTGGCAAGGACTTCTGCTTGAAGTTCGGAAAAAACAATTACTTTGTCATATCTAGCTAGTGAAGGAGCATACAGTTGATATGTAAGTTGTTGTGTGCCAGCGGTTAGATTTCTAATATTTGAATCAAAAGCGGGGTGAAAAGTTGCAACTAGGGGAACTTTAATTTGGTTGCAAAGCTCTGGGAGGCGAAAATCTAATGGAGAAAGAGTAAGACTTGCATGAACTAGATCAGGTTTAAGAATCTCCAATGATTCACGAAGTTCTCTTTGTGCCCTAGGGGAAGGAATTGTATAAACCTGCGATTTAACAAGATATGGGAGGCTTACCTCAGGATCATTGGCAAGAAGTGAAGTATTACTGTCGCCGGGATTCGTTGGATTGTCGAAGTGAATAAAACTTATCTGATGCCCTCTATCTCTTAAGGCCTCTGTTGTACTTAAGCCATAAGTTACGTTCCCGCAAAAGGGGGTTTTTTTACCTAGCCAAGCAATATGGGCCACCCACTTTCTTATGTAGCAGTTCCATTAAGTTAGCAGCGTTGCCATGGCCTTTCGTATATTGCAGCAAGTAGCGCAAGGGCAGCTAAAAACCATAAGACTGGTATGACGCCGTAATTGCTCACCATTGTCCCGGCAAGAACTAGAGGCAAACTGAGAGCAATATTAATCAGGTTGTTTTGAAGCCCAAATACTTTTCCTCTTTTGTTGGCAGGTGTGTCTTCTTGAAGAGTGGTTTGTGCTGGGATAGCAACTAAAGCAGCTGCAATTCCTAAGAATGAACATAAACATAAAGTTGGGATCAAGTATCCTTTTGCCTCGCCAAGTAATACAAGGCAGCAAGTAATTGCTCCTAGACCGATTCCAGAAAGCCTTTGCCTATTAATTGTGTGTCCAATCTGTGCAACAAGTAGAGATCCAACAGTTATTCCTATTCCACTTATAGAAAGTAATAATCCAAATTTTGTGGGCCCAAGGATTGGAATAAATGAGGCAAGACTTATTGCCAGTACATATAAAGCGGCTAGAAGACTATAGAGAAATACAAGGTGAATCATTGCATGCCTCACCTTTTTTTTGTCTTTAAGAACCTGAACTCCTTCAAGAACTTCATTCCAAATTGTTTGTTGAACAGTTACATGTGGCTCTTCATCGATATGAATTGAAGCAATAAATATAGCGGCCAATCCATAACAAAGAGGCAGTAGGGTAAATTCTCCCCAATCAATTTCTATTAGATTGAATAATTTATTTAGTAGTCGCAAAA
Source organism: Prochlorococcus sp. AG-409-J19 (assembly GCA_003215635.1). Classification (GTDB taxonomy): domain Bacteria; phylum Cyanobacteriota; class Cyanobacteriia; order PCC-6307; family Cyanobiaceae; genus AG-409-J19. Next base: position 117,503 of record QCKC01000003.1, read on the forward strand.
TAGGTTCTCCTAATGCAAATCCAATAATTGTGGCACCCATGCTTGTTGCTTGATAAATTGAATTTGCAGCCAATAATTGTTTTTTGGGAACTAATAATGGGATTGTTGCTTGTTCGGCTGGAGCAAAGAATTGTGTGAGGATTGATTCTAAAAATGTCATTATAATAAGTGCCCAATATCCCCAACTAATCCCTAAAAAAATGGGTCCTGGGATTATGCATATTGGAGTAAGTAAAAGAAGAATGGCTCTCAAAGCATTTGAGGAAACCATCACTTGGCGTTTTGGCCAGCGATCTGCCCAAACTCCTGCCAGGGTACCCAGTAACATTGCTGGAACTGTATTTGCTAGATATATCCCTGTAGCTAGGAGGGTAATTATTTGGGCTCGACTAGCAAGTTCAATGCTTATAGAAGCAGCGAAATTATTTAATAGTTCATTGTCTGCAGTGTTGTTTATAGCCCAATTTTGCGCGATCAGATAGACCATTAAGACTATGTAAAACTTGTCAGCTAATTGTGAGAATATTTGCCCAATCCAAAGCCTCCGAAACTTTTTGAGTTTTAAGACTGAGAGCAATCCTAGACGACCGTCTTGAAAGTTCTCTTTTTGGGAAGTGGCTTCGGATATTTTCAGAGTGATAACCCCTTAACGCGTATTTCACAGGAGGCAGTGAGTCTTTTCATTGCTCCGAGCTAATGATTATTTATTTTAGTAATGTTATTGCTTTCATCTTCTTTTCTAAGTTCGCTTGGACCCATAAGTCGATAATATTCAAAAGTTTTAGCCAAACATTTCTTGGCCCCATTAGCTTCCCATTGCTGCCGATAGGTAAAGTTGGTCTTATTAGTCGCTGAAGTAGAGCTAATTCTGAAGGATTTAACTGAACTTCTGAATTGCTTGCCAAGCCAATTGCAAAACCTTCTGAAGGAATAAAACCACACTTCCATTCCCATTCTCCTATAGGTGGTTGCAGCTCTATCCCACTTCTACAGCATTTTTGAATAGGCAATCCGTAACCTCCAAGAGCTAGAAGGTGAACGCAAGCCTGTATGCAGCTTGCTAAGGATATGTCAATCTCTTTTGTTTGCTTTTCACTAATTTGCTCGAGGCGTTCTATATGAATCAAGAGCGTGCTCATTATCCCTGGGATGGGATCATTTTCTGGTACTAGCATTAAAGTTAATTCGGAAATAGCTTGAGCAGCAGCAAGTGTTTCTAATTCTTTTCCTAAGCCATTAAAACTTCTAATTACTTTTATGTGACTAACTCTTGATAGTCCTTTGCGGGCTGAAATATGCAATTTTAGCAAGGTTAATGGTACAGCGGCTGAAAGACTGCTCCGAGGTTTTCTTGCACCAGGTACGGCAAGTCTTGTGATACCTTCCTCTTCGCTAATTAGTGTTAGAAGTCGATCATTCTCTCCAAGAGGACCTGATTTTAGTACAAAGCCTTCTAGCCGTTTCTCTTTAATCACTTGTTTTAGTTCTGAAGGCTTTTATTATGTCAATTCCTTTTGTTGTCCCAATTCTTGTAGCACCTGCTTCAATTAATTCTATTGTTTGAGCTAGTGAATTAATACCTCCCACGGCTTTGATTTGACAACGACCTTTTACCAGATCTCTTAGCTGTCGCATTTCATTTGATGTTGCCTTGTGCCCAAAACCGTTGTGGGTTTGAATCCCTCTTGAGCCAGCTTCTATAGTAGCTTCTATAGCAAATTTAAGTTGTTCTGAGTCTATATTTGAGATGTTAAGTATCACAGTTACTGGAAGATCTATTGAGCATATTTCAGATATTTCCTCTGCAAATTGATCATAATTTTTCTTGCTTAATGCTGAAAAATTTGGTACAAGGTCAATTTCTTCGGCCCCTTTTTGTGATGCCCATTCAGCTTCTTTTATCTTTAATTCATTAGGAATAGATCCAAATGGAAAAGCTATTGTCCCAATTAGTTTTGTAGTGCTTGAACGGCCTAGCCTAGACCTTGAAGTTTCAAGATTGTTTAGGTTGGTACATAAACCACCAAAGCCAAAATGACGGGCTGCATCACATTGTTCTAGAAGATTATCTTCAGTGATGTGAGGGTCTAGAACCGCTTGATTGATGTAAGGTCCTAGAGCTATTATTTTATCTATAGACCTATTATTAAACATTTAGAAAAGAACCTGAATTATTCACGAGCTTGTATTAACCCATATCCTCCGTGATTTCGCTTGTAAATTACTTGTAATGAATTACTTTCTTTTTCGCGAAAGAAATAAAAGTCATGGTCTATCAATTCCAGTTGATTTCTTGCTTCTTCAACACTTATTGGGTTCATAGGAAAATATTTACGTCTTACTCCCGGATCTGGCAGGTGAACTTCTTTTCCGTCTAATAGTGAACCTTCTATTGAAGTCTCGTTAATTACAGCTTCAGTTGTAGGTGTTATGGATGCACTATGTCCTGCACTGTGATGGTGATCAGTATGTCGTTCCTTGAATCGTCTTAGTTGTCGACTTAGCTTGCTTGCAACGAGATCAATACTTGCATAAAGATTCTCACTACGTTCTTGAGCCCTAATAACTGTTCCATTTGCAAAAACTGTAACCTCTGCTGTTTGTTGGGGAACTCTTGGATTGCGTGCAACCGATAGGTGAACGTCTGCTTCCTTGACCATCTCGCCAAAATGTTGAATGGCGCGTTCTATTTTGGCTTCTGTGTATTCACGCAAAGCAGGTGTAAGTTCAAGATTGCGACCATGGATCAGAATTTTCATGGGTATCGCTCCAGTGCCTGGAATAAAGGCAAGTTAATTACACCCTATCTATTGGCAAAGATACCTACTGCGTTTCTGTTTGAGCCTAAAGACCTAGTGCCTTATGAGACGGCTTGGTTTTGGCAGAGAAAATGGCGAGAACGCCTGCTAGAAAAGCCTTTTTCTAAACAGGCTGTATGGATCCTTCAACATCAAAGTTGTTACACAATGGGTCGTAGTGGAAGTTATAACAATTTGCTTTTTGATCTGAATGATGATTCTTTTGAATTTCATCGTGTTGATAGAGGAGGTGAGGTGACTCATCATCTGCCCGGTCAGTTGGTCGTTTATCCAGTTCTTGATCTTCATAGATATGAAACCGATCTGCATTGGTACTTACGAGAACTTGAGCAGGTCATCATTGATGTTGTATATGCTCTTGGTCTAAGGGGTGAAAGGGTTACAGGCATGACTGGGGTATGGGTTGAGGGCAAGAAGATTGCGGCTATAGGAGTTGGTTGTCGTAGATGGATTACCCAGCATGGTTTTTCTATAAACGTTAATTGTCAAATGGATGGATTTTCTAAGGTTGTTCCCTGTGGCCTTGTAGGACATCCTGTGGAGAAACTAAATGCTTGGATTCCAGGCTTAACAACTGATGAAGTACAACCACTAATAAGGAATAGTTTTAGTAAGAGGTTTAGATTAAATTTGTATACTGAGGTTTCCCTTCAACATCTCTGACTCTTTGCCTATAAATTGTTTCTAGTGATGACTGTGGTTAAGCCGGAGGATTTTTGTGAAGCACATTCGAAGGCCTAAAAGGTTTAATTCAAGAGATTTTGCACAGGCAGTTTGGTTGCCTCATAAGAAAGAACGGCAAGCTTTGGTTAAGCGTAATTATGTTGAGGCCTTTCAAAGTGTTGATCAAATATGGCCTTGGTTAGCTCTTCATCATGGAGAAGTCCTGGCTGTTGAGGCAACACATTCCAATCCTCCAGAGAAGTTTACATATGCGGAAGTTTCGGATTTGATTTCTCAATCTGCTGGAGCCTTTATTGCTTTAGGAATTAACCCTGGCGATGTAGTTGGTTTATTTGCTGAAAATAGTCCTAGATGGTTAATTGCAGATCAAGGACTTATGAGGGTAGGTGCTGCTGATGCAGTGAGAGGGGCAACGGCACCAGTAGAAGAACTTCGCTACATTCTTCAAGATAGTAAGGCAGTTGCCCTTGTTGTTCAGAATCTGGAAACTTGGAAAAAGCTTTCTCTTAGTGAGACTGAAAAGAAAAGTTTGAAGTTTATTTTGCAGCTAGAAGGTGAGCCAATTCAAGGTTTAATGGGATGGGAACAATTTTTGGCTACATCATTTGGTCATGGGAAAAAAGATAAGACTGTAAAAGAAAGGTTTGATATAGAGAGATCATCTACAGCAACCATTCTCTATACCTCAGGAACAACTGGCAGGCCAAAAGGCGTGCCATTAACACACGCCAATTTGTTGCATCAGATTTCAAGTTTGGCTTGCGTTGCTAGCCCTAAAGCCGGTTCGCCGGTTCTAAGTGTTCTTCCTATATGGCATGCATATGAAAGAAGTGCAGAATATTATTTCTTTTCTTGTGCTTGTACTCAAAACTATACAACTATTAAGCATTTAAAGAAAGACTTACAAAGAGTTAGACCCGTTGTGATGGTTACCGTTCCCAGACTTTGGGAAGCTGTAAAGGCTGGTTTTGATGATGCCATTAAAGGCATGTCTAAAGGACAGAAGAAATTGTTGACATTTGCTTTAGGGAATAGTGCTGAACAAAAGAAAGCTTGGCGTACATCAAGGTCGCTTTTGATCGAACCAGTAGGTATGAAAATACGTTCCCTTGCTTTTATAGAAGCAACTTTGCGATTCCCTGTCCATCTCTTGTCTTCCTTCTTTCTATGGCCAAAGGTACTAAGACAGCTAAGCGGAGGACGTTTACGCTTTCCAATAAACGGCGGAGGAGCAATAGCTCCTCATGTAGATGCTTTTTTCGAAGCTCTAGGTGTTGAGCTTTTGGTTGGTTATGGACTCACTGAGACCAGCCCAGTTGTTAGTTGTCGGAGACCTTGGAGGAATATTCGAGGCAGTTCTGGACCACCATTGCCATCAACAGAATTCAGGATTGTTGATGTGGAATCTGGAAAGAAAAAGAAATACTTCCAAATAGGTCGAGTTTTAGTAAGAGGTCCTCAGGTGATGAAAGGTTATTTGGGCAAACCGGAAGATACAGCAAAGGTTCTTGACGATGAAGGATGGTTTGATACTGGAGACCTGGGGATGCTCCTTTTAGATGGCTCTTTAGTGATTACAGGTCGAGCAAAGGACACAATCGTCTTAAGTAATGGAGAGAATGTTGAACCTGGACCTTTGGAGGAGTTCTTGGTATCGAGCCCACTTATTGATCAAGTGATGTTGGTTGGTCAAGATCAAAGACAATTAGGGGCACTGATTGTGCCTAATTTTGCAAACTTGGAGCCCTGGGCATCTGACAAAGGTCTTTTGATGTCTAAGGAATTGCTTGAAATTCCAGGGGGGCATTCTTTAAGGATCCTGGTAAGGAAGGAAGTGAATCGCCTGCTATCGATTCGTAAAGGTGCTCGTTCCGATGAAAGGGTATCAGGTGTCGCGTTGGTTGATCCTTTTACTATTGACAATGGGCTGCTAACTCAGACGCTGAAACAAAGAAGAGACAGGATTAATAATCGAGATGAATCCATAATTTCATTCATTTTCGATCATTAATTCCTCACGAGCTTGAAAAAGTAGGTTGACCAGAAGAGCAATGACTGAGAATCTTGTGGCTTATTCATTTTTTCAATGGCTGAAGACACAATTCTCTCGATTAAACGTTCTATCAATGTTAGAGCAATAGTTACTCCAGCTTGGAAGGATGAGGCTGAGAAAGAGATTAGTAATGCAATCTCTACAACTGATCAGCAATTGGCCCAATTGGAGCAAGAAGGCCAGCAAGTTGTAAATGATGTCAGGAATCAAAGCGCTAATCCTTTGGACCCCAGAGTTCAAGATCAGGTAGCTCAGGTGCAGCAACAAGTTGCCTCTAAACGAGCAGAACTAGAAGAGCAGAAGAGAAATTTGCTGGAACAGCAAACTCAAGTAAGAAATTTAGAAATGGAGCAGATTGTTGATCAAGGTCAGATTGAAAGTTTTTGTGACTTAAAAGTTGGGGATAATTTGGTTTCAAAGATGCAGGTCGCTGTTGTGGTTCGAGATGGAGTTGTTGAAGCAATCGAACAGAGTTGAAGCATATTTTTTCTATATGGTTCGATAAGTCTCTAAAATTTATTCATTAAGTCCATTCGGAGAAGGTATTGGCAACTCACGACATTTTCATGCCTGCCCTGAGCTCCACTATGACGGAGGGCAAGATAGTTGAGTGGCTTAAAGAGCCAGGGGATAAGGTCGCAAGAGGAGAGTCAGTCTTAGTGGTTGAGTCAGATAAGGCTGATATGGATGTTGAATCCTTTCAAGATGGCTATCTCGCAGCGATTTTAATGCCTGCCGGCACTATGGCCCCTGTGGGAGAAACGATTGGCTTGATTGTTGAGAGTCAGGACGAAATTGCAGATGTAAAACAAAAAAACCCACCAACACCAACACCAACACCAACACCAACACCAACGCCAACACCAACGCCAACGCCAGCTGTTTCTGGCGATTCGTCTTTAAGAACTAACGTCTTGAGGGATGGGCGTGTTATTGCTTCTCCCCGTGCAAAGAAACTGGCTTCTCAATTAGGAGTTGATTTGTCGACTGTTTCTGGCACTGGTCCTCATGGACGAATTCAAGCTGAGGATGTTCAAAGGGCCCAAGGACAGCCGATAACTGTACCTTGGGTCGCGGAAAGCAATGCACCCGCAATATCACCATCATCGCCCCCGGTTATTACTGCTGCTAAAAAAAGTTCTTCAGTTAAAGAAAATCAGGCAGACTCTTTAGTGGGTAAAAGTTTTGGGAAACCTGGAGAGATTACTGCTTTTAATACTCTCCAACAAGCAGTTAATCGGAACATGGAAGCCAGTCTTTCTTTCCCATGTTTCAGGGTTGGTTATTCAATTGTCACTGATCAGTTGGATGCCTTTTACCAGCAAGTAAAACCAAATGGAGTAACTATGACTGCTTTGCTTGTCAAGGCAGTTGGTTTAACACTGGCTAGGCATCCTCAAGTTAATTCGGCATTTGGGTCGAAGGGAATTATCTATCCTAAAAATGTAAATGTAGCTGTAGCTGTAGCTATGGAAGATGGAGGACTTATTACTCCTGTCTTACAAGATGCAGATTCTACGAATCTGTTTGAATTATCAAAACGATGGGCTGATTTAGTGAAAAGATCTAGAAATAAACAGCTTCAGCCCCATGAATATAGCAGTGGTACTTTTACACTTTCTAATTTAGGGATGTTCGGAGTAGATCGTTTTGATGCAATTCTACCTCCAGGCACTGGCGCAATACTTGCTGTTGCCGCTTCTCAAAAGAATGTTGTTGTGACAAAAGATGGAGCAATAGGAATAAAGAAACAAATGCAGGTAAACCTCACCGCTGATCATAGAGTTGTTTATGGCGCTGATGGCGCTTTATTTTTAAAAGATTTAGCTGATTTGATTGAGAATAGGCCTGAGACTCTTGCAAGTTAGATTATTTTGAATATTCTCAATTTTCAACGATAAAACTTAATCATCCTGAAAAAGAATTGACTGGCTTGCCTGATTACAGAGACTCATTACTAAGTTCTTATGATTATGAACTTAGTAATGAATTAATAGCTCAACAACCAATTAACCCTCGTCATGATGCACGTTTACTGGTAGTGCCATCGATTGATCAAAAGTTAAATGCAATTAAAAACCTGAAAGTATGGAACCTTCAAGATGAATTGCGATCTGGTGATTTACTCGTTATGAATGATACTCGCGTGCTTAAGGCCAGGTTGCGTGTTAGACGTTCGTGCGGAGGCTCAGCTGAGTTGCTTTTGTTAGAGCCCTTAGGTGATGGTATTTGGTTATGCCTTGCTCGGCCAGCAAAGAGAATGAAGATAGGAGATAGCTTGTTGCTTGAAACTATTGAACAAGAACCTTTGCTTTTGAAGGTAATGGGAATTGATTCTTCAACAGGTGCAAGATTGATTAAATTCCCTTCTATCTATTCAGATAGAGAAAGTATTGAAGTCTTTTTAGACAGATATGGAGAAGTGCCTTTGCCTCCTTATATTCACAGACATGATCCGAATAATCAAGAACGTTATCAAACTCGTTATGCATTAAGGCCAGGTGCTGTTGCTGCTCCTACTGCGGGTTTGCATATAAGTGATGAATTGCTGGATGCATTCTCAAATAAAGGGATTAAGCAGGTTAAGGTTACTTTGCATGTGGGGTTGGGAACTTTTCGACCTGTATCTCAAGAGGACTTGAATGATCTGAAATTACATAGCGAATGGGTAGAGATTAGAGAAGAAGTTTTAGAGGCTATTAATGCTTGCCGTGCAAGGAAAGGTAGGGTGATAGCAATAGGCACTACTAGCCTCAGAGCGCTTGAAGGAGCTTTCTCTGCGATGGGAGGTAAGTTGAAGCCTTATAAGGGTTTAGTTGATCTGGTTATTAAGCCTGGTTATAAGTTTGGAGTGGTAGATGGGTTGCTAACGAACTTTCACCTTCCTAAAAGCTCTCTCCTTCTATTAGTTAGTGCTTTGATTGGCCGTGAAAAACTTCTGGCGATTTATTCTGAAGCAATAAAACGCCAATACCGTTTTTTCTCTTATGGAGACGCAATGTGGATTTCTCCAGATGCAGTCCCTTCAGAATTCAAACTTAATTGATTCCTAATTATGTAGAAGCAGGTTCTTCCAAAATGCCTGCAGGAACTGATTCAAACATTATCGATGACAGGTAGCGCTCTGCCATGTCAGGCAATACAACAACAATTGTCTTCCCTGCATATTCTTCTTTTTCTGCAAGCCGCAACGCTGCTGATGCTGCCGCACCGCAGGAGATGCCAACGAGTAAACCTTCTTCTTTTGCTAATCGCAGAGCCATAGCAATTGATTCCTCATTGCTAACTTGTTCGACTTGATCAACTAGGGAAAGGTCAAGATTCTTTGGTATAAACCCAGCTCCAATTCCTTGGATCTTATGAGGTCCAGGTTTTAGCTCCTCTCCCTTCATGGCTTGAGTAATAACTGGACTATGTGAAGGTTCTACAGCTACAGAAACTATATTTTTGCCCTGCTCTTTTTTGATATAACGAGACACGCCTGTGATGGTGCCTCCTGTCCCAACCCCTGCGACTAGAACATCTATAGATCCATCACAGTCATTCCATATTTCTGGTCCGGTTGTTTTGAAGTGAATATCTGGATTGGCGGGATTATCGAATTGTCCTGGCATAAAGTATTTTTGAGGATCGCTTTCAGCAATTTCTGTTGCTTTGGCAATTGCTCCTGGCATTCCTTTAGCTGCTTCTGTAAGGATTAGTTCTGCTCCAAGTACCGCCATTATTCTTCGGCGTTCTAATGACATCGATTCAGGCATTGTCAAAATGATTTTGTAGCCTTTTGCTGCGGCAGTAAAAGCAAGTGCTATGCCTGTGTTCCCTGAGGTGGGTTCTATTATTGTTTGATCCTTGGTTAGAACCCCTTTCTTTTCCGCATCCCAGATCATGTTTGCTCCTATGCGACATTTGACGCTATAGGCGGGGTTTCTTCCTTCGATTTTTGCTAGAACTGTGGCTTTAGCATTTTTGGTTACTGAATGTAGTTTGACAAGAGGGGTGTTGCCTATAGCAAAACTGTTGTCTTCGTAAACTCTGGCCATGCGTATTTAGAGAAGTAATACAATGATTAGCGAAATTTTATTGATATTGCACGTTGCTGATTGGGATTGGAAACGATTAGGATGAATTCTTAAATAAAATCTAAGCACTCAGTGCTTTTTTGAAGCGATTCCAAAGATCCTGATGATTTTCAAGACCTACTGAAATTCTTAACAGGTGAGAAGGTACCCCACATGACTCTGCCCATTCAAGTTCTTCATAGTGGGCCAAAAATACATAGGGACAGACCAATGTGAAATTCGTGCCAAGGCTTGGTCCTTTGCAAACTTCCAAGGCGTTGTATACCCGTTTGGCTTTAGAAAGACCTTCCTTTAGCTCGAAAGATAACAGACAACCATATCCTGCCCCTGGTCTCATCAGAGATCGAAAATTAGAACATTCTTCAGGATGAAGAACATTGGAGATTTCAGGGTGGTGTTCTAATTGGCCTTTTAATTTTATACATGCTTGATTTAATTTAGGAAGTCTTTCACTAATGTCTCTGCTTGCATTTTCCAGGGCAATTATATCGGGATTTGATAGAGGACTAAGTCTTAGATTATTACGGCAATCTAAGAATTTTTCTTTCCAATAAGAGTATGGACTGATAACCAATGAACCTGCAAGAATATCTCCTCTTCCTGCAAAGCTTTTTGTCAGAGAACTAAATATTAGGTCTGCATAAGGAAGAGTATTAATATTGATAGCGGAGCCAATAGTGTCATCTGCAATCACCGCTATTCCTTTCTTGTGAGCAATCTTTGAAATGCTAGGTAGATCTATGCATTTTAGCATTGGATTGCTGGGTATTTCAACTACTAATGCTGCTGGATTTAGTTTTTCAATGGCTTCTTCTAATGTCTTTTCATTTATATTTAATAAGAGATCACTACCTTCGAAAATTACTCTTGGAAGTTTAAGTACATCGACATATGGAAATCCTAATTGGAGCGTAGGTCGATTTGGGTGTATTTCTCTAATTACTTCTAAGGCAGTGTAGAACGCGGCCATGCCAGAAGGATGAAGTTGAATGAAATCTTCACTGCATTCATATATTTCTGCGAGTCTATTTAATAAAGTCACTTCTGAATCAAAAGCATCTATTTTTGAAGGATTCTCTTCTTCCCCAAGTGCTATGGCAGCCAGTCTAGAAGATGCACCTAGGCCAGTATGTTGCCAAAATGCTTTGGCATGAGGTGTCGCCAAATTATCAGCTATTAAGCAGGCTAGTCCATTTATTGCTTTGATAGTTGTGATCCCATAATTAGAATAATTCTTACAATGTTGTGCTGCTTTATTAGCAACTTTGAAATTAGGGAATGGCCAAGCTGTGCAATTCTTGTCTCCTTCTAATTCGATGGCCTTCTTAGCTATTTCAGCAATTAAAGGGTTAAAGCCAAAACGTGGATAAATAGCCTTAAGTTTGTTAATGCATTCTGGATCTTTTTCTTCATAAGCTATTATATTTTCCCAGGTTGGCAATGCTACAGACACTGCATGAGGACTTTCTGGCAATGGTAGGCCTAGGTCAGATGACCTCCAACATGGATTTGTAAGCAGATCCCTTTTTCTCACTTTATTTTTGCCAAAGCTTTATTTACGTCTTGAGTTAAATCAGAAAGGTCTTCACAGCCTATAGAAAAGCGTACTAAAGAATCATCTATTCCAAGGGATAATCGTAGTTCGGGTTTAATCGAAGCATGAGTCATGGTTGCAGGATGGCAAATTAGACTCTCGACCCCACCTAGGCTTTCAGCCAAGGTGAAATATCTAAGATTTTTGCAGAATTCGTAGGTTTTCTTGAGGTCCCCATTAATGCTTATGGTGATGATTGCTCCACCACGTTTCATTTGTTTAAGGGCAATTTTGTGTTGTGGGTGATCAGATCTAAAGGGATATCTAACCCATTTTACAAGTGGATGTTCTGCGAGTTGATCCGCAATAGACTCAGCATTGTTAATTTGTCGCTCTAAACGCAGAGGGAGAGTTTTTATTCCTCTTGTAATTAGCCAACTATCAAAAGGGGAGGGATGTAAGCCCAGTGCTTTCTGGGCAAAATTCATACGATCTTGCCATTCATCGTCATTCGTGCAAATTGCTCCTCCAAGGGCATCAGAATGTCCGTTTATATATTTTGTAGTGCTTGTTAAGGATAGTGTTGCTCCTAGTTCAAGAGGTTTTTGAAGTAGAGGTGTTGAGAAGGTGTTGTCAACCAAGACGGGAATATTGTTTTTATTTGCTTCTTTGCAAATTGCTTTTATATCTAGAACCTTTAGTAGTGGATTGGTTGGACTTTCAATCCAAATCATTGTAGGATTTTTTTCTCTTATTTGTTTAAGAGAATCGATGTCTGTGAAATCTAACCATGCTGTCTCAATACCAAACTTACTGAATATTTTCTCAAACAATCTGACAGTGCATCCATACAAATTCTCCTCACATAGAACAAGATCTCCACTCTTTAAAGATGAAGCAACAGCAGTAATGGCGCTTACCCCAGAGGCAAATACAGTTGTATGGGAGCAATTCTCTACTGATGACAAAACGGATTCTAGAATTCTAAAGTTAGGATTGCCAGACCTTGTGTAGTCAAAACCATTTGGATTCCCATGTGAGAATGTAGCTGTGGTGAAAATTGGTGGCATTACCGCTCCTGTATCTGGAGCAAAAGTATTGCCGTGATGAATTGCCAGAGTGCTTTCACCTGGAGTGGTTCCGCTGTTTGAGGTGTCTTCGCGCAATTTCTTTAAACGTTTTATTCAATCATCGTAGCTAAGATTTGATGAATTTTTAGGCTGTTATTTATAGGTAACACTAAAGTTTATTTAATTGTTGGTATTTTAATAATTAAGCGGTACAAGTTAATTGTCGATACTATGAAAATTGGCTTTATAATTTTCTATATCCAAAGAATATGGTTCTGATCCTTCCCCAAGAGTTTGTATTCTATGTAAGCATCTGCTTGTAGGCTTAATAAACAATTTTCTTCCATGCAAAGTAAATCTATTGTCTAAAATAAGAACATCATTTTCCTCGAAGTCTATTCCAGTTATAACATCATTTGAGTAAATACTTTCTCGAAGCTGATTAAAGATTCTATTTGTTTCTTCCAGATCAGTATTCGAAAACAGTTTTAAAGTATCTGGTACTTTTCGCTTGGTTAGAGAAGGTAGGAAAATCCTTAATGATTTTCTCTTGTTAAAGATTTGGATGGGGTCAATTTCAAAAGAAAATGATTCATATTCTTTTGCATCAATTTGGTATTGAAAGTACCCATAGAATTGAAGTTTATTGTTAGCAAGTCTGTCTTTTAGGCTGTTGTCTAGTGTTTCCAATATACTTTCTGAGTCACAGATATTAAACTGACCTCCCAGTACTTTGGGGCAGCTTTGTTTTACATGGAATATCAACCAATGAGGTAGTTTCTCCTGGATTTTTGCTGAGATCCCATCGTAGTGAATTTCAATTTCATCTTGAGCGATTCCTTTAAAGTAGGTTATAGCCCCTTCCCCATATGGCAGAATATTGCCAAACCTGTGGGCAAATAATACATAATCAAGTTTGTTTTCTATTCTTGCCCCTTTTATAAGAGTGGCCTTATGATTTTTTATCTGTTTAATGTCTAAGTTTTCTAGTTTAGAACCTTTTAGATCAATATGGTTGATTTTCATTATGTTTGAATCCCATTTTTCCCATGACTTCTATTCTAGCAGATTAGACTGAATTATTTGTCAAATAATTTTGTTTTATTAAATATCAACGCGTTGGTAATAATTTACGATGCAATTTGAGAATTGAAATAATGCTTTAACTATTGGTAAAATTATTCTGCTTAGGATGGTTTTATATCTAATTACCATCTAAAGGCATCTAGGCCTATTTGAGAAAAATGACTTACCTTGGTTTTATTTGTTAAATCTCTTAGCGGTAGGGATCATAAGTATTTTATTCTTTCTGACTAGGATGCTAAAATAAATTTAATTATTGACTGGCTTTAAAATGAAGCATTTCTTGGAATCTTTTATTTATGCATTCCTATCGAATTAAATTCTTTCTGCATAGGATTGTATTTTCCTGGAATGAATTGTGTAACTCATCTGCTTAAGTAGCAAAGACTCCTGTCTATTCCCTAGGCTCTTCTTCTGCGATAGGCTTTATTTCCTAACTTTATTTATTTAAACTGCCTCGTTAATTCTTAAATCTAGCCATTACTAACCAAATGATTTTGCTTAGATTTATTCAGATAGATATCATTCTGTTCTTTATAGGAGCATTATTTATCTTTTTGTTTAAAAGAGATAAAGTTAAGGATAAGATAGAGGTGATTTTTAATAATAAGAAAATAGAAGCGGAAAACCTCTCTGATTTGCCTACCCTTAATGATCTAATAAGTCTTGAAAAACTTGCACGTAAAGATAGCAGTGAAATTCAATTCGAATCTTTAATTGGCCAATGGAAATTTGAATCTGTTTGGAAAAAAGGAACTGATAAGGTGGATGCCATATCAAGTTCTCTACTGCGTGTATTTTCTGCAACTCTGGAATTAAAAAGAGATGAATCTGTACAGAAAAATATGAAATTCTGCATTAATAATTCAATCAAGTTTGGCACTCTAGAAATTATATTCTTAGGTAACGGTGAATTGAAAGGAACTCAACCTTTGTTGCCTTTTTACTTTAGAAGAATAGAATTAAAAATAGGAGAAAAGGTTTTATTAGGGCGTGATCTCCCTATCCCAGAAGATAATGATAGACCTTTCTTTGCTTTGATTGGCATGGGCAATGGTGGGGAATGGCTATCAGCAAGAGGTCGAGGTGGGGGCCTAGCATTATGGTTAAAAGGCTGATTTTATAGCTTAGTTCCATCTCTAACGCTAAGGATCAAGCAATTGAGTGTGTTTCCAATGAATAAAGCAAGTAAAGATAAATGCCTGATTAAGCTAATAGATTAGATTGGATCAGTTGTAAAATGATTCTTATGCTTCGGCAAATTTGGAACTCAGGTTTGTTTTTCGCTGTATCGATAATGTTCTTCACTGCTATTTTGTTTTCTGGTGTTTCCAGCTCAGATGCTCTCATGAAAGGCTTTACACCACTAGAAGAGGAATCGAACTCAATTGGCAATAATGGGGATAATCCTCTTGGAATAGTTATTGTTCCTTCTGAGGATCCTAAGGTTGGTGACGGAAATGAATCTAATAGAGGTGATAATACGCCTGACTATCCTGACTTAGGCAGCGATCAAGTTTTTCCTTTTATCGCGGGTCTTGATTCTTTTAAATAAGAGTTGATTTTTTGTCAGCAATCTGTATCAGTGACCCTAATCTCAAAGCTTAAATTTAATACTCGTGTCTGAACTAGAAAGTTACTTGCAAAGAGCGGTGCTACTTCACAAAAAGGGAAGCCTTAAGCAAGCAAGTTTATATTATAAATATGCATTAAATATAGATCCTAATAATCTAGACGCTATTAGGAATTTGGCTACATTATCTAATGCATTAGGTAATTACAAAGAGAGCTATATACTTTTTAATAAGGCATTAGAGATAAATCCAAAGGATTATTCTGTATTGCACAACTATGCTAATTTGATGAGTAATTTAGGTAAATATGAGAAAGTTGTAGAATTAGAGAATAGAGCCGTGAGACTTAATCCGGTATTTGCAGAGGCATATGCCACTCTTGGCGAATCTTTTTGGCAGCTTGACAAATTAGATGACGCTTTAATATCTATACAAAAGTCTATTAAATTAAAGCCTAATCTTAGTAATGCTTATCTAACTTTAGGTTGTATTTTTCGAGACCAAGGAAAATTTAGCCTTGCTATTAAATCTAATTTACAGGCTATTAAGTATAATGAGAAAAATATTCAAGCTTATAGTAATTTAGCGAACCTTTATTTTTTGGTTGCCAATTATAATTTAGGTTGGAGTGTGCTTGAAAAATGGGAAGTCCTTTCAGGTTCAAATAAGCCACTTCAATTGTCTATAAAGGAAAGGTGGGATGGTGGGAAATTAAATAATGGTGAAAGTTTGCTTGTTGTTAGTGCTAATGGATTGGGTGATACTTTGCAATTTATGCGATATTTGATTTTATTGAATGGGCTGGGGATTAATTATTCATTTTGTTGCCAAGAGAAATTACACGACCTGATAAAGATTTCAGGTATTAATCCACACCCATTATCGTTGCATGAAAAGAATAATTTCCATGATTGCAAATGGATCACCCTTAGATCCTTGCCAGGTAAATTAGGAGTGCTTAACGAAAAACCTTTGATTGCAACTCGCTATATTAATGCAAAGTTGGAACTTTATAATAAATGGAAAAAGATTATCTCTGCAAATGGGCGAGTTGTTGTTGGTATTAATTGGCAGGGATCTAAGAGGAATGAGATAGGTAGTCTGAAGGGAAGATCAATCCCTTTAGAATTATTTTCACCAATAGTGAAATTAAAGGGATTTGTTTTTATATCTTTGCAAAAAGGATTTGGTTCTGAACAATTTGAAAGCTGTTCTTTCAAGCAATATTTTTCAAGTTCTCAATATCTAGTTGATCGTGCATTCTCGTTTGCAGAGACTGCAGCAATAGTTGAAAATTGTGATTTGGTCATTACCACAGATACATCGATGGCTCATTTGGCTGGGGGGATGGGTAAAAGAACATGGTTACTTCTTCAAAAAATTTCGGATTGGCGTTGGGGTGTTAATGAACAAACAACCTTTTGGTATCCAACAATCAAAATCTTTCGTCAGAAGTATAAAGGAGATTGGAAAGAAGTTATTTTCAGATTGTCTCATGAATTAAAGATTTTCTTCTGTAGTAATTGAATGTAAAAGAATAACCTTCTGGTCAATTAATTATTGACTTGTAATTCTCTCCTTCTGGAGGAGTTTCATAGAGATAATATTTAGAATAGTTAAATATTATATTATTTTATCTCTGAACTGATTATTTCCTTTAACAAGAAATTTTATTTTAAGTTTTTGATTCTGGTAATAAAAAATATATAACAA
Source organism: Prochlorococcus sp. AG-409-J19 (assembly GCA_003215635.1). Classification (GTDB taxonomy): domain Bacteria; phylum Cyanobacteriota; class Cyanobacteriia; order PCC-6307; family Cyanobiaceae; genus AG-409-J19. The sequence continues at coordinate 134,112 of QCKC01000003.1, forward strand.
GAGGGAGTGAATAAATATTATTAGGCCAGCCATTTCCAATGTTTCTTCAAATGTTGAAATCAGACCATAAGATATTCCGTGAAGCTTGATGTCTCCAGTCCGTACTAAAGAACTCCCAACCATTTCAAGACCTAGAGCTCCTGAAATATAAGTAGCCCCGGCAACTAAAGTTAAATTCTTTATTCTTTTTGGCAAGCTTATTAACAAAGGCATGAAATAAAGAAGGCACCAAAGCGAAAAAATACCGTAAGGAATAACCCAAATAACAGTTAATAAAGGTGGCAACATTGGCTTTAGATCTGGGATTATTAGGATCTCATGTATCTGCAACCCCTCGTCAAGGGCTAGAAAAATAAAGATTAATCTTAAGTATTTCCATTTTATTTCAATTGGATCCTGTATGTTTTTCAATCTTTTGATAATTAGAGAAATTAACAAAGCACATGTGACAATCAGAAAACATGAAAATAATGTCGGTATATTAACTTCTTTGTCCATATTGAATAACAAGAACCAGTCTTTTTTTAACTTCAAAGTGTATAGTCCAAATTGAATGCAGATATTTATCGCAACTAAGAAAACAGTAGCCAATACCAGGAATTTTGTTATAGAGGCTGGGTTTGATTTTAACCTTGCTTTAACCAAACTACTTTAAAGTCGCAAATACTAATATAGCTTTAGATGTAGATCCGAACCTCTTTATTAATTTATGTTTTCTTTTCTGCTACAATCTGTAGTGCAATTTTTGCTGAATATTTAATTGCTATTTATCTTACTAAGAAAATTAAATTAGGTATTTTAAATACTTACTCCAAAAGTCATTGATTGAATTTGATCTTGATTGAGATTGTCTCCTATATATACAGCTTCTAGGACTTCATCAGCATAAATTCCTATGCCACTAAGAGTTTCACCAGTCTTGCTTAGGTGATCAACTTCCCTAAAACTTAGTTGCTCGGTCTTTGCCCCCTGCAAATATATTTTGTCGAATTCGTCGAGCTCACAAATCTTGTCACACTTTTCTCCGTTTGGACTATTACCTGATTTTTCATAGAGATAATTGTAAGCAAGGTGATCACTCTTAAAGTAGAGATAATCTATCGACCCATCTATAGAATCTTCAAAGGTGTTAAGGCCAAACCCTCCATACATTGTGTCCTTTCCCTCTCCTCCATTTATTATGTCTCTGCCATTTCCGGCTCTTAGTTCATCATTGCCTTTACCTCCAAATATATTGTCTGCCCCACGATAGGCAACTAATCTATCGTTGCCATTTCCGCCATGAAAAAGATCATCACCGAAGTTATCATTTGACCAGCCAAATATTTCATCATCTCTGTTTGTACCCATTACTGAATGATCGTATTTTTCCTCTAAGGCAGAGTTAAATAAATTATCATCTTCAGCTCCCCAGAGCCACTTAAGAGTTTGTATATCTGTTGTTGAGAATTCTGGGGGATTTACACTAAATCCATTATAACCATGATAATAAGGTGAGACATTGTAAGAAAGAACAGTATCTCTTGAATCGTGCCAATTCCCACTTGGATCTTTACCTGGATGGGAGAGTCCAACGCTATGGCCAATCTCGTGAATTATTGTATAGGCTTCGTCAAATTGTAAGGTCTCATAATGGCCCCCTAGAAACGGATTAGTAAAGTAGTTGTATGGTTCCTCCTTCCACAGAATTTCAATTGTATTGGGAGGATTAACAATAGTAAGACCTAGATTGTTTTCATCACCATCTATATTTGAATATGGTGATATCATATAGATCATGATATCTGCATTTTCCTGAACGCTAGTTTTTTCAAAGTCAAGATCTATTTCTTTGTCAATAGACGAAAAAACTTCGTCTATAAATGTGTGCCCCCCACTCCAATTGGCCCAGGTAGTTGATCCGGCTATGGTAGTGTATCCATCGTAAATGTGATAGTAAACATTCTCGCTATCATGGTAGCTAGATGCAATATAAGAAACCCAAAGAGGATCGTATAGGTCGGAAATTTTAACTGGCAAAGCTTTCCAGCTTGATTAATGCTTATTATAGTATCAAAATCTATGGTGAAGCCTTATTTTTTTATCTTTAGTTGTCAATGAAAGAATTTCTTTTGCTAATGCCTTTCTTGTTTGTTTTCCCTATTAGCTGTGAGCAATTAAATTTGGAAGGAAGAAATACTTATGCTGAAATTTATTGTTTATATAGATTAAATGGTAGAGATCATATCGATGCTCATGCAAGAGCTAAGTTAGTTCTTGCTGAGACAATAACAAAAGATGGCAATTCAAGAGGATCTTATTTTATGCGTTTAATCGCCGAAGATATAAAAGTTAGATGCCCTAATTATTTACCCACCCCAGAAGAAATTTATTTAAATCAACACAAATAACTTCTATATTGGACTTTGCAAAGTTCTATCTATCCATTGCCTTAGTTTGCTATGTGATCTAACAATTAAATTTATGGTGGAATTAGCTAGCAATGGTAGGAAAAGTTTTTCATCAAAGTCTGGGCAAGTTGGAAGTCTCATTTTTGCAAGTTTGGCAAGATCAATAAGTGGCCTTGCTTCTGCTTGGATTAAATTTGTCCAGAAAATTTTAGGAAAACAACTCTTTTGCTTGAGTGTGAGGGGCTGGAGTAAATCGGTTGCAGTGATCACAAGCCCCTATAACTAGTTGTTCTTATAGATCTCTCAGCCAATTTTTGCTGGGGTGAAATATTTGGTAGCAACTGCTACAGTTTTATTAAGTTCGTCCCTTCTGGGATGCATGCAATGGCAATAGGGAACGGGATTGCCATTTAGGAGAACCGACATGAACGAACTCGCCCTGATTCGTACCAAATCAATAAAGGATAAACGTCTACATGATGCACAGCTCATCGCTGCAATCCATGGACAAAGGTGTTTTTATAATCGATCCCATTTCGATGCTCTAAGGAAAGAAGCTCAAGAGGAGATTGGGATAATCGATTGATTGAATAAGTTCTAATCAAAATTTGTTCGGGAAATACCCCACCCCACCCCCAGATTGAAGATCCGGGGGTAAAAAGTTTGAATAAAGTTTGACAAGAAGTCCGAAAACCCTTGGTATAAATGGATTCTTACACTTTGCGTGAGTAGTACTCCACCACAAGGAGTTCGTTTATTTCTAGAGCAACCCATTCACGTTCACATTTGCCTGTTATTTTTGCAGACATTTTTGCTTTATCCATTTCAAGGTGTGGTGGGACGTTGGCAAGACCAGGGAACTGGAGGTTTCCTTCTGCAAGTTTTTTGCTGCCTTTGCGTTCGCGGATGCTAATTACATCGCCCGCTTTACATTGATAACTTGCGATATCAAGCACTTTGCCATTAACAGTAACGTGCCCATGATTGACTAACTGCCTAGACCCAGGAATTGTTGGGCCAAATCCAAGTCTAAAACAGACATTGTCAAGTCTGTTTTCTAGAAGTTTTAAAAGATTTGTTCCTGTGGAGCCCTCTTGAGATCGCGCTTTTTTTACATAGCGAACGAGTTGTCTTTCAGAGATTCCATAGTTAAAGCGAAGTTTTTGCTTTTCTTCTAGTCGGATAGCATATTCAGAGCGCTTGCGACGGGCTTGGCCGTGCTGACCGGGCGGATGAGACCGTTTGGCGGCCTTCCGGGTGAGACCAGGTAGGTCTCCCAAGCGCCGCGTAATCCTCAATCGAGGTCCGCGGTATCTAGACATAGGTCATAATTTAGAGAACAATCGTGTTCATCAATAGAAGCTTCCCCTTTGAGAAAAAGTGATCAGCATGATGCACGAACAAAACAGTCTATCCCCTCGCAATCTCAATGGGATGAACAATCTAATAGCGAAATTCCTATTGGCTTTAATAGGCTTCTACCGTCAGTGGTTTTCACCACTCTTAGGCCCCCACTGTCGCTTTACTCCAACTTGTAGTGCATACGGGTTAGAGGCTATTTCACGCCATGGTCCTTGGAAAGGTGGATGGCTCACTTTCCGAAGAATTTTGCGATGTAATCCGTTTAGTCCTTGTGGTTGTGATCCAGTCCCAGATTGATGAAGAAACTTAAATTAATTTTGCTTAGTCGCGAAGGTTGTTGCTTATGTGAGGGCCTAGAAGAAAGATTGAGGAGAATTTCACTTGAGAATCTTAAGCCGCCAATTGAACTACAAGTTATCGATATAGATCAAGGGATGATTTCAGATAGATTAAGGGCTCAATACTCACTAGAAGTGCCTGTAATGATGGTTAAGTGTAAATCCAACGACAATTTTGCTGTGTTGCCCAGAGTGTCTCCGAGATTGGCGGGAGAAGGATTATCTAAATGGTTGCAAGAATTATGCGCAACCCTTCAGGTTAACTAGAGGTATTTTTTTAATGGCATGATTCTAATGCCCAAGAAATTACATGATTTGTTGAATGAGGTTGGCTTGGATTTCCCCTCTGAGCTAGCCAATCCTGTGATTGAAAACATCACATCTGATTCTCGACTGGTTTCAAAAGGGACTTTATTTCTTGGTTTGCCAGGTCAACATGTAGATGGTGGATGTTTTTGGAAAGATGCACTGGCACATGGTGCTTCAGCCGCAATTATTAGTAATCATGCGGCTAAATTAAAGCAACCAGGATCTGATGATTTAGTTGTTATTGCTTCAGAACCTGTCGCCAAATGGATCGGAAAGATTTCTTCGGCTTTTTGGTCTAATCCTTCGAATGAGATGTCGCTTATTGGAGTAACGGGAACTAATGGAAAGACAACTACTACTTATTTGATTGAACATTTATGTAATGAATTAGGTAAGCAAACAGCTTTATTTGGGACTCTTGTAAATCGTTGGCCGAATTACATCTCTACAGCAAGACACACCACTGATTTCGCTGATGTCTTGCAATCTCAATTGGCTAAAGCTAGGGATTCTAATGTAGATATTGCTGTAATGGAAGTTAGTTCACATGCGTTGGATCAAGATAGGATTGCTGGTTGCAAATTCTCTGGGGCTATCTTTACAAATCTTACCCAGGATCACCTTGATTATCACAGTTCAATAGAGAACTATTTTGAGGCAAAAGCAAAATTATTCTCTTCAAGTTTCCTTGATTTTGATAGGAATAGTGCAGTTATAAACATTGATAATAAATGGGGCAATGTTCTTGCTGATCGCCTAACAAATCAGTGTTGGAGAAGTTCCATGTCCTTAGATTTATTTGACTCAGGTAAGGCAGAATTATCAATATGTGATATTGAGATGACTCATAAAGGTTTGAAGGGTCGACTTATGAGTCCCTGCGGGGAAGGGGATTTTATTTCGCCTTTGATTGGTGAATTTAATCTAATGAATCTTCTTCAATCTGTTGGAGTACTTCTTCAACAAGGATTTCCAATAGAATTATTATTGGATTCTATTCCTAATTTTGTAGGAGTGCCTGGTCGCATGGAGCGAGTTGATTTAAATATAGGCCAAACCTCATTAATACCAAAAGTGTTGGTTGATTATGCTCATACTCCTGATGCTTTGAGGAATGCACTTAAATCACTTAAGCCTTTTTGCAAAGGTAAATTGGTTTGTGTTTTTGGATGTGGAGGAGACAGAGACAAAGGTAAGCGTTCTTTAATGGGTTCAGTGGCAGCTGAATTGGCAGATAGAATAATAATTACCTCTGACAATCAACGTTCAGAAGATCCACAAGAAATTCTGAAGGATATTTTATCTGGAATCCCATCTTATGCAGATTGCAAGGTGGAACTAGATAGATCAAATGCAATTGCTCAAGCAATTATCAATAGTAATATGCATGATACTATTCTTATTGCTGGGAAAGGGCATGAAGATTACCAGATTATTGGCAATAAAAAAATCCATTTTGATGACCGTAAAGAGGCACAAAAGGCTTTGATTAATTTAATTTGATTTAAATAAATTTGCCGAAAATTATTTTTATATTGTATGCTCCTTGATACCATCTAAGAGTTTATTTATATCTTCTTGTTCGGTTACAATATGTAAGCATGCTCTCAGGCAATTAGGGTGTTCTAAATCTCTAAGCCAGATTCCTTTTTCCCCAAGAAGATTTATAATTTGCTTTATATTTGCTATTTTATATGGAACAAAGCTGACTAAACCTGCAGGGGGAGGACCTTTAAGAATTGTGCTTATTGTATCTATATCCTGAAGACTCTCCCAAAGCTTCAGACTCCATTTTTGGATGGTTTTTAACCTTTCTAATTCGTTTCCTTCACGACTTAGTAACTCTATTGAGCAACGAAGTCCTGCTAGTAAGGGAATGCAAGAGGTTGCGATTTCAAATCTTCTGGAATCTGTGTGAAATGGATTTTGATCATGAGTATCAGAAATATTTTCATTTTTTAGACTTCTCCATCCAATTAAACTAGGTGTTGAATCTGCTAAGACTCTTTCTGAAAGTGCTACTCCGCCCAATCCTTCTGGGCCACAAGCCCATTTGTGTCCTGTGAATGCATATATATCCGCGTAGCAGGCATCATTTTTAACAGGTATTTGAGCAAAGCTTTGAGCGCCATCTACTAGCAAATAAGGCTTGCTTGGATGGTTATTTAGAAACTTTGCAATATCTTTTATCGGCATTAGTTGACCAGTATTCCAAAGCAAATGTGATAACACTACAAGTTTAGTATTTATTGTTAGCTCTTTTCTTAATGCATCAATTACCTCTTGAGTTGTTTGGGGGCGATTATCGATACCTCCAGATATCTTTATTATCGAAAAGAATTTAATTTCTAATTGTTTGTCTCTGGCCAATTGTTTACAAGCCTCCACTACTCCGGGATGTTCACAATCACTTATCAATATCTGCTCTCCAGTTTTAAATGGGAGGCCCAAAATAGGTAATATACAGCCACTTGTTACATTCTCGGTTAGGGCAATTTGATTGGGCCTGACCCCACATATTTTTGCCAGAATAGATTTTGTTGAATTAATTTCTTTTGCTATATAAGGCCATATATTGGAAGTAAATGGACCTAAATCTTGTACTTTAAGCCAACTATTGTTGATACTTTCTAGCGATTGAATTGGCAGGGGGCCCTGTCCTCCAAAATTAAAGTAGCACTTATTGAGAAGTGCGGGCATTGATAGTCTTAAGTTTCTCATATTATTAATGTTATTTCTAGCAGTAGGAATGATCAGTAGATCTATTGCTAATTCTTATAATATCTATCTACATCAAAAAATTTCCATGTAGCTTTGGCTGATTTTGGACTAATGATTATTGTTGCTATAGCTATTACAAATAACAGCCAAAAAAGTTTCGCTTTAAAGGCTAGTATTGCAATCCATGTAATGCCAACTAATTGCAACAGCCCAACCAATGTAAATAAAGTTCCTCTTGGATAGCGGAAAGCTTTGTAAAGAAGGACAGTAGAGAGACCAAGTGTGAAGGCCGAGGGTATTGCTTTGCCAATAACGACTATCCAGAATTCAACAAGTAGAGGGAAATTTACCAATAGTAATACAAGTGAAATTATGGTTAAGCCAATGGCGAATTTGGGATTCATATTGCCTTTAGAAATGCAACTGTCTAAGCACAGTTTAGCCCTTGAAGAGGGTTTAAGCAATTTGTTAAGTTGTATAATGAAAAAAAAGAATATTTATCGCTAAGTTGCTGATTATTAGTTTTCTCAAGCGACGCAGAAGAATATTTGCTCAGGATTTATTCTTATAAAAAGTATTTAAAGAAAACCTGATCAATTATGATATTAGTTTTCTTATTTCTTAAATTTTAGTTATTTGTTTCCTGTCTGCTTTTGTCATTAACTAGACTATCTGTTTGGATTTTGATGGAAGAGGATGCTTTGCGAGCTCAGATTATTTCTGTAGCCAAACAGATGAATAAGGTGGGCATCAATCAAGGAAAGTCAGGGAATTTGTCTGCTCGAATATCGGGCGGAATGCTAATTACACCTAGCTCTATTGAATACGATAATCTCAAGCAGGAAGACATTGTTTTTGTAAATTCAAAAGGATATCAATGCCTAGAGATAGATAGTCCCAGAGCCTCATCTGAATGGAAACTCCACTCAGACATTTTTTCATCAAGAAGAGACGTTGGAGCAGTTTTGCATTGTCATTCCATTTACGCAACAGCGCTTGCGTGTCATTCTCAAAGTATCCCTAGTTTTCACTATATGGTTGCAATAGCAGGGGGAGTGGATATTCGATGTGCGAGGTATGCAACATTTGGTACTGAAAAGTTGTCAACGAATGCCTTAAAGGCTCTTGAAGGAAGAGATGCTTGTTTGTTGGCACATCATGGCTTGGTAGCTTTAGGAAAAAATCTTGTACATGCTTTAAACTTGGCAGTAGAGGTAGAGGTTCTTGCAAAGATGTATTTGAGTGCTTGTCAACTAGGAGAGCCCCCTTCTCTTGATAAGACTGAAATGCATAAAATATTAGATAAATTTAAAACAATGAATTACAACCTTTAAAGACTATTCTTCCTCAAGACGAGTTGTTAATTAATAAAATGACTTTGCCTATTTTAAATTAATCTTTCCCATTCAGATGGCCAGTAAGTGTTACGGAACGGAATTCAATGTCATTAATAACTTTCCATGGCTTTTCTGATCTATATGCATATTTTACCTCTTTAAATCCAAGTTTAGTAAAGTCTTCTATGAATTGTTCTTCCTCCCATGCTCCACTGATGCAACCGCTCCACAGATCAGGATTGTTCTGAAGCTCTATTGGTACTTTTTTGCTGGAAACTATATCACTAATGGCCAATCTTCCTGAGGGTTTGAGAACTCGCTTTATATTTCTAAGTAGGGATTTTCTATTAATTGGATTAACTAAATTCAAAACACAATTACTCAAAACTATATCAATAGTTGATTCCTCTATCAGATTTTCTTTGTTCTTGTTCTTTGAGTCTAATTTCTCAATAGAACCGTATAAAAAACTAATATTTTCATACCCTATTTTATCTGCAAATTCTTGAAGAGCAGCTCTGGAAAGTTTAAGCATTTTTTCGTTTCTATCTATTCCAATAACCATGCCCTCAGGCCCGACTATTTGAGAACATATGAATGCATTTTTTCCGCTCCCGCTGCCAAGATCAAGAACAACATCTTTTTCTTTTACCCATTTTGTGGGGTCTCCACATCCATAATCACGCTCTATGATTTCTTTAGGAATTGCAGTTAAAAGTTTTGAGTCAAACTCTACAGGACTGCATAGGCAAGCCTCCTGGATCTCTGCAGCATTTCCATATCGTTCATCTACCGCTCTAGTTTGATCGATAGTATTCCCCTTGTTGGGTTCGCAGCAATCCATAATTAAACTGTTGATTATACGTCAAATAATTAATACACAATCAAAATAGGTTGATTTTGGTTCGCATTTTTAAGCAAGATAAATGTCTATCGTATCTCTATAACTTTTTTGGCATTTGATTTTAAAGAACCTGTACTACTTCACTTACTTCGGGGATCATCTCGCGGAGTTTTCTCTCAATACCCATTTTCAAAGTCATGGTGCTGCTTGGACAGCTGCCACAAGCCCCTTCTAAGCGCACTTTCACAATTGGCCCATCGATCTCTACCACTTGAACATTGCCTCCATCAGCCATGAGAAAAGGTCTCAGCTCGTTGAGAACTTTCTCCACATTCTCATTGGTTAGGGCCATTCCTTCCTGGTTGCTCATAGTGATTTTGAATCTGAGGTGAGGGCGGGGAAAGGATTATGTTAATAATCTATCCTTAACAATAGCTTGAAATGGTGGATCTATAGAGGTGGAAAGACCCAACCATCAATATGACGCCATTTTAGTGGGGGCAGGGATCATGAGCTCCACCCTTGCCATTATCTTGAATGAGTTGTCTCCTGGCCTCAGGTTATTAATTGTCGAACGACTAAATGGACCTGCTCTTGAAAGCAGTGCGGCTCAAAACAATGCTGGGACAGGTCATGCCGCCAACTGTGAGCTGAATTACACCCCAAGAAATGAACAAGGGAATATACAAGTAGAAAAAGCGATAGCGATTAATAGATCGTTTGAAAGAAGTCTTGAGCTTTGGGCATCTTTAACGGAAATGAAGAATCTTGATCCAAGAAGATTTTTAAATCAACTACCACATATTAGTTTTGTCTCAGGTACGAATGATGTTGCATTTTTGACTGAACGTCACCAATTGCTTAGCTCGGCATTGGCGTTCAAAAATATGAGATTAACTAAGGATCGTTCGGAACTTAAGGAATGGATGCCTTTGGTTATGGAAAATAGAGGTTCTGATGAGCTTGTTGCGGCGACCAGAATAGATAGAGGTTTGGACGTTGATTTTGGAGAATTAACTAAGTCTTATCTAAAGATAATCAACCAAGGTGGTTTGATGACCACTCTCTATGGCGTTGAAGTTGTGAATATAAGAAGATTTGGCATAAAGGGATGGGAGCTTGATTTGCAAGGAAATGAACGATCATATCAAGTTAGATCACCTTTTGTTTTTGTTGGTGCGGGTGGAGGTGCTCTTCCACTTTTACAGAAATCGGGGATACCTGAGGCATCAGGCTATGGAGGTTTCCCAATAAGTGGTCAGTGGTTAGTTTGTAAGAATAAATCTATTTTAGTAAGACATAATGCAAAAGTTTATGGTAAAGCGAAAGTAGGTTCACCTCCTATGGCAGTGCCTCATCTAGATAGTCGCTGGATTAATGGTCGCCGTTCTCTTATGTTTGGACCATATGCAGGATTTAGCAGTAAATTTCTCAAAAAAGGATCAAGTTTGGATTTATTTAGATCACTACGTAGAGATAATTTTTCTTCAATGATTGAAGTGGGAATTAAAAATCTTAATCTGGTTAATTATTTGATAAGTGAAGTAATACAAAGTGAGGATGAGAGGTTGGTTGCTTTGAAACAGTTTATGCCTAATGCATCTCCTAAAGATTGGGATCTTGTTATCGCTGGTCAGCGAGTACAGATAATTAAAAGCACATCCGATGGAGCAGTTTTAAAAATGGGCACGGAGGTTGTTTCCTCCTCCGATGGGTCTATCGCTGCTTTGCTTGGTGCATCCCCTGGAGCAAGCACTGCTGTCACTATTATGTTGGAAGTTTTAGAACGCTGTTGGAGTGAACAGATGAAGAGTCGAACATGGAGGGCGAAATTGAAGTCATTATTCCCAAGCTATGGGAATAATGACTTCAATCAAGATTCTTCTTTGTTAAAGATGCGGGAACGCAATGATTATCTACTTGGATTGAAATCGTAGTTTCTTTAACTATTAAATGAGGTATTCAACTCTTAAAATCTTTTTCACTAGTCCGATGCTTTCCTTGAAAGCTCTATTTTTAATATGACCGACGTTCCTGTTTCTCGATTGAGAAACTTTTGCATTATTGCCCATATCGATCATGGTAAGTCAACACTTGCCGATAGGCTCCTTCAAGAAACTGGGACGGTTGCGGTTAGAGAAATGCAAGAGCAATACCTTGACAATATGGATCTTGAGAGGGAAAGAGGAATTACAATTAAGTTGCAGGCTGCAAGGATGAATTATTTGGCTGCTGATAATCATCAGTATGTTCTTAACCTTATTGATACTCCTGGACATGTTGACTTCTCCTATGAAGTGAGCCGTTCTTTACAGGCTTGTGAAGGGGCGTTGTTAGTTGTTGATGCAAGTCAGGGAGTTGAGGCCCAAACATTGGCAAATGTGTACCTTGCTTTGGAAAATGATTTAGAGATAATTCCAGTCCTTAATAAAGTGGATCTGCCTGGTGCAGATCCAGAAAGAATTAAAGAAGAAATTGAGTCAATTATTGGCTTGGATACCTCAGAAGCAATTTTATGCTCCGCCAAGACAGGCTTGGGAATAAAAGAAATTCTCCAATCAGTTGTTAATAAGATACCTCCTCCTAAAGATGAAATTAATGAACCAACCAAAGCACTAATATTTGATTCTTATTATGATCCATATCGAGGCGTTATCGTTTATTTTCGTATTATGAGTGGGAGCATAAGTATAAAGGATAAGGTTTTGCTTATGGCAAGCCAGAAGTCATATGAATTGGATGAAATTGGAATTATGTCTCCTAATCAGAGCAGAGTTAGTGAATTACATTCTGGAGAGGTTGGATATATTGCGGCCTCTATAAAGGCAGTCGCAGATGCAAGAGTTGGCGATACGATTACATTGCTAAACCGTCCAGCCAGCAAGCCTCTGCCAGGTTATAAAGAAGCAAAACCAATGGTTTTTTGCGGATTGTTTCCTACTGATGCGGATCAATATCCCGACCTAAGAGATGCGTTGGACAAGTTGCAACTTTCAGATGCTGCATTGAAATATGAGCCTGAAACCAGCAGCGCAATGGGCTTTGGTTTTCGCTGTGGATTTTTAGGTTTGCTGCATATGGAGATAGTGCAGGAGAGGCTGGAAAGAGAGTATGACTTGGATCTAATTGTTACAGCTCCATCTGTTGTTTATAAGGTTAATATGATAAATAAAGAAACTATAATGATTGATAATCCGTCATTGTTACCGGATCCTCAGAAGAGAGATTCTATTGAAGAACCATATGTTCGGATAGAGATTTATGCTCCAAATCAATATAATGGAACTCTTATGGGGCTTTGTCAGGAAAGAAGAGGTGAGTATATTGATATGAAGTATATAACTACAGATCGTGTTACTTTAATCTATGAAATACCATTAGCAGAAGTGGTTACAAATTTCTTTGATCAGATGAAAAGTCGTACTCAAGGTTATGCTTCTATGGAATATCATTTAATTGGTTATAAAGCGAATGACCTCGTTAGGTTAGATGTGTTAATCAATTCTGAAAGAGCAGATCCACTTACGACAATTGTTCATAGAGATAATTCTTATAGCGTTGGTAAAGGATTAGTTGAAAAGCTTAAAGAGTTAATACCCAGGCAACAGTTTAAAATTCCCATACAGGCTTCTATCGGTAGTCGAATTATTGCTAGTGAGAGTATTAGTGCAATGCGTAAAGATGTCCTTGCAAAATGTTATGGAGGCGATATTTCTCGAAAGAAAAAACTTCTGAAGAAGCAAGCTAAAGGGAAAAAAAGGATGAAAGCAATGGGTAAAGTAGAAGTTCCTCAAGATGCTTTTATGGCTGTTCTGAAATTAAATTAATCATATCAATAATTATTCCTGTCTGGTAGATATTTATTCCTAGACAATGATATCTCTATTGATAATTACATTTGAATTGCCTTCTGAATGAAATAGAAAGGAACTATTGTTTTTATTATCTCTATCATTGCAAGAAGACCAGGCAATAGCACCAATGATTAATATACCTACGACTATAGTCAGTTCTCCAACGGTAAGGCCTTGTTCGTTTGGATTCATAATAGATCTTAGTTTTTAATATATATAAGACCCTTTGCGCGGATTTTCTACCCTTTATGATGAACTTAGAAACTTTTAGTGTTTTTTGAACAATTTTCCTAAAAACGTTAGATCTCCCTCCACTTTGCTTTCAATTCATTTGGCCTACGCAGGAACACTTATTGTTCTCTTTTATTGCCTGGTTGCAGTTGTCACTCCTTGGCTAATAAACATTGGAGTATTGCCTCAGCCTAATCTAGGGTTAGAAAATTCCATTTTTGCACCCCCCTCTCTGAGTCATTGGTGTGGTACCGACCGTATTGGTAGAGATGTCTGCAGTCGAACTTTACTGGGAAGCGGAGTTGCATTACAGGTGGTTTTTTTTGCTGTAACCCTTGCGGTTCTTGTCGGAGTTCCTTTGGGGATATTGAGTGGTTATCTAGGAGGCTTGTTCGATCGTATTCTTGTTTTAGTTATGGATACTCTCTATACAATCCCAGTTTTATTGCTTTCTGTTGTTCTTGTTTTCCTGCTAGGAACTGGAATCCCTAATGCTGCAATAGCTTTGTGCATTGTTTATGTCCCTCAGTACTTTCGTGTAGTTCGTAACCAAACAGTGCAGGTAAAAACTGAACTGTTTGTTGAAGCGGCTAGATCAATTGGAGCTAATCCTTTTTGGATATTACGTAAATATCTTTTTAGGAATGTAATTACTTCAATTCCTGTTTTGATTACAATGAATGCTGCAGATGCAGTATTAGTTCTTGGCGGGTTAGGTTTCTTAGGGTTGGGACTGCCTGAAAGCATTCCTGAGTGGGGTGGAGATCTCAATATGGCTATGGCATCTGTTTCTACAGGGATTTGGTGGACACCGTTGTTCCCTGGAATTGCAATGTTTGTTTTGGTGTTAGGACTATCCCTTTTAGGAGAAGGAATGGAATTTTGGATTAGTGAGAGGTGAAAAATACAAAGGATTAGTCAAGTTGATTTAACGAAAATCAGGATATCACTCTATTGAGTTGTATTTATCAATAATTAATAGCGTATGTGTGGTTTAAATAATATATGATATTTATAGATCTAATAACGTAGTTTCTTTGTTCTTGGTAGTCTTTCAATTATCTCGCCTTGTTGGTTAAGAACAGGATAAGCCCTCCCTTCTTGATTGCACCATTCGGCGACATCAGGATATGCCCATTCAAAAAGTATTTTTTTATAGATGTCTTCTTCAAGACCTGCTCCATTTTTGGGGAGGAGTCCTGCTTTTTGCCTTTGTCTAAGGGCTTCGAATAATAACGTTGCTGCTGCAACAGAAACATTCAGAGATTGGACCATCCCTCTCATGGGAATGCAAATTTTTTCATCAATTAATGACTGAGCTGTTTTGGTTAAACCCCATTTTTCTGCTCCCAGAACAAATGCGGTTGACCTCGTAAAATCACAATCACGATAATCTTTTGAGTCTTCAGTAAGAGTTGTTCCATAGAGAAAAAATCCTTTTTCTTTCAAATTAATAACTGCAGTTTTAATACTTTTATGATCATTTAAAATTACCCATTTTTGACTTCCTTGTGCAGTGTTGTTAAAAGTTATTGGTCGGCGTTTATTTACTACAGCATTTGCTTCTAATACCCCTACCGCGTCACAACTTCGTAATATTGCTGAAAGGTTGTGAGGCTTTTCTACATCTTCTAAAAGAACTGTTAGATCTCCCATACGGTTAGAAAGAACTTTTTGGAGTCGTTCAAATCTTCGTGGTAGTAGAGGCATGTTTTGAGATTAATTGCTTAGAGAAACTTTGAAGATGATTATTTAATTTATTATTGGGTGTAGATTTTAAGGCTTTGTTTTAGAGTAATCTAGGTTTTCGTTGAATTAGTTACTTTACCATTAGGCATAAAAGAGAATTTTATTGTGAGGGTGCCTTTCTATGCTCCAGTTGAAGGTAGCATTAATCTATTTTTAAATGAGAATTTATTGATATATTCTATATTGGTTGCCATTCTAGTAAATACTTTGTTGTGCAGGAGGAAAATATCCACAAGTTTCTTTTAGAATTATCTATTCATTATTGGTTTTTTGAATAAGGCTTCTGGAATTTTGCCAAGGCTTGCTGCATGGGAGGTTTTGCAGGCAGTTTCTGCTGGCGCATATGCGGATTCAGCCGTTGAAAGAATTTTCGGGAAATATCTTTTAATTACTGTCGATAAAAGTTTGGCTATGGAAATAGCATATGGGTCTATTAGAAAGCGTTATTGGCTGGATTGTTGGATTGATTTTCTTGGGAAAGTTCCCTCATTAAAACAACCTCCTTTATTGCGATGGTTGCTTCATATTGGTTTGTACCAGATTTTCTGTATGGAAAAGATTCCTGCTAGTGCAATAGTCAATACTTCAGTGGAATTGGCAAAATCTAAGAAGTTAGGGAGGCTTGCACTTGTTGTTAATGGAATTTTGAGATCTGCAGTTCGTTATAAGAACGCTGGAGTGGAGTTGCCTAAACCAAAAGATCCTTTGCTAAGACTCTCCCAGGAATATTCAATCCCTAAATGGCTTGCTGAGAAATTAATAATTTGGAGAGGCTTAGAAGGAGCTGAGTGTGTTGCTAATGCTTTTAATCGGATTCCAAGTATTGATATTCGAGTTAATACATTATGTTCATCTTTAGAAGATGTCAAAAGATCTTTTGAATCAGCAGGATATTTAGTGGATCATATTGATGATTCGAACTCTGCTCTTCATATATTAAATGGTTCGGGAGATGTAGAGAATTGGCCTGATTTTAATAATGGCTATTGGTGTGTTCAAGATAGAGCTGCTCAGTGGATTACTACGCTGTTGTCTCCTAATGCTGGCGAAAGAGTTCTTGATGCATGTGCTGCTCCAGGAGGTAAAGCTACTCATATAGCACAATTAATGGGAGATCATGGAGAGATTTGGGCAGTAGATCGTTCAGTGCATAGATTGAAGCTTGCAGAAAAAAATAGCAAACGACTTGGTATTAGTACTATTAATTTTCTTGTGGCAGATGCAACTTGTCTACTAGAAATAAAACCCCATTGGAGATCCTACTTTGATCGTATCCTTATAGATGCTCCTTGTTCTGGTTTAGGTACGTTGTCTCGACACCCAGATGCGAGATGGAGAATGACTCCCGAAAAGATTGAAGAACTTGTTTCATTGCAGGCAAATATATTAGATGGAGTATTGCCTTTGTTGAAAGTAGGAGGTTCTTTAGTATATGCAACATGCACAATACATCCAGAAGAGAATTCACATCAAATACATACACTAATAAATCGTAAACCAGAGCTATTCTTGAGAAAGGAATATCAACTTTGGCCAGATTCAAAGCACTATGGAGATGGATTTTATGCCGCTATCCTCTCTCTTTAATTATAGAAAGTATAGTCTAGATTAATTTTATTTATTTCACATCTTTATTCTTTACTTCTAGATTTATAAACTTTTCAGGAGCAATATCTTTTATTACTTCCAGCATAAATTCTTTCCAAGCAAAAGCTGCCTCTCCACTACTACTATTTGTTGACTCATTATTGTCGTAACCAAACCAGATTGTAGTTGTGAGTTGAGGAATAGAGCCAATAAACCAAAGGTCTCTACTCCCTTCAGAAGTTCCTGTTTTGCCCGCAACTTGCCTATCTTTAAGCTTTGCGGCTATTCCTGTCCCACTATTCACGACTTCTTGAAGCATCCAGTTCATTGTGTCGGCGACATCTTTTTTAATTACTTGTTTGCCTTCCTCACCATCCTTTGCTCGACTCCAAAGTAAACGACTACCTGGTCCACGAATTTCCTCAAATGCAACAGGCTTTGTATATACACCTCTGTTTGTTATTGCTGCATATGCGGCAGTCATATCAATGACAGTTTGTTCGTAAGCACCAATTGCCAATGGATAATAGTGGCCAAGTGTTCTTTCGTTTCCTATGCCAAGTGAATTGGCTATTTTAATAACTTCTTCAAAACCTACTTCATCCAGAATTTGTACGGCTACGTTATTCAATGAGTTTTTGAATGAGTTGACAATTGAAACCTCACCCATATATTTATCTCCAAAATTCTTAGGGCAGTATCCATCCCAACATTTTGGAGAATCAATATATTTATCCTCTGTAGTTAACCCTATATTAATGGCAGCGATATAGGGGAATAATTTAAAAGTTGAACCAGGAGATCTCAGTGCTTGAGTTGCTCTATTGAATTGAGTCTCCTCAAAGTTTTTACCTCCGACCATTACTTTTACTAGACCACTTTTAGGGTCTATTGCAAGAATCGCCCCTTCTGCTCCATTCGGACTATATCTGCTGATAATTCTCTTTGCATGTTTTTGCCAAGAAAGATTTAGCCCAGTACGAACTTCTAATCCTCCAACTTCTAGCTGTTCTTTCGTAAGAAATAAAGGTAATTCTTTTGCTAGCCAATCACTAAAAAAAGGTGCTTTACTATTATAGTATTTTGGTAGAGATGGATTTAAATTCAATGGAGAATTTATAGATTTAAGAACAGTTTTATTTGATATGAATTTTGCACGCTCCATTCTATTTAGAACTATAGATCTTCTTTGCAATGCGGCTTTAGGATTTATTAAAGGTGAGAACAAAGAAGGGGCTGGAGGGAGACCTGCAATAAGTGCAGCTTCGGGTAAATTAAGATTTTCAGGCTTTTTAGAGAAATAAACCCAAGCGGCATCGGCCACTCCGTATGCGCCTGATCCAAGATATACATTATTTAAATATTGCTCAACGATTTCTTTTTTGCTTAGTTGTCTTTCAAGTTTGTAAGCAAGTGCTGCTTCCTTGAGTTTACGTGTAATAGTTCTATCTTGGCTAAGGAAAACCATCCTTGCTAATTGCTGAGTGATGGTACTTCCGCCTTCTGTAATAGCACCTTGCTTCATATTTGATATTAATGCTCTTATTATTCCCCAAATATCTACACCTTTGTGATCATAGAATCGACGATCTTCTGAAGCAATAAAGGCTTGCTCTATAAGTAATGGCATTTCTCCGGAATTTATTTTTTCTCTTGTAGCTGGCCCTATCTTTTGAATTACTTTCCCATCGAAAGATAGAATATTAATTGTACCTGGCCTTTTGAAACTTGCGATGCCTCTAGAATCAGGAAGTTTTGAATCTATATATTTGCTTAGATGATTTTCGCTAATTGCTGTTAGGCCTCCTAATGATAATGGTATAAGTGATATTAAGAACCAATTTTTTTTCCCTCTCTTAATCACAAAACCCCAGATAAACTACTATGCCCTATGGCGAGAGCTGTTACTAGCATTCCTAGTATTAAAAACGGCTGAGCACTAGCCTGATACTTAACATCAAAAGCAAGTGGATCTCGCAGTAACCAAATATCTTGGAATGTAATCTGAGGGATAATTAGCAGAATAAGTATTACCGAAGCGAAATGTTGTCCAATGCTAATTAAAACAAGAACCATTGCTAATTGGAATATGTTTATCATTCCGGCACTAATCCAGCTAGCCTTTTTTATCCCAAAGGCTACAGGGAGTGATTGAAGTCCAAGTTCTTTGTCACCTTCTACACTTTTGAAATCGTTGATAACTGCTATCCCTAATCCTGAAAAGCTGTAGGCAAGAGTAAGTAATGCTGTAATAAAAGTGAGATGTCCAAATAGGGCCTGGCCTGCCCACCAGGGCAATGCTATGTAACTTGCTCCAAGAGCATAATTACCCAGCCAGCCATTTTGTTTCAACTTTAATGGTGGGGCTGAATAGATGAAACTGACAAACGAGCCTCCTAGCGCAAGTACTAGAACTGTAGGGAATGAATGTTTTGCCCAGATATCAAGACCATAGGCAATTAATAAGCCTCCTAAAAGAAGAGACCAGATTTGAAGTTTTACTTGGGTTAATGAGATAGCTCCAGAGGGTATTGGTCTATTAGGTTCATTTATTGCATCAATTTCTCTATCATAAAAATCATTAATTGTTTGAGTGTAACCAGTTAAAAATGGCCCACTCATTAACATGCAGGCAAATGCAGCTAAGACATCGGATAAATGCCATTGGAAATTACCACTAGCTGCCGCCCCGCAGATCACTCCCCAGAGCAGGGGGATCCAGGTTATTGGTTTCATTAGCTGCAGACGCAGCTTCCAAATGTTTTTAGTGCCTGAGGCACCTTTTATTCCAAGTAATTGGCGTGCGTCACTCACTGCTATGGCCTCATGCGCGAGCTATTTCGTTTTCAAAGAACCAGCATTTGGATCCATCGCTTAATTGAAGGATTACGCCAACTCCGGTCCCATCTGTCATCTTGAAACCTAAGAGTGTCCCCCTAGGGTCACTTTTAAGCTGCAATGACAATGCAGAAGGGATTCGATCACGAACACTATCCAAAACAACTTTTACTTTTGATCCGATCCGGAAAGAGGTGGTAACTTTTGACATGGCCTCCAAACTAGGTGGTAGGCGCAAGATTAACAGCGTATCTAACTTCAAATGGTTGCTCTTCGCCTTATCCCTTGCCTAGATGTCGCGGAAGGTCGTGTAGTTAAAGGGGTTAATTTTGTTGGGCTTAGAGACGCTGGAGACCCAGTAGAGCTTGCATATCGCTATAGCATTGCGGGTGCTGATGAATTGGTTTTTCTTGATATAGCGGCAAGCCATCAAGGTCGAGAAACTCTTGTTGAAATTGTTTCTCGTACTTCAAGAGCCGTAACTATTCCATTTACTGTTGGTGGAGGTATAAGTTCTCTTGAAGGGATTACTGAGCTTTTAAGAGCAGGGGCAGATAAGATTAGTTTGAATTCGGCTGCGGTAAAGCATCCAGATTTGGTTAAGAAGGGAGCTGAGCGATTTGGTTCTCAATGCATTGTGGTGGCAATTGATGCTAGGAGGAGAAATCTCGGAAGCTCTGGTTGGGATGTTTATGTTAAAGGGGGCAGAGAGAACACTGGGTTAGATGTTCTCATGTGGTCGAAAGAAGTTGCTGAGTTAGGCGCAGGAGAGATTCTGCTGACCTCAATGGATGGTGATGGAACTCAAGCTGGATATGATTTGGAGCTAACAAAAGCAGTATCAGATTCAGTAGGTATTCCTGTTATTGCTTCAGGAGGGGCTGGCTGTATTGATGATATTAGGAGAGCTTTTGTAGATGGCAGGGCATCGGCAGCATTGTTAGCATCACTGCTCCATGATGGAGTTTTGACAGTTGAGCAAATTAAAAAAAATCTACTTTCAAGAGGATTGAATATTCGACCAATAGATGATTAATTTTAAATTAGATTCAGTGTTTCTTTTATGCAGTATGAATTATATAAATAACTCTTTTGGAGATTGTAGGAGTTTTAACCTTGGATAAATTAGGTTCCTCTTCTGTAGAAGATCTTTTTGATGAAGTTGCTCCACAATATGATCGGTTGAATGATTTGCTAAGCCTTGGTTTACATAGACTTTGGAAGAAACAACTAATTGATTGGTTGCAGCCGTCAAAGGGGCAAAAATGGCTGGATATTTGTTGTGGAACTGGTGATTTGTCATTTGCCCTGGCAAAGCGCATAGGACCAACTGGCGAGGTTGTTTCTATTGACTCAGCTTCACAGACGCTTGCTATAGCCAAAAAGAGATCTCTGAAAAAATCTGCGCATGCAATAAATTGGCTAAAAACCGATGCTCTTGATACTGGATTAGAGGGAAACCATTTTGATGGGGCTGTAATGGCTTATGGGCTGCGCAATCTTTCAGATCCTTTTAAAGGATTAAATGAAATGTGCCGAGTATTGAAAAAAGGAGCGAAAGCAGCAGTGCTTGATTTCAATCGCTTGGAAGAAGGTTCGATCGGCTGGAAATTTCAAAGATTTTATTTAAGAAATATTGTTGTCCCAATAGCTTCCTTATCAAATCTGAAAAGTCAGTACGAATATCTTGAAAAAAGTCTTGAGCATTTTCCAAAAGGTAGTATTCAAGAGGAGTTGGCGCATGATGCTGGGTTCTCTTGGGCTACCTATCAAGTCATAGCAGGAGGCCAAATGGGGATACTTTGGCTATTGAAATAAGCATAAATTCCTATTGCTAGCTTGCAAAAGGAGACGCTTATGAACTATAAAGAAAATATAAAGGAAGAGGATAGCTGTGGCGTTCCCCATCCCTGCTCTGCTCAGCTCAATAGAGGAATTGCTATATGAGGTTCATTGGCTTGAGGGATTGATTTTGGTTACCGACGCGCACAAGCCAACTTTTGTCTCAATTTCACAGCTTGATTCGCTGCTTGCAAGACTCCATAAGCATCCCAAAGGAGAAGAGGTTGCAGAAATGCTTTATGTATCTTTGCATGATTCGTATGGGAAGGGTTCCGCTAAGACGGTTCTAGTGTTAAAGGCTAATGGCAGTTTTTGGTTAGGCCTTATGGATATCTCTGGCAGAAGTCATCAAGTTGATAGTGCTGTAAAGCACTTAAACAGATGCTTCCAATTGTGATTGTTTTCAATTTTAGTTGCTTAAATAATATATTTTTATTAGGAAGATTATGGCCCAAATGCTATGTAAAGCAATGATATATGTTACTAAATAGTTTTTATTATTCTATATTGAGTCCCTGTGTATTTGTTAAAAGTTAAACTCCAAACTCTTTCGCAAATTTCTTTAAGCTGTTCCAAGAAAATTTCTGTGTTTCCAGAATTAATCCATTGGCTTTTAATTAATGGGATTTGATCTTGCATATTTGTCATAGGAATTTGAATTAAAATCAGGCTCAAGTCCCCAGCAGACCTTCGTAAAGGACCATTCTCACTGCGCTGTAAAATTCTTAGGAGAAGTTCTTTGGCAATACATTCTCCTATTTCCCCAGGCTCGTCTGTTTCGTTTATTGGTTCTTTAAGTGATTTCCCCCCTAGAGGAATTGCTCTTTTGCCATTTTGCTCAATTAAAGCAAGGGCAATCATGTAGGGATAAGAAGACATAATGATTTTTGTATTATTGGTTTCAGTAGCTTACTTATTTCCTATTCGATAAACAGATATTCTTGCAAATAAAAAAGCCCTGCTAATGCAGGGCTTTTTTATTTGCCTAGTGAAGTTTCTCTAAGCTGTTCCTTTAATTAATTTAAAAGAACTTTAGTTAAGAGTGCCTTGGGTTGACTCGAAGGTTTCGAAGAACTTGCCAATCTTTTTGAAATCAAAGCCCATTGCCCTCAAACCATGCCAGAAATGTCCTTGCAGGTATACAAAGCCAATGTAGAAATGAACGTTAGAAAGCCAAGCTCTTGCGGTATGAGCATCAGCTACTAGAGATGCATCAGTATCAATGAAGTACGGTGCAAAATCCAGTTGGAATTTGAGAACATCACCATAGAGGTCTATTGGATAGATGGTGGTGTTAGAGGCACACCAGAAAGCAGCTACAAAGGAAGTGTAGGCAGCACCGGCTAGAGAGGTTGAGAGAACAAACTCAGCGGATAGAAGACCTTTCCCTTTGAATTCTGTGTATTCACCCCATTGCTTGGTGAAGATGTGGAAAAGTGCTCCTGCACTCATGAATAATGCCAAGAATGCATGACCACCCATAATGTCTTCCAAGCTATTAATTGATAGCCAGTCGATTTGGTGGTTCCAAATCATTCCTAGGTCAAGGTTGTATTGAACCTTCCGGACAACGCCCAGCGCTGGGTCGTAAATTCCATGAATTCGGGCCCATTCAACGAATTGAACATTGCCAAAAGCAAGGAATAGAAGGTGATGCCCAAGGATGAAAGTCAGCCTGTCTGGGTCATCCCAGTTAAAAGCAAACTTATTAGGTCTAGAACCTTGAGGATAGTCTTCTAGTTTCTCTGCATATCTAAAAGCGTGGAGCATTCCGCCACCGCCATAGACAGCTGAGAAAATCAAGTGAAGAACAGCTACCACCATTAGTTGGTAGGTGTCAGTAAAGACTCCGTTCTCGATGCCGCCAATACCAAGTCCAGCTAGGTGGGGAAGGCTTACAAAGCCTTGTTGGCCGAGGGGCAAGGAGGGGTTGTAGCGAGCCAACTCAAAGAGTGTGTTGGCACCAGCTCCGAAGCAAATCAATCCCGTATGGGCAATATGCGATGAGATGAATCTGCCTGAGCGATTAGTCACAGCAGAATTACCCGCATACCACGCGTAGGTAACGTTCGGGTTCCCGTAGGTCTGCACGAGAAGTAAACAAAGGACTGAGTGAAAATATCTTTTATTGCCCGCTTGTGCCTCAAATGTTCACATCGCTTATTGCTAATGCTGCGTAAAATATTTGTTGTTCTTGGGGTGCAAAAGCTGAAAAGGCTCTCCCTCACTAGATAAATCTTGTCCCTGATGCTCCTGGCTCTTGAAAACGCTTTGCCATCATTTCCTGATGAACTTGTAATTAAGCAAAAATTTGCATGCGGTTTTTGCTTACTAGAGAGAATTTTTTATTCAGCACTAGAGCTTTAACACAGATGTTTTGATTTGAAACCGTTTCCTTCATAGGCGAATAGGGGCATATTTTCAGTGTCTCTTTCTTTAGCTCTTGGCAAGATGCATATGAATAAATAAAAGTAGATTGACGATTAGGTTGCCATATCACTTTCTGAGAAGATGGGATCGTTCGATTTTGAGCTATTCACTTATAATAAGATAGTTTAGGAGACTATTCGATCCCTAAATTGATTTACGCTGTAATTTTTGGAGTAAGAAGCAATGCCTTATGAACCAGGGAGTGTTCAGTGTCGTGGTTTGATAACCGCTAAAGAAAATCTCTTGAACGCGATGAACTCTCTTAATAAAATTGAAAAAATAGATCATATTCAGATTCAATTAAGGCAGATATATAAAGAATTAGAGGAGATACATGAAGGAAGAAAGGTGATCGAACGAGAGTTATGAGGTAATAAAATTTATTTATAAATAACTGAAAAGGTGTAAGGAGTTATGTGTCAATTATC
>QCKC01000004.1 GCA_003215635.1 Prochlorococcus sp. AG-409-J19
CTATTGCATCGGATATTACTGAACTAGTCGGTCGTACTCCTCTCGTACGACTAAACCGTCTACCTAAAGAATTTGGATGTAAGGCTGAAATACTAGCCAAATTAGAAAGCTTTAATCCAACAGCATCGGTAAAAGATCGTATAGCAAGTGCAATGGTAAAGGCTGCTGAGGATGCAGGGACAATTACACCAGGAGTGACAGTTCTAATAGAACCAACAAGTGGCAATACTGGAATTGCACTTGCAATGGTTGCTGCAGCGCGCGGATATCGGTTAATTCTTACGATGCCAGACACAATGAGTATTGAAAGAAGATCAATGCTCAGAGCCTATGGAGCCGAACTACAACTCACCCCAGGTGATGAGGGAATCGAAGGTGCTATCCAACTTGCAGAAGAATTAGTTGAGTCAACCCCTCATTCCTATCTCTTACAGCAATTTGACAATCTTGAAAATCCCAAAATCCATGAAGAAACTACAGCTGAAGAAATATGGAAAGATTGCGCAGGAAAAATCGACTATTTGATTTCAGCAGTTGGAACAGGAGGTACCCTCACTGGTTGTGCACGCATACTTAAAATTCATAATCCAAATTTAAAGGTTTTTGCTGTTGAGCCAGCTGCAAGTCCTGTCCTTTCTGGAGGACAACCTGGAGCCCACCATATCCAAGGAATAGGTGCTGGATTTATCCCCTTTGTTCTAGACACATCTCTAATCGACGAGATCCATGAAATTAGTGATGAAAAAGCTATGGAAATTGGCCGGAGGCTTGCTAAAGAAGAGGGCCTCCTCAGTGGAATAAGTAGTGGCGCAGCCGTATCCGCAGCACTAGAGATTGGATCCAGAGAAGAGATGTTCCAAAAAAGAATCGTGGTTGTTTTACCCAGTTTTGGAGAAAGGTATCTGTCAACTCCAATGTTCAGCACCAACTCCGTTCTACCTGCAAGGCAGGGCGGGCAACTTTAATTTTCTAGTCACTTCATTCATGCAAAACGATCCATATAAAACCTTAGGGGTAGACCCTTCAGCCAAAACCTCTGAAATCAAAAATGCTTATCGGGCGCTTGTTAAAAAACACCACCCAGATGCAGGTGGGGATGAGAAAAAAATCTTAGAAATAAATGCCGCTTGGGAAATAATTAGCAATCCAATTAATCGAAAAGCATTTGATCTCGCAAACAATTACAAAACTTCTTCCATCAACGAGTCCCATATTAGGGGAGTACGAAATGCTCATGCCAGTGCAGCCGCTCGGGCTGCTAAGGAAAATGCAGAAAAATCTGAAGACTCACTAATCATTTGGTTAAAAAAAGTCTATAAACCTATTGATAAACTATTAGGAGACGTAATTAATCCCTTTCCAAGAAAGTTAAAAGCTCTTTCGGCTGATCCCTATGACGACTTACTAATGGAAGCCTTTTGTGATTATTTAAAGCAAAGTCAAAGACACCTTGAGAAAGTTGATGCAATATATCAATCAATACCTACCCCTAATTCAATCAGAAATTTCGGTCTAAACCTCTATCACTGCCTTTCACAAGTAAAGGACGCAATTTCAGAGCTTGAAAGATACACCATGGGTTATGTAGACAACTATCTCCACGACGGCAAAGAAATGTTATTTAAAGCCAAGCAACAAAGATCGTTTCTCAAAGAAGAACGTAAAAGGTTCAACATATCGTGAAGAAATCTTATAAATTTTGGAGCTTAGTAGGAATACTCTGGATCGGAGCCACTTTGTGTGATCGTTTGTGGTGGCATCACTACAGTGGAATACCTTCTTGGGATCAAGCTGATTATCTAAATAGTGCACTTGATCATGGACGTGCTCTTGGTCTCCTCCCACAGGGGGAATGGAAAGGTTGGAATGCATTATTAGATCTATCCCCAAAAATTCCACCATTAGCTTCACTTGTTAATGGCTCAGTGATTTCATTCGCAGGAGATGAGCCAAAGCAAGCTGCATGGAATCTAAGCATATGGAATGGAATACTTATGGCATCAGTTGCGGCATGGGGAATCCGTTTAAAAGGTCCAACATTTGCTCTTCTTGGAGTTACTTTTATTGCGATAGCTCCCGCTTTATTAGAACTCCGCTCAGATTATGTTTTAGAAATGCCTTTGACTGCCACAATCACTTTGGCAATGTGGCGGCTTGGCTGCTGGTGGGACCCAATAAAAGGTGGTCGTTGGATTCAAGCAATTTGTGCAGCAACTATATGTACTGCAGCAGTTTTAGTAAAACAAAGTGCTCTATTGGTCCTAGTCCCAGCAATACTTTGGTCAACCTATTCAGCTTTAAGACGTAATACACAAACCAGATTGCAACTTGTTGCTTGTTATGTAATAGGAATTTTAGGAATCTTCCCTTGGCTTAGGCATAACTGGATAACATCAATTGGTGGTACCAATCGTGCAGTTTTCGAATCCGCTGCTAGGGAAGGAGATCCATCCATTTTAAGTTTAGAAAACTGGTTGTGGTATCCACGATTATTAAATGAACAAATCGGGGCAATATTGCTGATTATTGGCATAAGCGGACTAATACTTTGGTTTACAAATAATAGATCAATAATCAGAGAAAATAGAACTTATAATTTTCATAAAGATGATCTTTCAGCCTGGAGATGGCTAATAATTAATTTATTAACAAGCTGGCTACTAACCACAATTAGCCCTAACAAAGGAGACAGATATATAGCACCAATTCTTCCAAGCTTAATTCTATTGCTTGCAAGAGGATGGATCCAATGGGGTCTTTGGATGAAACAATACAGGCAAAAATATGCAATATTTATGTTTCCTACTGCTATAATGACCGGATTATTAGCTAGCCTTGTTAATTCCTGGAATTCTCAACTTTCTCTTTTAAAAAACACACCTAAAGGTCCTATAAGAGAAATCATAGAATTAGCAAGGAATGCGAAAACTAACGACGAAAAGAAAACCATAATTGTTGTTCCTAGCACACCAGATCTAAACCAACATAACGTTTCTTATTTTGGCAGAATGAATGGGGGAAAAATTGTAGGAAGACAACTTGGTAGCAGCAATAATGATGTCGAACCTGTTTTAAACCAAGCAGAATTAGTTATCCTTGCGGAAGGGTCCCAAGGCTCAATTAGAAAATCTGCATTGATACTTGATAAAGCAGTTAGGGAAAGTAAAATATTTAATCGGATTGGAAGATTCGATCGTCCAAATGGAGATAGCTATTCTCTTTGGAGCCGTAAATCCGATTATCCAAAAACTACAGATTTTTCTAGACAGTTTACTAATCTTGCTACTGGATTGGCAGAGGGTCCCAAAGGACTAAAACCGATATTTGCAGTAGTTGAGAAACAACATATGCTTGATGGACATTTCAAATATCGCATTCAAGTCAGACAAGATAATCTCGAAAAATTACAAAACAATCCATATGATCTCAATGCAAGGTGGAGCTTGGCCCTATTAGACATTTTATCAAATAGACTTAATGATTCTTCAAAACACTTTGAAAAACTAGAACTCATCCTACCTAACAACTCTTGGCCTAGCACTTATAGGACATTAGTAACTTTGGCATCTCTAAATCCTTGGGAGGCAAGCAATATAGCAAGAAAAGTGGAAAAATCAAATCACAATAAACTCCTAACTGGATTAAGCGACCTAAGTAATGTTCTAGGTGGTTCTATATGGCGCATCCCAGCAGCAAAGAAATCAATTCCTGAAGCAATAACAATGGTCGAGAAAGCACTAAATTAAATATATTCATTCAATTAAGAATTCACCCAAGTTTGTAACTGATCTATTCTTAACCAAGTGTCAGGTGCAGGCATAAGCCAACGTACTTGAGCAAGATCTCCCTTTACAGCTAACAACTCCCCAGGCCCTTCAAAGATATATTCTGGTGGAGTTGGATCACTTGCTAAAGATTCAATACTACCGATATAAGCCTTTCGATCAACTTTCACAAGAGCACCTTTCCTAAAAGTTTTAGCTGGTTTAGCCGTCAGATCACCTTCAACCATAACTAGATAGGAATAAATGAAAAGGATAGTTCTGATATTAAGGTAGAGGAATCTGGATCTATTTGTTCTATCAACGGCTAATTTTAATTAATTATTCATTTCAACAGTCATTTCATTTGATAACAAGGGATATACATGGATTATTCTTGAAGGGGCATCTTCCTCAAGATTATGCCTCTGATTCCTAATCCAGTTAATGAAACTACTTCTACTAGGGTGTACAGGTTTTATTGGGCGTGAACTCGCTCCTCTACTGCTAAATAAAGGCCATAAAATTACCTTGGTCAGCAGAAAGGCTGCCGAAGAATTCTCTATGAACGATGATAAAACTAATTACTCTTTTATAAATGTCAACCCTTCAATACAAAGCAACTGGAGGGAAAATTCACCCCTTTATGAAGCCCTCAAGGAATCTGAAGGCGTAATAAATTTAGCAGGTGAACCTATAGCTGAAAAACGCTGGAATACTAATCAATGTCTAGAAATAGAGCAGAGTCGTCTATCAACAACCCAGTCTCTCGTAAACAGTATTGGAAACTTAAGAAATCCTCCAAGAGTTTTAATTAATGGATCTGCTATTGGGGCATACGGAACAAGTGAAGAAAAGATTTTCAACGAAGAAAGTCCTTTTGGAAATGATTTTCTAGCAAATCTATGCAAACAATGGGAAGGAATAGCCCTAGAGAAACCTAAAAGAACAAGATTAATTCTCCTAAGGATTGGGATTGTACTGGGTTCTGATGGAGGTGCTCTAGGAAAAATGTTGCCAGTATTTCGCGCTGGATTAGGTGGTCCAATAGGAAATGGATCTCAATGGATGAGTTGGATACATCGAACAGATCTTTGTGAGTTAATTTCTCAATCTTTAATCAATAGAAACTATTCCGGAGTCATAAATTGTGTTACACCTAATCCTGTCACAATGTCCGAATTTGCAAAAGATCTAGGCAAATGCCTCAACAAACCAAGCCTAATTTCTCTTCCTGGACCTATCTTACGAATCCTTTTAGGAGATGGAGCTCAAGTTGTACTTAAAGGACAAAAAGTAGAGTCAAATAAGATAAAGAAACTAAATTTTATTTTCAGATATCCTAGTCTTGACGAGGCCCTAAAGTCTGCAACAAATTAATTAATGCATTAATTAAAGCTGCTATTATCAATAATGTTATAGCTGGGGTAAATATAGGTATCCACAATTTCTGAAATAAAATCAATGGCTGATTTAAGCCCTGAGAAGTCAGTAGTATAGAAAATACAAATAAAATAGCCCCAAAAAGTACCAAGAAAAAATCTACAACCAGAAATCTATCCAACCATTTCTTTACAAGCATTGGGGAAGATTCTTCGGGCATAATCAAATCTCCAATAGGATATTGTCAATGGAACTTGCAATTTTCTTAGATCCACCCTTTCCCCCTAAACGATAATCAGCTTGATATCTACAATTTTTTTTGAGATTCTGATCCCACTGAATGGAATCAAGTAACTTAATTATGATATCTGCAGTTTCCTGAAGAGTAGTTCTTAATCCAGGAATACCTTCTGCACAAAAGACCGTAGGTCCAAGTAATCTTCTCTGTGCTTCAGCAAATGCTGGAGTAAATTGCGGGCCATTTCCTGCGAGTTGAATTACTGGCTTTGCTAACCCCACGGATTGCTCCACAGCAGTTCCAGCCATAGAAAGCAATACATCACTACTATTAATAACCTCAGAGAACGAATTTCTATGTATATTGATAATTGCATCACCTTTACAGAATTTCAAGGAATGTTTACTGCAAAAAGTGTTATTTTTTTTCCAACCAGTATTACTTAGCAAACTCATCAAACCTTCATCATCCAAAGCATTAACCAAAGCCATATCTACACTAAGATTTGATTCTAGAAATATATAGTTTGGTAACAATTCAACCACTGAAAAAATCATAAGTAAATTATTTTCTACCTCTGGCCTGCGACTACCTGGTAATAAACCTAACCTCAATTTAGATACATTTTCTAAGATTTTATCTGAATGAACAGCATCCATAAATGGATTACCATGAAATTGCACTAATTTGGATAATTGATTAGTTAAATCATTTGCTGTTAATTTATCTCGTGAAAAAATTCGAAGGAAGCTATTGGATTTCAAACAAATTGCACATGGCCAAGGTAATCGCAAAACTCCTTCATAGTGACTTGAATAAGCTACTAAATAAGCAACCACTGGTCTACGACTAATCCATCCCGCTAAAACAGGAACAATATCACCAACAATAAGCAAGAGATCATAGCTATAACTTATTTTTAGTAATCTATAGATATGTCCAATCAAATAAAAAATCTGACCTTGAATGATTTCATAAAATCTACCTTTTAAGCTTGTATAACCTATACCACCAGTGCTAAATTCTCTTAGATTTCCAATAATATTAATATCCATTTCTTTATAAGAAATACCCAATCCAACAAGAGGTAAAGCGTCTACTTGATTCCCTGATCTTACTAACTCTCTACCGATTAAAGATCCTGAGAGATCTTCACCATGACCATTGCTCAATATTAATATCTTAGCCAAATTTAAATCTCCAGCCAGCTTTTGACTTTCTTAAGAGATTCCCAATCTGATTTGCGCTCTAATCCATCGGAGATACAGTTGCTAATCTCTTCTTCTAGGTCTGGAACACTAATCAATACTTTCTTTACAAAATCAACATGATCTCTAACACCCTTTGATTTAGTTTCAAGCAAGGCAAGGGTTAAATTAATTCTAGCTTGAGGATCTTGTTTATTTAATTTCACTGCTTTTCTTGCTGAAATTAATGCTTGCGCTGGTTTATTACAAAGTAGCTGTAGCCAAGAAAGACAAGTCCAGGCTGCCGACAAGTTTGGAGCAAGAGATGTGATGGTTTCAAAATCTTCTAATAAGTCAACAGCATTGGCTCCTGACTTATAGCGATCCATCGCTTGATCAAATAATTTTTCGTAATTGGAATCCATTTAGAAAAAGTTCAGACCTTAAACAGAAAATGAACTACCACAACCACAAGTTTGAGAGGCATTAGGATTAATAAAATTAAAACCTCCTCCTATTAAAGCTGTACTGAAATCTAACTGCATCCCATATATATAAAGCAAGCTTTTAGGGTCACAAACAACACGGAATGCAGAGCCCGCGTCATTTTTATACTCATAAACTTCATCAGCAGCTTCAATTTGAGACGAAGGCACAAAATCCATCGTGTAGCTCATGCCACTGCATCCTCCTGAACGAACCCCTACGCGCAAAACCTGATCGTCACCTTGCTCAAGACATAATTTTGCTAGTTGCTGCATAGCATTAGCAGTGATGATGATACCTTTACCATCCTCAGCCGAATGCGTGACCGGTGAATTCATGACAAAAGCAAGAGCCTCCTATTGTTTAACATCCTTACTTTATTAGTGCACTAATAGTTTCGCCTGCCGCAATTTTGCTCTACTTATTCATAGAGTCAGAGAGTTCTTCTTTTCTAAGAGAGTGAGGGTAGCCATAGTTGGAGCAGGTTTGGCTGGACTAACAGCTGCTGTTGACCTAGTCGATGCAGGTCACGAAGTAGAGCTTTTCGAGGCGAGACCCTTTATGGGAGGCAAAGTCGCCAGCTGGGAAGATGCCGATGGCAACCATATTGAAATGGGTCTACATGTATTTTTTTTCAATTACACGAATCTCTTTTCCTTAATGAGAAAAGTAGGCGCAATAGAAAATTTGCTTCCAAAAGAGCACACGCACTTATTTGTAAATAAAGGGGGAAATGTGCGAGAACTTGACTTTCGCTTTGCTCTGGGCGCCCCTTTCAATGGCTTAAAAGCATTCTTTACAACATCCCAATTAACTTGGATAGACAAATTAAGAAATGCCCTTGCTCTTGGCACTAGCCCCATTGTTCAAGGTCTTCTTGATTACGAAGGTGCAATGCAAACTATTAGGGCACTAGACTCAATCAGCTTTCAAAAATGGTTCCTTAATCATGGAGGCAGCCAAGAAAGCATTCAAAGACTATGGAACCCAATTGCATATGCATTGGGATTTATTGATTGTGAAGCGATATCTGCTCGTTGCATGTTGACGATTTTTATGATGTTTGCTTCAAAAACCGAGGCATCAAAATTAAATCTACTCAAAGGATCACCTCATCGTTATCTTACCCAACCAATTCTTGATTACATTAAATCAAAAGGTGGTAAGCTACATTTACGCCATAGAGTTAAAGAAATTAATTTTGAAAACAATGAAGTACCGCAAATTACACAATTAAACTTAGAAACTCCAAATGGCAGCCTGTCAGTAAAAGCAGATGCTTATCTAGCTGCATGCGACGTGCCAGGAATCCAAAAATTAATCCCTAAAGAATGGAAAAAATTTGATCAATTTGCCGCCATTCAGAAACTAGAGGCAGTACCAGTAGCAACTGTGCAATTGAGATACAATGGATGGGTAACCGAATTAAATAATGAAAAGAAAAAATTAGATATTCACTACCCTTCAGGTTTAAATAATCTTCTTTACACAGCAGATGCAGATTTTAGTTGCTTTGCAGACCTTGCATTAGCAAGTCCTGAAGATTACCGCATAGAAGGGTTAGGTTCCTTACTTCAGTGCGTGCTTACTCCGGGTGATCCTTGGATTCCCAAATCGGTAGAAACAATAGTTAGACATACAGATAAACAAGTTAGAGACTTATTCCCCTCCTCTAGAGATTTAAACTTAATCTGGAGCAATGTAGTCAAGCTTGCTCAATCCCTTTATAGAGAAGCTCCTGGCATGGAACCCTATCGACCTAAACAATCAACCCCTATCCGAAATTTTTTCTTGGCCGGTAGTTATACCAAGCAAGATTACATTGATTCAATGGAAGGAGCAACGATGAGTGGTCATTTGGCTGCTGCAGAAATTCTCCGTCAATCATCTCAACTAAAAAACAATTCAGCTGGGGAATAAACATGGGACGTTGGCTAGAACACACAGTAACTTGCGATATCAAATCGCCAGTTAAACAAGTCTGGAAAGTATGGAGCGATCTTGACGCAATGCCTCTGTGGATGACATGGATTGAATCGGTAAAAACAATTGATCAAACCGTAAAAACACTTCCAGATCTAACGGAATGGACATTGGCCGCTAATGGTTTCCGATTCAAATGGAAAGCACAAATTACGGAACGTATTGATGCCGAAAAACTAAAATGGAAGTCAATAGGTGGTCTCCCTACAGAAGGTTCTGTCAATTTTCATTCGGAATCTGAGAATGTTACCCATGTGAAATTGACAATTAGTTATGAGTTACCAAGAGTCATAGCACCGTTAATGGAAGCCAATATACTAGGTGGAATGGTAACAAATGAACTTCAAGAAAACATCAACAGATTCAAAGATTTAGTTGAGAAAGGATACGGGAAATAGATCTAAATTAAATTACCTTTAAAGATGCATCTAATAATCCATCCATATCAAATGTCTTCGCCTCTTTATCAACGCGACCAAAAAATTTTCTACATCTCAAGCTAGTCTGTGGTCCAATAGAAATTATCTTTACATGGTCAATCAAATTAGTCCAATGAGAACCAAAATTATTCTTCAATAATTCAACTGTATACATAACAGTCTTACCACTCGTAAAAGCAATAACATCAACTTCTGAGTTGGCCAAAGCATTTGCAGTTTCTTCGGGCATAGTCTCTGGGCATCTTGATTCATAAGCAGGCACTTCCGTTACAACTGCACCTAGATTTATTAGTGCCTCAGATAAGAATGTGCGACCTCCGCTTTGAACTCTAGGCAGAAGAATTTTCAACTGTTCAACTGATTCTGGGAAATTCTCAATCAAACTATCGGCTACAAAATTGGGTGGGATAAAATCTACTTTTGCGCCCATTGTTTCTAGTAAAGAAGCAGTTTTCTTGCCAACAGCTGCCACTTTTAAACCCTCAGGCAAATCTGCCAAGCTAAGCTGAATGATTTGCAACCTTTCTTCCAATGCTCTTACACCATTTGCACTCGATATAACTATCCAATTGAATGTTTCTAAAATTCCTAAAGCATCGTCAAGAGGTCCCCATTGATCAGGAGGTCCTATAACCAAGGCTGGCAATTCTAAAATCCTAACATTCTTAAATCTAAGACTAGACTTGTAATCACTCAAAGGATCGTGAGAACGAGTTATAACTATAGTCTTTGTTGATTGATCACCAGTCAACGAACCCAGCATCAAATCTAAACATACAGCATATAGATGCTAAGGTATTTTGCAAGTTTCAACAATAAATTGCAGAGCAAATAATTTCTTAATATCTAAACAAATGTCAATTACTTCCTCTAATTAGTAAATTCATTAGAACCATAATTCTTAGTTTTCTTGGAATCGATAAGATTAATGAATACTCGTTTTTGTGCCTCCTCCATTTGGCCGGGACTATACACAGCTGAAATCGACGAATCAAGAACCTCACATATTTCTTGCCAAAGGTAAGGACTACCGTAAACAACCAAAGCTTTCAAACGTTTTTGTTTTTGCAATGTTTTAATTAAACTAATCCAGCCACTGGCAATATCATTCTTTCCTTGAAAAGGATTACCTCTCATAAATAATTGCAATAAGATATCTTTGTTGCATAGTTCCGGCAAAAGGTATACATTGCCATCCTTCTCTTGCAAAGGATTAACAACAAATTCATTCCAAAGAATACTCTTTAATCCTAACGACTCTGGAAAACTAAATATTGGTAGTCGCCTATTAAATGATTGACTAGTTGCGAAATTATCAACCAAAATTAAATTTATTGAATCATCATCGAATTCTAGATATTTACAATTAATTGATTCCAGGGTGCAATCAATTAATTCTCCAGCAAAATCACAATCATCAGTTTCTTCTATTATGTAATTACTGGAATAAGAAGAACCTTGTGATAATACTTTTGATTTTATCTCAAATCTATCAATCGCTAATCTACGTCTTCGTAAAGATTCTTCTAACCTATAAAAAGGAATTCTCCCAGATGCAAAAGCTTCATATAGTGCTTGAATTGCCTCGTCTACATCACCAGGCATTAGAATTAAATCTGCTCCTGCTAAAACTGCTCGAACAGCTGCTTCCCCACTGCTATGCAATTTAGCAATTGCATCCATTATAAGTGCATCAGTAACGATCAAACCATCGTAGAAAAATTTTTTTCTAAGTAAATTTTCAGTTAAGACAGGAGAAAAAGTTACTGGATTTTCCGAATCAATATTTTCAAACATTAGGTGAGCAGTCATAATACTTGGAACGGCTTTATTAATTAAGTAGGAAAAAGGAATTAATTCACACTGTTTCAACTCTTCTATATAACTAGACAAAACAGGTAATTCAAGATGAGAGTCAACAGAAGTATTGCCATGTCCTGGGAAATGCTTTGCACAAGTCATAACTCCTTCTGAAACTATTCCTTTATGAAAAGAAGAAGATAGTTCTGCCACTGTGAATGGATCTTCTCCCCAGGAACGAACATTAATCACAGGATTATTAGGATTAGTATTAATATCACAAACTGGAGCAAGCACCCAATTGAGGCCACATTTCTTTGCTTGTTTACCAATACAACTACCGTATCTTTCTGCAAAATATATAGCTTTCTGAGAATCAGAATTGTATAAGCGACCAATAGCCATTGGGGGTATTAAAACAGTCCCTCCTTTAAACCTTTGACCTAAGCCCTCTTCTACATC
Organism: Prochlorococcus sp. AG-409-J19; assembly: GCA_003215635.1. Taxonomy (GTDB): domain Bacteria; phylum Cyanobacteriota; class Cyanobacteriia; order PCC-6307; family Cyanobiaceae; genus AG-409-J19. The sequence continues at coordinate 11,741 of QCKC01000004.1, forward strand.
AGCACACAATAAAATTGGTTTTTTTGCCCATCTTCTCAAGGCAAAACAACGTTGCTCTAAGTCAGTAGTACTTCCTCCATAAAGAATTACTCCACCGACGCCTTTTGCTAATAAGCGCTTTAAATTTGAATTATCTAACTCCCATTGTGGATAATCTCTTTGTGCATCATCTCGATAAGCACTGGCTCTAACAACAATTAATTCTGCTATATGATCTAAAAGAAATCTCTTGTGATTGAGTTCAGACATCAATTAATTTACATCTCCTGAAAACTTTTCATCCCTAACTTTTCTCTCTTCTTGAAGCCTATCAAGAACAGAGAGAACAGAAGTTCCCTTTTCAAGTCCTCGATCCAACTGAAACACAACCTCAGGAGCTCTTCTCATCTGTAATCTTCTGGCCAACTCACCTTTAACAAAACCTCTGGCAGCATCCAATCCAGCCAACACGTCATCTGCAAGAGACGCATGACCAAAAACGCTTACAAAAATCTTGCAATGCTGCAAGTCACCAGAAACCTCCACTTCGGTGACCGAAACCATTCCTTGTTGAACACGTTGATCTCTAATGCCATTAACCAACAATTCACTAAACTCACGACGAATCAACGCCGCAACTCTCTCAACCCTACGACCATGTGCCATAACTAACCGACAGAGGATGGGAAAACCATCGCACGAACAATAAAACCAAGAGTTAACAAACCACTTATCAAAGCACCTATCAAGGACACTGCCGTGACTGGATTACTACTTCTACGAACCAAAGGTTCCAAAATCGCTGTGAAAACACCAAGAACAATTGTGATTAGGTATTTGGGATACCTAGAAACATTAGAAAAAAATTCGCCCATTGAGATTGCGTTGAGTGGAAGCGTTTAGCTACTCTGACTATTCTGGGAAAGTTCAAAAAAGAGAACTTCTCCAATTTCGAGATTCTGCTTGGAAAATTATGTTAGCCATACATACCAGCAATCCACATTAGAATTTCATATGTCTAACGCTCTAATTCATTCCTGCGACAACTTTGTCGTTATGGAGCCAGGAAAAACCGAACAATTTCTAAGTTACGAAGAAACACTCCTATGGCTCATAAAATGGCTAAAGACATTTGAGGTGCTCCCAAAAGACCTAAAAAACTATGGATCACTGAATGAAACTGCCAAGCGATTAATTGATACTGCATGTGATCTTGAAATTGAATCAGGATTTAAACTTCAATGGTTTGCGATCCGTTTAGAGCCTCCTAGTTACCGATCAGAACTGATAGATCCTCAATAATCCGGGTTGCTACCTCTTCAGGACTTTCAAATTGAATCTTCACCTTTAAATCGGCCTCTGCATAAAATTTTTTCCTTTCTTTTATCAAACGATCTAAGGAAACCTCAGGTTGTGGTACATCTAAGAGTGGTCTGGTAGCAGTATCAGAAGTAAGTCGAGTAAGTAAAACTTCACGACTTGGATCTAACCAAACAACAATTCCTTGATGTAAATACCCCCAATTTTCTGATCGAGTTACAACACCTCCTCCAGTAGCTATTACAAGCGAGTGACGCTGTGTGATTTGGTTTAAGACTTTGGTCTCGATAACACGAAAACTCTCTTCACCATCTTTTTTGAAAAGCTCAGATATCGAAGAACCTATTAGTTCCTCTATAACAGCATCTAAATCCACAAATCGATAATCGAGTAATTGGGCCAAAGGTTTTCCTGTACTAGTTTTTCCACTGCCCATCATCCCAACAAGGAAAAGGCTTCTACCTTTGAGCATTTCTCGCAAATGAACCTGTGCCGACGAGGAATTCATAAACTACAACTTAGAAGAAACTCTTTAAAATGTTTTTAGATCTAACCCTGCCATGACTAATGATGCCTATCAGGCAAGGCACGGCCAAGGCAGAGGCTGTGTAATTAGGCGTAAAGCATGTTTCAGTGCCAGTCATCTTTACCATTTACCTGAGCTGTCCTCAGAGGAAAATGCCTCAATTTTTGGATCATGTTCAATAGCACCAGGACATGGACACAATTATGAACTGATAGTCTCCATGGGTGGGGAGCTTGATTCAGATGGAATGGTACTCAACCTATCTGATGTCAAACATGCCATAAGTTCTGAAGTTACAGATCAATTAAATTTCCGGTTTCTTAACGAAATATGGCCTGAATTTGATCTTTCAAAACCTAATGGATGCTTACCTACAACAGAAGCATTAGTTAAAACCATCTGGGAAAGGCTAATTCTTCATCTCCCTCTCGTATCCTTAAGACTCTACGAAAGTCCTGGCCTTTGGGCTGATTATTTAGGAAATTCTATGGAAGCTTACCTAACCATTCGCACACATTTTGCCGCTGCACATCGACTAGCTCGTCCTGAACTCACACAAGAAGAGAATGAGAAAATATATGGTAAATGTGCAAGACCCCATGGGCATGGTCACAACTATTTCGTTGATATAACAATCCGTGGCTCTATTGATCCTCGAACTGGAATGATCTGCGATCTTTCAGCTCTAAACAGAGTAGTTAATGAGATAATTGTGGAGAAATTTGACCATAGTTTTCTAAACAAAGACATCCACTATTTCAAAGAATGTGTTCCTACCGCAGAAAATATAGCTCTCTACATATCAGATCAACTTTCTAGACCAATTCAACATATTGGTGCATATTTACATAAAATACGACTACAAGAAAGTCCAAATAATTCAGCAGAAGTCTATGCAGAAGTTCCAAAACTAGAAATTGCTCCTAATTCAATAAATGCCCTCGCCACCAAATAGAAAATTAACTTGCAAAAACCATTAACTCGCCTAGTAGTTGCCATAAGCATTGATGGCAGACTTGCTCCTCCACAAGGAGGCAAAGCTGAATTGGGAGGGTGTGGTGACAGACTAGCCTTAGAAGAATCTCTTGCTTGGGCTGATGCAACCCTCATGGGGGGAGGCACACTCCGTGAACATCAAACCACCTGTCTCATTCATTCGCCGAAACTAATAAAACAACGCTTGGCAGACAAAAAAACAAAACAACCTATAGCAATTGTTGCAAGCTCTCCTGAAAATCAAAAGCAAGATTGGGAATTTTTTAAACAACCTATAAAACGGTGGCTTATAAATCCTAATTCGGATACACAAAAATCCTACAGTAAATTTTTACTTCCATATTGCTACAATAAGGAATTTTTTTTTCGTTATAGTTGGCAGAATACGCTTAATGAACTATGGATAAATGGCATAAATAAACTCGTTCTACTAGGAGGAGCTAAACTTATAGCATCCTTTTTGAAAAACAACTTGATTGATGAAATGCAATTAACATTAGTTCCAAAAATGTTAGGAGGATCTCATCTGTGGACTTCAACGGATATCACAATGGTAAATGATTCAATGCAAGAAGTGAATGCATGGAATTTAAAATATACTAAGCAACTGGGATCTGATGAAATTTTAATTCATTATCATCGAAAAAGTGAGCTACCAAAAAACCAGCCTACTTAACAAGTAATGATCAGAACAATAAATAATAATGACTAAGATTTATACTCGTTGGATAGAGTCAGCTAGAGATATAAGCCCAGAAGCATGGAATGATGTCCAAGCTAAAGATATCAATCCCTTTTACAATCAGAATTGGTTAAAACTACTAGAAGATTCAAAAAGTGTTTTCCCAGGAACTGGATGGCAACCACTACATCTAACACTTTGGAAAGAAAATAAACTGATAGCCATTGCTCCACTTTATCTAAAAAATCATAGCTATGGAGAATTTATTTTTGATCAACCATTCTGTGAGATTGCCAGAAGATTAAACCTGAATTACTACCCTAAGCTTATAGGTATGAGTCCTTACAGCCCAGTAGAAGGATATCAATTCTTTCTCAGAGAGGAGTACGATTCCGAAAAGTATATTTCAATTATTCTAAATGAAATTGACAATTTTGCCATAAAAAATGGGATATTAAGTTGCAACTTTCTTTATGTTGAAGAAAAATGGAGACATATCTTAGAAAAGCATAATTACTCTAGATGGATAAATGAACAAAGTTTATGGCAATCAAATGGACATCAAGACTTTTCTGAATACTTGTCATCATTTAACTCCAACCAACGAAGAAATATTAAAAAGGAAAGAAAATATATCGAAAATGCAGGCATCACAGTATCAGCGATTACTGGGAAGGAGATTGATAAAAACTTGTTAAGAACAATGTATGCGTTCTATGAAAATCATTGTGCTCATTGGGGCCTATGGGGCAGCAAATATCTTACAGAGGAATTCTTCTTAAAACTAGAAGATCCTAATCATTCAAAAAATATAGTTCTTTTTAGTGCACATCGTGGAAATAATCGTAATCCAATAGCGATGTCTTTATGTATGACAAATAGCCAAAAACTTTGGGGTAGATATTGGGGAACAAATGAAGAAATAAAATATCTACATTTTGAGGTTTGTTATTACGCACCAATAGATTGGGCACTAAAGAATGGTATTCAGAGCTTCGATCCAGGTGCTGGAGGCAGTCAAAAAAGACGTAGAGGCTTTATTGCTAAGCCTTCCATCAGCCTTCACCGATGGTATGCAAAATCCCTAACAGATGTAATTCAAACTTTATTGCCAAGTGCCAATAAAGCCATGATGCATAATATTCAAAAAATCAATTCCGAATTACCCTTCCAAAGTCAACAAAATCAACATGAAATCGCAATCAAGAAAGACACTAATTATTAACTTTGCTTCCGCACCGAAGAATATCCTTCAATGATTGTGGAGGGAACCCTAGCCTTAAGAGTCTTAGCTCAAGTTCTTGCAAACTAATTTGATGACGTATTTGTTTGATTCTTGGTGTTGAGACTGGCTGCATACTCGTAACAGAATCTCCTGTGAAATTGTACATATGTCCACCAATTGTGGTTGAAGATGGATTCTCATCAAATATACCCTATATATAGCGTATGCGCCTGTCAACATAAACTAATGGCAATACCAAAATCTGTTACCTGGCCAACTCACAAGAATTAATAAAAAATCAGTTATTTTAGATTGCTAAGACTGTTAGGGATACCTTTCCTCGAAGGTGGGAAAACAACTAAAATCAAGTGATGCTAGACGATTTCAATTGAAAACCTTAGGTTTCAATTGAATATCATTTCTTTAACCTATACAGAAATGATTACAAGAAGACAAAAAGAAACAGAAAAAATTGAGAGAATCAAAGCTCTAGACAAAAAACTCTCAAATAGAAAAATAGCACTAGATCCAAAAGGTTATTTTCTGATACATGTAGATCATGCTGCTGGAGAGTTGGAAGTACAGCATTTCTCAAACGATATTGACAACCTCGGCAGAGCCACTGATCCCAAGACAGGGAAACCACTTGGATGCTCAAGCAATGAAAAACGACTACCTGAGGGGATCTACCGAGGGAAAAGTGCTAAAGAAGTTGGAATCTTATTAACCGAAAATCCCAAAAGTATCCACCTCAGTAAACTTGATCATGCTTTATATCTAGGTAGAGAGTTGCAACGTGCTGAGATGTGCCTTGTAAATGGTGAAACCTATGTTCAAGATTGATAAGAATGGTTACCTCAAGGGTTAACATGAAAATATCTTGTAGTGGTTTTGTAAAACCTTTCTAATTCATGGGCATCATTTTCTATCTTGTGATCGTTGGAACTGGACTTGGAACAGCTGTTCTATTGAATAAATTGCTCAAATCCATAAAACTGATTTAAATATTTTCAAGATTCTTATATTCACGAATCTAGCTTTGATTCCTTAATTCCACAAGCATTTCGCCAACTCCTGCCAATTCACCTGTTAGATCATATAAATCTGATCCTGTTATAAGAACAGGAGTAATCTTTCCCAGAATTGGTTTATCCCTTGCTGTTTTTATATCTACAAATACCTCTCCATCAACATCAGGCGAAAAACGAATACAGCGTCCGATCATTTGATTTTTTGAACCTTCACGTTCAATTAACACATCAACTATCCTGCCAACCCATTTACTATTTAAAGCTTGGGAAATAGGTTGCTGCAAAGCAATAATTTTGTCCTTACGGGCCTGAGCAATATTTGAATCAACATGATTTGGCAACTCTGCTGCTGCAGTACCTTCTTCAGCAGAAAAAGTGAAGACGCCAACATGATCAAAGCGTTGTTTTTCAATAAAGGACGCTAAATGTTCAAATTGCGAATCAGTTTCTCCTGGGAAACCCACAATCAAAGTGGTGCGAAGAATGGCTTCTGGCAATTCTTCGCGAATACGATCTAGCAATAAGTAATTACCTTCGGCTTGCCAAGGACGATTCATGGCGCGCAAGACTTCCGGATGGCTGTGTTGTAACGGCAAATCAAAATAAGGAATTACATTGGGAATTTCACGGAAGGCAGCTAAGACATCCTTAGTAAGCCCTGTTGGATATGCGTAATGAACACGAATCCAAGGAATTTCCAACTCGCCAAGAGCATGAAGAAGATCAGCTAATCTTGGTCTTCCATAAAGGTCTAAACCATAATTTGTAGTGATTTGACTAATCAAAATCAACTCTTGAATTCCTTGATCTGCAAGTTGTTTTGCCTCAGCAACAATTGATTCAATAGACCTACTTCGTTGATTTCCTCTTAGTTTCGGGATAATGCAGAATGCACAGCGATAATTACAACCTTCTGAAATTTTCAAATAGGCAAATCCTTTCCCAGTTGTTCGATATCTAGGTAAATTCTCATCCCCAACATAGGTGGGATTTACACTCACCTTATTCACTCTTTCTCCTAATTCAACCCTTTCCAAAACCTCAACTATGTGTTGATAGTCGCCAGTACCGACAATTGCTTTTGCTTCAGGTATTGCCTCTAAAAGCTCTTCTTTAAAATGCTGAGCCAGACACCCCGCAATGATCAATTCCTTCCCTTGATCAGCTAGATCAATCAAGACCCGCACGGACTCTTCGCGAGCCTCTTGAATAAAGCTACATGTATTAACTACAACTACTGATGCATCAGATTCATTTGAACTAACTCCATAGCCTGCTTCAGCCAACAAGCCAAGCATATGTTCAGTATCTACTCGATTCTTTTCACAACCCAAATGAGCAAAGGCTACAGATGGCTTACCTTTCCCAAATTGATCAGGATTAGAGGGATTTGCAGTTAATAGCTCACTCTTAGTCATTGATAAACGAATCGAAATTACTCAACAAATACAATCCTTTGATTAGCTTATAGAACAACCTACTTGACGAAGAACTGCCAGAATTCAAGAAATCATTCTCTTCCGATGGGTTCATCTCGACTAACCAGTAGAAGACGCCAAGACAATGGTTTCAAATGGGCGCGCATTGTTATGGCTGCTCTGGCGACTGTAGGTTTAATCGATACAGGATCAATAACCCTAAAGCGATGGGGCATTATTAGCGCAATTTCTTGTCCTGGTAATTCTGATGGCTGCGACAAAGTCCTAAATAGTGCTTGGGGGACTCTTTTTCAAGGAGAACAATATTCGATTCCCTTATCTTTGGCGGGAACTATTGCCTATTTGCTAATTCTTTGTCTCACAATTATTCCATTTTTACCAGGGTTCAAAGACACTAAATCCAGCTTATCTACTCGCACTTGGTGGGGTCTTTTCTTGATCTCATGCGGAATGACAGCATTTAGCTTGGTTTTGATGTTGATAATGGTTTCCAAGATCAAGGCTTTCTGCTTTTTTTGTGTACTTTCTTCATTTCTCTCAATAAGTTTGCTTATTTTATCTTTAATAGGGGGTAGCTGGGACGATCTAGGTAAATTGTTTTTCAGAGGTTTTCTTCTTTCACTTGCTGTTGTACTTGGAGGCCTAATCTGGTCTTCGACAGTAGATCCGTATAAGTCCATAGCATTAGAAAACTCTCAAGGAGTACCGCCTAACGTTATAAATGCAAGCTCTCCTAGGCAAATTGCCCTGGCGACTCATCTCACCAAAACCGGAGCAGTTATGTATAGCGCTTATTGGTGCCCGCATTGTCATGACCAAAAAGAACTTTTTGGTCATGAGGCCTCATCCAAACTTAAGATCGTTGAATGCGCAGCAGACGGGGCAAACAACAATAGGCCTCTATGTGAAATGAAAGGTATTGAAGGATTTCCAACATGGGAAATAAATGGAAAACTAGATTCAGGTGTTAAAAGCTTAGAAGAATTAGCTGAACTAAGTGCTTTTAAGAAATAAACATATTTTCAATGATGATTTCATAATCTAACCCTACGAGTTGCAAGATCTTTGCCAATTATTTGTCTCGAATGACATTCCCAATAAGGGAAACGAGACTTGAAATCTGTACGATGATGTCCACCTCTACTCTCTTTTCTAAATATACAAGCCTCAAACAAAAGTGAGCTTGTAAGCTGCCTATTACAAAGATCCAAAAGTAAATTCAAATGACGTCTGTCTGCATCTTTTAGGAAAATCAACTTATCCTTTGACTGCGTAAATACTAATTGCAGCAAGGGTTCTTCGGCAATCCTAAAATTATCGGAAATAATTGCATCTAATGCTTTGCACATTGGTCTTTCTGATCTATCAACTCCAGCATATTCCCAGCATAAATAACGCAGATCATTAATCGATTTAGTTAAAGATCCTACGTTATATTGCTCATTTAATCTTTCATTACAGATTTCTATATTGCCATTCTTCCTAACAATATTACCCTCCGGCAATTCACCAAGCTCGATTAATGCCATCTGACTTGCAAATACAAGACATTCCATCAAGGAGTTACTTGCCAATCTATTAGCCCCATGTAAACCAGTACATGCAACTTCTCCAACTGCATATAAACCTGCCAGTGTTGTTGCAGCCTGCAAGTCTGTTGCGACTCCACCCATCCAATAATGGGCAGCTGGAGCTACAGGAATAGCTTGATAAAGAGGTTCTAATCCGAGTTCTCTACACCTTTGCAAGATTGATGGGAAACGTAGTTCTGCTATTTCAGAGGAAATGCCCTTGAGATCTAACCAAAGATTTTGAACAGATTGGGCATGCATCGTACGCACCAAAGCTCGGCTAACTTGATCACGAGGGGCTAAATCGCCACCTTGGAGTTCTGCTACTGGACTTTTGCCTTGTGAATCCAACAATCTTGCACCTTCTCCTCGAAGTGCTTCCGAAATCAAAAAGCAGGGAGCCCCTTCCATCTTCAATGCTGTTGGATGAAATTGAACAAATTCAAGGTCTTCGATAGCCGCACCCGCTCTCCAAGCAAGAGCCAATCCTTCTCCACAGGATTGTGCAGGGTTTGTTGTATTTGCAAAAAGATGTCCACCTCCACCACAGGCCAGAACAACTGCTCTTGCAGGAATCCAATAAAGATCAGGGCCATCTAAAACCTGAACGCCATAACATCTTTTGTTCTCTACCCAAAGTTGAGTTACACGGACGCCACGACGATGCAACAAATTAGATCTTCTATTAACTTGATCCTGCAAGAATTCAACTAATGCAAGACCAGTTTGATCTGCAACATGAAGAACCCTTCGGTGAGTATGCGCAGCTTCAAGAGTGGTAGCCAAGCCCACACCTTCCCTATCAAAATCCATTCCAAGTCTCTGCAAACGCTCAACACACCGTGGGGCTTCTTGCACTAACAAATTGACAGCATCAATGTCACATATTCCTGCTCCTGCCTTAATTGTGTCCTCTGCATGACTTTCGATGCTGTCTTCTGGCCGAGTCACTGCTGCAATTCCACCCTGAGCCCATCTACTTGAAGATCGAAGGCTAGTATTTCTATTCAATAAAAGAACTTTCAAATGAGCAGGTAGCTCTAAACATGTCATCAAGCCAGCAGCTCCTGCACCAATGACAACAACATCCCAAGGTCCTGTAGGAATGGAGCCTGTCCGATTAGTAGCTCCCATAAAAATTCTGACAAATCACCATTTGAATAAACCTCTAGTAGATAAATTTCCTTTGCATTACATAAGCTATTTTAGCGATATTTAGGTTTCTTTAAACATCTAAATCTCAATATAAACTGATTTACTTCAGATCAAGCCACTTAATTTAGGTTGAATCAAAGCCGTTATAAAAAACAGTCCATCAATCCACAAAGTTGTGGTAAGGGCTGCACTGGCAACTAGCCATGCATCTGCAGATAAAGGATATTGAAACGCTTTCTGCCGCATATATCTGGCTAAAGATGCAATCAAAAAACCTGATATCAAAAGCAAGGTAACAGCTTGAGGGTTACACAGGTCGGCTGCGGCATCACTAAGAAGTTTTGGTGCATCTTCTAAAGAAGCTAGAACAACATCTGGCCACTTTTGCATGACTCCTGTTAATAAAATCATTAGATCTGTACAAGCAGTACCCAACAAACAAGCCAAGTAAAAACCTGAGCCCACTCGCCATCGTGTCTCTAATCCACCTAAAGCCAAAGGAAGGGCAAATGATTCGACTGGTATATGCCACATGGGATTCGCCCTCAACCAACCCCAAAAAATACATCCACCCAACCAACTACCACATACACCAACAAGCAAAGAACCTGCTTGAGAACCTTTTTCTCCTCTGAGTTGAACTAACAAAATCCCTATACTTAAAGGGATTAGAGTAAAAAAGCAAGCAGAGAAGGGTTGCAGCCTCACCCATGGTGCTTGCAAAAAAACAGGAAGTACAACTAAAACTCCCGCCCAAAATTCCAAGGCACGTGAATTCTGAGGCAAACCAGTGGGAGATTTGATGTTGATTATTTTTGGAGGAGGATTATTCAGAGGTAGGGCGTTGCTTGTTTGGGTGTTGTTTGCCTAAGGAAGTCGGAATCGAATCAGTAAACAGTAAACAAAATAACTCGTTCGAAATTGACATAAATAAAGAAGACAAGAAAGACTAGGAGATAAAGGTCACTAGCTGGGCAATTCAAGTGAATATATCTTGGAGCATTAGGCACTTACTTTAGAAACTCTCCGATGACTGAAACCCTCCTCAGCCTAGGTTTACTAGAAAAATGCTGGAGATACGTAGTACTTGGAGTAATTCAAGGGCTAACCGAATTCTTACCGATAAGTAGTACAGCACATTTAAAAGTCGTCCCAATCATTCTGGGTTGGGGTGATCCTGGTGTGTCTGTGACAGCAGTCATGCAACTTGGAAGCATGCTCGCAATTATTGGATATTTCAAAAAAGATCTACAAAACCTACTAAAAGGTTTTTCGTACGCCATCAAAAATAAACATTGGGACAGAAAAAATGCAAGATTCAGCTTGGTTATTCTTGCCGGTACTTTGCCGATAATAATAGCTGGAATGGGAATTAAAACTTTCTGGACTAACTATGAAATTTCCTTTTTTAGAAGTGTGCCTTTTATTGCTCTTATATCCATTACGATGGCTTTTCTGCTAGCTATATCTGAACTTTTCGGTCGCAGAAGAAAAATTATAGATGATTTAGATATTAAAGATGGGTTAGTCATTGGATTAGGCCAAGTCCTGGCCCTAATGCCTGGTGTATCTCGATCAGGAATAACCTTATCAACCGCACTTCTCTTAGGCCTAAAACGTGAAGATTCTGCGAGATTTTCTTTCCTTTTAGGAATTCCAGCAATAACTCTAGCAGGGATTTCTGAGCTAAAAGATTCCTATAGTTCCTCAGCAAATGTAGATATATTGCCGTTAATCTTCGGTGTAACTTCTGCTGGGATTGTTTCTTTACTATCAATCCATTGGCTTTTAAACTATTTAAAAACTAATAATACAACTCTTTTCATTGCCTACAGATTATTTTTTGGAATTGTGCTTTTAGGGTGGTGGCACTCTTATAATTAAGTCAACTTGCCTCGCTTCTCCCATCTCAACTGATCCTAGTGTGGAATGAAGCCTCTATTGATGTTGCAATATCTGCAATAAATCCTGACAAACCAGAACGGGCACCAAAACCAGCGGTTATTTCCCATGTAGAGAAAAATTCAATTGGAGAAGACTTAGGATTTGAGCCAGGAGACCAGGTAATTAGTATTAACGGCACTAAACCTAGAGATTTAATTGATTATAAGTATCTCATTGTAGAAGAAAATATTCTTTTAGAAGTTCTTGATAAGAATGGTCAAATACATAAAGTTAGTCTAGAAAAAGAACTGGATGATGAGCTTGGGATAGGCTTTTCCGAAGCAATATTCGATGGTCTACATCAATGCAACAATCATTGTCCATTTTGTTTTATTGATCAACAACCTCCTGGGAAAAGGAAAAGTCTTTACCTGAAAGATGATGACTACCGTCTGAGTTTTCTATATGGATCTTATTTAACACTAACAAATATGCAAAAAAAAGATTGGGAAAGAATCAAACAACAAAGACTATCCCCACTCTTTGTATCAGTACATGCAACCGATCCTTCCCTTAGAGCAAAAATGTTAAACAATTCGAGGGCTACAGATCTTTTAAATCAACTGATTTGGTTTAAAAGTAATAATCTTCAGTTACATGCCCAAGTAGTAGTTTGCCCAGGTCTCAATGATGGTAATGCTTTAGAGAAAACTCTCCGAGACCTTGCCTTCTTCGGAACAGGTGAATGGCCGGCGGTACTTTCAACTGCTGTTGTACCAGTTGGTCTAACCCGCTTTAGACCAGATAATGATGGCCTAAAACCAATTAATAAATCATGCGCCCAAGAAATTATTAGTCAGGTAGAAAACCTGCAACAAGAATTTCGATCTTCATTAGGAACTCGATTTGCTTGGCTCTCAGATGAATGGTACTTAATGGCTGAAGAACCTCTACCAGATACTGAAAGTTACGAAGATTTTCCTCAACAAGAAAATGGGGTAGGGAGCATTCGAGGTTTTTTAAAAGCTCTGTATCAAGCGACTGCTTATCTTCCTGCAAGGATAAAAGAACCAAGACATTGCAGTTGGGTGGTTGGATCTTTAGTTTCCAATGCATTAATGCCTATTGTGGAAAATTTTAACTCTATTGAAAATCTAACTGTCCATTTACATGGCCTACCAAGTCCCTATTGGGGACAAGAACAAGTAGCAACTGGTCTTCTCACTGGGAGAGACATCATCCAAGCATTGAGAAACCAAGAGTTGGGAGATCAATTGCTCATTCCTTCAATGATGTTAAGAGAAGGTCAACCAATATTTCTTGATGACATGACTTTGACCAACGTTGAAGAAGCACTAGACATTTCAACAAGAATTGTGGATGGAGCGGATGACATCGTGGCTGCTGTTCTAGGAGATTGTCACGAAAGTCTCTAAGATTATATTTAGTTCTGAAAGTGCTGTGCGGCGGATTACTGCAAGAAGTCTTTTCCTGGCTGGAATCCTTTTTCAAGGGATGGACATGGTCAGCGCAAAACTTCCTAACGCATTACTGCCACATTTCTCAAGGGATACAAAAATTGCGTTAGGGAATGGAATCGAAATCAAAAATATAGATTCCCAACGAATCGACGATTTATTGCAAGAAGATGTGGTTCCCAATTCCCTGATACTCCCAGACACTCCTTCAAAGTTAGGTGGCAATCAACTCATACCACTAAGCCTGAAAGAAGTAGAAAAATTAGTCGAAGCAAACAATCCTTACCTAAAAGCACTTTCTATTCGTATAGAAGAAGCAAAGGCTCTCCTCGTCGAGCAGCTATCAGCTTGGTACCCCACGATCGATCTGCTAGGCAATGGATTGCCTGAGTATTTGAGCGGGAAGCAATATCGAAATTCAGATTTCAGTACAACGCCAAAAACCAAAAGTGAGCGTTGGAATACCTCTATCTCTCTTCAGGTGAAATGGGACCTAATAAACCCTGCAAGAGTCCCACAAATTGCTGCAGCAAGAGATACATTTGAAAGAACAAAAGCCGGATATATGATTGGTTTAAGAGATACAAAATTAGACGCAATGAAGCGATATTTCACGCTTCAGTTAGCTGACGAAGGTGTAAGAATTGGCACCCAATCAATAAAAGCATCACTTGTAAGTTTAAGAGATGCGCGTGCTAGATATAAAGCTGGCGTAGCTACTAAACTAGAAGTACTTCAAGCAGAGAGTCAACTTTCTCGAGACAAACAACTACTGAGCAGAAAACAGGCAGATCAACAAATAGCTCGAAGAAGCTTGGCAACAATTTTAAATTTGCCCAATGGCGTCATACCAACTGCTGCATCTTCTGCGGAGGTACTAGGAATATGGGAACCAACATTACAAGAAAGTATAATTGCAGCATATAAATTTCGAGAAGAATTAAATCAACTAAAATTAGATATTTCAATTAATAACAGCAAAGCAAATGCAGCTTTAGCAGGTTCTCAACCTACAGTGAGTATAGTTAATACTTACTCCTTTACTCGATACCAAGGTCAATCATTAGTTGACTCAAATAAATCAATTGATATGAATGATTATGGCTGGAACAGCACAAATACTATTGGCTTAACAACTATCTGGCCCATCTTTGATGGTGGGAGATCCAAGTCAATTTATAGGTATAACAAATTATTGGCTAAAGAAAGTAAAGCCAATTTCGTTTCTGAATCAAATCGAATCAAGGGAGAAGTGCAAGAAAGTTTCTTCAATCTAAAAAGTGCAAACCAAAATATAGGGACAATGCGTAGAGAAATTTTAGCCTCGCGAGAGGCACTCAGACTTTCACGGCTAAGATTCCAAGCAGGAGTTACAACACAACGCGAAGTTGTAAATGCTCAAAGAGATTTAACAGGAGCTGAGGTACGTTATTCCGATGCAATTACTATTTATAATACAAGTCTTGCCCAACTTCAAAGAAGAACGGGACTTGATAAAGTATTAAAGTGCCGAAAATCAACAATTAAGACCAAGGTAAACCAATCAAATAAGATAGAAGAGATACAAATAGAGCCTTCACCTATCAAGCCTGCCTGTCAACTATCACAACTTAATTAATAATGAGCTCAGGACAGATTCCAAAGCCCCTAAATAAGCAACAAATTCAAAGCATTGACTTGCTCATTGACGAAGTTTCCTCCCGGCAACTAAAAGATTTTGGCAATATTGGTTCAGAAATCAAAGCCGATGGAAGTCTAATCACAGAATGTGATCGCTGGAGTGATGAAACATTTGTCCGTGAATTGTCCAGAATCACCCCCAATGAAGGGGTTTTAAGCGAAGAAGGTTCGAAATCTATACCAATATCAAATGCTTTTTGGGTGGTTGACCCTTTAGATGGAACAACTAATTTCGCTGCAGGTATCCCTCACTGGGCAATCTCTGTAGCACGATTTGTTAATGGGATGCCTGAATCAGCTTTTTTAGATTTACCTGCATTAAATCAACGAATTTATGCTGTCAAAGGACAGGGAGTTTGGCTAAACAAAAAACGTTTGGACTCACAAGCAAGATTCCAGTCAGAAAGTACTTGCGTATCGCTATGTAGTAGATCAATAAGAGTTCTACAACGCAAACCGAACCAACCTTTCCCTGGGAAGATAAGACTAAGAGGTGTTGCCAGTCTTAATCTTGCTAGTGTTGCGGTAGGTCAAACTGTTGGAGCCATAGAGGCAACTCCCAAAATATGGGATATTGCGTCAGCCTGGCTAGTTCTTTCGGAACTTAATTGCCCTCTTAAATGGTTAGCTAATGATCCTTCCAAGCTTATGCCTGGCGAAGATGTTGCTGAAACAAGCTTTCCTTTATTAACAGCCAGTTCAGAGAACGAATTATTAAGATTATTACCTTGGGCTGAAGAATTAATTGAACCATAATTTTTAATTGCGCTCAGCTCACAATGGTCTTTAATTAGTAAGTCTTCTGCAGCCTCTAGCTTGAGAAAAAACTTAGTCCTTCGCTGGAGGCGTCAGTTTCAATGGTTTTTGGGAAGCATATGGCGTGCTTTTGAACACTGGACGCGCTGCGATTGCGTAGACCTAAGTGCTGCATTTGCCTATTACACATTGCAATCAATTTTTCCGATTTTATTAATATCACTTTCTGTTGCTTCATGGTTTCTGGGCACACAACAAGGACTTAATCAACAAATTATTAATTATGCAGCTCAAATCGTACCTCCCTCCGTTGTAGACCTAATTGACTCAACGCTAATAAAATTAGTGAATCAAGGATTTGGAGCAGGATTATTAGGTGCAATTTTCTTAATAGTAACTTCTGGGAATGCCTACCTAACATTACAAAGAGGGGCCGATCGTCTTTGGTCAGATATTTTTCCTAGTCCTTTATCACCTGACCCATGGCGGATTCAAGCATTTAGATTTCTGCGTGCACGTCTGGAAGCATTCTTGGTGGTTTTTTTAATCGGACTATTTTTAGTTGTTGATCAAATAAGTACCAATATGAGAATGATTCCAGGCGCTGTACTAGAAGAAATAACAAATACATCTCCTTGGATTGGTGATTGGTTGTATAAAATTCCTGTTCTGGAAGTAGGTCAATTTGTTATTCCACTAATGTCCTTGTCTTTAATGGCATTATTACTACAAGCACTGCTTCCCAGCCGAAGAGTGCCTTTAAGACCTCTCATTCCTGGGGCAATAATGATTGGCATACTGCTAACAGTACTGAATTTTGCTGTAAGCAGAAGTATCTTATCTTTAGGCGCTAGATTCCAAGCCTACGGCTTCATTGGTGGAGTTCTAGTACTTACTCTTTGGGTTTGGATGGTAGGTGTAATCATTTACTTTGGTCAATGCTGGAGCGTTGTTTTTGCGACAAAAAACTTAGCTGGCAGAACAAACAATTGATATAAACAGCAAGCTAGAACTGTATTAAATACTTACTAAGGGTCGCAGAAGAAGAAATATTAGTAATGATTAATTCATCAGTGTCAAAAACAAATAAATTGGTAAGCTATGCAAAGATATTAAATCTTTATACATTAAGAAAATGGACTCAAAGCTCTTTAAAAAATAATCCCTTATACTCCAAAAGCAAATTCAAATGTCACAAACAATACTCCAAGGTCATCTAAAAATCCAACAACATAATTGATATGAATCGGAATTCTTCTATAGTCTGGCTAATACTTGCTGGCTTTCTTCTTTTGCCAACAGCCTTTGGAAGAATCATTCTTGATCTCGCTGGTGGATTGATATTCATAATTATTGCTATTCCTATTCTATTATCAGGAGCTGGATGGATTGCATGGCGTATTATTCAATCTAGAATGATTAGATGCAAAAATTGTGGAATCACAATCTTAAATAGCACTCAACAATGTCCTGCATGTGGATCAAAAGTATCCAATAATAACAAATCAAATGATACAGTTCCAGCTAGTTCTGCCACAATTGACATAACCCCTAAATAAATTATCCGGAAAAATTTAGCAAGGACTATTATTTTTTATCTGAGACTTTGTTTAGGGCATCTAGATCAATTTGACTCACTGATTGCTCTACATCCTCTAACAAACTCTGTGCATGCTCTAAATAAACTTTTGCCTGAACATAATATTCTTGTAATTCCTTCAAAGGTATACTATCATTCTTAAATTCACTAAGAATCTTATCCAAGGATTCTAAGGTGTCTTCATAACTAAGAGAAATAATTTCTTTTTTAAAACTCAATAATTGATCCTGAAGTGATTTATCTTGATGTTTCATGATGAAGAGTCATATGGAGAAATCTTTTTGATAGTGACATCAATTTCACCATCACTGATTTGAATGGTCAGGCTATCAGATAAATTCAAATCTTTAACTGTATGAACTACTTTGTTAACATCATTTCTAACAATTGCTAATCCCCGGCTTAACCAGCGCTGAGGAGAAAAAGCATTAATCAGTGCAAACTTCTCATCCAATAAAGATTTTTTATGTTTAATTAATACTTCAGGTGAATATGCAACTAAATTAGATTTTAGATCTCTAAGTCTTTGCTTTTCCTTGTTCACTGACCACATTATACGTTCTTCTATTCTTTCAGCAGTTTGCAAAAGCTGAGAGAATACAATTTCTTTACTAGGCAAAAGTGCAACCAATGCAGCTGTAGGAGTTGCAGCTCTATGGTCTGCAACTAAATCAGCAATAGTCAAATCATCTTCATGTCCTATTCCAGTGACAACAGGAACAGGAAAATTAGCTAATTTCCTGCACAAGTTTTCATTATCAAATAACATTAAATCTTCTCGGTTCCCACCTCCTCTTGCTAAGACAATGGCATCAAATTTTAAGGTAGCAAGATTCATTGCCAATAAACTTAACACCTTCATAATTTCTGCTGATGCATCTCCTTGAACAGATATAGGAATAATAAACAATTTAGTAAATGGCCATCTTTCTTTTGATGTCCGCAACATATCCGCAAGAGCAGAACTCGGCACACTTGTCAAAATTGCAATTGCTCTTGGATATTTTGGTAAAGTCCTTCGTCTATCTTCATTAATTAAATTATCTGCAATTAACAACTCCCTAACAATCTCAAACTGACGTAATACTGTTGATCGACTTGGACGAATATCTAAAACTTGTACAGAAAGAGTTGCACGGGCCTCCCAAAAATTTACTTTTCCAACAACAATCACTCCATCATCTGTGGAGGGAATGTAATCCAATTTTTTAAGAATAGAAGACCAAACAACTCCAGTAATGCATGATTTGCCATCAGAAAAAGTGAGCCATAGATGACCTTTCTTCTTTTGAACTTGTGCAATATGTGCTTGCAATAGAAATCTCGGCGCAAAACCTCTTTGCAGTAGCTCTCCTATCGCTAAATTAAGCTCACTAACCGAATAAGTTTGCAGCGAATTATTAATCAAAGAAAAAAAGACTTATTTTACATAGAATTAATCTGTGACTATTATAAACAAAATAAGAGTAATAAGGGATTAATCTTCTATTAATTTTGAAATCAGATGCCACGTAGAAGAGATTTTAGCCAAGTCCCATCTGTCCGAGAATACCCTGACCAGTTAATAATTCTGTACTTAACCCAATTAAAATCCCCAACATTGCCAAACGACCATTCCATGTTTCAGCAAAATTGACGAATCCAAAGCGTGGCTGAGGGTTTTCCAAAATAAAAATCCTTTTGACAAATTTTAACGGGAAAAGGTAGCTACGTATATGAATTTTACCTCTCTCAACACATTATTATCGATCTAATACCTTATTTGTTGAATGGAATACTAGTGAGCATGAATTCTATTAATGGTTTAGGGCCTTAACAATAAAGCGAGTTGATTGATTGTCTGAAAAGACTCTAAATGATCTGAAGAAACTCAGATGGTCACAGAAAACCCTACGTTCAATGATTTCAAAATAGGTTTTCCAATCATATACACATCAAAGTCTTACCTAACATGTCTAACTCCATCCACCGGGCGATAGTCCTCTCCTGTTAACTCCTCATAGATTATTGCTGGCAAACCCGTTTCAAACATTGTCTGAAGAGCTTCCTTCAAATATGGGTTCCATCCACCAGTACTGACATCACCATGTCTAACGGTCCAATCCCAAGTTCCTTGAAGGTCCCTAGGGATACGTCCCTCCCTGTCACGCCTTGCCACAAGGTCAAGGGACTCCACCAAGCCTACTTGTATTGGCTGTTTCCCATAGGAAGGTGTAAGACTTAACTCAAGCCTTACAGGGTCTTCTTTCAAGATTCTCAAACGAAATCTTGGTGGTAACTTCAAAGCCTTAATGACAGCTACCACGATTCGAGTTCTTTGATCCACCGGGCCTCCCCTGCGATTCCATATTGGGTACTTACTTGAGGTAAGTGCCTTATTCCTCCTAACTCATTCAGAAGAGCTTTCAGATGTAGGAGGAGACTCATTATCTCCAGAAAAACGGACAGTTAGCAACTCTTCGTCAGTGATCCGTCCTTCTTGGTCAAGTAATTCTGGATGAATGGTCAGTCTTCCCGTCCTATCTCCTTTAAGTTTTTGGGATTTAAGCTTGTCTTGGTTTGAAAATTCAGACAGTTTGAAGCCTGGCGCCATCAGACGAACAGCTTGCCAAAGCAAGAACAAGACAATTGTCCCGTATAGAAGCGGAAAAATTGAGCTCAACATAGATTCACTATGACGGAAAAAGGCATGATTGGCTGCAAAACATTGATTTCATATGCTTTGTCAACCTCAAAGACCCCGTATGCAGACTGTGTCTAAGAAGGCTGCCATTGAAAGAAGACCTGCAAAGGTCCGATTCAACTAATAACATTAGGCCAAACTTGTCGCAAGAATTAATCAAGCTGCAATCTTTTATAAGATCCAGCTTAACCAAGCCTCTAATTAAGCATATTTCAATGACTAAACAAAACAATTTTCAATCTTTGAGGCCAAATTTCATTCAAAGGTTCGACATCAAGAAAAAGAAATTAATGATAGCAATATCTAAAAGTATATTACTCAGCATGGGGATAGTAAACCTCTCAGTAGTTAACGATTTGCCTGCCAAATCATTACCTAATTTATTAAATAAAAATAATGAGATAACCAAGGGATCATTTGTAGCTAAAGCAGTTGAAAGAACTGGTCCAGCCGTAGTGACCATAGACACACAAAGAAAAGTAAGAACTATCTCTAATAATGGCTTGCCTCCAAATCTGCTGATGGATCCTTATTTACAAAGATTTTTTGGAATAGAAGGTATAGGAGTTCCCAAAACAAGAATTGAGAAAGGGCAAGGTAGTGGTGTAATTTTTCAATCAAACGGCCTAGTACTAACCAATGCTCATGTCATAGAAAAAACAGATATTCTGATGGTGGAACTTACAGATGGAAGAAGAATTAAAGGAGAAATAGTTGGGAAAGATAGTCTGACTGACCTTGCTGTAATTCGATTAAATGGTAACGGTCCTTGGCCTGTTGCACCATTAGGCAACTCTGATCAGCTCAAAGTTGGAGAGTGGGCTATTGCAGTAGGTAATCCTTTTGGCCTTGAGAATACAGTTACTCTTGGAATTATTAGCAATCTAAATAGAAACGTTGCGCAACTAGGGATATCAGATAAACGTCTCGAATTAATACAAACTGATGCAGCTATTAATCCTGGCAACTCTGGCGGTCCATTACTAAATGAAAATGGCGAAGTAGTAGGAATAAATACACTAGTTAGATCTGGTCCAGGCGCTGGACTAGGTTTTGCAATTCCAATTAACCGTGCCCTAGAAATAGCGCGGCAACTAATTGAAAAAGGTAATGTAACCCATCCTGTTATAGGAATAAGTCTTGGTCAATTAACTAGCAACAATATTAATGAAAGCAATCGTAATGGAGCAATAATTAGATATGTCGTTCCGGGAGGTCCGGCATATAAAGGAGGTTTACAAGCAGGTGACATAATTCATTCAATTGGAGGCAAAAAAATAAAAAATCCTGCACAAGTTGTAACTGCGATTAGCAGACATGGGATCAACACTAAGTTGGAATTTCAAATAAAAAGGAAAGAAAAAAAATTTACTATATTGATACAACCTGTTGATTTCAGAGATATTTCTTACGAAAACAAATGATTTTAAATTTCATAGGGATTTACGACTCTTGCGCTTCCTATCTCTTGCTCTTTTCTCTCGACGTTTTGCTTCTCTTTTAGCTAAAGCCAATGCCTCCTCTTTAGCTCTTTTTTCTTCAATCTTTTTCTGCAAGTAATAATCATAATTACCGCGATAGGAAATTAATTCTCCATCTCTCAATTCAACAATATGATTAGCAACTCGAGAAATAAAATATCTATCATGAGAAACCAATAAAGCAGATCCTTCATATTCTTGCAAAGCATCTTCTAACATTTGTTTAGCTGGAATATCCAAATGATTCGTAGGCTCATCAAGCAAAAGCAAATTACAAGGCTTAACAAGAAGCAATGCCAATGCTAATCGCGCTTTTTCTCCCCCACTTAATGCCCCAACATTCTTAAAAACTGAATCTCCAGCCAGGCAAAAACTACCTAACAAAGAACGAACCTCTGTTTGCGTCCAAGTTGGAACTTCTTGGAACATTGTTTCAATAACTGTTTTATTAAGATCTAAAGCTTCGGCTTGATTTTGTTCAAAATATCCAGGAATAACATTATGAAGGCCTAATCCAGCCTGGCCATCTTGAGGTATTTCTAATCCCATAATTAATCGCAAAAGGGTTGATTTACCTGATCCATTTGGCCCTATAAAAGCTATTCTATCCCCTGATTCTACTTCTAGATTTGCCCCCAAAAATAAAATATTATCATCATAACTATGTGAAAGCTCTTCAATTATTGCAACCTGTCGTCCAGCTCTAGGAGGTATAGGAAAAGTAAACTTTGGAGATTTGACACTCTCCACTGGTGCTTCAATTAGATCTCTCTTCTCAAGTAACTTTTCTCTGCTTTTTGCTTGGGTACTTCTAGTAGCACTTGCTCTAAATCTTTCAATATAGGCCTTCTGAATATTTAAATCCTTTTGTTGTCTTTGAAAAGCAGCTTTTTTACTCTCATCTTCCAAGTTTTTTTGTTCTAAATATTGAGTATAATTGCCAATATATGTTCTAGATAAACCCCTGTCTGTAGAGACTATTTGATTACATACTCGATCGAGGAAAGTACGGTCATGACTGATTATAACCATTGCAGCTGTCTGATTTAAAAGATAATCTTCTAACCATTTTATTGCCTCAAGGTCAAGATGATTTGTAGGCTCATCTAACAAAATAATATCTGGATCTTGAAGCAAAATCTTACCTAGAGCAATTCTCATCTGCCAACCACCAGAATAACTTCCAACTAATTGATCAGCTTGATCAGATGAGAATCCTATATCCGGCAATAATTTCTCTACTTGGGCCTCAAGTTGATATCCGTTCAATGCTTCAAAACTTGACTGTAGTGTTCCTAATTCTTTAATTAACTGATTCAAATAATCTAGATCTTCTTGTGCCCTTTTGGACTCCATAGAAATCTCTACTAATCGTTGCTTGTTCAGCAAATCGGCCGCACCTTCAAAAGCTCTAAAAAGCTCTTCTCGAACACTCCTCTTGATATCAACGTCAAACTCTTGCTTTAAATATGCAATTTTGGGATCTCCCTGACGCAAAATCTTTCCACTAGTAGCTTCTTCCAATCCCGCGATAATCCTAAGTTGCGTGGATTTACCTGCACCATTAACGCCAATTAGACCAATACGATCACCAGCTTTAATTTCCCAAGTGATGTCTCTGAGAACCTCACTGGTTGGATAAATTTTGCTTACGCTCTCAAGTCGCAGCACTATTAGAAAATTACGAATGAGTACATCATCCTGCTTTGAAGACAGGCCAAGTAAGGTTTGCCAATACCAAAACAAAGTTGATGGTAAGACTGGAACAAATTACTGCCATAGTCCTTGCTGCAGCATTGGCAATTCCTAGTTACTGGTTTTTTTGGAGCCTGGCAGGAGGAGGAGGATATGACAGGAGAAACACCCCGAAGAACCTTCCGTTAGAAAAAAAAGTCCCCAACAATACAAAACCTCAATCTCTTAGAGACCCCCTCGAGCTTTAACAACCCATTGCTTAGTCTGATTATCATCAAGTGTTTCCAAAAACTCTTTCACTTCCGAAGGCTGCACTGGCAAGCCAATCGCCTCCCCATAGTCTGAAATGGATTTCAAAGCACCCTGAGGATCTTGCAAGGCTTGCCTAAAGAGTTTTTGAGATAACGCTTTATCATCCTGAATGCGTTGATAAAGCTCTGCAGCGTTGCTCTTCATTCGATGGCTTAACTCTCTGGTGAAACTTTATTCACCTAAGCAGCATTTGACTTGAATTGATTCTCAAAAGAATTACCTAGATCTGCATCAGGGATTCCAGCTGCTAAAGCATCTTCCATGCTTCGTGCATCCATGCAAAGAACCTTTCGCAATTGTGCAAAATTTGCAGCTGTTGACTGATGGCCTGCTTTCAAAGCACCATTTTCAGCACTTTGCAAAAGATGATGTAAATGCGTCAGCAAACAGGGACTAATTACTGCCGAAATCAATACATCACTATTTTCTGGCTTTCGTGCAGAGTTCTGTCTGCGTTTTGATGAATTAGACCGTCTGTAATTAGACGGAGAAGATTTTTGAACAGTTGTTCTAGAAAAAGTGGATGCTTTCATTAAAAACTCCTTTATTGATGTGCTCTATACGAATCGGTACAGCGGAATCTTTTCGAAAACAATTGAAGTCATTCCAAAAAGTTCTCAACGCCTAACTCACTTCGCAAAAGCAATTCAGTACCACTGATGAAATCATAGTGCAGGTTACTATCCTTGCACACCTCTGTACACTAAAGGGGAACCGGTACTGATCTTCATAGTGGCTACCCGGCAAACATCCTCAAATGGAAAGCCAAAATCGCCTCGCGTGCAGGTTGTGCTTCCAGAAGAACTCTGCTCAAGACTGGCTTCTTTGGCTGATCGTGAGTCTCGAACCGTAAGCAATATGGCCAAGGTTCTCATTCAAAAAGGGTTAGACCAATATGAAGAAAATACACATCCTCAAGCTAGAACTGGTTTTTCTTCAACTGAAAAGTTCCGCTCAGCCCTTGAAGCACAAGGGACGCAACGACTTAAAGGAGCACCTAGAAGATTTCGATTAATTCGACCTTCCAATTAAACAAACTATTCACTTAGTGCTAATTAAACAGGATCTGCTCGCATTCCTAAAACAACCGAGCGTTTAGCACCAGTTACAAACTTGGAGTTACCTGGATGTTTAAGAACATGCCACCATGCCAAAACGGCAAAAGCTAATGCTTCTCGTGCAAGAGCAGGTAAGCCATATTCTTCGATTGATTTAATCTGCATTCCATTGCACCTATTTCTTAGCTCATTTAAAATCGACCGATTTTTCAATCCTCCACCAGCTAACAATAATTCAAATGGACGAATAAACTTATGAACCCAAAGGTGTTCTAAATCTTGAGCCACTACAGCAGCTGTGAATGCTGTAAGTGTTGCTAAAAAATCTGAATGAGACAATCTGCCACATTGCCTCATTCTATTATTCAAATCATGGCAGCCAAATTGCTCTCTACCAGTAGATTTAGGTGGAGGCAAATGAAAATAAGGTTCTTTCAACCATTCTTGAATGATGGATTCATCCTCTTTTCCCTGACCGGCAAGAAGTCCATCCGGATCAAATTTATATTCACCGTGACTAATTTTTTCTATTGCCAAATCTATAAGACTATTAGCAGGACCACAATCCCACCCTAGAACTGGAGCCTTACAATCTGGTCCCAGCAATGGTGGTATCAATGTGAGATTAGAAATTCCGCCAAGGTTTAAAACAGCTCTCCATCCAGGAAGTCTTCCTAATAATGCTTCATCAGCAAGAGGTACCAAAGGTGCTCCCTGTCCGCCAATAGCAATATCTGCAGACCTGAAATCATGGATAACTGGTCGAGCCAAAAAATGTGCTAGCAAAGGTGCTTTTATCAACTGAGAACTACCTCCCAGTCGACCCTCTTTAGGGGCTCTATGACAAACAGTTTGTCCATGGCACCCAACCAAATCGTATTCGTGATTGTCTACACAAGCTCGCGCCGCTATTGCATGAATCTCAGTTACTTCTTCCGAAAGCTCAAGCCATTCAAAACTACTGAACTTTTTACCTTGTCCAGCTTCTATCAGTTTTCTTCTTAATTCATTTGGGTAGGCAGTAGAAACAAAATTCAGAATTGACCATTTAGGCTTCGAAGCAGATCCAGACAAGCTAACCAAAACAGCATCAATACCATCCGCACTAGTCCCACTCATCAAACCAACGACACGCATACTTTATATTTTAGGTAATTTCTGAAGGTCATCGGCTTTACCCATTACGACAAGCACATGATCAGCTGCCAATAAGTATGTAGCAGGAGGATTAACAGTTAAACGCTTTGTGGGACCAGCTGCCAGAACATTGACTAAATAATTCTTACGTAGATTCAAATCCCGAAGAGAACATCCAACAAACTCATCTGGAACCTTAATTTCATCAATACATGTTTGATCATCCAATTCCAAACGTTCAATCAAATTGGGTCTTACAAGCTCTAGCCCAAGACGCTCTCCTTGCATACGAGAAGGGAAAACGACTCGATCTGCTCCAACACGTTTAAGCATTTTTTCGTGAAGATCACTAGTAGCCCTTGCGATAACTTGCCTAACTTGACTTCCTTCACTGTCCTTAGCAATCAAAGTAGTTGTAATACTTGCCTCAATAGGTTCACTAATACCTACAACAACTGTACCCATTTCTAAAACACCAGCCTCCCTCATTGATTCCTCATCAGTTGAGTCAACGACCCTTGCCTCAATAGATGGTTCCAGTTGCCTTAATTCCTCTATAGCGCGCGCTGAAGAATCAACTGCAAGTACTTCGGCGCCATTCTTCATCAGTTCTCTGCATACCGCACTCCCAAAACGTCCTATACCAACTACCGCAAAGCCACGCACCTCATTGCCCTGCTGAGGAGACCACAGCCACCATTCCTTCATAGTTTCACCTCAGCAAAAATAGTTTTATACATAGAGATCTTCTCGGGGGTAACCAATTCGATTCTGATGGTGTAATTGATCCCTATTAAGTAATTCCCATATCGCACTTAACAATAAAAGTATACCCAACCTTCCGACAAACATACCTACTATAAGAACTAATTGGCCAAAATGACCAAGTTTGTGAGTTACACCCAAGTCAAAACCCACTGTAGCAAATGCTGAAATACAAGTGAAAAGCATTTCAAGAAAAGAAAAAGGCTCTTCTCCGCCGAGGCTCGTGGTCATACTCAACAACAAAGCCATAATCAAAACAAACAAAAGTGATCCAACAGTTATTCCAACAGCCTTAAGTACAACTTTGTCAGAAATCTGTCGATTTCTAATTACAACATCATCCTGACCACGTAAAGTAGATCTAGTAGCTGCCATTAAAGCTGCCAAAGTAGTAGTTTTAATTCCTCCACCTGTTCCCCCAGGACTTGCTCCAATAAACATTAGAGTCATCAAAAGTAAAAGACCTGAATCAGAAATGCTGTGAATAGAAAGAGGAATCATCGTGAAACCAGCTGTTCTTGCACTTATTGATTGAAAAAAAACACTCATGAATTTTTCAGGCCAGGTAATTCCTGAGAAATAATTACCATTGGAAACAAATTCAGTAATAAGAAGTCCTATCGAACCAACAACAATCAAAACAAAAGATGTGCGAAGCACAAGACGTGTATGCAAGCTTAAATTCCTACGACTGAGATTATTTCTATTTATCCAAAGATCACTTGTTACACGCCAACCTAATCCCCCAAGAATAATCAGCATTATAATTACAGAATTAACTACTTTATTAGAAGCATATTTTTGCAAACTATCTGACCATAGACTAAATCCTGCGTTGTTATAAGCAGAAATACTATGAAACAAAGATGCCCATATCCTTTCTCCTTGATTTGTAATATCATTAAACCCAAAGTTATACAATATCAATGCACCAATCAATATAAAAGCAGTCGCCGTCAAAGCAATACCTCTAAAAGTTCTTCCTACCCCTCCAACTCCAAATTCATCCAATGTCTTCCCTCGATCAAGCCTACATCTAAGCTCGGTACCTCGAACAACAAATCCTTGAAGAAAAGTAGTGATTGCCATTAAGCCAAGACCACCTACTAGAAGCATTAGAGCAAGAGCAAATTGACCTAGCAGTGTTAAATCATTACCTACATCAATAACACTCAATCCCGTTACCGTAACTGCAGAGGTCGCAGTAAAAAGCGCTTCCCATAATCCAACCTTTCCATTCGAACAAATAGGTGCTGCCAGCAACAATGTTCCTATAAAGATAACCAGTATTCCTGTAACTACAGTAAACTGTGGAACCGTTAATCTTCTATACCAAACCTGAGTTCTATGTACTGCTTGAGGTAAAGCCACTGGGAATCTTATTGCGGAAAATTTAAAAGAACAAAAGGCTGAAAAAACAATCCTAGATCAAAATAATTCATAGTTTATAGAAATCAGAATAGAGAGTATTAATTCAATATCAAGAATATTTCCAAATAATTAAAGCCGGAACAAGCAGTGTCATGATGAGTGTTAGTCCGGCTCCATATCTAGTGACA
Organism: Prochlorococcus sp. AG-409-J19; assembly: GCA_003215635.1. GTDB lineage: Bacteria > Cyanobacteriota > Cyanobacteriia > PCC-6307 > Cyanobiaceae > AG-409-J19. The sequence continues at coordinate 39,753 of QCKC01000004.1, forward strand.
TCTAAAAAACTATACCTGCCAGGTGCAAAAACCATTAAATTTGTTTGATATCCCATAGGTGTAAGGAAAGATTGACTGGCTCCAAAAAGAACAGTAAGCAAAAGAGCAGTTGGAGGTAAATTTAATCCAGGTGAAAGCTGAATTGCAACAGGAGCTAGAAGAGCTACTGAAGCAGCATTACTAATTACTTGAGTGAAAACGGTTGTAGCGAGAAAAATAACAACCAAAGAGGAATATATCGGCAAACCCTCTAAAAAATGCTCAAGAGTTCTTGCAAGAGCATCTGCCAAACCAGTGTTCTGGATAGCCACACTAAAACTGGACAGTGATCCCAGAAGAAGAATTACATCCAATCGAATAGAACGTTGAACTTCTCCTGGGCGAAGACAACCACCAACAACCATTGCAATTACGGCTAATAGAACAGAAGCAACTAAAGGCAAAGAAGTCAAGGTTGGAATAGCAAGCATGCCTATTGCTATTCCAATAGCAATAGGCTTGCGTCTAACTGTAGGTAAGTCATTCTCTAATTGATCAAGTACAAGTAAATCATTACTTGCTTGCAGTCCACGAATCGAATCGATTGGTGCCTGAAGTAACAAAACATCTCCCTCTCGTAAAATAGCTTTGCCTAATCTTTCTTGAACAGTTTGTTGTCCCCGCCTTAAGGCCAAAACTGTAGAATTATGTCTCTGTCTAAATCTCAATTCTCGCAAACTTGCTCCAGCCAAAGTAGAGCCCGCAGGCAGTAGTACTTCTACTGTTTTTTGACCTTCTTCTATCTGATTCAAAGATTTTCTTGAGCCAGCTTCATCCAAACTTTCTTGGGCTAATTGAACCGTATGTTCTTGTTGTAGACGTAACAAGTCTCCCCTTGTAACTCTTAGTAGTAACCTGTCTTCTGGTTCAATCTTACGATCAGCAAGAGGAGGAAAGAAACGTTCCTTACCTCGCTGCAATTCCAAAACATCTACATCAAAGCGCCTTTGCAATCGACTGTTATGTAAAGATTGACCAACTAAATTGGAATCCGAAGGAATTGTAACTTCAGTGAAATAACCAATTTGATCAATATTTTGTCCAAGTTCATTATTATCTCTTCCTCGATCAGGTAGAAAAGATTGTGGTGCAAATAATAAGTAAAGTGTCCCAACCAACCAAATTGGTATTCCTATTTGCGTAAAACTAAATAATTCCAAAGAACCATAGCCCAATTGCTCACTTATATCACTCACTAAAAGATTCACCGAACTGCCTAGCAAAGTAAGCGTGCCCCCCAAAAGAGTTGCAAAAGAAAGTGGCAAAAGAACTCTTGACGGAGAAACACAACGTCGCCTGCACCAGGCTTCAACAACGGGCAAGAGCGAAGCTACAACAGGAGTATTGGGGATCACTCCTGAAATAGGAGCAACTACCAAACCTAGAAGTGCAATTAATCTCTTTGGTGTACGAATGCTGTCAGAAGCAATCAATTCTCTTAATCGATCTAAAGCACCACTTCGAAATAATGCTGCGGACACCACAAAAAGACCCATGAGGGTTATCAATGCAGGACTACCAAAGCCTGCAAGAGCCTTCTGAGGAGAAAGCACGCCACTAGCAATAAGCAGTGAAACACTCAAAATTCCTACAAGCTCAGGTGCAAGTGCACTACTAATAAATAGCCCTACTGCTAGAAACAAAACCACTAGTGTTATTACAGCTTTAGGGTTTTGAAGTGCAACACTTAGCTCATACATAGTTGTTATCGCAAATAGGCGCTGATTTGGAAAATTCTCTAGAAGTCCAAAAGTGATGGGCAAGAAAATTCTTCAAACCCTTCAAACCCGAACCAGATGTAGCGGAAAGGTACAAGGCAGTTGGCTCGACAGATTTGACTGCTTCTAAAGCTTTTGTTTCAGCTCTATCAATCTTATTAGCTACTAACTGTCTAATAGCTTTTGAACCTAAAGAGTCAAGCAACTCATGTACAGTTTTTAACTGAAGCAACCAATCAGGATTGGATATATCAACAACTAACAAAAGTAAATCTGCTTGCAATGTTTCCTCTAGTGTTGCTCTAAAAGCCTCCACTAAAGGCAAAGGAAGCTCACGAATAAAGCCAACAGTATCGGTTACTAATAATTCGTTGGGTGGTCCAGATTGATTAGGCAATAATAAGCGTCTTGTAGTTGTGTCTAAAGTAGCAAATAGCTTATCCTCAGAAAGTACTTTATTATTGATTGTCAACTTACATAGGGAATTCAATAAAGATGATTTCCCTACATTCGTATATCCAACAATAGCTATTCTAGGAAAACGACTGCGATTATCTCTTGTAAGATTGCGATGTTTTTTGATTGATTTGAGATCATTCAATAAGCGTTCAATACGTCTTGAAATTGCACGCCGATCTTTTTCTAACTGAGTTTCCCCAGGGCCTCGTGTGCCAATACCCCCTCCTTGACGAGAAAAATATTGTCCCCGCCCAACAAGCCTTGGCAAACGATAACGCAATTGAGCAAGTTCTACCTGAAGACGTCCTGTAGCACTCGAAGCTCTTTGCGCAAAAATATCAAGAATCAATTCACTTCTATCCATAACAGGACAATCTAAGGCTCGTTCAATATTTCTAACTTGACCCGGAGTCAACTCACGATCAGCAATGACCAGCGATGCCTTGTATCTTCTCACATTCAATGCTGCTTCTTGTAATTTACCTTTACCCCATATTGTCTGAGGATCAGGAGAACTTTTTTTTTGACTAATTACTGCAACTGTTTTCGCGCCAGCAGTCCTAACTAATCCTTCTAACTCCGCAAGATTGCGATCAGTTTTCTTAATATTTGAATGAGAGACAACCAATAATAGTACTTTCTCTATATGCTTACCAAAAGTTGATGAGTCACTCTCTTTATCTATAATCTCTGGCAAGGGATTACTACATAATCTCCCCAAGTCTCCTGATTCAATTAAGCTCCAACCATTTTCCTGACTAGAATCAGGTGTGAACAACGCCGCAGACTTAATCCCTGAGGAATTATTTAAAGATGAGAAGCATAACCAAAATTTTGGCTTAATATCTAAAGCAAGAATTGAATCACGCTTATCAAATTTTATTAGTTGTCCTTTTAGATTAAAATGACAACTAATAAGGCGTATATAATTTGATTTATTTCGGGCTGAATAAGGAATTGATTCTAAAAGTTTCGTCGACTGCACTAAAGGTCCTACCCAAAGCAAACGACACAAACCCCGATCATCCAACACCATATGCAATGATTGAGATAATTGATTCACCTCGCCTGCAAGACGTTCCAGAATTGGTTCATCCGCCAATACTTCAGAATGCCTTTTATGACTAAGACGTTCAAGACGTCTAAACTGAGAAGGTCTTAGACCTTTCACGCGACCAGCCAAATGAGACTGTTTCAATGAACCAACGACAATACAGTTGCGGAACTCATAGCCAATAAGACGTCTGGGATTTTATTAGATATATCAAACTTCGTCTCTTAAAATCTAAAGGTCCTACCATCATCAAACAACATTTATAAAGACAAATCTAAAGCGTGCTCCAACTAAAACAATTGAAAGTATTGATTTATAACGTGATAAGTCCTTTCCTACCGCCACTCCCTCCAACAAAAAGACTGTATCTAACTTTGAAAGCAAGAACTGACATTCAGACCTGCACTGAGATGATTATCACAACCTAAACAAAATTTTTAATCCACGACAGGGGATGATAGATGGATGACTGAAGACCCCTTAACTAATTCACCTCCAGGAAACACATGTGAAGGCATGCCACTCTCCGCAATGATCGATTTCAACATTGAAGAAACACGTACTCATCTAGAGGCTCTTAAACCTAGCGAGCGCCTCTCATGGGCTAGAAACCAATTTGGAGATGGATTTGCTGTTACTACAAGCTTTGGTATTCAATCTGCTGTTTTACTGCATATGCTGCAGTCACTTGAAGACAGAGAAAAAATACCCGTCATTTGGGTTGATACAGGATATCTACCTCAGGAGACCTATTTATATGCCGATGACCTGATAAAAAAGTTTTCTCTCAATATCCAAGTTTTTCAAAGCCCAATTTCTCCTGCAAGAATGGAGGCAATCAATGGCCGACTTTGGGAAACAAACTCTGTTAAAGATCTGGAAAAATATCATTTAATTCGCAAAGTACAACCTCTAGAAACAGCCCTGAACAATCTAAATGTCAAATGCTGGGCCAGTGGAGTACGAGGGAGCCAGACAAATCAACGTCGCTCAATGAGTTGGTTAGATGAAATTAGAGGTCGTTTCTCTTTAAGGCCTTTACTTGATTGGACCCCAAAGGATGTTTTCTACTACATGGAAAAACATCAATTACCTCAACACCCTCTTTTTCAGAAAGGTTATTCCACTGTAGGTGATTGGCACTCTAGTGGTCCTGATGGGGCTGATGCCAAAGGGAGAGATACACGTTTTGGAGGGTTAAAGCAAGAATGTGGCATTCATATGCCTGGATTGATGGGGGACGGTATTTAATTATGGGATCTAATAAGTGTTGCCTATTAATAGGGAATACACGTTGGCACTGGGCTAAAAATATTGAGGAGTCATGGAGCTTTATGCATACCGATCCAAAAGAATCCTACTTAAAAGTTGTAAAAGAGACAATTTTGTTGTGGGCAGCTGTTGGTCCCATTCAAAATGCTTTGAAAGATTACTTACATCCCGCCAATGAATTAATTCTCGAGCATATTCCTATAAAAAATATGCCTCCTTGGCTAGGAATTGATCGAGCATTAGGTGCATGGGGAGCTTTAAGAAAGGCGAAAGTATCTTATACAAAGTTTAAAGGTCTTCTCATAGCAGATGCTGGAACAGTTTTAAGCATTACCAAAATAAATTCAAAAGGAGAGTTTACAGGTGGACAGTTGGTTGGGGGATTGCAATTACAATTATCATCAATGGCAAATGGAGCTCAATATCTTAATGAAACCAGTCTCTACCCAATTAATTCTGAACCCTTCCCTTTTGCCACTTCAGATGCGATGAGAAAAGGCAGCATAAATGCCTTAATAGGGTTTTTAAAAGAAGCTCAACAGTTAACTGGATATCCAATATGGATTTGTGGGGGGGATGCCCCTGTATTACTTAAAGCTATTGAGGGCAAAGGTATTGAAATAATCCACCATCCAAATCTTGTACTAGAAGGAATGGTGAACATTCTTGAGCGCATCAGTCAAGCAAATTAAGATCACTAATCACCTGATCAGCCATAGTAGCTGCTTTAACTTTTAGATAAATAAATTCTAAATTACCTTTTTCATCAACTACAAACGTGTTACGCATCATTCCCAAATATTCCCTACCCATAAATTTCTTTAATCCAAAGCTTTCATAAGAAGTTGCGACTGCACAGGGTTCAGGGTCAGTTAATAAAGTAAAAGGAAGTTGGTATTTACTTATAAACTTCAAATGAGAAGCAGAATTATCTTTACTAATACCTAGGATCTTAATAGAATTTTTCTCAAGCAATTCCCAATTATCTTTGAAATTACAAGCTTCCTTGGTACATCCAGGTGTATTGTCTTTAGGATAAAAATATATAATTACTTTTTGCCCTTTCAATGATGAGAGTTTTAAAGGGTTTCCATTCTGATCTAACAGGGTGAAGTCAGGTGCAGGATCACCGATTTGAAGTTTCATGGCCATCTAATGCCGTTAATAATCCAAGCCTAATAGCGCTATGGCTATTTTTTCCAAATTCTCCTCTTATGCCAATAAGCCTTGAAGAGGAAAAAATTGCAGAACAGCTAGGTCCTCAAAAAGGAAACTTGTTTCGATTATCTAGGGGGTATATCAGAAAAGCCATATCTGATTTATACCAGTTACCTGCTTTGGAAATTCCTTTAAAAGCATTGCCTGGGAAACCACCCTTACTAGATGATGGTTTTGGTTGTATTAGTATGAGTCATTGCAAAGATGGATTACTCATTGGATGGTCATCAAATAAAATAGGAATTGATATTGAACGCAAGGATAGAGCCTTTAATGCCCAAAGATTGTCAAGAAAATATTTAGCTCAACAAGAAAGATCTTCAATTAGTCAACTTCACCTTTCAGAACAGAAAAATTCCATACTAAAAATGTGGTTAATTAAAGAGGCCGCCATAAAATGGCAAAGAGGCAAGATTTCCAGTGACTTAAGGTACTGGAGATGCAACGATACTAAATCAAAGGCATATCACATTTTAAATAAAAATATTATCCATACAAGTATCATTGATTATGAAAAATGGTATATAGCAATCGCAACAGACAGCGCAAAAACTAATTGGAAGCCAATCCTTTGTATAGAATAACTTATCCTATACATTAATTTATAACTAGAAGCAATTTACAGATAGTAATAAATATATAATTTAAGGCAATTTTTTTACACCTATTAGTCTACGATGCAATAGATTTTGAGTAAAATATTTTCCATAAAATCTTTTGATGATTTTCCTAATTTCCTCAATTTGGGCTTGAGAAAAGCTTTCCAAAACCAAACATCTATAAGGTCGATTATCTCCCAGCCATCTTTGCTCTATAGAAGAATTAAATTGAAGCGAAATATTCTCTTCCCACTCCTCCCATTGAAGCTCCCAACCATTAGCCTCTAATTCATTAGTTAGAATTAGATTATGAGTATTTTGTTGTATCCAACTTTCTTCCTTCCTTATTATAGTAAGGAGCAAACTATGCTCATCATCCGAAGAGTTCTCAGCTGATAAAAGACTATTTAGGCCAGCTGCTGGTCCGATCAATGGAGAACTAATTAACAATCTAAGGCCTGCATTTTTTACACATTGCCTGCTAACTAATTGACAGAATATAGAGATATCTGCAGAATTTACTTCCTCAATCGATAGTCTACCCCCAACCCATTCAAATTGATCTTTATTAGTTAATTGCTTTAGCTCCCCATTCTCTTTAGTGATAAGTCGAGGTTGAAGAGTTGAATCAAGCAAATCAATTTGAGCGGACAGTCGAGTTTTTTCTTTAACAGTTTCACAAAGGATCGTGACCCCACCATCAGGGACTTTACGCAAAGGATCTACTGCCCAAATAAGTGATCTGCCTCCAATAACTAAAACCCTTTGGCAATGCTGCCAGAGGACTCCAGACCAAAGTCTCTCTCTTAAAACATTCAACCTCCCATTTTGTTGATTTAATTGACGTTGAAACCATCTATCAAAATCAGAATTCTCAGGACTATGAGAAAAAACCAAAGGATAATCCTCCGCTAATTCATTAACTGCAGCCAGCTGAGATACTCTTCTATCTAGAATCTTTTGCCTAAGTTCACCTTCCCAACCATTATGCCCTGGCTCCCAAAAAATCTCACCTTGTAATCCACTAGGTAAATACTGTTGAGGAACCCAATTTTTGGGAAAATCATGAGGATATTTATAGCCTTTACCATCTCCGAATTCCTCTTTATCTCTATGAGAATCTCGAAGATGATTTGGTATTTCTTGATGCTTACTATCCCTAACAATACTAAGAGCGTGAAAGAAACCCTTAATACTATTACTCTTTTCTGCACTCGCTAAATAAAGAGCAGCTTGGGCCAAAAGATATAAACCTTCAGGCAATCCAATCCTTTCGAATGAAGCTGCGCAGGATTCAACAACAACAATTGCTTGAGGATCAGCAAGACCAATATCTTCTGCTGCAGCAATAAGCATTCTTCTAAAAATAAAGCGAGGATTCTCTCCTGCTTCAACCATACGAGCCAACCAAAAAAGCGCCGCATCTGGATCTGATCCTCTTAAAGACTTAATAAAAGCACTAATAGTGTCAAAATGAGCATCACCTTGTTTGTCATAAAGAATTGCGCGCTCTTGAATTGATTCTTCAGCAATCTGCAGATTAATATGAATAATTCCATTATCATCTGGCAGAGTAGTTTCCACCGCAAGCTCTAATGCATTTAAGAGACTTCGGGCATCTCCATTGGCAACATCCACCAAATGATTTGCTGCTTCTTCTTCTAAACTTACAGATAATTTGCCATAACCTCTTTCTTCATCTTTCAATGCTCTGATTAATAATCTATTAAGATCGTTAGTATTCAGTTGTTGCAACCTAAATATTCTAGAACGACTCACTAAAGCTTTATTAACTTCAAAAAAAGGATTTTCGGTAGTTGCACCGATTAAGGACAAAGTACCATTCTCTACCCAAGGCAGAAGAGCATCTTGCTGAGCACTATTAAAACGATGGACTTCATCAATAAACAGAATTGTTCTCAATTGATATCTATTTAAACGGTTCTGTGCCGACTCAACTTCTTGACGAATATCTTTCACACCTGCGAGGACAGCATTCAGATTAGTGAAATGAGCTCGCGTATGTCCCGCAATAATTCGTGCCAATGTAGTTTTGCCTACCCCAGGTGGACCATGAAGAAGAAGATTACCTATTCGATCAGCAGCAATTGCTCTTCGCAAAAGACGACCTTGAGCCAAGATTCCATCTTGTCCTTCAAACTCATCAAGCGTTCGAGGACGCATGCGATCAGCTAAAGGAGCCTGGGCCTCCCGCAATTGATCTCCATGATAAGAAAATAAATCTTTACCCAAAAGACTTTAAATGAAACTTACTGCTTAAAAATAGAAAAATAAAAAAAATCATTATCATATTTTTAGCATTAGAACACTATATATCAGGTTATTACTGTAGGAGATTCAAAACCAGTCCGTTTTTTTATCTCCGCTAAATCATCAATTGCTAGAATCAAACTCCCTAATTCTAACTGGGGATCAAGAGAGATATTTTGACTAGAATTCGAATACTTTTCTAAATAAACTCGCAAAGTTGAACCTTGTGTACCTGTTCCCGAAAGGCGCAAGATAACTCTGCTCCCATCATCTAATAAGATTCTTATGCCTTGCCCTTTAGTCAAAGAATTATCGATTGGATCAGAATAACTAAAGTTGTCAGCTTTATATATATTGGAATGAGCAAACTTTTGGCCTTGCAGGTTAGGAAGCATGGATTCCATTCGTTCATAAAGTTGAACGGCTATGTCGCTGGGCACCTGCTCATAGTCATGTCTTGAATAAAAATGGCGACCATATTTTAGCCAATGTTTAGAAATTAATTCAGCTACTGATGTTTTTTTGGCTGCGAGTATCTGCAGCCAAAATAAAACTGCCCATAGTCCATCTTTTTCTCTTATATGATTACTACCGGTTCCAAAACTCTCTTCACCGCACAAACTGATTAAATTAGAATCTAATAAGTTGCCAAAGAACTTCCATCCAGTGGGTGTTTCAAAACAACTAAATCTTTTTTCTTTAGCAACTACATCTACAGCTGCACTTGTAGGCATGGAACGAGCTACACCTACAAGCCCATCTCGATAGGCGGGTACCAAATGAGCATTATCAGCAAGGACTGCCAAACTGTCGCTTGGGTTTACGAAACAAGCTCGACCAAGAATCATATTTCTATCACCATCTCCATCACAAGCAGCACCGAAAGAATAATCATTTCCATGAATCAAAAGATCCGCTATTTCCTTCGCATATGTCAAATTAGGATCTGGATGACATCCACCAAAATCTTCTAGAGGTATTCCATTTCTAACTGTGCCATAAGGTGCAAAAAGAAGTTCCTCAAATATACGCTTTGCATATGGTCCAGTGACTGCATTAAGAGCATCAAAAACCATTGAAAAATTCGATTTAAGTAAATCATGGATTTGATCAAAATCAAATATCCTTTGCATAAGATCTACATAATCTTCAACTCCATCAATCACATCAACTGACATGCCATCTATAGAGTATTTGCCCATATTTTCAAGATTTATTGGAGGCATATCTATAATTTCATACTCTAAAATTGACTTTGAAGCATCAAAAATAGCATTTGTTAAAGACTCAGAAGCCGGACCACCATTTGCAGCATTAATCTTTACTCCAAAATCACCCTCTGGACCTCCAGAATTATGACTAGCTGAAAGAATTATTCCTCCAACAGCATTATGAATACGAATTAGATTAGATGCTGCTGGAGTAGAAAGAATTCCATTAGTTGTCGTAATCACTCTGCTAACACCGTTAGCGGCTGCCATTCTCAAAATTAAATCAATAGCACGCATATTTCCGTATCTCCCATCACCACCTAAGACCAATAAACCTCCCTTTAGACCAGGCAAAGTCTGAAAAATTGCCTGCACGAATGTTTCCAGGTAATGTGGCTGTTCAAATTGAAGGCTACTCTTTCGCAGACCAGAAGTTCCTGGTTTTTGATCAGAGAAAGATGAGCTCAGTCTTACTGTGCGTCTGATAAATTCTTTAGACAATTACACTTACCTCATAGAAAATCAATGGGGCATCTCTGCCGTACGTAGCATTGCTACAAACCAAACAGTAGAAAGTAATAACGCTACTAAAACCCCAACTCCTATTCCCTGCTTCGCCATTAATGTTGGAACCAATAGAGGGAAAATAATCGCTCCAAACAAAGGAGTAATAGCTATAAATAAACGCAACATTATAATTGAATTAAAATTGAATCAAAACCACTTACTTTTTGCTTGATCTCTAGGAATGCTGTTATCAACAGGAGTAGTCCTCTGAAAATTAAGAGTAATATTGCACTTTTGTGAGCCATCAGAAGAAGTTGCTTCTATCGGGTAATTTTGGTCACCATCACGGAAAGGGACTTGCAATCTAAATGTACCTTCACTGGATAGAGGAATTTGTTCATTACCAATGCTTAGTTCCGCAGAAGGATCAGTGGAGCCATACACAATTAATTCTGCATCTGCAACAAGCCATAAGGAACGCTTACGCGGAGCCAATCCACCAATGCCTGATTCGTTGCGACCACTAGCCCAAAGACCAGATCCAGAATCACTATGACTCGCTTGAGAGAAGTCTGATTCCTGAAAAACTTCTGAACCAATCCTAGTTTGACGGAAATTATTAGTAGCACTTTGAAAAAGGCGTTCATGCAGACTGTTATCAGCTACTTCTAGAGAATTACCCGATTGAGTTTCTTGAATCGGGTCAGCTATTGAATTTGCATCAAGACTAAAAGGTACAAATTGGTCAAGAATCTGATCACTTGGATGTAGAGAAGGTACGCGCGCAGCAGATGAGAAGGCTAAGGACATCCAGCTATTACCAAACCGATATCCAAGCTCGACGCGATAATCTCTATTACTTAATGGAATAGGCAAATACCACTCTGTGCTATGGCTATCTACAGGAATCTCTTGAAGGGTATGAGGATGGGCAGATCCATCGGCAATACCTGTTACATCGGACAATCGCAAACAAAGCCTATTAGCGCCTCTAGCTAAAGCACGTTTTCGATCAGGCTCAGAGATCTCCCAAAACACATACGACCATTCCGGATCCCTAGGAAGAAAAACAACTCGTGTTGCACTCTGGCTATCAATTAATGAACTAGAAGAAGTGTTTTTTGTTGGAGCCTTCCAAAAGTTTGCAAAAGAAGGGAGTTTTTGATTTGCTTCGCTGCTTTGAGATCTCTCTATCTCCTTAATCAAAGAGGCTTTGGTCTTGCGGCTATAGAGAGGAATAGATAATTCACTCGCCTTCAAACGAAGCTGACGAAGTGTGAGACGTGCCAGAGAATTGGAATTACTCGCTTCGGTCACGTCTGAAATACTCCGTTTTTGTTCGGGATCATTCTCCGCTGAAACCGTCAAATCTTGCCAAGGTGGTCAGCATCTACTGACTCCAGCGAAAATTCTAAATTCGCATATATCCTCCAAAAGCATTGCCATTAAAGGATTATTACCTAATGAAATGATCCAATGCAATTCTCTTTTCCAGAAGCACAGCTTTGTTCAAACCTCGCTTTCTTCAAATAAAGCCTATCGCAAACTGAAATCAATCAAATCCATTAATGTCAATTCCAATGGGGAGCGACCAATCTCCTTAGCAATCTGTTCTAGCTGGATACCTGCGACATTTAACTGCTCCAAAAAAATTGAAACAAATTCTTGATCTTTTACAAAGATAGGCTGTTGAAGACACCAATCTTTTCTTGACTTCAAATTTGGCAAATCTCCTTGCGAGACGCCTAAGGAAATTTGTTTAAAACAATTCAAACAATGAGCTAAGACTCTCAAGTGATGGCGAGTAAGATTTGATATCTCCAGATCATCTATTTTCTCTAAATCTTGTCTAGTAAGGGGACTATTTCCAATATCCAAAGAATAATCCATTCTATGAATTGAGTGGTTTAATTAAAAAGCCACAACAGTGTCCACATTCAAGGCGCCAATCCACCCTATTAACTTCACAATCGGGGAAAGTATTCCTAATCATTTTTAGCTCCTGTTCACAAACTATTGGATACTTCTCAGCTATTTTGCCAATAGAGCAATGATATTCATTAATAAAACAAGCATCATTGTCTAATGCTGGCTGACATTCAGCCAAATGTCCTTCTCTATGACGCAATTCAACTAATCGCTGAGTACGCTCCTGAATAGATCCAGGTCCTATTTGAGTTCGATAAAAGCTTGCTTTATCAGCCGCCTGTTCACTAAGTAAAGTAGTCATCGCTTCTTCTGAAAGAGTTGTTTCTATAGACCCCAACAAATCAAGCGCGAAATTCTCACTCCCTTCATTAAAACGGTTCTGACCTTTCTTAGTAAGCTCCCATACATTGGACGGCCTACCTGGACCTTTGTTTCTGCTAGTTGCCTGGACTAAACCATCTTCCTCAAGAGAACGCAAATGTCTTCTCATGGCTTGGACAGAAATGCCAAGCACCTGAGCAAGATTTGACGCACAACTCTCTCCTTCCTTCAAGAGAAGCGACAGAGTAGTTTCCCTAGTGGAAGGTTGAGATTCTGATCTCATTTCAGATCTGACTCTGAACAAGCAAAACGACCTTTCAATAAACAGCCTAAATCAAACACTATCTAATTGACTCATTCTTTTTCATGGGATTGTCTCTAAAGTCCAAAATGAATATCACAAAACCATTTAGATACTGACAAGTGATGAGCCACACTTCTTTAAGATTACTGTTATACCCTCATTCTTCTAAGCCCTCTTCCAACCAAAATCACTAAGGCAAGTCAATTAACACCTTTCTGGTCTAGGCTTAGGAAAGGAAACAAATAGGTTTCGTTTCATCAGCTTGCTTCCAAAGCCAAATCCAATCTTTTGGCCTCTAGCTGTTCAGTCCAATCCTCAATTTTCTATGTGCCAAGCTTCTCTCAACCACCCAAGAGAAATATCAATAAGCCTATCAGGTTATAGGCAATGGACATTTCTTCAGGTTGTAAACCTGTATTGCCAATGCTCGCTTTCTAAGTCCATTTAAGTGATCAAAAATCATGGGCAATCAAAGTAGTGTTGGAGAACTTGTCTCACAACCATACAAATACGGATTCGTTACTGATATCGAAACTGAGAAAATTCAGAAAGGTATCAATGAAGAAGTAATTAAATTAATCTCGGAGAAAAAAGAAGAGCCAGATTTTTTACTGCAATTTAGACTTAGGGCATTCAAGCAATGGCTGAAAATCAAAGAACCCAATTGGGCTGAACTTAATTATCCCCAAATAGATTATCAAGACATAATCTATTACGCGGCACCCAAGCAAACTGAGAAAAAAAACAGCTTAGATGAAGTTGATCCCAAATTATTAGAAACATTCGACAAGCTAGGCATTCCATTAACTGAACAAAAGCGTCTCTCCAATGTTGCTGTAGATGCAGTCTTTGATAGTGTTTCAATTGCTACTACATATAAAGAAAAGCTTGCCGAACACGGTGTTATTTTTTGTTCAATTAGTGAAGCCATAAATGAATTTCCAGAATTAATTGAACGTTATTTAGGAAGTGTTGTTCCAATTAATGATAATTTCTTTGCTTCTCTAAACTCAGCAGTATTCAGTGATGGGTCATTCGTATTTGTTCCAAAGGGCGTAAAATGTCCTATGGAATTATCCTCTTACTTTAGAATTAATTCAGGAGATACTGGCCAATTCGAACGGACATTAATAATTGCAGAAGAAAAATCATCCGTGAGTTATCTAGAAGGATGTACTGCTCCAATGTTCGATACAAATACACTGCATGCAGCAGTAGTTGAATTAGTCGCGCTTGACGATGCATCTATTAAATATTCAACAGTTCAAAATTGGTATGCTGGAGATGAAAAAGGAATTGGTGGTATATATAATTTCGTGACTAAGAGAGGAAAATGTAAAGGAGATAGAAGCAAAATAAGCTGGTCACAAGTAGAAACAGGTTCAGCAATTACATGGAAATATCCAAGCTGTGTTCTTCAAGGCAAAGAATCAATAGGAGAATTCTATTCAGTTGCTTTGACTAATCATTATCAAAAAGCAGATACTGGAACAAAAATGATTCATATTGGTGAAAATACAAAATCAACAATAGTCAGCAAAGGCATTAGTGCAGGTCACTCAAAAAATAGTTATCGCGGATTAGTACAAATTGGGACTAATGCTAACCATGCAAGAAATTACAGCCAATGCGATTCAATGTTGATAGGAGATCAAGCTTCTGCCAACACATATCCTTATATTCGTTCTCAACAGCCAAATTCCAATATTGAACATGAAGCAAGTACCTGTCGTATATCAGAAGACCAGTTGTTTTATCTACAAAGCAGAGGAATTGGTTTTGAGGAAGCAGTTTCTATGATGGTAAGCGGGTTTTGCAGAGATGTCTTCAACCAACTCCCTATGGAATTCGCAGCCGAGGCAGACAAACTTCTGGCACTTAAACTAGAAGGTTCAGTTGGGTAAAAGTACCTTAAAACCAACTGCAATAATTAATCCTGACTTTCCCTTTCACGTGATTAACACAGACGCCAAAATCATTCTTGATATTTCTGATCTTCATGCTGAAGTAGAAAATCAACCGATACTTCGTGGTGTCAATCTACAGATTAGAGCGGGGGAAATTCATGCGATCATGGGAAGGAATGGAAGTGGTAAAAGCACACTTGCTAAAGTACTTGCAGGACATCCTGCATACAAAGTAATCTCTGGAAAAGTTATTTATCAAGGGAAAGATCTTTTAAGCTTTGAACCTGAAGAACGATCAAGGTTAGGGATTTTTCTAGGCTTCCAATATCCTATAGAAATTCCAGGGGTCAGTAATCTGGAATTTCTGAGAGTTTCGAGCAATGCAAGACGTAAAAAGCTGAATAAAAAAGAATTAGATACATTTGAATTTGAAGATCATGTTCGGAACAAATTATCAATTGTGCAAATGGATCCAGCGTTCCTGGACAGGAGTGTTAACGAAGGCTTCTCAGGTGGTGAAAAGAAAAGAAATGAAATTCTACAAATGGCTCTTCTTGAACCCGAGGTATCTATTCTTGATGAAACCGATTCAGGCCTAGATATTGATGCTTTGAGAATTGTGGCTGCAGGAGTTAATCAACTCTCAACCCCTACAACAGCAACAATTTTAATTACACATTATCAAAGACTTCTCAATGAAATCACGCCAGATTTTGTTCATGTTATGGCATCAGGGAAAATTTTACGCACCGGAGACAAGAAACTTGCTTTGCAGCTAGAAAAATCAGGATATGACTGGATTGATAACGACTCAACAAACAATGATTTGACTTAATCATGGTTGTAACTACTCAATGGCTGGAATCCTTAGCAGAACCATCTGGTTTGCTAGCAGATATCCAGAAGATTGGACGTATTTACCTATCCGAATCTGGATTGCCTCAATCTAGCAATGAGGAATGGCGCTTTGCAAACCTAAAGAAGTTAGAAGAATTCCTATCCTTAAAAATGGAAGCTACTAATAGGAAAGATAAAAACACAACTTTTGAAACCAGTAGCATTCATAAAGCTAAAGATAGCTTACGTATAGTAATAGATAAAGATTTTACATTCCTAAAAACGATAGAACTGCCGCAAGGGATACGTCTTCTAAGCAATGAAGAAATTAGAGGTTTTCTAAACCACATGGTCGCGGAAGAGTCATTGCTCGAAAAATGGCAATTAGCGATAAATCATGCTTCCGCTAGGCAAATCATAGCAATTCATATAACTAATAGCAATAAACAAAAGATTGAACTAATAATAAAAACCCTAGAAGATAGTCTCTGCTCTAATAGGTTACTAATTGTTGTTGATCAGAAAGCAGATCTAGAATTACTTGAAGTGGTTCAAGGTTCAAACTCATCAGCAAATAGTCATCTGGTAGAAATTTACCTAAGAGAAGAAGCATCTATGAATCATGGTTTAATTGCTCTTGGCAATGGTAATGACATATACTTAGGTCAAACTGCTGTAGTACAAGAACCAAATAGTAATTATGCATTCACTTCAGTTGTTTCTAACTGGAAATTCTTACGATTTTGTCCAAGTATAAATCAAATAAAAGGTAAAGCAAATACTAAATTACGAGGCCTACAAGTTTCACAAGAAGAACAACAATTATCAACTCACTCAAAAATGATTTTTAATGGACCTCAAGGAAGATTTGATCAACTGCAAAAAACACTTGCAGCAGACAAATCACACTCGATCTTTAATGGGAAAATTACTGTTCCCAAATCAGCTCAAAAAACAGATGCTTCGCAACTAAGTAGAAATATTCTACTATCAAGAAAAGCTCGTATCGATACAAAACCTGAACTAGAAATCATTGCTGATGATGTCAAATGTGCCCATGGAGCAACAGTCAGTCAATTACAAGAAGATGAACTTTTCTATATGCAAAGCAGAGGAATCTCAACACATCAATCAACGCAAATTCTCTTAAAAGGATATTTTCAAGAAATCATTGATTGCCTTCCTCTAAATCCATCCCGATGGTTAGTGATAGATAAACTACTCGAAAGTATATAGAAATAACAATGAACAAACCTACATTGGCTGAGAAAACTCGTGGAGATTTCCCATTAATCTCAGAATACTCCAATATAGATAATAATTTAATATATTTTGATCATGCAGCAACGAGCCAAAAGCCCAAAAAAGTTCTTCAAACAATAGAAAATTATTACAGCAGAACTAATGCAAATGTCCATAGAGGTGCCCACCAACTCAGCGCCATGGCTACAGAAGCATTCGAAGAAGCCAGACAAATTACTGCAGAGTTTATTGGTGCAAAAAACTCACGAGAAATAGTTTTCACCAGAAATGCAACTGAGGCTATTAACTTAGTGGCTCATTCCTGGGGTAATTCAACTATAAAAGCTGGGGACGAGATACTACTTACTATTATGGAGCATCACAGCAATCTTGTTCCTTGGCAATTACTTTCTCAACGAACAAATTGTGTATTGAAGCATATTGGGATAACTGATAATGGAGAACTTGATATTGCAGATTTAAAATCAAAGCTTACTAATAAAACTAAATTAATAAGTCTCGTTCATATTAGTAATACCCTAGGCTGCTGTAATCCCATTCAAGAGGTAGCTAGTCTTGCTAAACAAGTCGATGCTCTAGTACTTGTTGATGCATGCCAAAGTCTTGCACATCAAAAAATTGATCTAAACAAACTTGATATTGATTTTTTAGTGGGCTCTGCTCACAAATTTTGTGGGCCTACAGGAATAGGTTTTCTATGGGGAAAAGAAAAAATCCTAGAAATAATGCCACCATTCTTGGGTGGTGGAGAAATGATAGAAGAAGCTTTCCTCGAATACAGTACATGGGGAGATCTACCACACAAATTTGAAGCTGGTACGCCTGCCATCGGAGAAGCAATAGCTATGGGATCGGCTATTCAATATATTCAGAACCTAGGATTAAAGAATATTCATCAATGGGAAAAGATTCTAACGCAACATCTTTTTGAGAATTTGCAATGTATACCAGATATAAAAATTCTAGGACCAACACCTAAACAACAGAACAATAGAGGTGCATTGGCAACCTTTAGCGTTAAGGGTTTACATTCTAATGATATTTCAGAAATCTTAGATACTAAAGGAATATGCATTAGGAGTGGCCACCATTGTTGTCAGCCATTGCATCGTTACTATGGTTTAAACTCAACAGCACGAGCAAGTCTTAGTTTTACATCTACAATTCAAGAAATTAACCTCTTTAGTGAAGCATTATCTGAGACAATTGGATTCCTCAAATCAAACAGCTAAATATTTAAATGATTTCGAAAGAAGATCTCAGTTTCTTCTAAAACCTTGACTTTAACATTACTATCACGAAAACCATGGCCTTCATTGTCAAACATATGAAGCTCTACCGGAATATTATTTCTCTTTAAAGCATTAACCATAGCCTGCGATTGTTCTGGCAATACAACCTTATCTTGCTTGCCTTGAAAAAAAATCACAGGGCATTTAATATTTTCAGCATGCATTAAAGGAGAACGCTCTTCATATCTATGCATATATTGAGCAAAATTTCCAACGAGACTATCTAAATAAAATCTCTCAAACCGATGTGTATATTTTGCCATTTCTTTTAGATCACTAACGGCATATCGGCAAGCACCAACATTGAAAATATTAGTAAAACATAAGCACGCCAATGTTGTAAAGCCACCAGCACTCCCACCTTCAATCGCAATCATTTCAGGATCAGCCTTCCCAGATTCAACTAAATATTTAACTGCCTGAACACAATCAAATACATCTACTAATCCCCACCCTTCATTCAATCGCTCTCGATAGGCTCTTCCAAATCCCGAAGAGCCTCCATAATTCACATCAACAACTCCCCAGCCTCTAGAAGTCCAAAACTGTATTCCCAAATTCAAACCACATCCAGCCATGCCTGTAGGACCACTATGACTCTTTACTAAAAGAGGGGTAGCTATTTTCTTTTCACGCATGGGAGGGTAAAACCAACAATGCGTAGACATATTTTGATAACCTTCAAACCAGATAGGTTGTGGAATACTGATTTGATCTTTTTTAATCACTTCATCTACTTCAGATTGATGTTTCCATGTGCCCGTAGTCAAATCTAATTCCAACAAACCAATACCATGATTCGGATTACTAGCAATAGCAACTGCCCGGTTAAAATCCGCATTCAAACCAGCTAAGTCATTAAAAGGTTGCAGCACAGTTCGTATATCACCATTAAGAGAAAATATTTTTAGAAGCCATTCCCCTTGATCACAAATAGCAGCAATAATTTCTTCTCCAAAAGCAGCAATGGTTCGCATTCCAAAAACCCATTGAGGCATAGCCGTTTCCGCAGACATAGGCCAAGGTCTCTGCCAACAAGCCTGATTATTTTGATTCATATCCGGCTTTAAAATCATCAAATTCCACCAACCGGTGCTGTCTTCAGAAACGACTAGCGAGCCATTTGTAAGCCAAATTGGTTGAAATACAGAAATCTGTTTCGGATGAGTTGCACAAGATCCTGCAATTAGAAGCTTTGTTTGAAGATCTCCGTCTTTAGTAAAAATTGACCACCACAGTTGGCTGGAATCCCATGGCATAGAAGGATTTTGCCATTCAACCCAAGCCAATTGAGAACCATCAGGACTGAGAACGGGATATCCAACAAAATCTTTAGGTGAATGAAGAATGTGAGGGAACTGATCAATCTCATCAAGAGAAAATGAAACCAGGAAATCCTTTTCTTCTCTTTCCATCACTCCTATCCATCTTTGCCTTTGCAAATCAATTAAGCCATCAGCAAATAATGATTCTCCAATAGCTGAAAGGCGCCTTGATGAATGAATAGGTTCAAAGAAATAATCATTCTTGACTTTTGTTCTATCAATTAACTTCCATCGCTGCATCCATAAACAACCATCCAAACCATTAATCCAAGCAATAACTAATTGATCCTCATCAAAAACAGTTGATAAAGCCCCTCCTCCATAATCATGAACTCTGGTCCTCAAATTTAAAGGCGCTGGTGTTAATTCTTGTGCTGAAATTTCAGGGCAGCCCCAAGGCCTAATCAAAGCGGTTACTCGCCCTCCTTCAGAGGGACGTTGCTCTAACCAAATTACCCACTCACCCAATACACGTGGTTCCTTAGGAATTGAACATTGCCCAACTGCCAGCCTCGCCGACAGCGGGGTATTAAATTCCATGTAATTCGGCCTAGAAGACTTTTCTTTGCTTTCCATTGAATAATTTTAAGAATCTGAAGAGGACAAGTAGAATCATTGTGTACTGATACAAAGTTATCCTTGAGTAGAAGCTTTGCTCAATTAGCAAGAACTGCTGAGAAGTCCAAGGCTTCAATCGCAGTTTCTAAAGAACCTCTAGAGACACCTCCTCTTGAAATACATACCCTTGGAGATCGAGCCTTGCGTAAAGAAGCCAGGCGCATTAGCAAAGTAGACGATTCCATTAGAGATCTAGCCAAAGACATGCTTAGAAGCATGTATACAGCTAAAGGAATTGGTCTGGCCGCTCCTCAAATAGGCATTAACAAACAATTACTGGTAATAGATCTAGATATTGAAACACCATCATCACCACCACTAATTTTAATTAACCCTGAGATATCCAATGAAAGTGCAACTGTTGAAACCTATGAAGAAGGCTGTCTAAGCATTCCAGGTGTATATCTCAATGTAATCAGGCCTTCTGAGATCACCCTCAGTTTTCGTGATGAAATGGGAAGACCAAAGAAAATGAAAGCAGATGGACTAGTTGCAAGATGCATTCAACATGAAATGGATCATCTGAATGGGGTTCTTTTCGTAGATCGAGTCTCGGATCAAAAGCAACTGCAAGAAGCCTTACAGGAACATGGTTTTCAGACTACAGATGTTCACTCTTTGCGAATTTAATATTGACAATAATTGCTAATTCTCACTTTCTTCACTTCACAGTCAAAGTAATATAAATGAATAAAAACAAGTCTAGGCAAGACAAGAGTCATCCAAGCTAGTGATTTTCCTCTTGTTGGCAACCATCACTAACCATCAACCTCATTTTTAAAATATACCCAAAGTCAAATAACGCGAAAGAGATCGCAAATAAAATAAAGTATTTATAAAACAACAAAAAAAACCACTTTGACTGTTCCAACCAAAAACCGGTGAAATTACTGGTTGTCGAATTGGCAATCCTTGTCAAGACTAAAAGTAGCTACATACAAACACATGGCGCAAACCTTTCAAAGAATTCGGAATTGGCTTGCTGAGGGTCTTGTTTTTACTCTTGGCACAAATGATGGATCGAAGAATTTACCTCCAGCAATTGGCCCTCAACCATATAGTCTGAAACCAGAAAAAACAAATTTCTAAGGTCACAACGAATTAATAACTAAGATCAAGAATATTTTTAGAATTAACCTGATCCGAAATAATCAATCTTTAATGCAAACAAATATCTGAATAATACAAAGACAATATTGAATTCTGATCTCCAAGCAAATAATACTTTATTATATATATAATATAATTTTATCTATGGCTGACAAAACAATTTTTAGTCAAATCCTAAATGGTGAAATAGATTGCGATGAGATATACCAGGACAAAAAGTGTTTGGTCTTTAAAGATATAGATCCTCAAGCTCCTGTTCATTTTCTTATCATTCCAAGAAAACCTTTGGTAAGCCTTAAGGAAGCAACTGATGCAGATACCGAACTCTTAGGTCATCTGCTTTTAGTATCTGCAAAAGTAGCCAAACAAGAAGGTTTAGAAAGCTGGAGAACGATAATCAACTCAGGAGCTGAGGCAGGGCAAACAGTATTCCATTTGCACCTACATGTCCTAGGAGGGCGATCTTTGAGCTGGCCTCCTGGCTAGCAAAAATTATTTATTTTACTTGAAAGAACATATAAGCAACAATTCTCATAAAAGAGACTTGCATTTGTCCACACAAGAGGGATGCTGTAAAAGATATAAAAGGATCGCAATGGATCTTAGTGAAATCAATAAGGACACACAACTGGATCCAATGATCCCCACACCATGGTTTTCTACTTCAGAATTATTAGAATACTTATGCATATCCGAAGAGGAGCTATTCAATCAGAAAAAACTCTTTGTGGAGAACATTCACTACATGCACGAGAGCCCTAATGATCCATCCAGCAGATTGCTTTGGAGAATTGATCTGATTGGGGAACTATTATGTGTTGAAGTACCTTTATTGGAGAAGGAAGCAATGAATAATGCAATAAATAATAGAATTACCTGCCAAAACTAAATCCATTCACTTAAAAAATGCAATAGTCACATAGAAATGAGCAGACATTGTATTATATAATTTTAAATAATGACCCTTGAAAAATGAACCTGACAGAAAAAGTACATCTCTATAATAAAAATGCAAAATCTATACATCAGAAAATTAAATCTGATCCCCAAACCAAACCCCTCTGGCGAAGATTATTTTGGACTACAGGTAGAAATTCTGATGAATACAAAGCTGGAAGCCTAGAAATCTACCAAGAGTATTTCCCAGATTTATTTAAATCATTATCAAATTAAATAGTCTTGTATAAGTATTTGACTATTCAAGGTTACACCCGGAATATTATTTCTCTAAGTATATTGCAAGAGAACCACCACACTAACATTTAAAAATTCTAAAATGTCATAAAAAAATGTTTAAAGAGCTATATCCTTTATTTTGTATAGACATCTTGACACGATAGATGCTTCTAAAGCTGTAATTTCTTCTATCATTAGCAAAATGGATAAGAAAATGTCACCTCTTTTGAAACATTCTTCTATAGTCATGACTTCATGATGAAAAGTACCAAAGAAGACTCTTCTAACAGCATAAGAATTCAATTGGGAAAGCTAAGAAGACTTTCTCAACCTTTCTTTCTTCCTCTAGAGCAAGCAAATGGTGCACAATTCATTTGGTTATTACTTTGCTTACTTTTCTGTGTAGGTGGGTTGGTATTATTTGCGCTTACCGGACTGATCGAAGTACTTGAACAAATACAACCAACTATAACTGGCAAGTACTTTTTAGGAGTGACCAATACAATTAAGATGATATGGAGTACCTCATGGGGATGGTGCTTCTCAGGTCTTTTTCTGATTGGAGCAACAAGTTTCTTTAGTTTTAGGCAACAACTAAGAAACAAGCTGTGGATTCATTGGTTTTTACTGGGAATAATAGTTCTAATGCTTCTTGCAGTCAATGGAATTAACGCCGGAATTGGATTTATCGCTAGAGACCTTTCAAATTCTCTTGTTGCAAAAGAAGAAGATGGATTTTATAGAATTTTAGCTATATATGCATGCTGTTTTGTTGTAGCTTTACCTATAAGAGTATCTCAAATATTCTTCACATTGAAATTAGGAATAATATGGAGAGAATGGCTTTCTAAAAGTCTTATTGGAGACTATATGAATAATAGAGCCTATTATGTACTAAATCCAAATGATGAGCAAGCCACAGATGTTGACAATCCAGATCAAAGAATAACCGATGATACAAGAGCTTTTACTGGTCAGAGTTTACAATTTACCTTAGGAATCTTTGATGCATTATTAACATTTGCTCTGAATATAATCATATTATGGACTATAAGCAGAACGCTTACTTTATCATTATTCGGTTATGCCGCCTTTGCGACCTCTATTTTAATTATCTCTGGAAGAAATTTAGTGAGGATTGATTTTGACCAACTAAGGTATGAAGCAGATTTTCGCTATGGACTTGTACATATTCGAGACAATGCAGAGTCGATTGCATTTTATTCTGGAGAAAAACCTATCAAATCAGAAACTCAACGACGACTTAGTGCTGTAGTAAATAATTTTAATCTCCTAATTATATGGAGAGTAATTATTGATGTTATGAGGAGATCAATAGGATATGCAGGAAATTTCTTTCCTTATTTAGTAATGGCAGTACCATACTTTGCTGGAGAAATTGATTATGGAGGTTTTATACAAGCAAATTTTGCATTTGGGATGGTAGAAGGTTCATTATTTTTTGTAGTAAACCAAATAGAAGAACTGGCTAAATTTACTGCAGGAATAGGAAGACTAGAAGGATTTCAATCAAAAGTTGAACAGGTAAGCAGAGAAACTCAAGCACCTTTATATACAAAAACTCTCGCTTCTTCTAAAGAGTCTATCTTATTAAATAAGACAGACTTATGTGCACCCGGTAGCAATAATACTATAATAAATCAATTAAGTTTAAGCATTCATCAATCAGACAGTCTCCTTGTGGTTGGGCCTTCAGGTTGCGGGAAAACATCATTACTTCGTATGATTAGTGGTCTCTGGCAACCTAGTAAAGGAACAATAGAAAAACCCGAAACTGGAGAGCTTCTATTTATACCTCAGAAACCATATATGGTATTAGGTTCACTTAAAGAACAGCTATGCTATCCAAGTAATGAAAATAAATTTAGTAACGATCAACTCAGAGCAGTCCTAGAAAATGTATGCCTAACACAACTTATAAGTCGATATCCTGATCTAGAGGTCAAACAAGATTGGGCCAGAATTTTATCTTTAGGAGAACAGCAAAGATTGGCCTTCGGAAGATTGCTATTAAATGCTCCCCGTTTTGCAGTGCTAGATGAAGCAACAAGTGCATTAGATGTAAAAACAGAAAAACATCTTTACCAACTGCTGAAGGATCGCGATCTCGCTATCATTAGTGTTGGCCATAGACCAACGCTTATAGAATTCCATGAATCTGTTCTACAGCTTTTAGGAGACGGCAGTTGGCGCCTACTACCTACTGCAAGTTATGACTTTGAACTCTCTTAATCCCTAGCGATGAATACAAAAAATTACGATTCTCCGGACAACCAAGAAAAACCAGAATCGCAAAGCGAAACATTCAATGCCAAGATTCCTTCGACTAGTGCTACCACTAATGAAGATCCAGTTTTTGGTTGGAAAGCTTATGGAGAGCTAATTAATGGTCGTTTTGCGATGCTGGGATTTACTTGTATATTGCTCATCGAAATTCTTAGTCATGATACTTTTCTGCACTGGGCTGGTTTTATACCCTAATAATTAGCAAATAACTAATTTGGAAGACGTATTACATCAATATCCCACTTACCATCTCTACTAACTTGAACAGCAAGTGTCAGACCTCTAGCATCTAAAGTTACCTTCATAGGTACACCTTTTGGCACAATTTCTATCCTTTCCAAAAAACCTAAATTTCGTCTATAAAGTAATAACTCCGTTTGTCCATCGATTTGACGAATTAATGCAATTTTATCACCTGTAGCATTAACACTAACACTTATTGGTTGAGCATCTGTCCTATTCAGTCCTGGAAGCGAAACCTTTCTCCTAGTACGTAGGTCGAATAGTTCAACCTTGTCTTTACCATTAAAACTTCCAATAGTTGCTAACCATCTAATACTTAATGATGGATCACGTTTACTTAAAGATGTCTCCAGTAAAACATTATTTAAATTATTAATTGGTCTCATACTTCCCCTAGAACAACTAGATAAAACTGGTGCCAATGAAAGAAACAAAATGCTAATAATAAAATTTTTTATAAATAGAAACATCATATATTTTTATAAGTAGCTTCAAGAACCAGAAATTCCCAATGTCAAGTCAGGTTCTATCATGTTAGTTAAATCAAACATCTCAACACGCAACTTTCCCTTATAAGCCATTTGAATCGCTAGTTGTCTAGCATCAGGAGCAATGCTTAAACGTATCGGATCACGCTGACCAGTAAGTCTTAAACGATAAAACTTGCCTTTTAATCTATCTTCAATAACAGCCAATCTTCGATTGCCTCTTTGTGTGATTACAGCTAAATATCGACCACTCCAACTTAAAGAGGGAGAGCTATGTGGTTGATTACGAGAAAGATGCCTAAGAGGCAATATACTTCCATTTTGAATGTCTTTTAATTGAACTGTAGACCTCCCATTTTGCTTAACAACTATTGCGAGATTCTTTCCATTACCACTTAAAGAAGGATCTTGTTGATTCATTGATAGTAATCCTACTGGTACTCTCTGCACATTCCTACTAATACAACCACTAATTGTAAAAGAAACAATAATAAGAAGAAGTATTTTCAGAATAAATTACTGATAAAGCTACAATCAATCATCAAACCTGGATGAGTTATCTCGAGGCCTTGATCGACGTGCAGAATCATTCTCTGACCGTTGATTATTGATAAATGAGTTCTCTGAGCCCCTAGAAGACTTTTTATATTGCTGATTAGATTTAACAGAAGAATTAAGTTCATTCTTTCTAGACCTTGAAGGCTGAAAAGCTACATCTTCTGCCTTAGCATTCAACGGAGTTCCTTTAGGGATTCCAGGTCTTCTTCTTTGAGTAGCAAAATTTTCTAATCTGGAACCTTGCTGAGTTTGAGATTGAGAAGATTCTCTATCTCTCATGCCTCTATTTTGATTATTCGGTAAAGGACGCGTTCCTCTTCGAAGATCCTGGCGAAAATTTCTACGTTCTCCAAAACTTGGCCGAGTCTCCACGTCATCCTCAGGACCAGAAAATCTAGCCATCCTTCTAGACCTGTCAGAATTTGAATCATATGGATCTAAATCATTCAAGCTTTTATTTCTACGACTTGCGGCATTTTCTGGTATTGCAGCCCTAGAAGTACGCCTTGGTCGATACATATCATCACCTCTTCGATCTCTTCCTTCTAGGTCTTGACCAGAAAACCTACGTCTACGTTGTAAAGGCTCTTCAAATTGGTCATAGGAATCATCCCATTTATTTCTATCGTTAATCCCTCGATCCATTCTTGGCGGATCAGGTTCATCATCAAAGTATGAAGAACGACGAGCTTGATCAGCTGTTACTCCCCTTAAACGAACACTTTCATAGGCAAAAAATACTGTTGTTCCAGCAAGCAAAAACTGCCCGAATTGAAGAATCGGATCAAGTCTCCATCCCTGGAAAAACAAAATCCCACCACAAAGAAGGCCTATTGCTGCGAAAAATACATCGTAATCTCGAGCAAGAGCTGGCTTAAAAGTCCTCATAAAATACAGACCAGCACCGGATACTGCGAGGACAATGCCTACGATGCTGGCCCAGTTGAGACTGGCGTTTACCAAAACTTGGACCCCTTAGAAGGTAAAGACAGAAGATCTAAAATTGTTCTTCTGGTATTTCTAGTCTAAGAAGAACGGTAGTGGTTAACGTCTTAGCGATCAAGTGCATCCTGCTGGCTTACCCATAAGAGGAATGCTGATGCAGGAATTACTATAAGGACAGCAGCTCCAACAATGCTGAGCAATGCATTTACGGCTGAAGATGTCATAACAGTTAGTTGCTGTTGAAATAGTCGACTAATCCTACGGATTAATCGGAACTTTCTAGCATGCAAGTTGTGATGCTTTGAGCTTTGTGACTCCTTTTCTCATTCAAGTGCTCCCAACCTTCCACCTGATCCTGGGGATTTTATTAGCAACTTGGACATTGACATTCCTTATAAGGATAGTTCTCACTTGGTATCCAGCTGTGGATCTCACAAAAGGTTTGTGGCCTTTAATAGCATTACCAACAGAGTGGATTCTTAGTCTGACAAGAAAAATTGTGCCACCTATCGGTGGCGTGGATGTCACACCTGTGATCTGGGTTGGCTTAGTAAGTCTTTTTAGAGAATTGGTCGTTGGTCAACAAGGGGTGCTTTCTCAGATTCTTCTAAAAAGTCAAACCATTGGCTGATTTTGCAAAATAATTAAAAATTCGCTGATCATCCCAACATTTCCTGTTCTACAAATTTTGTATGAACATCTCCTTGAAGGAATTCATCTCTATTGAGAAGAACAAGATGAAAATCAATCGTTGTTGGTATTCCTGTCACGGCACACTCATTGAGTGCCCTCTTCATACGTTTAAGTGCTGCATCTCGATCTTTACCCCAAACAATTAATTTTCCTATTAGTGAATCGTAAAAAGGTGGTATGTCATATCCGGTATATACATGACTATCAACACGCACCCCAGGGCCTCCAGGAGGCAACCATCCTGTAATTCTCCCTGGAGCGGGGCGGAAATTGTGAGTTGCATCTTCAGCATTGATCCTGCACTCAATTGCATGTCCCTGAAGTTGAATATCTTCTTGCTTACAACTAAGAGGTTCACCGCCAGCAATTCTCAGTTGCTCGGCAATTAGATCAATACCAGTGACCATCTCAGTTACAGGATGCTCAACCTGAATACGGGTATTCATCTCCATGAAGTAGAAATCACCTTGACGATCAAGCAGAAATTCAACTGTTCCTGCACCCTCGTAGTTAATACTCTTCGCAGCAGCAACAGCAGCTAAGCCCATGCGAATTCTTAGTTGTGGATCTAAAGCAGGGCTGGGAGATTCCTCAAGCAGTTTTTGGTGACGACGCTGAATTGAACAATCTCGCTCCCCAAGATGAACAACATTTCCATGTTGATCTGCAAGGACTTGGACCTCGACATGTCTGGGACGATCAATAAATTTCTCCATGTATAAACCAGCATTACCGAAAGCAGCTTCTGCTTCTCCTTGAGCAGCCTTAAACAAAGTATCTAATTCGTCCGGAGCATTTACTAATCGCATTCCACGACCACCTCCTCCAGCCGTGGCTTTAATCATTACTGGATATCCCATCTCTTTTGCTAGATCAGCCGCTTCTTGTGGGCTAGCTAGTAATCCCTTACTTCCAGGCACGGTAGGAACACCAACCTTCTGCATTGTTTCCTTAGCAGTTGATTTATCCCCCATAGAACGAATGGCTTCTGGGGCAGGTCCCACAAATGTAATTCCATGATCACTACAGATTTCTGCAAAACGATCATTCTCGGCAAGAAAACCATACCCAGGGTGGATTGCATCTACTCCCCTAGAAGTTGCTGCGGCAAGGATATTAGGGATATTTAAATAGCTTTTGCTACTAGGTGCATCCCCTACACAAACTGCCTCATCAGCTAACTGAACATGTAATGCATTCCGATCAACAGTGCTATAGACAGCAACCGTCGCAATCCCCAATTCCCTGCAAGTTCGCAGGATCCTGAGGGCTATTTCGCCTCGATTCGCAATGAGAAGTTTGCCTATCGGCATTCAGCTTTGTCCAACCCTTGGCCGAATCGTATCAGTGCTCTCTACAACTATGGCAATCAAAACTCTGACCTTTGGCCGTTATGATCTTTTGAGTCAGTTAAGGCTGACTTTGTGAACCAAGCGGATGTGGTGGAATTGGTAGACACGCACGTCTAAGGAGCGTGTGGCTTCGGCCTTGCGAGTTCAAGTCTCGCCATCCGCATTCTTTAACGAAAATTTGAAGCCAAAACACCCAAAGTCAAACAATAATTTGGATATCAGTGTAATTCTGATCTCTAATGGGCCTGGAGAATTAACAACCTGGGTTAAACCAATAGCAAAGGATTTACATACAAAAATGCCCTTAAGGCCATTTATAGAATCTGCATCTATATCCTTAAATTTAGTTCTAGTTCCATGTCCGAATGCAACTGGGAATGAAGCAGAAGCTGCCAGAAAATGGAATTATTTTGACACTATTATTAATGCCAAGTATTTCTGGTCTCTTTTACTTAACCCTAAAAGACATGGATCTTGGGCCAAAAAAGGGGTTGTTGTTTTTCTAGGAGGAGATCAATTTTGGAGCGTACTACTTTCAGCAAGGTTGGGTTACAAGCACATCACCTATGCCGAATGGATCGCTAGATGGCCTCAATGGAATGACCGCATTGCCGTTATGTCTCAACAAGTAAAAAATCAAATTCCAAAAAGATTTCATAGTAAATGTGCGATTGTTGGAGACCTTATGGCAGATCTTTCATCAATATCTAAGCAAGAAACGCCTTTACCTAATGGACAATGGGTTGCACTGCTCCCGGGTTCCAAAAAAGCAAAACTATCCGTAGGAGTTCCATTTTTACTAGAAGTTGCCGACAGATTAAAAAATCTTATCCCAAATTGCAAATTTATTTTACCAATAGCACCTACAACTTCGGCAGAACAAATTCAATACTTTAGTAGTAATATGAATCCAATTGCACATTCATATAGTTCATCTATAAAGAAACTTAGCACAAATAATACAAGTAGTTCTTCTCAAAAGATTATAACCAATTATGGTACAGAAATTCATCTGAAAGAAGAGGATGAAAAGCTAAATTCTCTAAGTCAATGTTCACTTGCACTGACAACTGTTGGCGCAAATACAGCCGAACTTGGTGCATTATGTATACCAATGATTGTAATAGTCCCAATGCAACATTTAAGTGTTATGCAAGCTTGGGATGGCACTATAGGATTAATTGCAAGAATTCCTATTATTAGAAAATTAATTGGATTTTTGCTCAGCAAATGGAGACTAAGAAAAAGTAGATTCCTGGCTTGGCCAAATATCTCTGCACAAAAATTGATTGTTCCCGAGAAAGTCGGCAAAATAATTCCTAAAGATATAGCAAAAGAAGCTGCTGAATGGCTTTCCTCGCCTAATCGATTAAAAGGACAAAAAGAGGATCTTCAAAATCTTCGCGGCAAGCCAGGAGCAGTAAAAGCTTTGGGCAATGAAATTCAAAGGTTAATAGCTAGCAATATAAAGAAGTCAGTAGATTAAATATTATTTATTGCAAGTAAAAATAAAAAAGAAAATTCAATCGATAGTGAACTCATTAAATTACCAAGGATCTTCAAGTTCATTTTTTGAAGCACGAGACTCTTGAATATCTTTGTCTTTAGTATTCCCAGATGCATAATCAACTGGCTCAACATCTAAAGGGTCTTCTAAAGTTTTATCTGGAGTAGAAACAGGCTGTCTAGCTCTTACAGGATAATTTGAGCTATAATTTGTTCTATCTTGCTGCATATATGATTCATCGTAAGAATTTAAATCTTTGCCTGCATAATTACTTATATTTTCTTGATCAAGATCATCTAAATAACGTTTTTGAGATAATTCATTCTTAGAAGATTCTTCCAATTCAACATATTCCAACTCTTCTTCTAAGTATCCTTCCTGATTAGATGATTGAAGCTGGAGAGTTTCAGAATCATCATTATCCCCTGCAGTTAACTGATTCTCTACAGGGACAAGATTTGCACTATATCGACCACGTTCTTGATCCTCCCAGCCAGATCCTCCAACACCTAGTTTTTCTAAAAAACCACTATTTAATTGCTTTAGTTTCTCCTCAGCTCCTTCATAAACGATAATACGATCTGTACCACTACTAACAACTTCCTCAACAGGAACTTCCCAAGTACTCAAAACGCCTTCCCCCAGCAAAGGAACACCTAAAGCTCCTGTAACTAAAGTAATTAATTCGCCTGTCTCAATATCAAACGAAAAACCAAGGACACGCCCCAATTCTTGCCCTGATTCAGTGATTACTTGACAATTAATCACACTACTGTATCTCTCGGGAGTAAACCCTTCGCTTAAAGAGTCAGCCGAATCAACAAGAATCACATCCCCCACTTGTCTGATCCGATCTAATGGCATCCATCGCGGAAGACCGGGAAGAAAACGGGTTAAAGGATTGTCTCGCAAACCAAGAGCAACAACCTCTCTTCGATCAATATCTACAACAACTTCTCCTACAACACCAAGGCGGCGCCCTGTATCACGAGTTATTACCTGAGTACCCATTAGCTCAGATCGCAACCAAAGGCGATCGCTAGGGATGGTATCCAGTGGATCGTTGGGGGATTGTGTCAATGTCAAACTCTTGCCCTCAACATGGGCTAATCAAATAATTTTGACTCAAAGATGTCATAAGTGATGAATCAAGCAGCATCGGGCAGCCCAACAACTTGAGTATGAGCACCTCTTGCTTGTGTAACACCAATAGTACGTTGAGAAGCTCCGATCATTGGTCTTCGATGACTAACAACTAAAAATTGTGCGTGTTCTGCCTGGCTAGCAATCAATGCTGACAACCGTTCAACGTTTACTCCATCAAGAAAACTGTCAACCTCATCTAATGCATAAAAAGGAGAAGGACGGAACCTCTGTAACGCAAAAAGAAAACTTAAGGCTGTTAAAGATTTTTCTCCACCTGACATCGCCGCTAGCCTCCTAACAGCTTTGCCTTTGGGATGAGCAACTAATGTTAAGCCCCCTTCAAGAGGATCCTCTTTGTTTTCTAACTGAAGGTGGCCATCTCCATCTGAAAGGCTGGCGAAAATTTCACGAAAATGAATATCCACAGCTTCGAATGCTTCCATAAATGCCTCTTGCCTCAAAGTGGAAACGGTCTCAATGCGTAGAAGCAATTCTGACCTTTCCTGATCAAGAATATCCAATCTTTCTCCTAATTCCCCTAGACGTTTCTCGAGTTCTTTTAATTCTTCTAGAGCAAGCATATTAACTGGTTCCAATGCTTCCATCTTATGTTGAATTTGATTAAGCTCATTTTGAAGATTCTCCAAACCTAAGTTTCTAATTTCTTCTGGAATTTCAGGAAGAGGGTTTGGCAGATTCTGACGTAATTCATTCAACCTATTTTGTGAATTTCTCAACTCCTCCACAATAGATTCTCGATCTTCCTTTAGTTTTTGGAGATTCCACTGAGTTTCTTGCAACTGTTTTCTCTTATTAGAGACGTTGATCTCTGCTTCATCTCTTTCTCTTCTCTTCTCACCAAAACGAGACTGCAGTTTTTTGTTTTCGTTATCTAATTCTTTTTTCCTTTTATTAATATTTTGCTGCTGATTTCTCCAGGTCGAGTGAGCATTAGACAAAAGCTGAACTGCATTCTTTAAGCGTTCCTCTTCTTCAGATAATGACTGCTTTTGATCAGACAATCTCTCAAGAGCTAATTTTTGACTTCTCTGATCTTCCAACAAATCTTCTCTTTTCTGCCTAGCTATCTGAAGGGCTGCATCTGCTGATTGCAAATTGGCTTCTAATTTTTGCCAAGTATTATTAGCATTGTCAACATCAGAATCATTTTCACTGATTTCTAACTTTTCCAATTCACTGACCAAAGGTAACAATAATTCCTTTATTTCCTTCAATCGATTTGCTAATTGATGAGTATTTGTCTCCATCTCTTTATGTTTTTGTGTATTCTTTTCTAATTTTCCAATTAATGGTCCATTTAATCGGCGAAATGTATTCCGTTCGGCATCGATAGCTGCATGACGCTGCTCTAAGCACTTCAATAAAGATCTAACTTTATCGATCTCCTTTAAAATAGAAGCTTCTTTTTCTTTAGAAATAACTATTGTTTCACCCACTTCAATCAATCTCTGTCTGATTGGAGCAACCTCATCTCCATCATTTGTTCTACCAAAAGTCAAAGCAAAATTCTTTCTAATAGAACTACCACCAGTCATCGCACCACTAATTTCAATCAAATCACCTTCTAAAGTAACTGCTCTAATACGCTCTTTCTGTATCCGAGCATCATCTATAGTTCTAAAAACAAGTGTTTCCCCAAAAACATATAAAAACACATCCGAATAAATCGAATCAAACTCAATAAGATCAACTGCTCGACCAAGGAAACCTTTTTGATTCATTAAATCAACTGGTGATTTCCTCAGAAGTGCCTGATTCTTAAACCCTCGAGAACCTTGAATTCGATTTAATGGAAGAAAAGTTAAACGACCAGCGCGTCGAGATTTTAATAAGTGAATTGCTTTGGCCGCAATTTGATCATTATCAACAACTATTTGAGCAATTCTTGCTCCAGCTGCTACCTCAAGCGCCAATCTGTGTAACTGTTCAACTTCTCCCAACTGAGCAACAGGCCCATGAATACCTTCAAGACCTGAATCAAGCAACAAATTTAAAGCACTAGTACCTCGCCCTTCCTGAAGAGTCTCTCTACGACTTTCCAATCGGGCAACTTCTTTTTCTAATCTTGATTGTTCTTGATCAAGGCGAACTCTAGTTCTTTGTTGAATCGACAAATCTTCAACTAATTGATTAACTAAAGACTCTTTTTCTCTTACCTCTTGAGTAATAGAAGTCCATTCCTTCTCTATTTGATTCAACTTAATATTAACTTCTTCATTTTCCTTCATAACAATTTGATTTTCTAATTCCAACTCTTTCGAGCGAGCCTTATCGTGACGAATTCTTTCTTCCAATTTTTGGTTTTCTTGCTGCAAGGGTGTGATTTTTGCCTGTAGTTCTTGTCGGTTCAAACTACGTTTCTTTAGGTCGTCAATCAAAAGTCCTGAGCGACCAGCAACTTCTCCTAGTCTCCTTCTAGAAATTTCAACGGCTGACTCAGCGTTTTTACACGATTGCTCGGCAACTTTAATCAAGTTATCTAACTCTTTAATATTAGTTTCATTGTTTTCCTCTGTAATTAAATTACGACGCTTAACAAGTTCTTCGCGTTGTAACTGAAGACGTTCTCCTTCTTCCTTATGTAATGCTGCTTGACGATCTAATTCTCGATCTTGGGCATCAAAACTTGCTATTTCCGATTGAACTGCAAGTAATTTATCTTCGCCAAGATTTTTAACCTCAGATTGAAGATCTTGTAATTTCTTCTCATGATTTATGAGTTCTCTTTCAAAAAGAACAATATTTGATTGATCTTTAATTTCCTTTTCGGACAACTTTTGACTTTTTCTTTCTAATTCCTGAATTGATTCCTTGGCAGTTTCAAACAACAAAACTGATTCTTGAAGACGACCTAAATGTAATTTTTCTCGCAATTCTTGATAGATTCGTGCTTTTGAACAATCCCTTTCTAAGCGCTGTTTCCCCGCAAGCAACTCTTGCTGAACAATCCTGCAACGCTCTTGTCGCTCATGAACATCATCAAGCTTATTTCGTGCTTGATCGATACGACTATCAAATAAAGCAACACCAGCTAATTCATCAATCAACTCTCTTCTATCACGATTGCTCATAGAAACAATTCGCGTCACATCTCCCTGCATAACTACATTGCTTCCTTCCGGATCAATCCTCAAACGTCGAAGCTGGGTTTGTAATTGTTGAAGATTGCATGATTGGCCATCTGCGCTGTAATGAGAGCTATAAGAGCCACCGGGCATAACACGTAAACGCCGCGTAACAGTCCATTCCTTTTGACCAGGGTCTATCCAGAGACCTTCCTCTGAATGCTCCAAACCTTCTTCTGCAATATCTGGCTGCCAATCACTCAAGTCAAACCGAACACTCACAACTGTTTCTGCAGCTTTGCCAGCACGCAAAGAACCGCTATTAACTAGATCAGGCAGGCGATCAGCCCTCATTCCACGACTAGTTGCCAAACCCAGACAAAACAAAACACCGTCAAGAATATTGCTTTTACCAGATCCATTAGGGCCTGTAACTACAGTAAAACCTCTCTCCAAGGGGATGCTCATCTCTCCCCCGAAAGACTTGAAATGCGCCAGGTCGACCTGATTGATATAAACCAACAGGAGGCCTTCTAAAACTGATAAATTCTAACGAAATTTCTTAAAACCTCAAGAGGGACTTTAAAGATTGTCAACAGGAAAATAACGAGATCGAATTTGGCAGAAATTATTGCGGATTTCTAAAGCAGCGCAAAAGTTAATTCCATGCAAAATCAAATGAATAGGCTCCCGTTCGGATATTGGAAGCTCTCCGCTAAAAGTTCCTAGTTCAATAGTCTTCGCCCAACCTCGACCTCGAGAAACGGCACAATCTTGCTCTTCTAACCACTTCAAGTGATGAATAGGAAGAGGGGTGGCGAATATTACTGGTCCATCAATTTGGGGCTTCTCAGGCATAGACCAAGTCCTGCATGCCAAACCATCTTCTAAAAGTAAATCAAAATGCCTGCCAAGTGGATCATTTGGAGAATTGATATGTTCGAGCAACGCCCAGCGATTATTTCTTGGAACATTCAAAAAAATAAACTCCGTTCTCTAGATGCTAGTCACGAAATTACCTATCAGGAATAGGAAAACCTTGATTTTAGATTTTCTTTTCAACTAAATCGAAAAATCAATAGGCTATATCCTTAATGATTTTTATACTTCTGATGTTATCTATATTGTAAGAGAATAGCTCAGTCTTTGTCTAGGATTAAACAGTGATTTAATTACATAATTGGTAGACACTTTTAAATAAATAAAGGCATCAAACATATTCTGTATTTCAGATTTATCTGAATTAAAAAACCTCATGAAAAGATTACCCAGACTTTGCGCAAGTCTAAGGAGAGATTAAAGAAAAATGATGCCGCCTTCCAACTTGGATTTAAACGGCATTCATCCCAATTGAGTCCGAATTAACTTTTTGGAGTAAATCTCAATGTGATGAAGATCAATCCCCCAGCTCCCGCCAATGCGACTGCAATAAGGCTTGCATCAGTAGGAATAGTTGCGGAGGCAAAGAGAAGTGAGGACAGCCCGATGTCCATAATTGCTTTAAAGAAGACTGAAAGTGTTTAGCACTATAAGGTTTTAATTTTCGATAAATGTAATCAAAGGCGACGCTTTGAGACAAATAGCCAATTTTCTCTAGAGGTGACAGCAATAGGGATTCCATTAGCGGTCAATACCCAAAATGCGGAAAACAGAACAGAAGTTGAGGGTTTCGAAGATTCGCATGTGTTCCTAGGCTGGCCATATCAGACAAAATCTTATGGAATCTCAGAATTCCGAATCAGTGGAATCTCAGGAAACACTGGAGACAGAGCCTTCTGAAACCAAAACGCCCTCTTATAAGGGTTTTAGTGAAAGGTTTGAAAGCTTATTGCCACAAATCCAAGAGCGCTGGCCAGAAGTTGCTAAACAAACCCTGGAAGCCACAAAGGGCAGCCTTGATGATGTAGTACAGGTGATTGCGGATCATTCAGGCACATCTCCATTGCGAATAAAAACTCAACTTGAAGCACTAGTTGAATCAGCAAGTGATCGAACAAGAGATTTTGCAGAAAGCTTGGAACCCTTAGAAAAACAATTAGAAGAACTCCTGGATGAATTAAATTCATCAATTCGTCCAAAACTTGAAAAACCTATTAGGAAACGACCATTACTCTCCTTGGGTATGGCAACAGGAATAGGAATAATTCTTGGACTATTAATAGCTGGAGGAAAACGAAACTAATGAGTGAATCCAAACGTTCAAATGGATTAGGAGCAGCAGCACGAGTTACTGCCCTAGCAAGCTCTGTGATGGATCTGCATGTGCGAATTGCCTTGCAAGAAGTTGATAGAGAAAAACGTCGTTTAATCAGTGGAGGAATATTCCTCGCTATGGGTGGAGCTTTAATGTTTTTAGCCTTGTTAGCCAGCGAGATAGTATTAACAATTTGGATCAAAGAGAAATTACTACTATCTCTTACCAACGCACTTATAATAATTGGAATCTTTAATATATTTCTTGCAGGATTAAGCCTACGTATCGGTGGACAACTCACCAAAGGCCCTTATCTTCCAGAAACTTTAGAAGGCCTTTCAAAAACAACCAAAGCTGTATTAGGAAAATAACAATTACCGAATAGAATAATTCAACCATCTACAATCAATTCCTCCATTACTAATAGGAACACGTTTATTTGCTTTCATTCTTAGAAACTTTGTTAGATTAGGATTACCACTGAGTATCCAGAAATCCCAACCTGAAGCTTTTTCTTTAAGAAAAAGACCAAGCTCTCTATATAAATTCGACAAATCCTCTTCAGCTCCTATTCGCTTGCCATAAGGAGGATTACATACAAGTAAACCTTGAGTACTTGGGAGGTCAATATCCCTAAAGTGATTAACTTTAATATTAATCTTATCCTCTAAACCAGAGGAACGAATATTAGTCATAGCATTATCTGCTATATTAAAATCTTGCTCACAACCTATTATAGGTGGCAATTCTATCTCTTTCTTTTCAAGGGAACATGCAATGTCTTTTTCTTGATTCCAAATAGATTCTGAGAAATCTGGCCAGCCTTTAAATAAAAACCTCTTGCTCAATCCTGGTGCTCTCGACAATGCCAAATTAACTGCCTCTATAAGTAAAGTTCCAGAACCACATAGAGGATCAACTAGTGGACATTGATAATCCCAGTCGGCTAAACGAATCAAACCAGCTGCAAGATTTTCTTTCAAAGGGGCAATACCCATAGCTGGTCTATAGCCCCTACGATGAAGACTTTCGCTTGAAGTAGCAAAGCTCAAAATAACTAATTGATTCGAAAGATGAATATGTACACAAATATCCGGTGTATTCAGATCAATTTCTGATCTCTCCCCCCACAATCTTCTCTGTAAATCAATAATCGCATTCTTTACCTTTAAAGCTGTAAAATGACTATGATTGAAGCCACTACTAATTCCCGTAACATTTACTTTGAAACTACTTGAAGGTGGAAGCCATTCACTCCAATCCAAGGATTTTTGAACTCCCAAATAAAGCTCTTCAGGAGAACTACAATAAAAACGAGCAACTTCTCTTAAAAATCGAAAAGGCAAAGAGGCTCGTAAATGTAGACGATAAAAACATGACATATCAGCTTCAAAAGAAACGCATCTTTTCAAAGTTTTAATATCTTTTGCACCAAACAATGAAAGTTCCTCAGCACCTAGAGCTTCCAAACCCTGAGGTAATACAGCAATGACTTTCATCATTATTTAAATTGCAAAAACTTTGTTGGCATTGGTGTGACCTTCTTTTAATTAACGAGAATTAGGTTTACTACATTTTGAAAAACTGTCAGAATGTCATTGTCCATCATTTGATGGACTAGGTGATCCACACCAGTGTTTCGGACAGCGGTTCGATTCCGCTCAGCTCCATTTTTAGGGGCTGCAATGGTTTCGACGGGGCATAAGGAGGGTGACTGAAGCCTGCTCGGTAAGAGCAAACTCGTAACTGCGAACAACATCGTTCGTTTCTCCCGTCAAGCAGCCCCTGTTGCTGCCTGACCTATTTAAAGGAGATGGGGTGAAGTCAGCCTTATCACCCAAATGACTCATGAGGGCTGGAAGGCCCTCTCTTTTATTGCAAAGGGTAGAATTTTTAAATTCCTGGCTGAAAGCATAGTTATAAGTTTAGGACAAAACTTAGGATGAAGACTCCTATGACGAGGTAGAAGAACGCTCAGGGAGAAAGATCCAGACGAAGAAGATTGTGCTTATTAACCTGTTGAAGAGTCAAAACCACCTCATTACTTATGACTAGTTATAAGAACGACTTTCAGCGATTAGAAAGCCTGGTGCCAAGCTCTAAATATCTCAAATGGAAACAACTATTACAAGAAATCCGCGATTTTTACTCTCACCCACTATAACTATGAAAATTTTAAATCTAAAACATGCTTCGCAAAGAAGAAAAACAGGCTATTACCCGTATAGGGCTTCTCTCAATAGGATGGCCAGTTGGTCTTGATCGTTTTTATGATGGTAAGAACAAGGATGGGATTCTCTCAATCATTGGATGGGCATTAATTTTTGGAGCTATATTATTCTTATCTCCCTGCCATGGTTATGATTACAATAATTCGGTTAAAGAAGTTTCCGATATGAGCATTAATCCCCTAATAATACTACCGCTAGGATTTGGAGTTTATGGAGGAATACTTGTTTTGAAGAAAGGATTCAGATTACTAAAACAATTTGAGAATGCAACAGACTAAGAATTAAATATCACCTATATTCAAAACAAATAAGCACATAAACTACCATTAGATATATTTTAATATAAAAAAATAACCCCCTGTGCAGACTCAGGGGGTAAGATGTCCTTGCATGCATATCCATATAAGCAAAGATTTCCCGAAAGGCTCTCGTAAATAATACTCATAGCAATCTAAAAATATTGAATGCCCACAACACCCCGTATCATTAGCAGGATTCAGTAAAAACACCTAAGTTTTCACAATAAAATCAATGGGCAATATTGGAATATCTAATACTTTCTAAATTCATTAATGCATTTATAGGGATTACCTCTTCAATCTATCTTATTCAAATTGCGAGTCAGAAATAAATCCTGGATAAATTGATTGATGGAATAAGGTCAATAGAATTGATATTCTTTAAAGAGGAAAGACTTATTTGAATCTTCTTCACTCTTCCAAACTCAGTTGATAGCCCAAAGGATATGCAACACCCCAACCTATAAGAACACCTCCCCACGCAAAACCTATAACAAAGCAAAAGCACTGAAGAACAGTTTTATTCATGATGTGGAATGCCTGACAATCATGGGGAAATAATAGTAAGGCAGTATTGAATTAGTTATAAATAAAAAGTAAATGTCTCTCACCAATGAAGCGCAATCTATCTATTGCACTTGCAATAAGTGCGAATATTTCAATTTACATATGGGCACTATTGAATTTACCCATAAAATAAGCAACGTGCATACATAAATCTATTACTCAAGATAGCAAATGAAAAAACCAATCCAAAAGAATTTATATAATTTGTTTCTACATCTCTAGATAATTAC
Source organism: Prochlorococcus sp. AG-409-J19 (assembly GCA_003215635.1). GTDB lineage: Bacteria > Cyanobacteriota > Cyanobacteriia > PCC-6307 > Cyanobiaceae > AG-409-J19. The sequence continues at coordinate 80,029 of QCKC01000004.1, forward strand.
AAAGAAATAATCAAGACGAAAATGTAGATTTTAAATAAAAAGCACTTTTGGCTATAATCGCTATTAACTATAATACTTAAATATGTTTTGAGATATCCAAATGTAATTAGCCCTAGTCCGACTGATCATCTGAAATCAATTCCAGGAAAAAACTAAAGGAGCCACCATGAACAATCAAGTCAGCGAGGAGAACAATCAAGAAGTAAAAAGCAATTTTGGCCTGATTCCAATAATGGCCGAGGCACTCGGTACATTATCTTTGCCTACAGAGAAACATCTTCAATATAAGTCGCAACTAACAGAAATATCAATATCGGCACCAAATGAACATAGACGTAGGAGAGACAATATTAATGATTTGGAGCATATTTGCAATACAAAAAACCAGAATTTATTTAAACAGTATAAGATTCTAGATGATCTAAAACATACTCTAATTGACTATTCCCTCCATTACATTAAACAGACTGGTTTTGAGTGCAATGAAGTGCTAATAACAGATGCGTGGTTAAACCGTGGAGGTAAAGACGCAATACTCGCTCCACATACACACAATAACTCATTCATATCTGGCACTTATTATGTCAATTTTGATCCCGATAAACATAGCTGTTTGCGATTTTTTAATGACAGAATGATGCCGCAATTTGCTAGGTCACCAATTATATCTCTGCCATCAAGAAAAGATATTCAAACACCTTTTAATCTAGAAGAGATGATTGTCAAAGTCCCTGAGGGAACAATTCTTTTTTGGAAAAGCCACCTTATTCATGGGTTTACTGAGCCAAATCCTTCTGATAATCGACTAACTGTCAGTTTTAATGTAATGCCTAAGACATGCTCAGATGGTGATATATATTCTTTCTCGGTACAGGAATAATCTTCCAGAGATATAGGAGCCTGCTAGTAAAAAATTCCTAAAATTTCAAGATATCTATCTGGAAAACAGCCGATCCACTGGCTATAACAATAGTAAACGTGCCCAGTCGAGCATGAGATCCCTAACCACAGCAACACGTAGACAGCTTGAAGAAATAATGTCACGACTCAGTAACGGTGAAGCAGTTTCTTTGGCTGAAAGAATCAGGCTCCAGAAATATGCATTGCATATACCTTTTATAAGTTTAAAACTAAAACAAGCACTGCATAGCAACAACTAAAAAAGTATTAATACTCATGCATTGAAAATGATACCTTTTAGGAGTTAATGCAACGAGGGAACTCGGTACTATTGTCTTTCATCTTTCTAAAGATAGCTAAATAGTAAAGAGGAAAGCATTAGGGAAATTTAATTAAAAGGATTCTTTGAAAAACTAATGACATCAGTTATTTATTATTGATAATACCCAGCTATGAAATGGTTATAAGTTACTATCAAACGTAACACCATTAAAAAAGCCTGCTTAAAGCAGGCTTTTAGAGATCTTAAGCAAGTGTTTCCTTGTTTCCACTGCTGGAGGATCTCAACTCCTCACGTACTTATTGTTTCATGAAGTGATCTTTAAACAAGCCAAACTGTTCTCTAATAGAACTGTCACAGCGCCACTTCGCCCTGCTGGAAAATCTGAAAGACCCGCATCAAGTTCTAAACGAGATAGTTTTCTCGTCTAATCAAAAATTCCCCATGAATGAAAAGATAAACCAAGAAGAAATCAAAGAAATAGATCGGAGCTTTATGAATACATTAAAAAGTTTATTGTGATGTTAAGCACCATTGCATCGTGAAACTGCTCTGATATTGACATTATCATGAGATCTAGTCTCAAGCCAGAGATCATTAGAAACCTCGGCTATACATGCTATTTCTGCTGCTGTTTTGATCGCCACAGGGATTTGAGTTAATGCCAACAACATTAGAGCAGCCCCCGTTCCTGGAGCATGAATATTTAATTTTAACCCTTTAAACCATTTAACATTAGACATGTAAGATTAAAGGATTAATTTTATCAAGCTGACTGTAAACAATCCAAAATCAAAGGATTTTTTCACTTTACAGTGAATTCATTCTATGTTTTCGTCCACGTGTCTTTTCTGAATCTTACCCATACACTTCTATTTTCAATCCTAGAAGATAAAGTCAGCGATCAATTTGTCCTGGAACTCATATGGGAAAGACTAGGCTACCAACCAAGCAAGTCGGATCCAGACAGCTGGGTCACTGGACCATCAACCGAAGTCTACTGGGGAACGTCCTTCCCCAAAGCACCAGAGTTCATTGCAGATCGAAAGGCAGCAATTCATTTAACACGCTCTATTCCTAAACAGTACAAACAACTATTGAAGCAGAAATTACATTTTTCTGGTTATCCAATTAAAGAACTCAATCCAAGAAAAACTAGACGTGCTATCGCGGTGAGTTGGTTACTTGCTTGGATAGAGCAAAACAAGCTTGGATTAAACCGCAAATAGAGATTCTTTAAAACATGATGCTTTCAATACCAAGAGGGAAAGGGTATTTATCGCATTAGAATTGAGCAAGTATTTTATATACATTAAAATAAAAATGGGACAGATCAGATATAAAGTAAAAGTTACAAATTAAAAGTCATGCATTGGGAATTATCACCAAATCAGGTCGTGTAGTCGGCATTGATGCTAATAATTAAGCAGGTTAGAAATAAACATTCTTCAGATCACTTGCTATTATTAGAATTCCGAAGAAAAAATAAATCACACTCACCCTACATTTTAATCACACTCGCAGAATGAGTCGATAAAAAGTAGATTCTACTAGTATTCTATGATTCGAATAAAGCAAGTCATCACACTCTCCTTACACTTTTTATAAAGGTTAATAATATTACATTATTTCAAAGTCTATATTTGAATTATATGTATGATAGAAAAAAATATTTTGATGAACGATCTCAAACTGAATTTAGGATGTGGAGAAAGGAAATTTCCAGGCTATTTAAATGTAGATAAATTTGGGACCCCGGACATTAAGCATGATCTAGAATCCTTCCCATGGCCATGGGAAACTAATTCTGTATCAGAAATTGTACTAATACATGTACTTGAACATCTGGGAAAAGAAACAGAAGTATACTTTGGTATCTTCAAAGAGATGTATCGGGTATGTAAACATGGATCTAACATTCGTATAATAGTTCCTCATTTTAGGCATGAATTTTTCTACGATGATCCTACTCATGTACGAGTCGTTACCCCTTTAGGATTAGCATTATTCTCCAAGAAACAAAATCAAATATGGGTTAAGGAAGGAAGTAGCAATAGTCCTCTTGGATTATATCTAAATATAGATTTTGAATTAAAGAGAACAATACTTAAACCTAGTCAGGACTGGTTTAGATTACATCCTGAAAAAAACGTAGATATTAATTTACTTAAACAGGAATCTGCGATATATAATAATCTAATTACACAATATGATATGACTCTAGAAGTCATTAAAGATAACTAATTCCATCAACAAAATTAAATATTAATCTCTGTGAAAGAATAATAGGATTAGGGTAATAATAAAGATCTCAAGATAATTAAAAATTTAATTTATAAGAAACTAAAAAAGTGGTGAAAAATATATTTTTCTAATCTAGACATGAACCACAGTTCACCTCTATAAAAATCCAAACAAGATTCGTAATAAGATCACACTTACATCACACTCCTGAAAGGTGCGTATATAACACAAACAAAATACATTGATATCACTAACTTTTTTGCTCATCACACTTTCTATGTAGTGTAATCGGCATTAATGCGAATATACTGATCTGATAAGTCACAACCCCAAGCAACAGCAGTACCAGATCCAGAGCCAACTAATAAGCGAATATTGATACTATCGCTTTCAAGATATTTACCTTTCATACGACTCTTCATATACTCGGAAACAGTTAAATGATCAAAACATAATGGTTCTCCATGTTTAATTAACTGAAATTCACCCACCCATAAATCAACTTCTTTAAGATTAATTAATGGGGAAGCACAACCTAAAGCAGCAATAATTCGTCCCCAGTTTGGATCACAACCATGAATAGCTGTTTTAACCAAGGAAGAACCGCAAATTGTACGCGCAATCAGCCTTGCTTCCAAGACATTACTTGCACCTTCTACTAGAACTTCCAATAAACAATTTGCACCTTCTCCATCTCGTGCAATAGCCTTCGCAAGATGTTGAGCCATAGCTGTCAATCCATCCTCTAATACTTCTAAATGTTTTTTTGACAACGAATCCCCCGCTGAAAATGCAATAAATGAGTCATTAGTACTAGTGTCCCCATCAACCGTTATCGCATTGAACGACTTTTCTACAACTCTTCCAATCATTGCTTGCCAAATGTCGAGAGGAACCCCCGCATCACAAGTCATATAAGCCAACATCGTGGACATATTCGGATGAATCATCCCGGAGCCTTTAGCCATCCCTCCAATTCGAACACGGCGTCCATCTAACTCTGCTTCGACAGCTAGCTGCTTATGAACTAAATCTGTTGTCAATATTGCATTTGCCGCATCCATTCCTCCATCATCACTAAGCGCCTGAACCAAAGGCTTAATAGCTAACAACAGTTTAGAAATAGGTATTCGAACTCCAATAACTCCTGTAGAACACATGAGCACTTCTTCGTTAGAAAGTTCAAGATGCCTAGCTAATTGCTCAGTAACGTCAATGCTATCCAGCAATCCATAGTCTCCAGTACAAGCATTAGCTTGTCCGGAATTAATTAACACCGCCCTCGCCTTACCCTCTGTTGCTTTAAGACGATCTAAGCAAAGATTGATACATGCAGCTCGAGCCGATGATGTCGTAAATCTCCCTGCACAGATAGCCTCTTCAGGAGCCAATAAAAGTGCAAGATCTAGCTTCCCGGATGATTTAAGACCTGCTTTAATCCCAGATGCTTTGAAGCCAGCAGGAGCAGAAACCCCTCCTGGAATAGGAGACCATACCGAGGAGAACGATAGGCTCAAAATCTTTCCTGAGAAACTTCACCATCTCATCCTGCGACATGAATGGCAAACTTGACAGTCCAAACCTCTTTAAACGTTGGAATGGTTTTCAACGACGCATTGGACTGACAGGAGGAATAGCTACCGGGAAAAGCACTATTGGACTATTTCTCAAAGAAAACAAGAAATTACCTCTTATAGATGCAGATGAATTAGCCCGAAAAGCACTCCAGCCTGGAAAAGCATCTACTTCAGCAGTTATTCAGCGATATGGTAAATCGATTATTACTCACATTGACAACAAAATAACCATTAATCGTTTAGCACTTTCGAAAATAATTTACTCAGATCACAATGAAAAACAATGGCTTGAAAAATTGATTCATCCTATTGTCATCGAAGAAATAATAGAAGAACTATTCACTCATAAAAATGCTCCTATTGTGATTCTCATGATCCCATTATTATTCGAAGCACAATTAACCTACTTATGTAGTGAAATATGGTTGGTAGATTGTGATCATGACGAGCAAATTAAGCGTCTAATGAAACGTGATGGAATAAACAAAATAGAAGCGTGCAAAAAAATCGAATCCCAACTACCTCAATTAAAAAAAAGAGAACTATCGGATTTCATCATAGATAACAATGGAAACGAAAAAGAATGGATACAATATGTTGATCATGCTTTAAGCAAAGCTTAATCAAGTAGACACTTGGTAATTATCTGATTAGCCAACTTGGGATCTGCTTTGCCTCCAGTTTTTTTCATTAATTGACCAATGAAAAATCCTAACAACTTAGTTTTTCCTGCCTTATAAGAATCTACTTCGTTAGGATATTGAACAATTAAATCTTTAACGATTGAAGTTAAAACTTTTTGATCACTAATCATACCTAACCCTCGTTCTTCAACAATTCTCTTAGGTGACCCTCCTTTCGTTATTAAGTCTGATAATATTTCCTTTGCTATTTTACCACTAATTTTCCCAGATTGAATCATTTCCAACATTTCAGCTAAATATTTTGGAGATAAAAGAAGCTGATCAAAATTCAATCTATTAGCATTGACATATGCAGCAATATCTCCAGTAATCCAGTTTGCAGAAGACTTAGCATCTGCCCCTAGTTTAATAGTTGCCTCAAAGTATTCTGCCATTGGTAATTCATCAGTCAGCACACGTGCATCATAAATTGACAGCCCTAAATCATTTGCATAGCGATGCCTTTTCGTTGCAGGCAATTCAGGCAACTCACTACGCCATTTTTCACGTAAATCAGAATTAACTTCAATAGGGCCTAAGTCAGGATCGGGGAAATAACGATAATCACTACTACCCTCTTTAGATCGCATGCTCTTTGTTAGTTGCTTACCTTCATCCCACAGACGAGTTTCCTGAATAACAGATTCACCTGATTCATAAGCCTTAATTTGGCGATTAATCTCATATTCACAGGCTTTTTGAATCGCAGAAAATGAATTCATGTTCTTAATTTCAACCTTCGTCCCAAACGGCGCTTCAGAACCACGGCGAACGGAAATATTGACATCGCAACGCAAAGAACCCTCTTGCATATTGCCATCAGAAACATCTAAATATCGCATAATTCTACGAATCTCAGATGCATATTCCGATGCCTCTCTACCAGTACGTAGATCTGGTTTACTAACAATTTCTGCCAAAGCCACGCCTGCTCGGTTGTAATCAACAAGTGAATGAGTGGCTCCTGATAAACGATCACTGCCAGCATGAACTAATTTCCCCGCATCCTCTTCCATATGGAGTCGCTCTATACCAATTTTTTTTAAATAAGTCTCCTTTCCCTTTTCAGCAATCTCAACTTCAATCCAACCGTCCTCTGCAATGGGCTCATCAAACTGGGAAATTTGATAATTCTTGGGAAGATCAGGATAAAAGTACTGCTTTCTATCAAACTTACTATGCTCTGCGATATTCAAATTCAAGGCCATTGCTGCTTTAACGGCATATTCAAGTACTTTTCTATTCAATACCGGTAAGGTCCCTGGCAGGCCACATACAACTGGATCAATATGAGTATTCGGCTCATCTCCAAAAGCAGTTGAAGCCGCAGAAAAGATCTTGCTTTCTGTTCCCAACTGAACATGTGTTTCCAGTCCAATCACAGCCTCCCAAGCCACTCCAGAGTCAGACATCACGATCACGTTAGATTTACAAATACTATGAAATAGTTGACCCACAATATCTGTCCATGTGATCTAAAACACAGTTCTTAAGGACGAGAAAAGCAATGGCTAATCAAGCCAGCAACAAAGTACTGATTCTTGGCGGAGGCCTAATAGGTCTTTCAGTGGCTCATGAATTGGCCAAGTCAGGAATGCAAATAGAAATTCTTAGTCGACGCCGGAGCGAAGCTGCAGGGTTTGTTGCAGCTGGAATGCTTGCTCCACATGCTGAAGGATTACAAGAAGAAATGCTCAATCTAGGTCAATTAAGTCTCAAACAAATACCTGCCTGGGTTGATTCCATAGAAAAAAATAGTGGAATTAATTGTGGATTAAAAATCTCAGGAATTATTGTCCCTTTTATTCATGATGAAGAAAAAGATTCTTACCCAACTGCAAAGTTTGGAGAACACTTAAATAGAAAAGAGTTAATAAAAGAAATTCCTGATATTGCAGAACAATGGACTAGTGGTTTACTCTTCCAGCAAGATGGACAAATAGACAATCGTCGATCCCTAATGCGCGCTCTTGAAAAATCATGTGTTGAATTAGGAGTGGAATTTCAAGAAGGCGTAGAAGTAATGGAACTACTGCATAAAGATCAGAATCTTGGAGGAGTTAAAATTAAAAATACACAAGGAATCATAGAAAATATATTTTCTGAAAAAGCCATCTTATGCAGTGGAGCATGGAGTAAACAATTAATGGAAAGTCTTCCTATCTTCCCTGTAAAAGGACAAATGCTTTCACTTCAAGCTCCTAAAAATACGTTGAAAAGAGTAATTTTTGGACCAGGAACATACCTAGTTCCTAGAGAGGATGGTCTTATAATTGTGGGAGCTACCAGTGAACCAGAAGCATGCTTTCGAACAGGATTGACACCTTTTGGGCAGCGCCAAATCGAAAATGGCATTAACTCGATACTCCCAACAGCATGCGGTTGGCCCCCCATGGAAAGATGGTGGGGATTTAGACCAAGTACACCAGATGAAAAACCCATTATTGGAAGTTCATCAATTAACGGGTTATGGATCGCTACAGGGCATTATCGCAATGGGGTCTTATTAGCTGCAATTACAGCTGACCTCATTAAAAAATGTCTATGCAATGAAAAACTCAATGATGAAGATAAGGAGCTACTTAATAATTTCAATTACAATAGATTTAATCTTCCAAAAGATAATATTTAGATAACATCTAATAGAGAGTGAGTCTTTTTATCATCATAATTTAAGAGTATTTTAAAATTAAAAAAATTTAATCTTCAACTCGCCAAATCTGATCAGCAGGATGCCAATCATTCAATTCCGTAGATTCAAACCAAAGATTAATCTCAAAATTTGCTGTTTCTAATCCATCGGATCCATGAATGACATTACGACCTATGTTCACAGCCAGATCCCCACGAATTGTTCCTGGCTCAGATTCCAAAGGCTTAGTTGCTCCAATCAATCTACGGGCACTAGCTACAACGCCATCGCCTTCCCAAACCATTGCAATTACTGGACCACTAGTTATGAAATCAACTAATCCTTTAAAGAAAGGACGGTCTCTATGGACTCCATAATGTTGTTCAGCTAAATCGCGAGAAGGAATCAATTGTTTGAGTCCTATTAACTTAAACCCCTTACGTTCAAAGCGACCTAAAATTTCTCCTATCAAGCCTCTTTGTACACCATCAGGCTTAATTGCAATAAAAGTCCGTTCAGTAGGCATGAAAGTTTTCACAAGTGTGGCCATCGTCAACGAGCACCTGCCATCTTGGCAAGCAAACAGTCACAATCTGATCGCAAACCTTTTTCAACAAAATGCATTCAATAAAAATTCTCATCTCATCGAAAACCTCTAATTTTCCATCTTGACTCTCTTTTCTAATACAAACGACAACTGGACTGTCCAAGACAGCTCTGCTTTATATGGACTGGATAAATGGGGAGAGCACTATTTTTCTATAAACAACAAAGGGAATATAAATGTCACCCCCAAAGGGAAAAGCAGTGGCAGTCTCGATCTAATGAATCTTGTCGAGGAAATAGAAGGAAGAAATCTCAGCCTTCCACTACTAATTCGATTCGATGAAATTCTCGAAGATAGATTAGATAGGCTTCACAAGGCTTTTGAAGAGGCAATCACTAAGTACAAGTATAAAGGTTTCTACCAAGGAGTATTTCCAGTTAAATGCAATCATCAACGTTATGTACTGGAAGAGGTGGTTAATTATGGAAAAAAATGGAATTTTGGCCTAGAGGCTGGAAGCAAAGCTGAATTAATCATCGCACTTTCATTAATACAAAATCCTAAGGCCTTATTAATCTGCAATGGCTACAAAGATCAACGTTATATAGAGACAGCGATCCTTGCTAGACAATTAGGAAGAAAACCCATTGTAGTCATAGAACAAGCTGATGAAATTGATAGAATAATTCTTGCCAGTAAGGAGTTGGGTGCCCCACCATTAATAGGAATTAGAGCAAAACTCTCTAGTCAGAGCAGCGGTAGATGGGGTGCATCTATAGGAACCAATGCTAAATTCGGACTCTCTATACCTGAAATACTAGAAACTGTTGAAAAGTTAAGTAATTCAGAGCTAATTAATGAATTATGTCTACTACATTTTCATGTAGGTAGCCAAATTAATAATATAGCCATTCATAAAGATGCATTACAAGAAGCAGGACATATATACACCGAATTATGTCGGTTAGGAGCCCCAATGGGCTACCTAGATGTTGGGGGTGGTTTAGGTGTTGATTACGATGGTAGTAGAACACCTACTGCCGCCTCGACCAATTACTCTCTACAGAACTATGCAAATGATATTGTCGCAACAATACAAGAATGCTGTGCATCCAGCAACACAAAATTACCGACTTTGGTGAGTGAAAGTGGAAGAGCTATTGTTAGTCATTCTTCTGTTTTAATATTCAATATATTAGGTTCTAGCTTTGTTTCAACTGACACAAAAAGTGCAGACAAGGGTGAATCTTTAACTATTAAGAATCTACGGGAAACATTAGCTTCCATCAAACAAATCCAAGATGAAAATAATATAGATATACCAAGACTTCAAGAGGCATGGACTGATGCTATCAAATTCAAAGACGATGCATTAGTTGCCTTCAGATTAGGTTATTTAAGTTTAACGGAAAGAGCTATTGCAGAGAAATTAACGTGGGCATGTGCCCAAGCATTATTAGATCAACTTCCAGAAGAAATCTCATTGCCAACTGAGCTTGAACAATTAAGTTCCATAATGTCAGGAACATATTATGCAAATCTATCAGTATTTCGGTCGGCCCCAGATACTTGGGCAATAAAGCAACTTTTCCCAATTATGCCTATTCACCGACTTCAAGAAAAGCCAAATAAATTAGGACATCTTGCTGATTTAACATGCGACTCAGATGGCAAGATTGATCAATTTATAAATAACGGTCAAGTCAAAAATCTTCTCGAATTACATGATATAAAAGCAAATGAAACTTACTTAATAGGAATGTTTCTTGGAGGAGCTTATCAAGAAGTCATGGGGAATTTACACAATCTATTTGGTAGCACAAATACTGTACATGTTCGATTAAATAACAAAAATAGATACCAATTAAATCATGTAATTCGCGGAGACACGAAATCTGATGTCATTAAAGCAATGGAACATCAGCCAAATGAACTTCTGGAAAGGCTACGTATCGCAACTGAGGAAGCAATTCAACTTGGAAACTTAAAAATCAAAGATGCTCAACTACTAATGGATCATCTAGAAACCAGCTTAAATCAAAGCACATATTTACGTAGATAACTTTCTTCTTAATAGATCAAATCAAGAGTGATGATAATTCGTTTCGGGCTGTATCTAAAGCTGAATTCAACTGTGTTCCATCTCGACCGCCTGCTTGAGCCAAATTTGCTCGGCCGCCGCCGCCGCCGCCGCAAAGTTTTGCAATTGTTCCTATAAATTGACCAGCTTTGATTCCTTTGGATACAACTTTGGATCCAAAGGCAGCAACAAGAACAACTTTTTTCTGGTCTTCAGGATCTGGAAGACCTCCTAATATAACTGCAGACTGATCTCCTAATTCATTTAACAAAGATTGCGCTGCACTCTGGAGTGCTGCTCCTTCTATTGCATCAAGTCTCTCTATCAGTATTGAATAACTATTACACTCAAAAGCTTTTCTTGCTAGAACATTGGCCTTAGCAATAGCCAATTCCTCTCGCTGCTTTGCTATCAATTTCGTCAAACTTTTTAATTCATCTTGAAAGGAGAAAACTCTCTCCACTATTTCAGATGGTTGTACCTTTAATCGTTCACCTAATTCCTTAACCACAAGGTCTCTTTCATTGATATATTCTAAAATCGACAGTCCGGCAATTGCTTCTATCCGTCGAATTCCAGCAGCAATACCAATTTCACTAATAATCTTAAACATTCCAATTTCATATGTATTCTCTACATGAGTCCCTCCGCACAATTCCATAGAAACACCAGGAACATCAACAACCCTAACAACGTCATCATATTTCTCACCAAACATCGCCAATGCTCCTAGATCAATTGCTTCATCCATTGGCATAGTATTAATATTAAGTTTATTAGCTTCTACGATCCAATCATTTATTAATCTCTCAAGTTGTTGAATTTGATCAAGAGTTAAAGCTTGAGAATAATTAAAATCAAATCTCAATCTATCAAAAGTAACTAACGAACCTCTTTGCCCGACATTAGAATCTAGAACTACTTTAAGTGCAGCCTGTAATAGATGCGTGGCAGTATGATTAGCAGCAACTCGACGGCGAGCAACCTTATCAACTTGTGCATTAATTGTTTGATTAATAGATAATTCCCCACTCCTAATGTGGCCACAATGAACATAAATTTCACGCTCCTTAGTTACACTATCGATGTCAACAATTAGTCCATCACCTAATAATATCCCACGATCACCTAACTGACCTCCAGATTCTCCATAAAAGGGTGTTCTATCAAGAATAATTTGTACATTATCTCCAGCACTCGCACTTTTAACTGACTCACCTCTTATAAAAATTGCACAAACTTTGCAGGAACATTCTAAATATTGATAACCTTGAAAGTTTGTAGATTCTAAGCTGGAAGCAATTTGTTCAATCGAGTTTTGAATCGTTAGATCAACAGTT
>QCKC01000005.1 GCA_003215635.1 Prochlorococcus sp. AG-409-J19
GTTTTCACCCATTCATAATTCCTGAAATTTGACTACCATTTCTTCTTGTTTATGGAAGGTGATGTATGTATCTGCTGACAGTTAAAGATGGTTTGGTGTCAAGGTTTGTAGGGCCTTACGCTTCGCCTAGTCAAGCTTCGAAAGATTTAGAAAGGGTACTAGCTTCATGCTCCAATAGGGCTCGCTGGCAAATTCATGCACTTGAAAGTCCTAGTTGCCTATCTTTCACTGAAAGGTTCCAGGAAAAAGAGGAATTCGTCAATGCCATTGCTTCTTGATCCCATACTTAATTTAGGTTAGGGAAATTAATTTTTGATTTTTCAATTTAATTTTGATAATCGCAAACCCAATTTACTAGTGTTTTAACGCCGTATCCAGTTGCGCCTGCAGGCGCATCCCCAGTTCCTTTTTCAGACCATACAGGACCAGCAATATCAATATGTGCCCAAGGAATGCTTGGATCTACGAACTCTTTGAGGAATAGAGCAGCTGTTATAGAACCAGCTGGACGAGGGCCTGTGTTTTTTAGATCAGCCAATATTGATTTAAGTCCATCTTTATAGGGTTGGTGCATGGGCATCCTCCAAATACCTTCTCCGGCTCTATTTGCTGCTTTAGAGATAGATTCTGACAATTCATCATTATCAGTCCAAAGTCCTGCAATTTCATCTCCAAGAGCAACTACACAAGCACCGGTAAGGGTGGCAAGATCCACAATTGCATCAGGTTTAAGTTTGCTGGCATAAACAAGCGCATCAGCCAGTGTAAGTCTGCCTTCTGCATCCGTATTGTTAATCTCTATTGTCTTTTTATTAGAAGCTTTGACGATATCACCAGGATGAACTGCTGATCCATTGACCATATTTTCGCAAGCTGCAACAATAAAATGAATTTCAATATTTGGAGGTTGTATTTCGGCAATCGCTCTTGCTGTGCCAAGAACTGCAGCACTTCCTCCCATATCGAATTTCATTAGATCTATTTGTGCGGCTCCTACCTTGAGGTTGTAACCACCTGAATCAAAAGTAAGCCCTTTGCCAATGAGTGCAATTGTTTTTTTAATGGGGTTCTTAGGACGGTATGTTAAATGGATAAACTTTGGCTCTAAGTCAGATCCTTGTGATACAGCTAAATAAGCACCCATGTTTAAATTATTGCAATCAGAACGATCTAGGATTTTGAGCTCAAAATTTTTATTTTGAGAAATTATTTCTGCATTTTTAGCTAGAATAGTTGGAGTTAGTTCGTTAGGCGGGGCGCCAACGAGTTCTCTTGCTAACTCAACTCCCAAGCAGGTTTTGTTGGCCTTTTTTAGTATGTCTTCTACATCTAAATTGATACCAATAAGTTCAAGTTCAGATGGTTTCTTATGAGATTCTGGATTGCTCATAAACCGAATATCTTTGAATAAAGAAAGTCTTATAGATTCCACTATTGCTTCAACAGCGCTACCCTCCTCAACTAGATTCCAGGGTATATAAATACCTATTTTCCCGTTGGTTCCGATCGTTTTTGTTGCTGCCTTTGAGATAACACTTCTAATGGAATTTATTGATATATCTTCTGTATTTCCTAGGCCTACCATTATTAATTTTTCTGGAGATTCATTAAGTAGGGTGAAACTTACAATGTCATCTTTTTTTGCTGAGAATTCTTGTTTTTTGAGTAAGTTTTCTAGGGAGCTGTCAAAACGTTTATCTATTATTTCTAATTGGGTCTTGAGTTCATTCTCTAGCAACCCAATTATCAAAATATCTCCCTCCCAGTTTTTAATGGAAGCCGAAGAGATAGCAATCTGCATTTCAAAGCATGTAAGTTCCCACAAGTTTAGACTTGAGCGTCAACCTAGTTTGTTTGTAAAAGGCGTAGACCAAATGTTTCTTGTTTCTTTATTAAAAGGAGGGAGCCAAAGCTTGATCAGGGCTTTTTCAACTTCTCTTCTAGCTTTTATTGGTGAAGGAACATCTACCCAGAATCTAATACTTAGCTGACTATTGACCTTTACTCTAGATAGTGCTTCAGCGTAAGAAGCAAGATAATTTTTACAGTCATGGTCTCCTTTCCATCGTTTGTCAGCAGAACTTGTTTCTCCAATATATAAAAGAATTGGTAGTTCCAGATTGCTTGGGCGATCCATTACAAGATAAATAGCTGGTCCTTGATATTGAATGGTTGGCCATCTCCAGAAACTTAATGGAAGTGGTGTTATTTCTAATGGATTTATCTTTGATGAGATATCAATATCTTTTGAATTAAAAAGTGTCTGTTGCTTGGGATTGTTTTCTGCGTTAAACAGTTTCTTTTGGTGAGAATGAATACGAAATTGCCAATCTTTTAGTAGATCTGAACCTAAAGGTAAATAAGATACTCTGCTATTTAAAGTTTTTGTTGTCTCATTGGAGAACAAACTTCCTTGTAATTCTTTTCTATTCATTTATCTAATAACCCTGAGGCAGGCTAGGCCCAGCTTTATCCTTACCGAATTTAACTTTGCCTATCATTTTTTCAATAGATGAAGGAGGTAAAGTTAATCTTTCTTGGAGGTCGGCAAGATCTTGGAATGGTCGTCTTTGTCTCTCTTTAATTAGCTTATTTACTCTATTCTCAGGCCAGTTTAGGGTGTGTTTTATTGTATATAGATTTGCACTATTTAAGTCTAATGAATTGACTGTATTTAATAATGGAGGTTCCCCATACCATCTAAATATTAGATGATACTCCCATTGCCTGACCATTTCTATTGGAAGTTCTAAGATATCAGCTAAATCTTCAATGCCACTTAGTTGCACCCCACCATTTTGAAGTTTTAGAAGAAGATTAATCATCTCAGGAGTGCATCCAGGCAGTTGGGCCCAATCAGTAAAAGTGGCTCTATTCACATCTACAAGGAAATTATTTTTTGATATATCATTAATTCTTTTTTGTTTTTGTTTTAGTATGTAGAGCTCACTTTCTATTGAAGACTTTGAGGAGGGCTTTGAAAAATTTTGTTTGTTGTTTCTTTTGGGTATATTCCCAGTGAGTTGAAGAAGCTTGCGTGCCAGAGGATCTAGCCAGTGTCCTCTGACCATTTCAATTGGGATATCTAATAAGAGCTTAACTAGTTAAGCTCTTATTAGAAACTCCTTTATAACAGTTGTTAGGGAGACCATGAATCGCCAGAGAAGTTATAAATTCTCCGGTTTCTCTTCTGACTTTTTACTTGTCTATTGGCAAAATGCATAAATTTGTTTTGCTTTTTCAAAAGTTTCTTTTTCTCAACCTTGGTGTGGTTCTTACCCCTTTCAGAATCAATGAATTTCCGAGATAATATTCGAAACTGTTTAATCCCCCTTCCTCATGGCAATGGTGGGCTTTTAAACGAAAGTAAAAAGATGCTTTGTTGCAGCTCTTCTTTAAGTAGCTTTGCTTTAAAGCCTTGTGATTAGAGGATTTCACACTACCTAGGAGCCATGGCATTTTTTGAATCCGAAATTGTTCAGGAGGAGGCAAAACGTCTGTTTAACGATTATCAGGAACTAATGAAGTTAGGTTCTGATTACGGAAAGTTTGATCGTGAAGGAAAAAAAATGTTTATTGACACCATGGAGGAGTTGATGAGTCGATACCGAATCTTCATGAAGCGTTTTGAGCTTTCGGAAGACTTCCAGGCAAAAATGACAGTGGAGCAATTGCGTACACAATTGGGGCAATTTGGAATCACTCCGGAACAAATGTTTGATCAGATGAACCAAACTCTTTCAAGAATGAAGAGGGAGCTTGAACAGAGTCAGGAATGATTGGCAACCATTTCCTCTACTACTATCGAAAGAAGAAAACTCATTCAAAACATGTCAGATAGTCCTAGCTCATTGCCAGATTGGCTGGAGAGGGGGATGGTCGATTTGTTTCCGCTAGGTAATAGGTTCGATCCTGATCAGCATCTTTTAGCGAGAATAGACAAAGCTAATGATCAAGATAGACCACTTCGTATCAAACTTGGAATAGATCCAACGGGTAGTGAGATTCATTTGGGTCACAGTATTTTGTTTCGAAAGCTAAGAGCCTTTCAGGATGCTGGCCATACAGCGGTCCTAATTATTGGTGACTTTACGGCTTGTATTGGAGATCCAACGGGTAAGAGTAATACAAGAGTGCAGTTAAATAAGGAAGAAGTTGAATCCAATGCACAAACATATCTTGCTCAACTAGGGAAAGGTTCTCCTCCCGATAGATCTCTGCTTGATTTCACTACTCCTGGAAGATTAGAGGTTCATCGCAATAGTGAATGGCTTAAAGATTTGAATTTGACTAAGATAATTGAACTTTTGGGAACTGCCACTGTTGGACAAATGCTGGCAAAGGAAGATTTTGGGAATAGATATAGTTCGGGGATACAGATTTCTCTACATGAATTTCTTTATCCCTTGCTTCAGGGATTTGATTCAGTAGCAGTAAAGGCAGATGTTGAATTGGGGGGAACTGATCAAAAGTTTAATGTTGCAATGGGTCGTGATCTTCAAAAGCATTTCAATCAAAGGCCCCAATTTGGGTTGCTTTTGCCTATTTTAATTGGTCTTGATGGGGAGCAAAAGATGAGTAAAAGCCTTAATAATATCGTTGGCCTAGATGAAGATCCTCTTTCAATGTATTCTAAATTAGAGAAGATTCCTGACGCATTAGTTAAAAGTTATCTGACGTTATTAACTCAAATAGATTTGGAAAACATCCCCGCTAGCCCCAGAGAAGCGCAGAAGATGATGGCACTTGCTGTAACTGCAACTAGGCATGGATTGACTCAGGCCAAGGCGGCGCAAATTGATGCGGCTAAGATTGTCTCAGGGGGAGATGATTCCCTGGCCGATGTCCCAGCAGTGTCTTTGGCTGGCTTGAGCTTCCCCTCAAAGGCTTTTTATTTTCTTAGTGCGATTGGATTGTGTAAAAGCAGTAGTGAGGCAAGACGTCTAATCCAAGGAGGTGCTGTGAAATTGGATGGTGAAAAGATTACTGATCCGAATATTGAATTCTTAGATTCAGAGTGTTTGGCTGGTAAAGTTGTTCAAATAGGGAAAACAACTTTTAGAAGATTAGTTTATTAAGTCAATAATCAGTTTTATAATGCAACTCTGCCCTGCCGATAAATTAATTGTTGCCCTAGATGGTATGAAACCATCCGATGTAGGTGCCTTTTTGGATAATCTCCCTCAATTAAAATGGGTAAAAGTTGGACTTGAACTTTTTGCAAAAGGGGGACCTGAGATTATTACTGAAATAAAAGATAGGGGTTTGAGTGTGTTTTTAGATCTTAAATTTCATGACATACCAGTCACTATGGCTAACGCATCTAGGTACGTAGCAAGTCTGGGAGTTGACCTCTTAACTGTTCATGCATGTGCTGGAGTTAATGCCTTAACCCAAGCCAAACTGGCTTCATTAGAGGGTGCTCACGAGAAAGGATTTTCTCCTCCAAAGATTTTAGCTGTAACAGTACTCACAAGTTGGAATCAGGAAGATTTTAGTCAAGAACTATGTATTGATAACCTTATACAAAATAGAGTTGAGTTGTTGGCTAATTTGGCTGTCAAGGCTGGATTGGGAGGCTGTATTTGTTCTCCAAAAGAACTTTTAGGATTACGAAAATTTTGTCCAGAAACTTTCGAGCTTGTTACGCCAGGAATTCGTTTAAGAGGAGGAAGTATGGATGACCAAGCTAGAGTTCTCACTCCTAAAGATGCAATTAATCTAGGAGCGTCAAGGTTGGTCATTGGGAGACCTATTACCCAATCCGTTAGTCCGAGGATGGAGTTTTTGCGTTTTTGTAATGATCTAAATGAATCTTAAATCTTCTTTCCTATTCGTGGTTCTTTCCCGTTAAGTAATCTTTTGACGTTTTCTCGATGTCTCCACAGAACTAATGTCATAGCAGAAGTTGCAAGGAGAAGATAATTTAAATGATAAGTATTTTCATTGAATTCTAAATGCATTAATAGTGGAAGACAGATAGCTGCTGTGATGCTTGATAGGGAAACTATTTTGCTTAACCAAAGAACACTAAGAAATATCCCTAAAGAAGCTAGACCAACTTGCCAAGAGATACCTAAAAGCATTCCAAGAGCTGTGGCAACTGCCTTGCCTCCTTGACCCTTAAGCCAGATTGGCCATATATGGCCAGATAGAGCTGTTACGCCTAATAGGATTTGCCAGGTTTCATCTAGTTCTAGCAATTTGGCAAGTAAAACAGCACATGTCCCCTTCCCAACATCGATTAGAAAAACGGTTAGTGCAGCTCCTTTCCCAACCTGTCTTAGTACATTTGTTGCTCCTGTTGAACCTGACCCATGTTTTCGGATATCTATTCCAGCTAACCATTTGCCGGCCAAAAAACCACTGGGTATTGAGCCCAGTAGATAGGCAATTATGAGTGTGAGAGTTTGAAAGTAGATAGAATTCATGGTTATAAATAAAGTTCTTCTTCTTCATATAGTTCATCTTCGCTTGCGGCAAAAGCAAGCCAAAGAGGGAATTGAAGAATGGGAATTTCAATCTTTCTTTCAGCACTATCAATCAATATAAGAGGAAGCTCATTTCTTTCTTCAAGTCGATCTGCGCGTTCAACTAGTCCATCACCTCTTTCAAAAAGCATTATCCCACTATTTGGTCCAAAGTCCTCTCTACTAAGACCCAAAGAATCTTGTAAACCTCTTCTCCACTCACCTAGACGTTCAGGTTGACTAGCTAAGACCAAAGTTTGGAAACGATCGCCATATAGTTCACCCATTATTGATATAACAGCTGATGCTGTAAGGACATTCCTTTGTCTGCTCCCAAGACTAGGCTGGGCACCTCTGCCACCTTGGCTAAAAAACCAATCCTCTAGAAGAGTTATATCTTTCTTTTCAAGGCTTCTTCTAAGTTTCCAAGGATCAGCATAAAAGTCTGGTTGGTCAAGAAATCCTCCCAAGCATTCACGGATTAGTTCCTCGTCGGGACTAAATGTATCTGCAACAGCGGGTACTAATTCTTTATCAGAGGTGCTATTTGGTATTTGTTTTTCATCAAGTGGGGAAGGCTGAACTAATACTGGTTGAAGTCCTAATTCAAGACGCTCAGCTGATTGAGCTAAATCTTGAAGGGCAACAGTTAGATAATCTTGAAACCCTTTTACTCTCCTTGCAATAGAATCAGATTGGCCAGAAAATGTCGACTTGATTTCTTCTTCAAGCTGTGATTTACGATTACTTAAATCTTCGATTTCTTTTTGAATTTCCCCGCGATTTGTCTCTAGTTCTGTTAATGCAATTTTAATGATTTTATTTAATTCATCTTTTGACTTGTTCAAACTAGCTTGATTGAGTTTGGATTCATCAGATGTCCTTCCCTTTGAGTCATCTGTGGGTGTGGGCTTATCTTCAATTGTGGGTGGCTCATTCGGATTCATTATATCTTTAGGTTGGCTGTGGTTATTTGTCTGATTGGAGTGAAGACTGTTTTTTTGGCCTTTCTAATTCTCCAAGTTTTAATCGCAATTGAGTTTCTAGTTCGTTTGCATTAAAAAGGATTGGAAGTAGATGAGGACTTGCTTCTTCTCTAAAATAAAGTAATCCTGGCAAACTTGGTAGAAACAGCCTCCAAGCTAACCATTTTTTGAAAGGAAATCTTCGTAATTCTTTCCCAAGCTGCCAAACAATAAGATCATCAGAGGTGAATTCCAATTTCAGTATGAATGATTGGATGAGTAGGAATAATCCGAAAATTGTTATTAATGTAGAGATCCATACATTAACCAAAGAGATTAGGAAAAGCGATCCTCCGAAAAGGATTATGAGAATTGGCAAGCGAATTTCTCGTTTGAGAATTACGCTTTTAGAAGAATCGCTGGTTTTGAAAGGTTTGTTTGTCATTAGCCAAAAAGTATTTGAGTTAATAAAACATCCATTAACGACACCGTGACAAGAGTCATTACGACAGCCCCGGTTGTGCTGGTGCCAACTTCTTTAGGACCTCCACGAGTCGTCAAACCCCACCCACAAGAAATAATTGCAATCTGCAGTCCAAAGACCAAAGATTTGATCAACATAAATGGTAGATCCTCTGGGGTTAACCATGTCCTGACCGAGGTCCAAAAAACTTCTGGAGGAATTTGGTAAAAGTTTGTACTACTTATCTGTCCACTCCATAGTGCTACTACAAGAAATAGCAAGCATTGAACAGGTGCCATGATAATCATGGCAAGCATTCTTGGAACGACGAGGTATTCGACTGGATCAGTGCGCAACATGGTTATTGCATCGATTTGTTCAGTAACTTTCATTGTTCCAAGTTGTGCTGCATAAGCAGTAGCTACTTTCCCTGTCAGGAGGGTTGCAGTTAAAAGTGGTGCTATTTCTCTTGTCATTCCTATAGCTAGAATTCCTCCAACTGTTGAACCTGCACCTTGTCTGCTTAGTTCGGCAGCAACTTGGATATTGAAGACTGTTCCTGCAGCTAGTCCAGTTATTAAGACAATTAGGAAGCTACCTGGACCAGCTTCCATTAGTTGTTCGAATAAATCTAAAGAATTAATACGTCCTTTGGCGGTAGCTGTTATTGCCTGTCCACCAATGATAAGGCTATTGCCTAGTCGCTTCATCCAAAAAGGAAAAGTCATGAATTTGATTTGTTTAATACCTTTGTTCGATGTGGCCAGTTTTTCATCAAAAACATTCCACTTATAACTAAAAATGCTGGGATCAATCCCATGCAAAGCCTTATTGTAATTTGAGCTGTCTGTGGTTGATTTAGACAAGTCAATGTTTCACTGCAATTGTTTATTGATTGGTATCCCGCGAAAGAAAGAAGAAGTCCAAGTATTTGAACGCTTAATCCAATACCAATTTTTTGGATTAAAACCATCCAGGCTGTATATAGTCCTGCGGGTTTATCAGGGTCAGAATCTATAGCATCAGGCAATAATGACCAAGGAATTAAATAAGCAGTAGAGGCACCAAATCCAACAATAATAATTACTGAAACTAGTAAAAGAATTTTTAATAATTCACTAGTTCCTAAGGCAATCAAGTTTTCACTGGCGGCTGTTGCTGCTAGTGGGTGCAGAAACATTGCCAAAAGGCATCCAATAATCCACAAACTTCCTCCCCAATAAAGTGCTGATATCCTTCCAAAGCGATTGGAGTGGAAACTCCAGACTTGAAGACCGCACAGGGCACTAATTTGGAATGGGATTGGACCTATCCATTTTGCTAGTTCTCTAGGTACATACATAACTTGCTCTAAATAAATTAGAGAAACGGTTTGCATTAGCTGCAAACCACACCAAAGCAGTAAGTAAAGAGCAATAACTTTAAGAAATGTTCTGTTACGGAGTATTCGCTTTAGTTGTAATTTTATTGGTTCTGATTCTTTTTTTGGCCTGCGAGCAGATTTTGCAAAAGGAGCTAATCCCCAAGCGGATATAAGAGTCGCTAACGCAGCAATTGACCCAGTGACTTGCCCCATAAGAATGAATCCATGATCTCCTTTTGAAAGCAATTGAGCAGCTACAACTAAACCTGTAAATCCCGCAAGGATGGAGCCAGTAAAACGCGCAGCATTTAAGCGCGTTCTCATTTCTGTTCGCTCGGTTAATTCGGTTGAAAGTGCTGCATATGGCAGGTTCACGCTTGTATATGCAGTCATTAGTACTATTGCAATAAACACGTAATAGATAGTCTTTTCTTTAATGCCTCCTTCTGGTACCCACCACATAGCTGCAAGGCTTAATCCAAGCGGGATGGCTGCACCAATCATCCATGGCAATCTTGGCCCCCATCTGGAATGTGTGTGATCGCTTAACCAACCAATTAGAGGATCATTAATCGCATCCCATACTTTGATTACCATTAGTAATGAACCTGCTATAAATGCAGGCAACCCAGCCGTACCAGTAAAAAATGGGAAGAGATAAAACCCTAATTGTGTGGCGGCCAGGCCAGTACCAGCGTCCCCAAGGCCATATGAGATCATCAGCCTTCTTCTAGATCCACCCTGAAAGAATTTGTTTTTCTTCAATCTGGATATATCGGAGGGCTTAGGGCCATAATGCATGCGGGTCCAACAAGTATCCTGTTCAAGTCAGGAATGTGTTTCTTGCACTACTGCGGGCGTAGTTTAGTGGTAAAACCTCAGCCTTCCAAGCTGATGATGCGGGTTCGATTCCCGCCGCCCGCTTTTTTCTCAATTGAATTCCACTCGCGAGGCGTATTCTTTGCTTAACAAGGCAATCATGCTTCTACTCTGCAGACGAATTGTTTTAAAATTGTTCTTGATGTTGGCTTTTTGGGATTGATCAAAAGGGTTATTAGATGAAGTGTCGATGATGCAATTCCACGAACTGGTTGGTTTAGGTAAGGCGAATTCTATTACTTTGCTGTATGCATTTAATCCAATCCACATAACAGAACCTTGATCGCTTTTATTTATGCTGTAACTAATTGTGTGCGACCAATGTCCCCAGTCGGGTGCCTCTAGTTTTGCTCCATGCCACTGAATCCAGAAATTATCAGAATTTTTCAATCCCTCTTTTTTGCTTTCATTATGTGGATTCTCAGGGCTAAAAAGCATTGATAAGTGCTGGCGAATAAGTAACAGGCTTTTTACAAACATGTACAAATCTTGATCGCAATGATCCTTATTCCAAATCATCCAACTTAGTGGATTATTTTGGCACCAGCAATTGTTATTTCCTCCTTGACTTCTGCTGACCTCATCTCCCATTAGAAGCATTGGTACTCCAGGAGTTAGTAATAGAGTTGCCAATAGATTTCTTTTTTGTTGGTCTCTGAGACTTGCAATATTTTTGTTGCTTGTAGGTCCTTCTACTCCATGATTCCAACTGTGATTATTGTTATCGCCATCACAGTTATTTTCACCATTAGCAAGATTGTGCTTTTTATTGAAGCTAACCAAGTCATTTAATGTAAAACCATCATGTGACGTTATGAAATTAATAGTTTTTTTAAGACATTCTTGAGGGCTTTTATATAGGTCTGGACTTCCCATAAGGCGATCTTTTAAAGGCCAGGTGCTATTTTTATCTCCCTTCCAAAACCTTCTAAGATCATCTCTGAAATGGCCATTCCAAGTGCTTATTCGCTTAGCAGGGAAATCCGCTATCTCATAGAGTCCCCCGCAATCCCAAGGTTCGCTAATTAGTTTTAGGTCACTTAAATTAGGGTCCGATTCAATTGAACCAAACAATCTAGGACTTTTAAGAGGATTTAATTTCTCTCCTCGGCTGAGTGCAATACCTAAATCGAAACGAAAACCATCAACCCCAAGTTCTATAGCCCAACATCTCATTGACTCTACTATTAATTGACTAACTATTGGGCGATTGGCAGCAATTGTGTTACCACATCCGCTGACATCTAAGTATTCATTATTTTCATTTAGGTAGTAATAATCTTCTTCTGAAAAGCCTTTCCAGCTTATACTAGGTCCTGCTTTGTTACCTTCAGTTGTGTGATTATATACAACATCAAGAATAACTTCTATGTTTTCACTGTGACATGCTTCTACTAGTTTTCTAAATTCTTGTCGAGCTGCAAGAGGTTTTTTGCCTACAACATAACTGTGATGTGGAGTAAACCAGTTTATTGGGCTATATCCCCAATAGTTCTGCCTTCCAGTAGGGGCATCAGATGGATCAAATGAAAATATAGGAAGCAATTCAATAGTTGTTATTCCAAGATCTTTTAAATAAGGTATCTTTTCTATTAGGCCAAGGAATGAGCCACGTTTCTCTAATTGTATCCCTGAGTCGGCTCGTTGAGTAAAACCTCCAACATGTAATTCATAAATAATGGTTTTTGCCCATGGATGCTTGGGACGAGGATATGAAGAGAAATCAAATGTATCTCTTTCGCAAACTACACCTTTTAGAGAGTAATTGAAATCTTGATTGCTATTTAATGTGGCAAATCTATCGTAAGTATCCCATCCATCTATGGCTCTCGCACAAGGATCAAGAAGTACTTTAGAAGCAGATGAAATATTGTTTGTTTGAGGATATTTTCGGAAAACTCTATAATTATAAAGACAGCCAGCTTTTAATTCCTCTATCTCTGCATGCCAATAATCACCTGAACGATGATTAAATGAATTCAATTCAAATATTTCTGATGGTTTTTGATCATTCCGGTCTGAGAAGATTAAAAGCTCTACTTTCTCAGCATGAGGAGAAGCTACAGAAAAATTTACGCCTCTAGTAGTAATACTGCTACCGAGAGGCCAGGGATTACCAGGGTGAATTTTGCTCAGTGTTCTTGCCTTGCTAAAGCATAAATAATTAATCACAAACTAAATGTTTCACATCATTTAACAAGGAAATGCTTGATTTACCTGATTTAGAGACAGGCACATCACCACAATCATTGGGTAATGATTTATGGGTTTTCCCTGCAAATAGCTCCTCAAATGGGTCCACATCATGGTTTTTGGGTGCTCCTTCAGGATCAATACTGGTGGATTGCCCTCCTCTTACGAAGGCGACAGTCAGCGCTTTGCGAAATTTATCTTCAAGTTCGAATGCATTGATTTTGCTTACGAATAGAGAAGGGCACGGCAAGATTCGTCTTTTGCAGGAAATTCTTGGATGGCCTGTTCTTCTTCAAGAACAGGAGGAGTATTTGCTTCCGGGCCTTACACCGATGGAAACTTTTTCTGAACAGCATGAAATACATTCAGGAATTCGTGTTTTGTGGACACCTGGACCTACTCCTGGGAGCTGCGTTGTGCATGCACCTAGCCCCTGGAATGTTCTGTTCTGCGGACGATTGTTAATTCCTATCTCAGAAAGAAGATTGGCTTCATGCCCAACTGGGAGGACTTTTCATAGGACCAGGCAACGAAGAAGTTTGGAGAAATTACGTAGCTGGATTCCTTCTAATGCAAGTCCATCACTGGCTTCTGGGGCTGCACTTGGAATGCTTAAGGCAGAGCCTTTAGTTCCTTGGGAAGGTTGGGAACATGAAAATCCTCCATGTAACCAAGCTTTTTAGTTCGCGTATAAAGCGTTGCGCCACAGTCTCTTTCGGTTGCCGCATACGGCAATGCTCCATATATTTAGCGCGCTTCGAAAAATTCATGACTTATTCCCATTAGGGACTAGTCAATTGACACTCTCTGCTACGTCACCCCTTTCCAATGAATAAAGCTGATCTGGTGAATCTGGTCGCAGCTCGTACAGAGCTAACAAAAACAGATGTGTCTCTAGTGGTTGATGCCGCTATTGACACCATTATCGATTCTGTAGTTGAGGGCAAAAAGGTCTCAATCTTAGGCTTTGGATCTTTTGAACCTCGTGAGCGCTCTGCTCGTCAAGGCTTGAATCCAAAGACTGGAGAAAAGATCAAGATCCCTGCAAAACGTGTTCCTGCCTTTACTGCTGGCAAGATGTTTAAAGATAGGGTTCAAGCTGGATGATTCGTAGGTTTTGATTACATGAAAGCTCTCTGAAGCCTTTTTTGACTTGAGGGCCTTTTGATTGGCCCTCAAGTCAATTTCAATTCATTTCAACAATGCTTCCCAATGAATTGACCCAGCAATTGGAAGCTGGATTTTTATTGCGATCAAGAAGTTATAGGGGACGATTTGCTCCTTCTCCAACCGGGCCTTTGCATCTTGGTAATCTTCGAACCGCCTTAGTTTCCTGGCTACGAGCAAGACTTGCAGGGGGCACTTGGTTGTTAAGGGTGGATGATTTAGATACCCATAGGAATCGGACAGGTGCAGTTGAAAGTTTTCAGGATGATCTCCTTTGGTTGGGATTGAAATGGGATGGTCCTATTTTTTATCAAAGTATGCGTCAGGAGATTTATGATTTATTTCTTTCATCTTTAAAGGCTTGTGGAATGTTATATGCCTGTCGTTGCAGCAGAAAAAAATTATCTGAACAATCTCAAAAGTTTTCGTCGAATAATATATATCCAGGTTATTGTAGAGAATTAAATTTAGATTGGAATTTAGTGGATGATAAATTACCTAGCTGGAGATTAAAAGTTGGTCCACAATTTGCCGTAACCAGTGGAGATGTTGTAGTTAGAAGTGCAGATGGTTTTATCTCTTATAATTTTGCAACTGTTGTTGACGATCTGACAATGGGGATGTCTGAAATTGTAAGAGGTAATGACTTAATGGAGGCAATGCAAGCTCAGCTGGCATTGATTGATTCAATTTCTTCGAAAGCCCCAAAATATATTTATGTCCCTACTATGAATGACGCTAATGGTAAAAAACTGTCTAAGAGAGATGGCTCTCAAAGTCTATTAAATTTACGCGAAAAAGGATTTAAACCCCATCAGGTTATAGGATACTTAGCATCTGATTTGGGATTAATACTTGAAAAGTCTGAATTAACTGTTAATGAGCTTCTGGATGAATTGAAAGATAAGAAGTATTTATTAGAAAGATTGATAACTTCTTGATATGATAGATTTTTGTTAGGATTTGTTGTTTGCGACAATTACAGGCTATTAAAGATTCAAATGATGTTCAAATTAATAGTATTGTGAGACTTGTAATAATATTTTTTATTGTTGGTTCTGATTTACTCTCTCTGCGCAGCCTATCGTTTGATTTGCCCATGATAACACCTGAGATTTTTGAGTGTTTTAATGCTGGTGGAGAAGATGTCTGCAGAGCTGCCTTGATTTATTCAGATAAACTAAAACGGCAAGCTGCAATGAAAAAAGATTATTCATGCCAAACGTTATTCTTAGGGCTTGGAGCGGAAATAATTATGGCTGAACATAAAAATAATCGTGAGAAATATATAGATAAAATCTTTAAACAAATCAATTCAGAATGCTATGGAAGTGGTAAAAATTTTAATTATGCGCTTGAATGAATACTGCGGATACTTTAATGTAAATATAAAAAACACATGATTTTAGAATCCTTATTCTTTCAATTAGGACTGTTTCTAATTTCACTGCTCTCTAATTTTTTTTCTGCATTGGCAGGAGGAGGGGCAGGTTTGCTGCAATTGCCCGCTTTGATATTGATCGGTCTGCCTTTCCAAGTTGCCCTCGCAACCCATAAAGTTGCTAGCGTTGCTTTGGGTTTAGGTGCAACTATCCGCCATTTAAGAGAAGGTTCTTTGAGGTTTGGTTATTGTTTATATATCTTGATTTGTGGTTTGCCAGGTGTTTACTTAGGCGCCAGATTTGTTTTAGATGTACCTGAGCGGGTGCTAACACTTTTACTTGGT
This sequence comes from Prochlorococcus sp. AG-409-J19, assembly GCA_003215635.1. GTDB lineage: Bacteria > Cyanobacteriota > Cyanobacteriia > PCC-6307 > Cyanobiaceae > AG-409-J19. The sequence goes on from QCKC01000005.1 coordinate 15,227, forward strand.
TTGCTAACTCTTTCCCTTGCGATTTATTCTTTGTCCAACAAACAATTAGGGGTTTCAAATACACAGATAAATTTAGATCTCAAGCAATTTTTTATTGGTGGTGTGGTCTTATTCTTTATAGGATTTATGAATGGTTCCATGAGTTCAGGAACGGGACTCTTCGTGACGATTTGGTTGGTTCGTTGGTTTGGCATGGATTATGGAAGGGCAGTTGCTTATACCCTTATTCTTGTAGGACTTTTTTGGAATGGAACGGGTGCCTTTGTGCTTGGTATGCAAGGCCAAATTGCTTGGGAATGGCTGCTAGTGCTTTTTTTGGGTTCTCTTGGAGGTGGCTATCTAGGGGCTCATGTTGCTATTTCACAAGGTAATCGCTTGGTAAAAAGAGCTTTTGAGTTGTTAACTCTGTTAATGGGATCTTCAATGGTTTTTAAAAGCTTGTGAATGCTGCCGAGAAGTTTTCAGTAAAAATGTATTTTTCTTGACTTCATGTAAAAACATACCTTTTCAATGCTTCAAGCTGCTATTAGTTTATAAAGGTGATGCTCTAAGCGGCAATTCATGAGTAATTTTGCCATCCGCTTAAGGCTTAAGCTTAATCAAAATCAGTGAGAGGAAATGCTTTGACAGAGAACAAATCAAATTCAGGAAAATTCTCAAAGGAGGATGAAGGAGATGTATTAGTAAAGCTGGGTCCTTTGAAATATAAGGTTCCCGGGAAAAGGCAGAGAGTTATTATTGGTTCTCTAGTGGTGGGCTTAAATCTTCTTCTGGTAATAGCAGTTGCTGTCTATTTTTATAGTCCAGCTTTCCAGTCTTTTATTTATAATGTTGGTAGGAGTTAGAATCTTGTTAAAAAGTTGATACGATTAATAAATGAATGAAAAATTAATTGCGTAATGGTGGACGTTTTAGATAATTACGCTTAACTGTGTAAAGCTATGCAAGTTGATGATGTCTATCTGGGTAGCTAAATTCCTGATAGCTCAAGGTGGATTTGATTCGCTAACTACGACTCAGTGGCCAGTAATTATATTGACAACAGTATTTGTTTTGGGTTTATTCTTTATCAGTCAATATCACAGTAAATTAGATTTCTTGCCTGATATTCTTATAGATCTTGCAAAAGTGATCTTCCCAGAGTCATATGATTACAAGAACTTACTCCCAATAAAAAGAAAGGTGTTTCCTACAGAGATCCCAGTGAAGTTGGATAGCCAATATAGTTCCACCTCGAATTCTAAATTAATAACAGATGAAAATATATTATTAGGCAAGCAAAATGCTTCATATAGTAAGTTTTTGCAAGCTTCTATATCTTCTAAATCATTTGAGATAGGAACACTTACCTTCCTTGTCTTTGGCGGTGCAGGAATTTTTATTTCGCAGATGAACGTCCTTGTTGATGGGCTAGGGAATAATTACGTATATGGCAACTTGGGAAATAAGTATTTAGTCTCTACGCCACCATCTTCCAATGCTGGATCTGATAAATTATTTTTGAACAATAAGGCCCAAACTCGTAGAACAGTTGCTTCTAGTTTTGGCTTTAAGCAGGTCTCTATGCCGAATGATATTGTCAATATAAATTCAGATTCTTTTGTGTATAGAAGATTGATGCTAAATCTAAGTACTTCTGAATTTGCGAATTTAATACCAACTTCAATAGAGCTTGAGTGGTATGACTTGGGTCCATCTTCTTAAATTTAGAAAGAAGATATAACAAGTCTAACAAATTTATTTTTTGCTTTATCTAAAGAGAAAAAACCTAATAACAAAGTCTGCCAAAGAAGAATTTCTTTGGCAGACTTTGTTATTAGGTTGGATTAATGGATTTTATTTAAAAAGTGAATGCGAAGGATATTCGCAGGGTTTTTCACTGTCTAACTTAGCTTTACCCTAAAGCTTTAAATGGGAAGAAAATCAAATCTGGCCCTGCGAACATAACCGATGTGGCAATAATGATAGTGATTACTTGAACTCCAAAGAATTGCTTCCATCTATAGCTATAGCTTGCCGAGTCGGAATCTAACCCCCAGCCTGTAGTTGGCTCGTTCTGAGGAAGCCCATAGTAGAAGATTTGGAAAATTTGGAAAATTACTATTGCGCCTGCTACTGCAGCTAGAGGGTTGAACCCGCCAAAAGCAATGGTAGAGAAAAGAGGGGATGCGAGAAGCATTAGCTAGATGTAATTGGGTTATTAATAACCCAAGTATCCAATTTGCTTACCCTGAGTTGACAAAGATTGTTACAAATTTCCTTTATGTAAATTTTTAAGATAAGGGAAAGAATTTTCCTTATGTCCTCTTGGATAAGGCAAGGGGCAAATCCCTAGTTGCTTTGTTGGGGTTCTCTAAGCAAGTGGTGGATTGGTCTAAGTAGGAATTGGGTTAATGTTTTTTCAATAAATGCTTCTATTCATTGAGGTATTGCTCAATCAGAAGAATCTTTAGAGAAGTGTCTGGAACGCCCCCTGTTGGATTCGAACCAACGACCTGCTGCTTAGAAGGCAGATGCTCTATCCAGCTGAGCTAAGGGAGCCTGTAGACATTCTGACAGCGTGAGCAAGCTAGGCGGTTTATGGTTGTGTCTTGCTCACACGGTTAATGATGGTGGCAAGACGGCTAAGTGATAGTCAGAAGAGAAAACTTGTTCAAAGTTTCTGCGATGGGGAAACTTTGACTAATCTTGCCTTGGAGAATGGATGCAGCCCTAATACCGTAAGCAGAACGGTTAAAGCTTCATTGACTGCGGAGGAATACACTGCGGTGAAAATAGCGAGATCAAAAGGAGAGACTTCTTTGGCAAATTCATTAAAGGTGGATTTGTCTCTAAATAACCAAATTGAAGTGGTAACTGTAGAGAACAATCATTTACAAGATCATGTGGATAATTCAATAGCCTCTAAAGAGAATATGAAGGTGAATTCTTTAGATATAGATGACTCAACTGTTAAAAACCTTGCATTGGACGATGCTGATGACTTTAACTCAGATCAAGATGAACAAGTTGTCACTGAAGATGATTTTGAATCCCAGTCTTCCACTGATACATCAATTAATCATTTTCAAGAGCTTGTTCCACTAGATACTGGCTTGCTGTTGTCAGAATCAGAGAATATAGAATGTAAATCATTAGCTCCAGGAATTTTGCCTGATACTGTTTATATGCTTGTAGATAAAACAATTGAGTTGGATGCTAGGCCTCTTAGTGATTTTCCTGAATTGGGTAGAATTCAGAATTCAGAATTGGATTTAAAGGCAATTTCTATTTTCTCTAACCCTAGGTCGGCTAAGCGCCAATGTGGAAGGAGTCAGAGAGTTATAAAAATACCCGATACTTCTGTCTTTGAAATTTCTGTTCCTTACTTGTTGTCTAGAGGTATTACACGCCTGGTACTTGAGGGAACTTTAATATCTCTAGATAAGTAATTTTATTTTGTAATCTACTCTTCTTTGTTATGGCTTTCAAGTAGTTGTGCTGCAGAACATCCTCCACTTACAACTCCAACAACTATTGAGAGCCCTATTACAAATCCAGTTGGTAGTGGAACTGTTTCTGTAAAGCCAAGCTGAAGTTTAGTTTTATCTTTTAAGTTTTGAGTGCCTAGACATAAGACAATCATAAGTAAGAAACCGCTGGCAATACTGTTGATAAACATTTTGAGGTTCATTTTAGAAAGTAAAATAGTTTTTTTGGATTAATTGGGATTGGATTTTAATTTCTCATTTTTTATGGAGAAGTGCGTAGATAGATCTTCGGGAGCGTTTATAAGTTGTGGACAATTCTTTTGAGGCTTCTATCGCACTGGCCCCATTCGCAATTAACATTTTGAGATCTTTGAGTAATGCATCATCATTCTCTTGGGAAGGAGTAATTGGATTGGCTCCTCCTAGTACAAGAGTAAATTCCCCTATAGGTTTATTAAGGGAGAAATGTTCTAAGACTTCTCCGATTGTTTTACCTAGTTGTTGTTCATGTACTTTAGTCAGTTCTCGAGCAACTCTTAACGGTCTATCTGATCCACAAGTTTCTAAAAGCTCTTGCAACAGTTTTTTTAGCCTATGAGGAGCTTCATAAATAATAATTGTACGAGGTTCCGCGGCTATTTCCTTTAGACGTTCTTTCCTTTCCCTTCCTTTGAAAGGAAGAAAACCTTCAAAGCAGAATCTTTGGGTTCCCAACCCACTAATTACAAGTGCAGTTGTTGCGGCACAAGGGCCTGGAATGCAAATGATTTCATGGCCTGCTTCGTATGCAGTTGCAATTAGATCCTCCCCAGGATCGCTTATCCCTGGAAGCCCGGCATCACTAATTAGAGCAATACTTTGACCTTGCTCTAATAGTTCTAAAAGTTGGGGAATTCTACTCTTATTGTTGTGTTTGTGGAAACTTACAAGTTTTGCTTCAGTTCTAATTTTTTTAATTAACTGTCCGCTATGACGTGTGTCTTCACAAGCGATAGCTGAAACTTTTTCAAGAATGGATTTTGCTCTAGGGGAAAGGTCTCCTAGATTACCTATAGGTGTCCCAACTACGTAAAGCACACCAGGAGCTGGTTCAAGTCGATAGCTCAAAATGTATACCCCTCTTGGAAATCATTATGTCAAGTACTCCTTTAGTTTTCTCTGGGGTTAGCTTGGAGTCTCTTTTAAAGCAACTTAGGCTTCTGAGCTGGGGGGCAGCAGATATTTTGAGAGCATATGCCCGGGGGGAGCAGCCCCCGTATGGGTTCCCTTTGGTACTCAATGTTGAAGATGGAGGAGATGGGCCCGTTACGGCTGCTGATCTTGCTGTAAACAGTTGGTTGATTAGTGGTTTGGAATCTTGTTTCGAATCTGCCTCTTGGAAAGTCATTAGCGAGGAATCAGTAAAAGATTCGTTTTTAGATAAAGAGGTTAGAGGAGCCGATTGGTTGTGGATTCTTGATCCTCTTGATGGTACTAAGGATTTTTTGCAAGGTACAGGCGAATACGCTGTTCATTTGGCTTTAGTTCATAAGCAAAAATCTGTTTTGGGAGTTGTTGTTTTGCCTGAGAAAGATGAATTGTGGTTTGGAATAGATGATTTTGGTGCTTGGTGTGAAGATAGGAAAGGGCAAAAAAACTTTGTGAAATTTAGTGAGCGTAGATATATTAAGGACTTAATTTTAGTCGCAAGTCGAAATCACCGAGATGTGAGATTGGAAACTTTGCTGGCAAATCTTGAAATAGGAAGCTCTAGGTCTGTAGGAAGTGTTGGGTGCAAAATTGCAACAATTTTGCGAGGTGAGACTGATATTTATATTTCTCTTTCAGGTAAAACAGCCCCTAAAGATTGGGATATGGCTGCCCCTGAGGCGATATTAAAGGCGGCTGGTGGTCGCTTTACCCATGCAGATGGTATTGAACTTAGATATAACAAAGGGGACTTTCTTCAACAGGGATGTTTGATAGCTAGCCACGGATATTCGCATCATGAAATATGCGAAAAGGTATTATCAGAACTTAAGTATATTGATCCTGAATTTAAGGTGTGAGAAGTTTAGTTTAACGGCGCAACAGGAGTTGGGGACGGCTCGGATTGGAAATCATCTCCATTTTGAGGAACTCCTCTTAGAGTTAAGTTGATGCGACCACGATTGTCGATTTCTCTTACTCGTACAGTTACTTCATCACCGACTTTGACAACATCCTCAACTTTCTCAACACGGGCTTCGGAAAGTTGTGAAATATGAATCATTCCTTCCTTGCCAGGAAGGATTTCAACAAAAGCTCCGATAGGAATAATCCTTGTAATGGCACCTGTAAAGATTTCTCCTTCGTTAACTTTTCTTGTTAGGCCCTCGATAATTCGTTGAGCTTCTTCGGCCGCTGCGCCGTCATGGGAGGCAATAGTAACTATTCCTCCATCTTCTATATCAATTTTGGTATTAGTTCTTTCAGTTATGCCTTTGATAGTTCTTCCGCCAGGACCGATTACGGTACCAATTAATTCAGGATCAATTCTAAAACTAAGTAGTCTAGGTGCGTGGGGGGATAAAGCATCTCTAGGGGTGTCAATCACTTCAAGCATTTTTTCTAATATATGTAATCTTGCTGGCCTTGCCTGATTAACAGCTTCCGCAATTGTTTGAACTGGTAAACCAGTTATTTTCATGTCCATTTGAAGTGCAGTGATACCTTTTTCTGTACCTGCGACTTTGAAATCCATGTCTCCAAGGAAGTCTTCTATACCTTGAATATCAGTGAGAATTCTTATCTCTTTGTCTTCTTTTATTAGTCCCATGGCTGCACCACTAACTGGAGCTTTTAAAGGTACTCCAGCATCCATTAGGGCAAGAGTGCTTCCACACACTGAACCCATAGAAGTTGATCCATTGGAACTCAATACTTCACTAACTACCCTTAGGACATATGGAAAAGTATCTTTGGCAGGCAATACTGGAATGATTGCTCTTTCTGCCAATGCTCCATGACCTATCTCCCTACGGCCAGGGGATCTCATTGGGCGTGTTTCTCCTACAGAAAAAGGAGGAAAATTGTAGTGGTGTATATATGTTTTCTCTGTATTTGGATTTAGATCATCCATCTCTTGGGCGTCGCTAGGTGTTCCTAAAGTGGCAGTTGATAGAACTTGGGTTAGTCCTCTTTGGAAAAGGCCAGATCCATGCACTCTTTTAGGAAGCACACCTGCAGCAGCATCTATTTTACGAACTTCATCCAACTTCCTACCATCAACTCTCTTACCTTCTTTAATAATTTGCTCACGCATTAGCTTTTTAGTTAAAGCTTTGAAGTTATTGCTTAGAGCCTTGTTGTTTTCAGTAACTTGCTTGCGAACAGAGTTGTCTTCTTTGAGAGATTGAATAGTTGTTGAAGTTTCTTCTTTAATTGTGTCTAGTTTTTGATCTCGTTCGCTTTTTGTTTGATCAAATTGTTTTAGAACTTCCCCAATTGCCTTGCTGCAGTTTTTCTCTAAGTATGCTGAAATCGTATTGTCAACAGATTGCTTCTCTGGTTTTACTTGCTCGATTTCTAGTTCTTTTAGTATTGATTGTTGTGCTTTGATTAATTCACTAACAGCTTCATAACCAAAATCAACTGCTTCAATAACATCTTGTTCAGTGAGTTGGTTCGCTCCAGCTTCAACCATAACAACACCATCTGGGGTTCCAGCAACAATTAAATCGAGATCCCCTCTTTCAATTTCTCTATAGCTTGGATTTAGGACGAAATCATCCCCCAGGAGTCCTACCCTCACGGCAGCCATAGGACCTAGAAAGGGGATCTTTGCAAGAAGTGTTGCCATAGATGCGCCTGTAACAGCAAGGACATCTGCAGGCACCCTTTCGTCAAGGGAGAGACAACTTGCGACTATTTGAATGTCATCCCGCATCCAACTTGGGAAAAGGGGACGCATGGGTCGGTCAATAAGACGAGCAATGAGAGTTGCTCTTTCTGGCGGCCTTGCTTCTCTTCTCATGAAGCTACCTGGAATTCGTCCAGCGGCGTAAAGCCTTTCCTCGTAATCGCAAACAAGAGGAAGGAAATCTATCCCTTCTCGCCCTGTTGATTGGGTGGCTGTAACGAGGACTGCGGTATCTCCGCATTCCATCATCACTGATCCTCCGGCCTGAGGCGCATAACGCCCAGTAGTCAATCGAATCTCCCGACCATCAAAGGAGATCGATTTTGTCTGACCTTGCACTTGATTTTTATGGCTTTTTATCTTGCAGCATTCTTGCATTTAATAGGCAAACTTGCCGCAGCAAGTATTTCAATCTTTTTTTTAAACGATGGCCATATCGATAAATCGCTGTCTCAGAAAGGCTTTGTGATTATTATCTTGAAATGTTTTGGTTAGCCATTATTTAATTAATTGCCAAAAAAGTTTTACCAGCTTGATTTAACTACTCCTGGTAGTTCACCTTTGTGAGCTCTTTCCCTTAGTTGATTCCTGCACAGTCCAAAATCACGATATACGCCTCTAGGTTTACCTGTTGCCCAGCAACGGTTTCTCATGCGGCTAGGAGCGCTATTGCGCGGCAAGGCTTGGATTTTTCTATGAATCTCTAGTCGTTCCATTGGATCTTTAGCGGCATTAAAGGCTGCTAAAAGAGCTGAGCGCTTTGCTGAGTAGCGCTCTACAAGTTTTTTGCGCTTTACATCGCGCGCGATCATTGACTTTTTTGCCATGCAGCTGTTGCAAAATGGACTAACCGAATGTGAATGCTAACTCTTCGCATGACCTAATAGGGTTAACTCGAGTTCTAAAGCTTGAAATATTGTTCTATAAATTTCCCTTAGTCGGATGTTTATTAGTTTTTAGCGACCGATTAGCTGTCTCACTATTGGTAATTGGCTAGTGTCTTTTACGATCAACACAATGCTAAGACCTACTAACAAAACAAAACCTGATTGAATGAAAGCTATTTGTAATCGTTCTGGTACTGGTCGCCCACGAATAACTTCTATTAAGAGCAGAACCATTTGACCTCCGTCCAAAAGGGGTAGAGGTAAAGAGTTTAGGACTGCAAGATTTATAGAAATTAATGCTGCAAAGAGAATTACTCCAGAACTACCCTGCTCCGAAAGTTGTGCGCCTATTTCGATAATCTTTACCGGTCCACTTAATTGTTGAGAAGTAGTAGCAAAATCTGTAAAAAGGCCTTTATAGCCTTCAATTGTTTTGCTCAAAAGATCAGTGAATTGAAGATCAGCTTGATTGAGAACTTCGAAAAAATCTGAAGGGGGTCTCATCTCCCCAGTCACATTTGGCTGCAATTGAGCTCCTACTTTGCCGATCCCTTTTTGATTTGTGGGCGAAAGAGTTAAGGAATTTCTATTGCCCTCTCTGATTAAATCCAATTCCAATTTTTTATTTGGTGAACCTTTTATTGTTTTGACAAGATTTTGAACAGCTTCTTGTCCGCTCCCTAAATTATTACCATTGATGGTGATAATTCTGTCCCCTGGGATAAGACCAGCTGATTCTGCTGCTTGGCCAGGTTGGATAGTTACAAGTAGGACTCCAGGCTCTGGCTCGCCAGGCAGTCCAATGAAAGTGTTTTGACCGATAAGTACTATCCAGGCAAGTAAAAGATTTGCAATTACACCTGCTGAGATAACTATTGCGCGTTGCCAAATAGGTCTATTCCTTAAAAGGTTTGGGTCGTTTTTAGGAATATCGCTTTCTTCATCTTCGTCTGGGAATGAGACGAAGCCTCCTAATGGGATTGCTCTGATGGCATAAGTGACACCATTATTGGTCTTTTTGAATAAAGCTGGTCCAAAGCCAATTGAGAAACCATTGACATGAATTCCTTGACATCTTGCTGCAAGGAAATGTCCTGCTTCATGGATGACAATTAATAGTCCTAGAACAGCTAGCGATTCAAGTATGTTCATTCAAATTTCATTTTTCGGTTCAATTGGGAGTGAGTACACTTTTCCCAAAATAGGGGATTAGGGCTGTTGGCAATCTGACACTACCGTCGGATTGTTGTCCATTTTCTAGAAGAGCAGCCATTGTTCTTCCAACTGCCAATCCACTGCCATTAAGAGTGTGCAAGAGAAGTGTGTTTTTTCCTGCTTTGGTTCGTATGGATGCACGTCTAGCTTGAAAATCTCCACAAATACTGCAACTTGAGATCTCTCTATAGGTTTTTGCACCAGGAAGCCAAACTTCTAGATCAAAAGTTCTTTGAGCTGAAAAGCCCAGATCTCCAGTGCATATATCAACAACTCTGTAGGGAAGTTCCAGCTCTTTTAAAACGGCTTCAGCATCAGCTGTTATTTGTTCATGTGCATTTTCTGATTCCTCAGGGTTAATGAACCAATACAACTCAACTTTGTTGAATTGATGTAATCGTATGAGCCCTCGAGTATCCCTCCCATAGCTTCCTGCTTCTCTTCGAAAACAAGGACTATATGCCACATATTTTAAGGGTAATTTTTCTTTTGGAATTATTTCTTCCCTATGCATTGACGTTACAGGAACTTCAGCTGTGGGAGTTAACCAGAGATCATCCGCAGCACATTTGAAGCTTTCTTCTGCAAACTTTGGTAATTGACCTGAGCTTGTGAGACTAGTTGTATTAACAAGTACAGGGGGAAGAATTTCTTTATAACCCTTTTGAGTATGAAGATCGAGCATAAAGTTTATTAGTGCTCGTTCGAGTTTTGCCCCTTGATCTATAAGAGTTACAAAACGGCTTTGTGCAATTTTGACGGAACGCTCAATATCGATAAGACCTAAGTAGTCTGCAATCTCCCAATGTTCTTTTAGGCCATCTTCTTTGCGTGTTATTCCCCAAACCCGTATTTCCTGATTGCAAGTTTCATCTTTCCCCTCAGGACATTTAGAAGATGGCAGGTTTGGAAGCTTTAGTAATTCATTTTTCAATTGCATTGAAAGTATTTTTTCTTCTTCCTCTAATTTTGAGACTTTTTGCTTTATGAGGTTTCCTTGCTCTCTGAGGTTTTTGATCTCTGAGCTGTTTGGATCTTGACCAGTTTGTATGAGCTTCCCAACGGCTTTCCCTATAAGGTTGCCTTCAGTCTGGAGACTAGTTCTTTGTTCATGGAGATTACGTTGCCTTTGTGCATCTCTTTGTAAGGCTGTGATATCAAGTTGAAATCCGCGTCGACTCAATTGATGAGTAATGACAGTTGGATTTTCACGCACTAGACGGAGATCAAGCACGAGGGTTACGACTCCAGGATTTGCAGCCTAATTGTTTTGGCCATTTCATTTTGTTTAAGTTGTTCTTCCCATAAAAAAAATTTAGATGAATTTCTTGAAAGAAGAAGTTTATTTTTTAAAAACTACTGAAGCTGGTCTTGCTCTTCCCGTTGATGCCCATTGCTTAAGGGAATCTAGTTGCTCCCGCGCAGTTCTTGAAAGAGGTACAAGTTGTGTTGCTGCCAAGATTAGATCTGTCTCTTGAAGCTCCCGTCTTTCGGCAAAGGCAAGATGCATAGCTTCTATTACTGTTTGTTCAAGCTCTGCACCAGAAAATCCCTCCGTTCTATCTATAACTGAATTAAGAGGAATAGATAAATTTGGTCGTCTTTGCCTAATGTGTAGCTCGATAATTCTAAACCTTTCTTCAATAGTTGGGAGATCAAGTAGAAAAATTTCGTCGAATCTACCTTTCCGAAGCAATTCCCCTGGGAGCCTTTCAACGCCATTTGCAGTTGCAACAACAAATACAGCGGAAGTTTTTTCGGCCATCCATGTCAAAACATTTGCCAAGACTCTTTGACTGGTTCCACCATCACTTCTTGCATCACCACCAAACCCCTTATCTATTTCATCTATCCAAAGTACACATGGAGCCATTGCCTCAGCTCTTTGAATTGTTTCTCTGGTTCTAGCTTCACTGGCTCCTACTAACCCTGCAAAGAGACGCCCAACATCTAATCTAAGTAATGGCATTGACCAGCTTTGTGATATAGCTTTTGCGGTTAAGGATTTTCCTGTGCCTTGAGGTCCAACTAGCAATACGCCTCTGGGTAGTGGTAATCCAAAATCTCTGGCTTCGTCAGAAAAGGCTTGATGCCGTTGGGCAAGCCAGGATTTGAGTGCATCAAGACCCCCTATATCAGAAGGCTTTGCATTAGTTACGCAAAATTCCAGGACTTCACTACGTGCAATGGATTGACGTTTTTCTTCCAATACTTCAGAGAGATCTTCTCGGCCAAGTTTTCCTCTTTGGGCCAAAGCTCTTGCTGCGACTTGCCTAACTCGAATTTCACTTAAACCACTACAAGCATGAGTAAGTTCCTCAAGAACATCACTTTCCAATGGGCAGTTGCTTTTCTGTGCAATATTTTGGAGGAGGTTTTTTATTTCTGGTTCTTGAGGAAGTGGTAAATCAAGGATGGTCAGTGTGTCGTCTAGATCATTTGGAGGTATCCAAGGACCTGAACAAAGGACAATAGTATGAGGTTTATGTCTTAAATCTCCTGATAAGTTTCTGAGAATTCTTGATATGCCAGGGTCTTCACAAAAACGATGAAAATCTTTTAGTAACAATATTGTTGGAATTTTTCCATCTAGTTTTTGTAGCCATTCGAGTACTGCAATTGGTTGCCTAGCTCCTAACCCTTCCGAGTTGATAAGTCCTTTTAGTCCTTGGATATAGTCCCAACTAGTCAATTGTCTTGGTAATAGTCTTTGGGCCGCTTGTTGAAGCAAAACCTCTACCCTTTCTTCTTCTCCACTTCTGATCCATATCAAGGGTGTCCTTGCACGAATCAGGAGATCAAGATGTTGTTCCCAGCTTTTCATAAATTGCGTATTTCATTCAGTTTATTCCATCTAGGATCAATATTATTCTTTTCTGTTTTTAATTTATTTAGATCATTGTACTTGCTCGAATATGCCTCTAAGCATTCATTGCTGCATGATTTGGAAATCGGTATGTTGAGGCTTAGTTGCTCAAAGATCCAACGTTCAGGTTCGAAATTTGCATAAGGATCGATCGATTCTACAAATGAATCTATTTCTCTTGACTTTCTATCTTCTCTCCTTTGACGGTTGTTGTTTTCGTTTTCATTTAAAGAAATAATCTCTTCACAATTGAAATCCAAGTTTGTTTTGAAATCACAAAGACATCTATCGCATCTAAGAATTACCAGAGTATAGGCCTTCCCTTTTACTAATAAGAAGTTGCCTTTATGTTCTGCTGAAACTTCTCCTTTCACTGGAGTTAATGATTCCAGGTCATCAAGAAAACCATCTATTATCCACCTTTTAGCCCCTAAATGTGCCTTTAATTGAGATAACGGGACCGGTTGAAGTCCGGGTATCATTTCCCACTTTTGGGTTCAAATGGAAGTCGATCTGAGCCGCCGATAGTTGCAGTAGCTAATCCGGGTTGTTTTTGTGCTTTTTGGTCATCAAGGATCTTTTGCAGATTTTCTGGGAGAGCTTCTTGAGAAAGCAAGAAGGTTTGTAAGGCCTGGAATATATTTGCGATCACCATGTAAAGAAGTACTCCTGCAGGAAGAGGGAAGAAGAGAAACATCCCTGTAATCATTATTGGAGTGATCTTGTTTGCAGTTGATTGCTGGGGATTGGCTGGCATCCCTCTACCCGAGAGGGCCTGAGAAGCTAATAGCGTTAATCCAAAACCTCCTACGAGGATTGCAATATCCCAATTAATAGCTCCATCTACATAAAACCCCACTTGTCCTAGTGCTTTGATGAATAGAAAACCACTTTTTGCAGCTAGTCCTGGAATCCTGGCTTCAATGGTGGCATCGCCAGCTGTAATGGCTTTTACATTTCCATCATTGGATACTTGAACAATGTCATCTCCTTTGGTGACTTTCCATTGTGGTTTGAATCTTTTGCCCTCCTCGAATTGAGCAAGGACATTGTCAAAAGATTCGCCTTTTAAAGTTTGAAGATTGATTTGAACGTTTTCTCCGGTTCCGATTTTTGTGCCTCCTGGCAAAGATGCGATAACTGGGACATGATCATTTTCGGTAACGAAGATGGAGTGCCGAGCGCTTGTGAAAGGTTTTGGTTCGATTGCAGCGATTTGATCAGCAGGAAGAACTTTTAGGTTGACTAGATATGGAACATCCGCAAATGGGGACCCTCTAAGAGTCGCAAATAATGCAAAAAGTATCGGCATTTGGACTAATAAAGGAAGGCATCCAGAAAGAGGACTGCCAAATTCCCTCATTAGATTGCCAAGCTCCTCCTGTTGTTTTTGAGGGTCATTTGCATATCTGGATTTAATTTCAGCCTGACGCTTTTGCATTACAGGTTGAGCTATTCGCATTCTTCGAGCACTGCGAATAGAACCAGCACTTAATGGAAACAGAGCAATCCTTATTACCACTGTCAATGCAACAATGGCTAGCCCATAGCTGGGCACTAATCCATAGAAGAAATCTAGTATTGGGATTAGTAGATTGTCGGAGATGTATCCGATCACGAGTTCTCTCTCTGGGTGAGGTTGAATTTAAGGATAGTTTGCAACAGAATTACTTCCTTTGTCGTTAAGTGTGAGGGATTTGTTTAAGCAGCAAAACCTTTCATATCCTGAGCGGTGTTGCTCAGCCCTGTTTTAGTGGCTATGCGTTCAAGAATGTATTTCTCAGCCTCTCTGAAGTTAGGCAAAGAACGCATCTCGATTTTTGATCCGTCTCGCGTTACAAGAACCATATCTCCCCACCCCCCAAAGCCTCTTGGTATTGATCTCACTTCCACGATTTGACTATACGAAACTTGACTTTTTTCTTTCCCGAGCCAGCCACCAGTTACCGAAATCCTTTTGTTAGTAATTTGAAAACGAAGCCAAAGGGCTCTTACAACAGCTCCAAAGGTAAAAGGGATGCCAATAATAGTTAGACCTGCTAAGAGATTAAGAATTAGATCGCCTTTGGCGGGCCCTCCTTCGAAAAAAACGTTTTCTGATTGTGAGATCATGGGAAGAATCCAGCTTTAACAAGTAATTTGTCGCAGTCTTCAAGGAGAGGTTGAATGTCCTGATTTGAAGAATAAGGCTTGAGGCTAATCAGGAACCAGCGAGTTGGATTTGTAGTTGAGTTTAATAATCGATTCTTGAGGTGATGGTGCAGTCTTCTGCGTATTTGATTCCGAACAACGGCCCTTTTGCTGACCTTTTTGCTAATAGATACAGCAAATTTTGTTGTATTGCTTTGAAACTTCCTCTTAAGAGGCCTTAGTAGTTGAGGTTTAGCCTCAACTACTCTAATGATCATTGTATTGCCATGATGCTTTAGGCCATATTTAATAAGGTGCTCGAAAGTTTTGTGACCTTTCAAACGCATTGAGATGGGCAAAACCATATAAGGGATGCCGAAAAATCAGATGAATATGATCTGGCTGAATTTTTAGAATTCAGCTTGGCAATTAAACAGAGAGACGAGAACGTCCTCTTTTCCTGCGGCTTCTGATAACACGCCTGCCAGTCCATGTCCTCATGCGGACACGAAATCCCGAGACTCTTTTCCTTTTCCTACTAGTTCCACCCAGAGTCCTTTTGGTCATCGTTTTGGGAAATTTTTAGTTTTCTTTGATTGGTTAATTTATCAGTTCAGTCGATATCGATGGTCCAACTACCTATATATCTGGTTGTTGGGATGTCTCCAGGCGATTGAGCCATTGCATTGAATTGATACATTCCTGTTTTGCCAGGGTTGAAGATTTTCATCACTACGGCATAGCTTCCCTCAGCGGGGATTGGCCTTTCAGGAAATACTTCGATTGCTTTTTGATTATTCGTTACTGCAAAAACAGCTGGAATTTTTTGAATACATTCTGTTTTCGAAAGCATTCCTCCAACATTTACTTTGCATAGATTGAGCTTTTTGGTCTTTATTTTGGCGTTAAAGTGATCAGGGATAGTAATATTCAGCTTTAGGATTGATGTTCTCCTATCCCTAGGCTTGAGAACAAGGTAGTAGGTCGATCTTGCGCGTTTATTAGAGGACCCTTGCCAATAATATAGTTTTTTATAGCCCGTTGAATTGTCCCAACGAAACTCAAGCATTGCTGGAGTTGCATGAGCTTCTTTGGTCCAGATTGTGTTAATGGGTAGGGTGATGCAGGTTATCCCAGCTATAACACTTAATGCGGAAAGACTAGTTGATTGGAATTTTTGAAATGGATTCATAATTTTGTTGACCCGCCTTGAGTTTAAGGAAAGTAACCGGTTTTCTCCTCTATTGGATTTGTGAATAGAGGAAGTTTGGGCCGGATTTTTATTTCTCATTGTAGTAAAGATCTGTCAGGTCTTAATAACGCTGCTTTTTGAAGATAAGGGTGCTGAGGAGAGTGATCAGATGATATCCAAGCCACTACAAGGATTCTTATGCAGAGTGTTAAATCTCCTTCCACAGCCATTTGCTGGCAGTCCAAAAGGGCAATGTTTTCCCAACCTTTTTGGCATCTAGCTATGGCCGCAGGGAAACAAGCATTGATATCAGATGTAACTGAAAAAGTTACTGAAACAATATCTGGAGGCGTCAGATGATTCCTTTTAACTAATTCAGATACCAACTCTTTTACTGCTGCTTCGATAGAAGCAGCAGTATTAGCCTCACATGTGGTTGCACCTCTTAATCCCCTAAGGACCAGCTTTTCATTTTCATTTCTGATAGCCATCTGTTAAGGCCTGAACAACCACAGGACTTGTCCTGTGTTTTGCAGCTCGAAATTTAAATGGTCTATAAGGTTTGAGAGAAATTCGCCCCCGGGAATTAATCCTGCCAGTCTTTTCTTTCTTGGCTTTCCTAAAGTTATTGGTCGTATTTCTGTTTCATCTAAGTCTGCCAATTTTGCCGCAAGACGTTTGGCATGTTCTTCGTCTCCTAATTCGTCAATTAAACCAAGATCTTTGGCTTGAGCCCCACTAAAAACCCTACCGTCAGCGAAATTCTTTACTTCCTCAGGATCTAAATTCCTTCCTTGCGCTATAGCGCCAACGAATTGGGAATAGCTGCTGTCAATAAGAGATTGAAGTAATTCTCTTTCTTCAATCGTCAGTGATCTATCTGGAGAGAGAATGTCTTTGTAGGGCCCACTTTTGACTGTCTCGAATCGTATCCCGATACGCTCAAACAGTTTAGAAAGGTTGTTCCCACGCAGAATTACACCAATTGAGCCTGTAATAGTGCCTGGATTTGCAACAATTTTGTCTGCAGCTACTCCGACATATACTCCGCCAGAGGCGGAAATGTTTCCAAAACTAGCTACAACATGACAGCCTTTTTCTTTTAGCCTTAGCAAAGCAGCATGAATTTCTTGACTGTCTCCGACAGTGCCTCCAGGACTATCAATGCGAAGCAAGAGGCAAGGGAATTCCCTTTCCTCTATTTGTCGGATGGCTTTGAGAACAGATTTGCGCGTTTCAGCACCAATTGCTCCGTCAATGATTATTCGCGCCATACGGCGACGGGATTTGCGGCGCCATGGCCAGATCATTGGAAGTGTGCGAATTTCAACGAATCTTAAAAAGGAGTCCGTTAATTGCCTTCATGTTATTAATTCGGCAATGGTTGCTAATGGTCTTGTCCTTTGCCCTTTGGGGCACTGCAATGACTGCAATGGCTCCACTTGTTGATTCAGGTGGACCAATGTTAGTGGCCTTTCTGAGATTGTTACCAGCCGGCGTAATCCTTTTGTGTGCAATTCCTTTTTTAGGAAGGAGATGGGTTATCGCTACCTCTGATTTGGGTTGGTTCTTAATATTTACAGTTATTGATGCAAGCCTTTTTCAGGCTTGCCTCGCTAGAGGACTTGCAGAGACTGGCGCTGGCTTGGGATCAGTGCTTATTGATTCCCAGCCCTTGATGGTGGCCCTTTTAGCTAGAAGCCTGTTTGGGGAGGCTATTAATCCAATAGGGTGGTTTGGTTTGATATTGGGTTTTGTTGGAATAATTTGTTTAGGAGTTCCCTCAGAGTTTTTGAGCCATTGGTGGTTGCTAGGGAGAGATCCAACGATTTCAACCTTATGGACTCATGGAGAGGGTTGGATGTTGGCTGCTGCTGTGGCAATGGCGTTAGGAACAGTTTTGATTCGTTTTGCATGTAGAGATAGTGATCCAGTAGCTGTTACTGCTTGGCATATGGTTTTAGGAAGTATTCCTTTATTCGTTTTTCATTCTTTTCAAGTTGGTGATTTAAGTTCTCTTTGGCCTCAGTGGACTTCCCTTCAATGGACTTTGATGGCTTATGCAAGTGTTTTTGGTAGTGCATTGGCTTACGGTTTGTTTTTTTGGTTTGCCAATAGAGAAGAGTTGACAAGTTTTACTTCTCTAGCTTTTTTGACACCTGTATTCGCATTGGCTACCGGAGGCTTATGGCTTGGAGAGAGGCTTGAGTGGCTTCAATGGATAGGAGTTTGCTTGGTCTTAGTGTCAGTTATTTTTGTTAGTCAGCGTAGAAGATTTTGGGAACCTAATTTCTCATCTAATAATGGACTAACAAGAGAATCTACAAAATGAAATTAGTTCTAGTTAGTACCCCAATAGGTCAACTTGGCTCTGGAAGAGGTGGGGGGGTTGAACTAACGTTAAGTTCTTTAATTAAAGGATTATTGTCTTTAGGTAATAGTTTGACTGTTGTTGCACCTGAAGGCTCTGTTATCCCAATAAAATCTGAATTAGTTAAACTGATCGAAGTCCCTGGGGTAGATCAATTAAGCTGGCAGCATCAAGGGAAAAATGAATCAATAGTTATTCCTTATGGAGGTGTTTTGCCAAGACTTTGGGATGAAGCAATTGAGTTAGGGAAAGAAGCAGATGCAGTAATTAATTTCAGCTATGATTGGCTCCCTCTTTGGTTGACTACAAAAGTTGAACCTCCCCTTTTTCATTTGATAAGTATGGGCGGTGTCTCTTTGGCAATGAAGTCTGTGATTAGTGACCTCTCTCAAATAAATCATCAAAGATTGGCCTTTCATACAAAAAGGCAAGCTGCGGATTTTGATCTTTCTGATGATCCAGTGATAGTTGGAAATGGCTTTGATCTTGAAAATTATCAATTGCAATTAGATAGTGGAGGCCCTTTGGGTTGGGCCGGACGAGTCGCTCCTGAGAAGGGCCTCGAAGATGCTGTGGAAGTAGCCGTTGCTCACAGGGATCGTCTTTTGGTCTGGGGATTAATCGAAGACCCTGAATATGCTCTTAGGGTTGAATCTTCTTTCTCCCCTGGGGTAATTGATTGGAGAGGCTTCTTGCCTACTCAAGCTTTCCAGAAGGAATTGGGCGAATGTAGGGCGTTTTTGAATACACCTAAATGGAACGAGGCCTATGGGAATGTAGTTGTTGAGGCAATGGCTTGTGGTGTTCCTGTTGTTGCATATGACCGTGGAGGGCCAGGAGAATTAATAGATTCAGGCGTAACAGGCTGGCTTGTACCTCCTGATGATGTTGATGCGATGAAAGCCGCAATAACACGAATTAATGAAATAGATAGAAGGACTTGTCGCTTTTGGGTTGAAAAGTCAGCTTCTCAGGAAGTGTTTGCTCAACGTGTACTTACTTGGGTCCAATCAGGCATATAAGAAAGAGTAAATCTAACGTTTTTGTATATGTCTTTAAAGAAGTCAGAACTTGCGATTGTTCTTTCTAGCAGACAGAGGCGGAGAGGAATCTTATTGATTTTAGCTATTGGAATCGTTTTGTTCTTTTGGCAACTTGGCTCGACTGGACTTGTAGATGAAACCCCACCATTGTTTGCAGCAGCCGGTCGTGAGATGAGTGATTCCGGCGATTGGCTTACTCCCACAGTTAATGGTCTACCTCGGTATGACAAGCCTCCTTTGGTTTATTGGTTCATGGCAGTTTTCTATTCACTACCTTGGCAGGATATTTGGGATCCTCTTGGTACTTGGTCGGCAAGATTACCATCAGCTATTTCATCATTATTGATGATGATTGCGTTGGCAGATACAACCATGTGTTGGCCACAATTAAATGATACTTATCCTAGAAGGACTGCAGTTGCAGTTTCCTTAGCATTTGCCCTTTCTCCATTGGTCATGATTTGGAGTCGAATCCCGGTAAGTGATGCTTTATTGTGTTCAACTTTGGGGCTTAGTTTGCTATGGAATTGGAGGAGTTATGTAAGTCCTAAGAATGAAAGATGGTGGGCTGCTTGGGTTTTCCTCGGATTGGCGATTCTTACGAAAGGTCCAGTTGCTATAGTTATTAGTATACTCACATTAATTATATTTGGAAGCGTCCAGAATGATTTGGATTGTCTTAGGAAGAGAATTAAACCTTTAAAGGGGTTGTTGATATCTATTTCTATAAGTTTACCTTGGTATTTGTTAGAACTTTTTGTTGAAGGCAAGCCATTCTGGGATAGTTTTTTTGGCTATCATAATTTCCAACGTTTCACATCAGTAGTTAATGGTCATATGCAGCCTTGGTGGTTCTTTTTAATGATCCTGGTCTTGGCTTCTTTGCCATTTACTCCATTGTTATTTCTAGGATTAGTTAAATCTTGGCCATCAAAAGTAATTAAAAAAGGACCCCTACCAATCTTTCGAGAACAATCGCTAAGGTGTTTCGCATTTTGTTGGCTGGTTTCGGTTTTCTTTTTCTTTACTTTTGCTGCTACGAAATTGCCAAGTTATTGGCTTCCTGCAACGCCAGCTGCCGCTTTATTGATTGGTCTTTCTACTTATTCTGTGGAGAAAACGTACCCTTCTTTTTTGATTGCATGGCTAGGGACAATATTCTGTGCTTTTGTTTTAGCTATTTCTTTCTGGGCATTTCCTCTTTGGATCAAATTGATATCTTTCCCAGAGATGCCAAATCTTAGTGGTGAATTATTGGCAAGTAATTTAATTATCCGTTCGGCGATCTTTTTTAGTAGTTGTGTTTTGATTGGTTGTTTTTACTCTGCTTGGCCTCGTTCCTTAAGACTCCTATCAATGCAGATACCACTTTTTCTTTTTCACTTTTTCGCCTATGTCCCAATGTGGGAATTGGCAGATAATGTAAGGCAATTTGATTTGCGTAAGGCTGCTGAAATGATGCGGTTTTCTCAAAACAAAAATGAGCCATTAGTTATGGTTGGTATTGTGAAACCATCAATTCATTTTTATACTAGACAGGTCGTAGTTTACGAGGGTCCGTCCAAGAGAGATTTTGTTAACTTGTCAGATCGTTTGAAAAAAGAAGAGCGTTTCGGATGGTTTGATTCCTTGCCAGAGAATCAGGTAAGGTACAAAACATTAATTTTATTGATAGATAAGAATACTGTTAATAGTTCCCATTGGAAGGAGATTCAGAAAGAACCACTTGGGACTTTTGGTATTTATTCAGTTTGGCGAATTGATCTAGTAAAACTAGAGAGGAAAGCTAAAGAGCTTCAAAATTTAGGAATAATTCCAGACTGGCAAATTTATAGGCCAGAGCGTTATTAGGATCATTTGTTAAAATTTGATTTTTTGTTGTTTTATTGAAAGTTTAAATTTTTTGACGCCTACAAAAACTACATTCACCCCAAAGTTTTAGTTCTCCTGAAGGGGCAGGACTACCGCACCTTTTGCAATGGCTTGTTCCATGAATATCTATTCTGCTTGGATGTTGCTGCCAGGTGATTAATTCACTTTCCGGTAGTTTGGCTTTTGAAGGATGATGTTGTTTTATTCGGAGATCTTTAACTTGATGTCCTTTCCTTTTAAGTGAAATGAGTAGTTGGATTCTGTTGTAAAGTAGTGCTTGTCTCCAGTGGGGGTGAGTAGCTCCAATTGTTAGGACTCCTCTCCTAATGAATAGTGGTTGGCAAAAACGAGCAAGGTCCGGGCCTGCAATTTTTGGCCAATCTTGCCAAATGCCTCCTATTGAACCTTGTTTCTCTAGATTCTTTTTGATTTGATCTAGACACTTTGATAAGTCGGATATAGGCGCAGGAGGAGGGTCCTGGAGTATTTCTGCTCTTTTAAGAGTGTTTATATTTTGATTTGGATTTTGATCCATTTATTCATTTTATCTTCAGTATTCGATTTAGCTCGCTAATCTCCAGTGGGTCTTATTTAATTGCCTCAATGGGATTCTTTGACAGGTTAAGTCGCTTGCTGCGTGCAAACCTCAATGATTTGGTCAGTAAGGCTGAGGATCCTGTAAAAATCCTTGATCAGTCAGTTGCTGATATGCAGTCAGACCTTGTTAAGTTGCGTCAGGCTGTGGCAATAGCAATCTCAAGTCAGAAGAGATTGCTTAGTCAGGCCAATCAAGCAGAAGGACAAGTAAAAACTTGGTATGAACGGGCAGAATTGGCTGTGCAAAAAGGTGAAGAGGATCTCGCTAGAGAGGCTTTATCTCGGCGCAAAACCTTTCAAGAAACTTCATCAGCTCTTTCAAATCAGCTAAAGGCTCAGGAAGGACAGGTTGAAATGCTGAAACGTAGTTTGGTTACTCTTGAAGGGAAGATTGCTGAAGCAAAGACGAAAAAAGATATGCTTAAGGCCCGTGCGCAGGCGGCAAAAGCTCAACAACAGCTTCAGGAAGCAGTGGGGAGTATTGGCAATAATTCAGCAATGTCAGCTTTTGATCGGATGGAGGATAAAGTTCATTCTCTTGAGGCTAGTAGTCAAGCTGCAGCAGAACTTGCTGGTGCTGATCTGGAAAGTCAATTTGCGGCATTGGAAGGAGGCAGCGATTTAGATGAAGAACTTGATTCTCTGAGAGAAAGACTAAAGGGAGGGGCTGAAGCAGTTGCTTTGCCTGCTCGTACTGCAGAAGAACAATCTAATCAAGATAGTTCTTCTAATGGCGACAAGATTGAACCAGTGAAAGTTACTCAAGTTGATGCAGAATTAGAGGCACTAAAAAGATCAATTGATAGCCTATAATATTGCCTATTTTGCAATATGGTTTTCAAGAGTATTACAATAATAATTTTTCAACTTATAATGCATAAATAAATTAGTAATATTTCACCATTATTTATTCACTAATTATTATTCGCTCTTGTTATCTTGATGTTTCGCTCTGATCGAATCAAAATATTAGGTAGTGGAGTGTTCGCTCGAAATGATCGGAGAAAGAACTTGTATCAACTTTCTTCTCCTCAATATCCTTTGTTTGATCTTTCTTTAGGGTCGACTGATTTACCCCCTCCTGAGGAGGCGATAAGTGCTATTAGGGAATCACTTGGAGATCTTTCCAGTTCAGGATATTGTTTGCAATCTGGAACTTTGCCTTTCCGAGAGGCTGCAACTAGTTGGGTTGAAAGACGATTCGGGATTTCTGTTGATGTTGATAAGGAGGTTTTGTTTTTAGTTGGCTCTCAAGAAGGAACAGCTCATTTGCCTATGAGCATAATGAATTCGGGGGATACTGGTTTGATTTTAGATCCTTCATATCCATCTCATAGAGGTGGAATGCTCCTGGCGGAAGCAAGAATTGAAACTTTGAAATTATTAGCGGAGAAGCAATGGAGACCTGATTTCAGTGCATTTACTAATTCTCAATGGGATCAGATGAAAATGATGATTCTCGGTTTCCCTCATAATCCCACTGCTCAGGTTGGCAAACAATGTTGGTTGGAAGAGGCTATTGCTATAGGCCTTCGCCATCAAGTTGTGGTCGCACATGACAATCCTTATGTGGATTTAGCGTTAGAAGGTGAGGCTCCAGTTTTGTTGAGGTGTGAAGGCTGGAGAGAATGTGGAGTGGAGTTTTTCTCTTTATCTAAAGCTTGGTGCTTAGGCGGATTCAGATTGGGTTTTGCAATAGGAGCCGCTCCAATTATTTCGGCTTTACGAGAATTGAAGGGTGTAGTGGATTTTAATCAGTCCTTGGCTTTGCAGCAGGGTGCAATAGCAGCTTTGAATGCCACTCCGAATTGGCCTGAAAAAATGCTTGATATTTATAGAGAACGTAGAGACAAAACTCTAGAGGCATTTAGATGTTTAGGTTGGGAAATACCAAGTCCTTCAATGGCGTTGTATCTTTGGCTCCCTATCCCTGATTGGGCCAATGAATATGGTTTAGATGATGAGATGATTGCTGCTGAGATATTGAGAGAAACAGGAATAGCTCTAACCCCTGGTTCAGGATTTGGGGTTGGAGGATCAGGTTGGCTTCGTTTAGCGCTGGTTAAACCTGCTGTGAAATTGGAACAGGCAATTTCACGTCTTGCACCTTGGTGGAATAAGCATGCCTAAGACTTTTAAGGGTTGTTCAGAAGTTGCTATGGCAAGGCGAAGGAAATCTTTTTGTTCGCAGCCGACCCCTTGGAATTTGAGATGGAGTCCTGTTTGTTCCAGCACAGAAATTCTCTTGACTAGTTGGCTCAGGGAAAATCCTTGGGAAGGGAATTTACCTAGGGCATGGTTTGCTGGGAGGCAGCTTAAGGGTGTTGGGCAGCATGGTAGGTCTTGGAAATCTCCTAATGGTGGAGTTTGGGTTAGTGCTGCAATTCCTTGGTCTGTAGAGCAAAAATCGCCAGGACTTTTAGGGTTGACCATTGCAGTTGCATTAGCAGAACGACTCGAATTGTATGGATTGCCTGTGAGAATTAAATGGCCAAATGATATTTTCTTAAATGGCAGAAAACTGGCAGGCTTTTTGCCAAGATTGATACATCGTGGCTCTCAATTAAGGCTTGCCCGCATTGGTTTAGGCCTTAATGTTTGGAATCATGTCCCGTCGGAAGGAGTTTCACTCTCGGAAATTCTTCTTCCCGGACAATGTGATAGGGCTAATTGGATGGCAGAGGTTCTTATTGCATTTGATAGAGCATTGACTCTTGCAAACAGTCCAATAAGAGTTTGCAAAGAAGTTGAGATTAGGCTTTTGTCAAAAACAATCTGCAATCCAATTGATGGAAAGTATTGGGATGTAAGCGGAATAGATACTGATGGCTCTTTAAAGTTGAAAAGGGGTATCAAAGAGACTTCGAATATCAAATGGAATTTATAAATAAATATTTAAGATAGGGAAATTATACAATTCTTCCATCTTGAAAATTGATAATTTTTTTTGCTCTTGTGGCAACATCATCTTCATGTGTTACTAGAACTAAGGTGATACCTTGTTGATGAAGATCTTCAAATAAATTTAGAACATCTTTTGTGGTTTGAGAATCTAGTGCACCTGTCGGTTCATCTGCGAGAAGTAAAGACGGTTTGTTAATTATCGCCCTAGCAATTGCAACTCGCTGCTGTTGTCCTCCAGACAGTTGATTGGGACGGTTTTGCATTCTTTCTTGAAGACCAACTCTCGTTAAAGCTTCTTTTGCAAGCTTATATCTATTGGACTTGGAAATACCTGCATAAATCATTGGTAGCATTACATTCTCCAGAGCAGTTGCTTGTGGGAGCAAATGAAACTGCTGAAAAACAAATCCCAACTCTTGATTTCTTATATCTGCTAATTGATCATCATTTAACCTTTCGATTGCTACTCCATTCAGTTGATAACTCCCACTGGTTGGCCTGTCTAAGCAACCAATTATATTCATTGCAGTGCTTTTCCCTGAGCCGCTAGCCCCCATAACAGCAATAAAATCTCCTTTATTTACAGTTAGATTGAGTTCATCTAAAGCTTTTACTTTTGCTGCTCCCTCTCCATAAATTTTACTTACGTTAGAGAGGATCGCTACTGCAGCTTGTTGATTTTGTTTATCCAAGGACATTTTGATTGCTTATTGCAATTGCTTGTTGAAGTAGGGGAGTTGCTGTTACCGCGTTATTGGCCCATTGGAATAGCGGATTTGATAAAATTCCTCCAATTGCGGTTACGAGAACACATAAAATAAGTGCAAATCTTAGAGGTGGTAATCCTGATTTATTCCAATTAATTGAAGGATATTGTTTTACAGCATCTGATGCTTCTTGAGGTTCTTTTACTACCATCATTTTGATTACTGATATATAATAATAGATTGATATAACAGAAGTAACGAGACCTACTATTACCAAAAGATATTGTTGATCAGCCCACCCAGCAAAGAAAAGATAGATTTTTCCGAAAAATCCAATCATAGGAGGAATTCCTCCAAGAGATAGAAGACATAGACTCAGCCCAAGTGTTATTAAAGGGTCTTTTTGATACAGGCCTGAATAATCAGAGATTTTGTCGCTTCCTGTGCGTATTGTGAAAAGAATAATGCATGCAAAAGCTCCAAGATTCATAAATAGATATGCAGCCATGTAGAGGACCATCGCTGCAAAACCTTCTTCAGTTCCGCATACAAGCCCAATCATTACAAAACCTGCTTGTCCAATTGAGCTATAGGCGAGCATCCTTTTCATAGAGGTTTGGGCAAGAGCTACGACGTTGCCAAGTGTCATGCTCAAAACAGCAAGGACTGTGAAAAGTAATTTCCATTGGGAATCAAAGGATCCAAAGCATCCAATGAGAATTCTCAGAGCAAGAGCAAAACCTGCAGCTTTGGATCCAACTGAAAGAAATGCGACTACTGGTGTTGGTGATCCTTCATAAACATCTGGGGTCCATTGATGAAAAGGGACGGCAGCTATTTTGAACGCCACTGTTGAAAGAACAAAAACTAATGCAAGTGCGGTAATAGGTGTAGAACTCTCTAAGAGTGCAATACCTATCTCTTGAAGGTTTGTGGTGCCACTGATGCCGTAAAGGAGAGATGATCCATATAGAAATACAGCAGCAGCAGCAGAGCCTACTAGTAAGTATTTGAGTGCGGCTTCAGAGCTGCGAGCATCTCGTTTCAAATAACCAGCTAGAAGATAACTTGCAACCGAAAGTGTTTCTAATGAGATGAAAATACTTACAAGATCTGTTGATCCACAGAGCAACATTGCTCCAAGAGTTGCGGCCAGCAAAATAGCAGCGAACTCTCCGATTGGACTACCATTTTGTTCTGCATAACGCCAGCTAATAAGAAGAGATAAAAGTGTTGAGAGTGCTACAACTCCTCGAAAAGCAATGGAAAGATTGTCCGCGAGGAATGATCCCAGGAAGGAATATTCAAGAGGAGCATTCCATTGAATTGCTAAAAGTAATAATGCTGATACAAGACCTAAGTAACAAATTGGAGGGGCCCATCTTTTTGCTGTTTGCTCACCAGCCAGATCAACCAATAATGTCCCAATCAGAGCTATTAAGACAGCTGCTTCAGGCGCTACTGCACTTGCATTGAGAGAAAGGTTGAGTAGTTGTTCAGGAGCCACCAATGCCTGTGAGAAAAGTAATGTTGCGCCCATTTGGAGCATCATGAGTGCCCTTTTGGTTACCTTATGAGACTTTAGCTCTGTTATTACGCATCATCTTGGAAAAAGCATCTATCTATGCAGCTTGCACGTTTGTGCGATAGATAGGGGAAAGGTTACGTGCTCTTCTGTGGCGCAAACTTTGGTTATCGTCGAAAGTCCTACTAAGGCAAAAACCATTCGTGGTTTCTTGCCCAAGGATTTCAAAGTACAAGCCTCTATGGGGCATGTGCGTGATTTGCCCAATAATGCAAGAGAAATTCCAGCAGCTCAAAAGGGCGAAAAATGGGCAAATCTTGGGGTTAATACAACGGCGAATTTTGAGCCTTTGTATGTGGTCCCCAAAGATAAAAAAAAGATTGTAAAGGAATTAAAAGCTGCTCTAAAGGAATCGGATCAGCTTCTATTGGCGACTGATGAAGATAGAGAAGGAGAAAGCATCAGCTGGCATCTTATGCAGTTACTTGCACCAAAGGTTCCAGTGAAAAGAATGGTTTTTCACGAAATCACTAAAGAAGCTATAGCTAAGGCTCTTGAACAGACGAGAGATCTTGATATGGAGCTTGTACATGCTCAAGAGACTCGCAGGATTCTTGATCGATTGGTTGGATACACTCTTTCGCCATTACTTTGGAAGAAGGTTGCCTGGGGTCTCTCTGCAGGGAGAGTTCAATCAGTTGCGGTTCGCTTATTAGTCCTCAGGGAACGTGCAAGAAGATCTTTCCACATAGGAAGTTATTGGGACTTAAAGGCAACTCTTCTTAGAGGGAAAACGGAATTTGAGGCAAAACTTGTAAAATTAGATCAGCAGAAACTTGCCATTGGCTCGGATTTTGATGAGTCCACTGGCGATTTGAAGAAAGGTAGTTTGGTTAAATTACTTAGCGAGGGAGAGGCTAAAAGTCTTGCTGAGCAAGTTCGTAAGGCTAATTGGCATGTAGTTGAGGTAGAGGAGAAACCAGTAGTTCGAAAACCGGTACCACCTTTTACTACAAGCACCTTGCAGCAAGAGGCTAATCGAAAACTGCGTCTTTCTGCTCGAGACACAATGAGATGCGCTCAAGGCTTATATGAGAGAGGTTTTATTACATATATGAGGACTGATTCTGTCCATCTTTCCGAGCAAGCTATTAAAGCTGCGCGTGGATCTGTCTCAACTCTTTATGGTCAAAATTATCTCAGTGAGGTCCCTAGACAATTTTCTACTAAGGCTCGGAACGCTCAAGAAGCTCATGAGGCTATAAGGCCTGCTGGGGAAATTTTCAAGGCCCCTAATGATACTGATTTAGAGGGACGGGATCGAGCTCTTTATGAGCTCATATGGAAAAGAACAGTAGCTAGTCAAATGGCACAAGCACGTCTCACTCTTATATCAATTGATATTGGAGTTGAGAATGCAGTGTTTAGGGCTAATGGCAAACGAATAGATTTCCCTGGCTTTTTCCGTGCTTATGTGGAAGGTAGTGATGATCCAGAAGCAGATCTTGAAGCACAGGAAGTTTTACTCCCAAAATTCTCTACTGGGGATGAGATTGAGGTAGGAAAAATAGAAGCTTTAGGGCATCAAACTCAACCACCAGCAAGATATAGTGAAGCCTCATTAGTTAAAACTTTAGAGAAGGAAGGGATAGGTAGGCCTTCTACTTATGCCAGTATCATCGGCACGATTGTTGATAGAGGTTATGCATTTCTTTCAAATAATTCTTTGACTCCTAGCTTTACCGCTTTTGCCGTTACATCTTTATTGGAAGAACATTTCCCTGATCTTGTTGACTCTAGCTTTACTGCTCGAATGGAGTCTACTTTAGATGAGATATCAACAGGAAGAGTTGATTGGCTGCCTTATTTGGAAAGCTTTTATAAAGGCGATAAAGGATTAGAAAGTCAGGTCCAGCAAAGAGAAGGTGACATTGATCCAGGATCTTCTAGGACTATTGATTTAGAAGGACTACCTTGTGTGGTAAGAATTGGCAGGTTCGGCGCATATCTTGAATCTAAAAGAATTGGTGAAGATGGAGAAGAAGAATTAGTTAAAGCTACTTTGCCCCAAGAGATCACACCAGCTGACCTTAATGAAGAGAAAGCGGAGTTGATACTTAAGCAAAAAGTAGATGGCCCTGAATCACTTGGTGATGACCCAGATACAGGAGAGAAGATTTATTTGCTTTTTGGTCAGTATGGTCCTTATGTCCAAAGAGGCCAGGTTGGGGAGGAAAACTTAAAGCCTAAAAGAGCATCATTGCCCAAAGGTCAAAAGCCTGAAGAATTAACATTGGAAATTGCCATTGGATTATTGCAACTCCCTCGCTTGTTAGGTGAGCATCCAGATGGAGGGAAAATACAAGCAGGTTTAGGAAGATTTGGACCTTATATTGTTTGGAATAAAGGCAAAGGAGAAAAGGATTATAGGTCTTTAAAAGGGGAAGATGATGTTTTAGAAGTTGTTCTTGGCAGAGCTTTAGAATTGCTTGCAATGCCTAAAAGAGGGAGAGGAGGTCGTACTGCTTTGCGCGATTTAGGAGTTCCCAAAGAGGGTCAAGAAAATATAAAGGTTTTTGATGGTCCTTATGGCTTGTATGTTAAACAAGGAAAGGTAAATGCTTCTCTACCTGAGGGTAAAACTGCTGAGGATATGACATTGGAGCTGGCGGTAGAATTGCTTCAGGCGAAATCAGCAACTAAGAAGAATTCAAAAGCTAAAAAAACTACTAAAAAAACTGCAACTAAAACTACTAAAAAAACTGCAACTAAAACTGCAACTAAAAAGGTTCCTGCTAGAACTAAAACCGGAAGGTTACGTGCTAGTGCAGTGAGAATTATAAAACCCGGGGATGTTAATGCATAAGCTTAAAAACAAAAATTTCCATAGGAAGAGTCTTGTCTCATTTCTAATAATATCTATGTTGACATTGCAGGGTTGTGCCCAGTCTGACTTTGGCAATAGGTTAGCTGCAACTTTTGAGGAATCTTCAGAAAAGAAATCTGAAGAACTAGATTCAGATAAGAAAAATGGAGAATCAAAGACGATAAGAAAAATAGTTAAAAAAAAGAAAGATGAAATAAAGATAAGCGAAGATTCAAAGGCGAGTATTAAAATTAGTAGAAAGTTAAGTAGAGATAAAATTAGACGTAAAAATAATTTTGTTCCCCATCCATACCGAATTACTATTCGTCTTTCTGGCACTGACCCGGAAGCTCCAGCGGAAATAGTCACTGAGGCTTTAAGAATGTCAGGAGTTACTTTTGAAGTTGAGAAAATTGAGAGAATCAATCCTAATTCTTCACTCGAAAGAAGGACTTTGGGCGGGCGGGTAAAACCTTGAAACGTTCCAAAAGATTTTCCTCAAGGGTTTCTAATCTTTCTCAAGTCGATATCTCTATGAATAGGAGGAAAGCTATACGTGTAATGGAATCTTCATATTTAGCAGCAGCATCTGCGCTTTTATGGGTTGCTCTGTATTACTTGCCAGTAGGTGGTGCTTTATTCAGATTGGCTTTGCCTTTGCCTTTAGTACTCTTGCACCTGCGAAGAGGAGATCAAGCAAGTCTTGATGGAGTTGTTGTATCGGTTTTTTTATTAATTGCATTAATGGGTCCTATTAGAGGCCCGCTTATTTTGTTTCCATATGGCATACTTGCTTTTTGGCTGGGTTGGTGCTGGCGCCGATGTTTTTCATGGTGGATTAGTGGGCTGGGAGGGATTGTTATAGGAACTTTTGGTTTCTTAATACGAGTAATTATTCTTTCTCTTTTGGTTGGGGAGAATCTTTGGATAATTGTTACTCGTGCAAGCTCAATATTGTTAGAGCGGTTTATTAATCTTCTGAGCCTCCCACTTATAATTGATCAGCATTATGTTCAATTGTTAGCAATTCTTTTAGTGATTATTCAAGAATTAGTTTATATATTTGCCATTCATGTTCTCGCATTTTGGATTTTTCCAAGATTGAAGAGTCCTATACCAGAACCTCCGCGTCTTCTTCAACCTCTTGTTGCACTTGACCCTCTCTAATCAGTCTGATATTTATTCCTCTTCAATATTGCCCTTGGGTTGTAAAGCTTTTGGAAGAGGTGCTTCGGTTTCCTCTTTGGAAAATTGGGTGTTTACTTGGAGAAATTGTTTTAGGGAAGTTTCATTTTTGTTAGTACTAGCAGGTTCTAAAACATCTGAGGTGAAGGGAATTTCGGCAGCTGGAGCAACACCCTTAGCTCGTAGGTATACGGCGCTTGCAGATGCCGAACTTTTATTTCGTGGTCCCAATAGTCCTAGGAATTATTCTTTGCCAGCATTGGCTTCAGGCGTATCTCCAGCTTTGATCAGTTATGTTGCGGCAACTTGCATTGGGTTTAAGCCAACCATCGGAGCTGTTGGCTTGCCAATACCTCCAATATTCCCTCATTTGAGTTTTGACTCTAAAGAAGTTGGCCCTTCTGATTGCCTAAGCACAGGACATGCAATGTCTATAGAGCGTGTTAATGATCTTTGGCAGCAGGGATTTTTGATTGGTTCGCAATTAAGGAATCCTTTGCTTCTTGCTGAGTGTGTACCTGGAGGTACAACTACTGCTCAGGCGGTTCTTACAGGATTGGGAATTCCAGTAGATGATTTGATTAGTGGAAGTGCTCTAAACCCACCTTTAGACTTAAAAAGAATGTTGGTTGAAAAGGGATTATCAGCTGCAAATCTGGGTTGTGATCCTTCTGCGACTGATCTTTTGTCGGCAGTTGGGGATCCTTTTCAAGCAGTAGCTACAGGAGTTTTGCTAGGAGCGAGAGAGGCAGGACAGCCTGTTTTATTAGGAGGTGGTAGTCAAATGTTGGCAGTTCTTAGTTTGGCATTGAAGACTTTGACTATTAATCAGCGCAAGGATTTTGTTTCGGGTGTTGCAATTGCTACTACCAGTTGGTTGGCTGAAGAATCTTTGGCATCTCAAAGTGGCTCATCCTCTTTCGCGAAATTAGTCAATGTAGTTGGAGATTTTTTTGAGATATCAATTTTAGGATTGTCATCTGGCTTGAGATTTCATCAAAGTAGGTATAAGCAACTTAGGGATTATGAGCTCGGCTACGTAAAAGAAGGAGTAGGTGCAGGAGCCTTATCTCTTTTGGCTCAACTTAGAGGATTCACAATAGAAGAGTTGGTAAATGGATGTGATCAAGCAATGATGGCCTTGCTGAAAAGTGTGAGCTCTTTAAACCCAATTCCTCAGTAGTTATTTTTAGAATGATTTCTAAGACTTTCAAGAGAAGAGAATTTTTTCAGTTAGCTTTTGGCGCTGGAATTATGGGCTTAGCAGGTTGTGTAATGGGTCCTACTCAGTCTATTCTTAGAGCAAGTAATGGTACTTTACCTAAACAATGGTTGAGAACTTTACCTGCTTCTTGGCGTTATAAATCCATTGATAATTACTCATATTCTGAAGATATAAATGTGTTTAATTCATTGCTGGAAATGCCTACTGACCTTTTGGCTATTTCGGATGGATGGCTATCAACTATATCAAGAAATAAACTTAGAGTATTTTCGAATGAGTTTGAAGGCCTAACTTTTGACAAGCAGGCAAGGTTATTTTTATCCAATATGGATAGAGATTTGGTTGATAAGGTTCTTCCTGTTGGAGTAAGTCCATGGGCAATGATTTTTAGAAATGGTCGTAATTGGATTCAGGATGCAAGAAATGGTTGGGAAGTTTTGCTGGATCCTTCTTTAAAGGGCAGAATAGTTTTACCACCTAGTCCACGATTGATAATCTCAATAGCAGAAAGAATTGATTTACCTAATAGTTTGAGTCGATTAAGAGAACAAGTAATGACTTATGATGATCGCAATAGCATTAATTGGTTACTATCGGATTATGCCACTGTTGCAGTAGTCCCTTTGCAGAGATTTTTGCCAATAATGAACCGTGATCCTCGATTGAGTATGGCTATACCAACTTCTGGTTCTCCATTAAGTTGGACATTATTCTTACGACCCAGAAATTCTCTTGTTCCATTGCCATTAAAATGGATAGAAAGTTCTAGGTCTTCTCCCCTTTTGGAGCAGTTGTTGTCTATAGGATGGTTTCCTTCTCTTCCTCAAGATGAAGCTAGAGGAGTATCAAATAAAATTTCTGCAGAGTTTAATGAATCTTTCTTGCCCTCTTCCAAAACATGGTCACGTTGTTGGTCTTTACCTCCTTTAGAGGGCTCTAAGAAAACTGAAATTGAGGAGCTATGGAAAGATTCATCCCCATAACCTTCTCTTAGGTTTATCAACTAAAAGTTTATGAGTCTCTGATAGAAGTAGAGGAATATCTAGATTATTGGGACATTTTGGTAGACAATCACCACAATTTAAGCATCGACTTGCATCTATTGATTCCCACCAGTGGCCTGCTTTCCCAATGAGATTGTAGCGTTCTCTAGCAAAGCCTATTAGATCATGACCTATGGCGAGATTCCGTAGACGTAGTAGATCAGGAATCGGTACTGCTTGAGGGCATGGCAAGCATTGTTTACATTGTCCACAATTAGTTCCTTCCAAACGTTGGGCGCTGTTTTTTTGAATATTTTCTATTATTCTCTTTTCATTTTCATTAAGAGGACCATTTTGATTTATGAGTTTTTTTGCTAGTTCTAAGTCGCTTGATTTAGTTGCTCCAACAGTCAAAGTATTAATCCCTTTTGATAGTAGAAATCTATATGCAATTTCTAAGGGTTGTATAGGATAACAATCATTAATTAGAGTTTTACTAGGTGAGTGTAAATGTCCTCCTTTGTCTGCTGGAGAGATTGCCATGACACCCATACCTAATTCCAATGCGTATAAGGCTAGTGGTATTCTTGCCTGATCGAAAAGATGCAAATGAAGGCTACAGAAGTCAAAATTTTCAGTATTGATTGCATCTTGAATAAGTGGAATTGCTCCATGACTACTAAAGCCAACTTGATTAATTAAATTTTTATTTTTTGCCCAACGTAAGATTTCCGCCCCAGCTCCAATTGTGGCCCATTCTAGGTGCTCTGGAAGGTTAAGGCCATGTATTGCAAGGTTGTCGATTTTTTTTAGACCAAGACGGTTTAATAACTCCTTGATTTGAGATTTTCCAGTTGCAAGATCTACCCCTGGAAGAAACTTACTTGTGATTACCCAGCCGCCTGAAGGAATTAGGTCTTCTTGTTGCAACTTTTTTAACACTTTCCCTAGTAAAGTTTCAGCTGGACCATAACTAGGGGCAGTCTCAATATGGTTTATTCCTGCAGCAATAGCTGATTTAACAACTTCGTACATTTGAGAACTTGATTCAACAGCTCTCATTGTTCCAAGTGTGAAAGTGCTTACGGCACGACCTTTACCAAAATTTTTCGTGTTTATCTTCATTCTTCAGATTTAAGATCATCACCTGAAGAATCTTCTGCTTCTTCAGGTGATGATTCACGACTTGACAAATGTTTTATTAGCTCTGAAGGACTAAGAGTTTCAAGAAATTTTTTGAATTCATATTGATCTTCCTCGTCTGCATTTGAATCTATTGGTATGGATGTTTCAGCGAACACTTCTTCAAACATCCATATTTTGCAGTTTGACCTTATAGCTAGCGCAATAGCATCGCTTGGTCGTGCATTGAGATCAATAGATTTTGTATTACCTTCTGTCTTGTTTGAAGAATTTTTTTTTAGTTTGAGAACAGCATTAAAGTTACTTGCTTCAATTGAATGAATAATTACTTTGTCTACCTGGAGATCTCCTGCTTTTAGAAGATTTATCATTAAATCATGAGTTAAGGGCTTCTCATAATGATGCCCTTGTAGACCAGCCATAATATTGTGTGCTTGGGCATGATCTATCCAGATTGGGACCTGACGCCTGCGGGCAGGATCTCTTAGCAAAACTATTGGACTTCGTGTTGATGCGTCGACGGCTAGACCGGCCACGCTCATCTCGACCATGGTGATCCTCCTTATCTGTATAACGATTATGGCTATTCAAAGTTGAAGGGTACTAATTGTCATGTTTACAGGATTAGTTCAATCTGTTGGAACAGTTCATCTGTGCTCTAGCGGACTATTGGTTGATGGCCTTACTGATTTTCCCACTATCGCTTTGGGCGATAGTATTTCAGTTGATGGGGTTTGTTTAACCGTTGCAAAATTAACTGCCAATGGATTCTTGGCTGATGTGAGTCAAGAAACTCTCAGTAGGACGACTCTTGGAGAGAAGGCAAAAGGAGGAGGATCTGTGAATCTGGAGCCTGCTCTTCGTCTTGCAGATCGATTAGGAGGACATCTTGTAAGTGGTCATGTGGATGGTCTTGGGGAGATTAAGTCTATCGAAAATATTTATAATTCTTGGAAATTAGAATTATCTTGGGAAAATCATCTGTTTGGTCGCTATATATGTGAGAAGGCCAGTGTTGCAGTAGATGGGATTAGTTTGACAGTTGCTGGTTGTTCTCAAAATGGAATTGTTTTTTGGATAGCAGTAATTCCACATACCTGGGAAAATACTTCTTTAAATACATTGAAAGTTGGCAGCAAAGTTAATTTGGAAGCTGATTTGATCGCCAAATATACTGAGAATCTATTGTCTTTTTCTCAGACACAAGACCTAGAAAAGAATAACTCGCAAAATCAGCCTTTAACTAAAGATTGGCTTTCTACCCATGGATGGAATTAGTTTTTTATTCAATTTTGAAATTTATAGAACTTAGGCGTAGACAAACTGGATGATCATGTCAGGATATCCTGAAACTAAAAAGTTCCAGGCAATTAAAAAATAGGTTCTTCTGTCCTTGGAAAAACTTCGATTATTGAGGAAGGAACTTTCAAAAAGAATTTAAGACTTGCCCTGAAACTTTTTACTGTCTACAGGAAGCAAACCAATAACTTTAGAATCTCGGTGGAGTTCGATTCTGAATTCCTGGCCGGGTTCTAGGCCAAGTTTGCGTGTATATGCATGGCCTATTAGAAGATTCCCATTCCCGTGTACACGAGTTCGGAATTCCGCTTGGCGACCACGTGAGGTTCTTCCTCCTGGTCGTCCGTTGTTGCGAAGTTTGTAGCCTTTTGCTTCAACAAGAGCTTTGTAAAAGCTCTTGCGTAAAACACGTCCACTGGGGCCTACGTAGCCACATCCTCTAGCAATTTCATCCTCAGGACGATTGCTAAGGGATCTAGCTTTGTCCAGTAGTTCTTTGCCGACAAGCATTTCCCAGAATTAATTCAACTAATTCTTACTAGCAATTCCAAGTGATGCAAGGGATTGTTCCAGTTTTTACTTTTAATGCTGACCTAATTACATTTCAGAGTAGGTAAAAGATGACGAATAAGACTACCCATATTCCGTCTACGAAATGCCAATAGAGTTCAGCTGCTTCTAAAGGAAACTGGTTATGACTAGTTATTCGGCCTCCTGGCGAACGAGACTGCCACCAAACGATCAATATCATTATTGATCCAAGTGTCACGTGAAGACCATGAAAACCTGTGACGGCATAAAACGTGCTTGCATAAAGATTGTCTGTAAGACCAAAAGGAAGAGAAAAATATTCGACCATTTGGCTCGCAAGAAATGCAATCCCTAAGGCTGCAGTGATTAGCAACCATTTTTGACAGGCTTTGGATTCATTTGTCCTGAGTGCTTTGCCAGCACGATGGAATGTTGCACTACTTACTAGTAATAAAACAGTATTTAAAGTTGGCAGAGGCAGCTCTAGTTCATAGATAGCATCTGGGAATAAGGGATTAACTGCTTTAAAGGTTAGGTAGGCTGCGAAAAATCCTGCGAAGGTCATTCCATCGGCAATTAAAAACGCCGCTAATCCAAACATCCTTACGTCATGATGCTCATCCACTTCTGAGCCTTTTTCTTGAGAATCCTTGTTGAGTTGAGGAATAGTTGTCATTGATGCTCATCCTCTTGATAGGTGGAGATAGAACTCTGTTCAAATTCTGCTTGAGTGACTCCGTATCCGTAGGGTTCACTTACTAGAGGAGCTTCTCCTTCCCAATTTTCTACTGGAGGAGGAGAACTAGTTAACCACTCTGGAGTTAAAGCATTCCATGGATTGTCTCCAGCAATTGTTCCTTTGAAAGCACTTTCGAAAACATTCCAAAGAAAAGGTAAAGTACTTAAAGCCATTAAAAGTGCACCAGCACTGCTGATTTGATTGATTAATTGAAATTGTGGATCGTATTCGGCAACTCTTCTAGGCATTCCATTAAGCCCTAGCCAATGTTGAGGAGCAAAGCACAAGTTGAAACCTATAAAAGTCAATGCAAAGTGCAAACGTCCTAAATTTTCACTAAGCATTCTCCCGGTGACCTTGGGGTACCAATGATAGATCGAAGAAAATATGACAAATACTGATCCGCCATAAACAATGTAGTGGAAATGTGCAACTACAAAGTATGTGTCATGTGCATGCACATCAAAAGGTACCTGGGCCAATGCAACACCTGTGATGCCTCCTAAAACAAAATTGATAATAAAACCACAAGAAAAAAGAATAGCGCTATTTAGAGATATTCTCCCTCCCCATAATGTGGCGACCCAGTTGAAAAACTTTATCCCTGTTGGGACAGCTATAAATGCGGTGGCGATGGTAAAGAAAAGTCGCATCCATGGAGGAGTTCCGCTTGTAAACATATGGTGAGCCCAAACAACTAGACCTAAAACTACGATTGCCATTATTGAATACACCATTGTTACGTAACCAAATAGTGGTTTGCGACAATGAACTGGAAGTATTTCGCTAACCAAACCAAAAGCAGGTAATACCATTATATAAACGGCGGGGTGAGAATAAAACCAAAATAGATGTTGATAGACAATGACATTGCCTCCTAGATTGGGATTAAAGAAACCTGTATTTGCGACAATATCAAAGCTTAAAAGAATTAATGTTCCTGCTAATACTGGGGTGGAAAGAACAACTAATATGCTTGTCCCTAGCATGGCCCAGCAATACATTGGCAGTTGCATTAGCTTCAGCCCAGGTCTCCTTAACTTTAGGATTGTTGCAATGAAGTTGATTCCACCAAATATCGAACTTCCTCCAAGTAGTAATACACTCAGAATCCAGATTATCTGTCCTGCAGCAGGAGTTGTTATGCTTAAGGGAGGATATGCAGTCCATCCTGATTGGGCGGCACCAGTGATGAAATAACTGCTTATTAACATTAATCCCGCTGGTGGAATTAACCAAAAGGCAACGGCATTTAACCTTGGGAAGGCCATGTCCCTAGCCCCAACGTAAAAGGGTATTAAATAGTTGCCAAATGCACCATTTACTACTGGAACAATCCATAGAAAAATCATTATAGTCCCATGTAATGTTAGGACTTGGTTATAAACATCTCTAGGCATAAAATCTGATATCGGACTGGTGAGTTCAACTCTTATTGCGCTAGCAAGTAAGCCTCCTATTAAATAGAATACAAATCCGCATACTAAATACTGTAAACCAATTACTTTGTGATCTAAACTAAAGCTAAAATATCTGAACCACCCTTTAGGCTGCAGAGAGGATTCCTTCAGTGGAGTGTTGGCGATTGTCATGTATTTAGATTCGGAGATTTAGAATTTTTGTTAAACCATTCGTTGAATTTCTCTGAGTCCTCTACCACTACTGTTGAACGCATACCTCCATGATAAGGCCCACAAAGTTCGGCGCATATTATTGGGTATCTTCCTGCTTTGGTAGGGGTGAAATTCAAAATAGTAGGTTGCCCTGGGATCACGTCTTGTTTTAGACGAAATTCAGGGACCCAAAAGGCATGGATTACATCTTTTGATTCCATTCTCATCGTTACCGGTTGGCCAGTTGGGACATGAAGTTCTCCTGAAATTATGTCTCCTTCGGGGTAATGAAAAAGAAATGCGAATTGCATTGCGGTGACTTCAATTGGTATTGGAGGTAGAACTTCATTCTTATTAGTTTGACCTGGAGAATAACTAGAACCAATTCCCCCCCAGACTTTATTATTTGAATTCATTGCGTGATGTTCATGACCAGAGGCTCCAAGAGATTGCATCCCTCCCATACGGTCATAGATGTCATAGCTATAAATTCCAACAAATAAAATTACGATTGCAGGTATTGCAGTCCAGAAAATCTCAAGAGAAAGATTTCCTTCTATGGCTAATCCATCTCCTTTTTGACCAGGCTTCCGTCCAAATTTAATTAAACTGTATAAGACTAGTCCAGTTATACCAAGGAAAAGTATCGCGCCGATAGTGAAAAGTACCTTAAAAAGCTCGTCATAAACTGGAGCATTCGTACTTGCGTCAATTGGAAGAAGGTTAATGTTTTCTCCTATCCAGACCCCAATAGCTATGAGAGCTATGGTCAACACAGTTGTGAGAATGGTCGAATTTTTCGACACTTCCTATCTCCACAGTCATTTTCAGGTTATGGAGAACAACTGCTATAAGCACCGTGTGATTGTTAAGCCCGCATAAAAATCTTGATAAAACATTGATATAGGACGTTTCTATTCATATAAACGGACTCTTTGTTTGAGTTCTGTCAGGAATAGGAGATCAATTTTTTTAGTGTTGTGTTGCAGAGGTCCATAGAACATGACGTAATGTTTATAACCGCTACTTTGCATAGATAACCTTTTTTTATTGAAGACAGGTTCTCATCTTTTGATTGCTTCTTCTCTTTCTCTCCTTCGTATTCGTCTGACTCAGTTGTCAGCACATCTCGTAGTCGCGCTTGTTGCGCTAGTAGTTATTGGTGGGGCGACAAGAGTTATGGAAGCTGGCTTGGCTTGTCCTGATTGGCCACTTTGCTTTGGGTCTTTGCTTCCTGGAAATCATATGAATATTCAGGTTTTTCTTGAATGGTTTCATCGCTTGGATGCATTTGTTATTGGAATAGCCCTTATTTTGCAGTTTTCTTTCTCTTTTATTTGGCGTGAACAACTTCCTAATTGGCTCCCATGGTTGTATGGATTTTTAGTCATTTTAGTTGTTTTTCAAGGGGCTCTTGGAGCTTTAACAGTTATGAATCTTTTGCAAACAGGTGTGGTAACAGCTCATTTGGCAATTGCTTTGACACTTGTTGGAATAATGAGCGGTTTGACCCAGATATTGAGGATGCCTGGTGGTTTAGTTGCTCCTGTTTGGTGGCGGCTAATGGCAGGAATTTCCTTGGTTGCAGTTTTTGGACAATGTCTTCTTGGTGCTCGTATGGCTACTAGTTGGGGGGCACAAAGATGCCTACAGAATGGAGAGCAATGTCTTTGGTTGCATTTGCACAGGAATAGCGCAATCCCGGTCTCAGTTTGTTTATTTATTTTTGTTTTAACAGCTTTGAGAAGTGCCGGCTGGCCTCGTAGTCAGTGGCCTTTTTTATTGGCTCTTGTTTCTTTGTTGATTATGCAAATTAGTCTTGGTTTCCTATCTATTCATTTTCGACTTTCTCAGCCTATCTTGACTGTTTCTCATCAGCTTCTAGCGTCTTTATTAGTGGCTGTTTTGTCAGCCTTGATTTGTCGACGTCAACCCTCTTATTCACCTGAAATCACTGAAATAACACAACAATCTTTATTGGAGACTTGTCATGGTTAGTTCAACTCCTGAAATTTCTGTTCAAGATCTTCGC
This sequence comes from Prochlorococcus sp. AG-409-J19, assembly GCA_003215635.1. Lineage (GTDB taxonomy): Bacteria > Cyanobacteriota > Cyanobacteriia > PCC-6307 > Cyanobiaceae > AG-409-J19. The sequence continues at coordinate 55,502 of QCKC01000005.1, forward strand.
CGAGAAGATGTTGTCCCTTCTCGAAAGATTGTTCAACTGCCCCCTTGGTTAGAAGTTGCCAAGCCCAGATTGATACCTCTCTTATTGGCTACCACTCTTGGTGGCATGGCTTTAAGTGAAGGTTGGCCTTTATCTTCTCCAAAACTAGTTTGTACTTTGGGTGGAGGAGCTCTCGCAGCAGCAGCAGCAGGAGTACTTAATTGTTTGTGGGAGCAAGAGCTTGATGGACGAATGAAAAGAACAAGTGGAAGGGCTTTGCCTTCCGGTCGTTTGTCACCCTCTTCAGCTTTCATAGGAGCTATTTCTTGCACGCTTGCTGCTGCGACCCTTTTGGTTGGCGGGGTGAATTGCTTGGCTGCTGGATTGTCTCTACTGGGACTTTGTAGTTATGTGCTGTTATACACAGTCTTATTGAAACCACGTACTTCACAAAATATTGTTGTAGGAGGAGTGGCTGGAGCCATCCCTCCTTTGGTTGGTGCAGCAGCTGCTACTGGGCATGTAGGCCTAAGTGGATGGTGGCTTTTTGCTTTAGTGATGGTTTGGACTCCCGCGCATTTCTGGGCATTGGCCTTGTTATTAAGGGAAGATTATCGAGCAGTAGGCATCCCTATGCTTCCTGTTGTTAAAGGATCAGTGGCAACTGCTAAAGCAATTACAAATTATGGCTGGGCAACAGTCGTTTTAAGTGTATTTGGAATATTTGCTTTGCCAGAAGGAGGACTCCTCTACGGAATTTTGTTGGTTCCTTTTAATGCTCGACTTCTTCAGATGGTGTATCGCTTAAGTGCATCTCCGGACAACCTAGAACGAGCCAAGGGATTGTTTCGCTGGTCCATACTTTATATGTTTGGTATCTGTCTTTTACTTGTTATGAGTCGTTTACCTTTGGCGGTACAATTTGATTATCAGAGTTTATCTTTGCTACATCACATTGCTATGTCTTCCAATGTTGTCTAAAAGCACCTAATGGGAACTTTATATTTTAAATCGTTCCTTAGATTTATGACTTATTTTATATGAGAGCCCTTATCCATGTCATTAGTTGAACTAAAAAATCTTAAAAAAGAATTTGGAACTATTGCTGCTCTAAATGATCTATCACTGGATATTCCAGAAGGATCTTTATATGGATTGCTTGGGCCAAATGGTGCGGGTAAAACAACTACACTTCGTATCTTATCTACCTTGATAGAACCAGATGCTGGGAGCGTTATGATTGCAGGCTTGGATGCAATAAAACATCCAAGAGAAGTTCGCAAACAGATTGGTTATGTAGCTCAAGAGGTATCAATTGATAAGATTCTTACTGGGAAGGAATTGCTTCATTTTCAAGGAGATCTTTATCATATTAATTCGGAATTGAGAGATAAAAGGATTGCGGAATTGATAAAAAGACTCGATATGAGTGAATGGATTGATAGGCGGGCAGGAACTTACTCTGGAGGAATGAAGAGACGATTGGATTTGGCTTGTGGTTTATTGCATCAACCTAAATTACTTGTGTTGGATGAGCCAACTGTAGGGCTTGATATAGAGAGTAGATCAACTATATGGCAGTTGTTAGAAGAATTGCGATTTCAGGGAACTACAATCCTTTTAAGTAGCCATTACTTGGAGGAAGTAGAGTCTTTAGCTGATCAAATGGCAATAATTGACAATGGTCGTGTTATTGCTGAAGGAGCTCCCGAATATTTGAAGCAGCAATTAGGTGGCGATAGAGTTACACTTCGAGTGCGTGAATTTAGTAATGAATTGGAGTCGGGAAAAGTTAAAGATTTATTGGCCAATGTTGAAGGCGTTAGGCAGATTGTGGTCAATCGGGCTCAAGGATTCTCTTTGAATTTGGTGGTCGATAATGAGCTTGTGATTCAACGATTGCAAACTCATTTGAATAAGGCAGAAATTCCTATTTTTGCTATCTCTCAAAGTCGACCAAGCCTTGACGATGTTTACCTCCAAGCGACTGGGAGAACACTTATGGATGCTGAGCTTGCATTGGTTGGTAAGCGTGATAAGAAGCAGGAGAGTAAATCTTCTATGCGTTGAAGAATCTTCTCTTCTCTTCTCTTCTCTTCTCTTCTCTTCTCTTCTCTTCTCTTCTCTATTGACCTCGCTAAAAACTTCCCCTGATTGACAGTTATGACAACAACAAGATCTCGATATTCTAGTGATGAGGTAGAAGAGAAATTATTTAGTGAGATCTCTCAAGAAACCCTTGCATTAACTCGCAGACTCTTCTTGCAGTTGATTAGACGTCCATCTACCTTGATTGCGGGTATCCTTCAGCCAATAATTTGGTTGGTTTTATTTGGAGCATTGTTTTCTAAAGCTCCTGAGAGTCTTTTGCCTGGAGGGATCAGCTACGGAAGATTTTTAGGTGCTGGTGTAATTGTTTTTACTGCATTTAGTGGTGCCCTAAATGCAGGGCTGCCAATTATGTTCGATAGGGAATTTGGCTTTCTTAATCGTCTGTTGGTTGCTCCTTTGCGCAGTCGAAGCTCGATTGTATTTGCATCTTTTATCTATATAACAACCCTTAGTCTCCTCCAGAGTTTTGCAATAATGTTGATGGCCTTTGCGCTTGGATTTGGTTGGCCTGGGATTAATGGTCTCTTCTTAGTCTTGACAACTTTGCTTCTATTGGTTTTTGCTGTTACAGCTTTAAGTTTAGGACTTGCTTTTGCCTTGCCAGGACATATTGAATTGTTGGCAGTTATCTTTATTGCAAACTTACCACTTTTGTTTGCAAGCACAGCTTTAGCACCAATATCCTTCATGCCTGTGTGGTTGGGGTGGCTTGCAGCGCTTAATCCCCTTACCTTTGCTATTGAACCCATTCGCGCAGCTTATGGGGGGCATCTTGATCTTCGGATTGGTTTGCTTCATGCCCCGTATGGGGAGGTGAATGGATATCAATGCCTAGTCTTCTTGATGCTTTTAACCATTGGATTGTTCCTTTTGATTCGTCCAATGTTGAACCGCAAACTTGCTTAAAGCCGTGACTCAAACTTATTCCTCTACTATTTCAAAGTTTCGCCAGCTAGAACTCCGGCGACAAATTCTTGAATCCATTGATGAGGATGATTCAAGAAAATTATCCTTGTTACAAGGTTTGTGGGTTCATAGATATGGGTTAGAAGAAGTACCTGCTTCTTCAGGAGTAAAAAATCATTGGAAGACAAATGAAAGTTTTAGATCTTCAGAAGTAAAATATAAATCAATCGAAGATTCTTCATCAACCAAGAAACAAGTTAGTCAAATTGAAGAAAAAGATCTTTTAGTTTCTAATCATTCACCGGAAATTATAGAAACCAATCCATCTGCAAATATTCCTGATTTAATTGAAAAAGAACAAAAATCTAAGAAAAACATAAAAGGAGTTGATTCTTCATTAAGTCAGAAAAGACAATCTGTAGATGTTTTTAATGCTTCTCCACCTCCGCCAACAATTTCTCGTCTTCGACGTTGGTTGCCTTTGGAAAATAATGAATATCCCAAGGCTTCTTAGAGTTAATTATTAATTAAGTCAGTTGATTGATAACAAAGGTCTCTTTGTTATGAGGAGGGTAGAAATTATTAAATAACTCTGGATTTACATCATTCCAGGCATTCCCATTCCGCCCATTCCAGGCATTCCCATTCCGCCCATTCCGCCCATTCCGCCCATTCCGCCCATTCCGCCCATTCCGCCCATGGGGTCTGCGCCTCCTTGAGCTCCTGGTTCTGGTTCTGGTTCTGGCTTGTCTGCAATAACAACTTCAGTTGTTATTAATAGTGAAGCAATTGAAACGGCATCTTGGAGCGCAAGTCTTAATACTTTTGCTGCATCAAGTATCCCTGCTGAAAGTAGATCTTCATATTCGCCAGAGATTGCGTTAAAACCCTTTCCAAGACGAAGTATCTCAGCAACAACTACATCTCCATTCTCGCCAGCATTTATAGCTATTTGTCTAGCAGGAGCCAAGAGAGCTCTTTGGACAATTTCTACACCAGTACGTTGATCTCCTTCTGATTTTTTCGCAAAAGATTTAAGTTCTTCGCTCAATTGCAGCAAGGTTGTACCTCCTCCAGCAACAATCCCTTCTTCGACTGCGGCTTTTGTTGCGTTTAATGCATCCTCAATCCTTAATTTACGATTTTTCAGTTCAGTTTCAGTAGGGGCACCTACTTTTATAACGGCAACTCCTCCTGCAAGTTTGGCTATCCGCTCATTGAGCTTTTCTTTATCGTATTCAGACTCTGTTGCCTCTAATTCTCTCTTTATAGACTCAACTCGTGCAGTTACTGCATCTTTTTGATCTTCATTTGCAACGATAGTAGTTTTGTCTTTGCTAATTGTTATTCTTCTTGCTTTCCCTAGGTCAGATAATTCGACTTTATCAAGTGTCATTGCGCGATCTTCACTAATCATAGTGCCGCCCGTGAGGACTGCTATGTCAGCAAGAGTTGCTTTCCTTCTATCCCCAAAGGAAGGAGCTCTAACTGCAGCAACTTGTAGAACTCCACGATTTTTATTAACAACTAAAGTTGCTAGCGCTTCGCCTTCAACTTCTTCCGCAAGTATTAATAAAGGTGATCCGCCTTTCTGAACTGTTTCTAGAACAGGTACCAGATCTGATACTGAACTTATTTTTTTGTCGGTGATTAGGATTAAAGCATTTTCAAATTCACATACTTGTCGGTCATTATCTGTGACGAAATAGGGCGAGCTATACCCTCTGTCAAAACCCATTCCTTCGGTTATTTCTAATTCTGTATTAAGTGACTTTGACTCTTCAACAGTAATAACACCATCAACAGTAACTTTCTCCATAGCATCTGAAACCATTTGCCCTATCTCCTGGTCGCCACCGGCGCTAACTGTCGCTACTTGAAGGATTGCTTTTCCGCTGACTGATTTGCTTTTTTTTGCAATTCCTTTTACTACTTCTGATGCGGCATATTCCATACCTCGCCTCAGTTCAACAGGACTAGCCCCGGCTGCGACATTCTTAAGTCCTTCGCGAACCATCACTTGGGAAAGAACAGTCGCTGTTGTAGTCCCATCCCCAGCCTTGTCTTTGGTCTTGGCGGCAACCTGTTCAATTAACTTTGCTCCAATATTCTCAAATGGGTCTTCAAGCTCGATTTCTTTTGCAATTGTTACTCCATCATTAACAATATCTGGTGCCCCAAATTTCTTTTCAAGTACAACATTGCGGCCTTTTGGCCCAATAGTTACTTTCACAGCATCTGACATTGCATTGACCCCACGTTCAAGGGCGTTCCGTGATTCATCTGAGAAGCTGAGGAGTTTTGACATTTTCTTCTGGTACCCAATCATTAATTTCCCACAGGATGATCTCTCAAGGGGAGGGGGGTTGAGTGGGGAAAGCCGAATCCTTTTGCTTTAACAGAGGCAAGAGTCCCTATTGCTAGTTATCTTCGAGGTATGAACGATTCTGGCACCCTGTTTTTTGTTCTCATGGCTGGTTTGGCCGGAACCATGACGTTGTTATATTTTCCTTTGCGGATATTTCTTACTGCGACCGAGAGGAGTAGAAGGCTGAAACTTCTACAAAAAATACGAAAGCTACGAGAGCAACTCGCTCAGCCTATTGATTGAAATGCTTCGTCGCTAGCTCATTACCATCCCACCATCAACTTGTATAACTTGTCCAGTGATATAAGAGGCTGCTGGATCTCCTGCTAGGAATTTCACTGTACCTGCGATGTGTTCAGGACTGCCAAATGATCCAAGTGGGATTGCGGAAAGAATTGAATCTGTTTTCAAATCCTTCGTCATATCAGTGGAAATAAACCCTGGTGCAACTGCATTTACAGTTATTCCACGACTTGCAAATTCTTTTGCGCTGCTCTTTGTAAGGCCTATTACTCCTGCTTTTGCGGCAGCATAATTTGCTTGCCCTGCATTCCCCATAAGCCCTACAACAGATGTGATATTGATTATCCTCCCTTTCCTTTGTTTGATCATTTGCCTGGAAACTGCTCTAGTACAAAGAAAAACCCCACTAAGATTAAGGTTGATAACTTCTTGCCAATCTCTTGTTTTCATCCTCATTAAAAGACCATCACGTGTTATGCCTGCATTGTTAACGAGCACATCTATATGTTTATTTTTTTCAAGAATAGTTTTTATTAGCTCATCTACAGAATTTTCGTCAGAAACATTGGCTTCTAGTTTGTATGCCTTCCCTCCTGCTTGGGTGATTTCTTCTACTACTTCTTGAGCTTTTTCTGGAGAATTGGAGTAATTGACTATGACTTCTGCTCCTTCTCTACCTAAAGCTATTGCGATAGCTCTCCCAATACCTCTACTAGCACCAGTGACGAGAGCTATTTGATCAGTCAGGAGTTGGTTGTAAGCCATTTGAGATAAGAAGATATAAATATCGTAGAGACTAAGACCCTCTGAGTTCAACTCTTGACAGGATTAAGTTGGGAATCTGTTTAATTGCTTGAGTATATTCTTTTTGATTTTGCAAAGGTTTAATTAAACTTTCCTGCAATTTGGACAGAATACGAAAGTAAAATTATGATTTTATTGATTTGCAAGTTAATATATCTACCGCGTTTAAATCTTTAAATGGTTTTAATCTTTGCTAACTTTTTATCGGCATATTGACCAAATATGTATAGTCAATTTACCCTGAATAATTCTTAATGGAATACATGGCTTATCTTGGCAGGAGTAATTAAACTAAAATATTTATCAAATTAATCAATTAGGCAGTATTGAATGATTTTATAAGGTATCTATAATTTCTGATATGCATTTGTTAATTGTAGCTGCTGGTAGTGGTAGGAGAATGGGGGCTGATTGCAACAAATTATTGCTGCCAGTATTAGATAGACCAGTTTTGGCTTGGACTTTTGATGCGGTTTTTGCTGCAAAATCAATTTCTTGGGTTGGAGTAGTAGGAAACCCTGTAGATAAGCAGTGGATTATTGAATTGATTCAGGGTGCTCCAAAAGACGTCAAATGGATTGAGGGGGGTAAAACACGTCAAGAATCAGTTAAAAATGGCCTTGCTGGTCTTCCTCTAGATGCAAAACATGTTCTTGTTCATGATGGAGCAAGATGTTTAGTTAAATCAGAAATTTTTGATTTATGTGCTGAAGCTGTTTTAGAAGGACAGTCGGTTATCGCTGCAACTCCTGTTACGGATACTATTAAGAGGGTCGATAAAAAAAATCTCATATTTGAAACCCCTGAAAGGGATAAATTATGGGCAGCTCAAACCCCACAAGGATTTTCTGTAAATAAACTCCGAGAAGCTCATTTCATAGCAGAACAAGAATCATGGAATGTCACTGATGATGCTTCGCTTTTTGAACGTCTGAATTGGCCTGTAAAAGTTTTGGATGCAGGTCCTTCAAACATAAAAGTCACTACACCTTTTGATTTAACTATTGCGGAAGCCTTGCTTAGTAGTAGGTCAGAAATCTGAGCAGGCCCAAATTTGCATCTAACAAAGTTTTAGCCCCTAAGGGGAAAGAGGCATTGCCTGAAGAATGCCCTAAAGGAAGATTTCCTAATACTGGAATACCAAGATCGCTTGTTCGTTCTTTGAGAATTTCGGTTAATCGAAAAGTGTTCTCTCTAGGGACCTCATCCTTTTCTTCACAGTCAATGAATGAACCAAAACCTATGCCTGCGAGTTGTTGTAACAAACCTGACAATCTCCATTGTGTGAGCATGCGATCAATTCGATATGGAGCTTCTCCTATGTCTTCTAGAACAAGTATTGCTCCGTTTAGATTTGGGAAATGCTTGCTCCCTATCAGATGTGTGGCGACAGTGAGGTTGGTTACAACTAGTGGGCCTATGGCACTGCCTTTTACCCAAGGATCTCCTTCTATGTCAGGTATTTCTTCGCCAAATAAAATAGCCTTTAGCCTATTCTGACTCCATAGGGGTTCATTCCCTAAGGTGATCAAAAGAGGACCATGAATGCAGCCATGAAAACCTGCATTTAATCTTGCTAACAGAAGAGAACTTGCATCTGAAAACCCAAGAATCCATCCTTTGCTCCATTCCCCAGGTCGTTCTAAAAGACGGGCAGCTCCCCAACCTCCTCGAGCACAAATTATTAGAGGGGGAGGAAAGTTTTGATGCAACTCCTTAAAACGTTCATTGTCATCACCTGCTAGATATCCCCAACGACGTCCTTGTATTTTTTGAGGTAGACAAACTAGTCCCCAGCTTGTCAGGACTTCTGTTCCTTTGACAAGATTTTCTTCATTCTCTACAGCGGAGCTTGATGCAATTGTGATTATTTCATCGCCTTCTTTTAAGAAGTTAGGCAATGTTTTGGAAATTAGTGAAATCATTTATTCTAAGTTTCAGTTTATTTTTGCGCTGACTAGACCAAACATCAAAAGAGCTCCTAGTAATACCTGGTTCCTAAAATGATTTCCATAATCTTTTCCCTGATTATTAGATGATTTTAGAATCCAAACCTCACGTTGCATTCCGAAGGAAACTAAAGACCAAAGTAACCAGTAAAACCATTCTACTCCTGAGATTGCAGAACCAATCGCTAGAGAAAAACATGCAATTGCGTAGCTTGCAGATACGATTTTCAAGCTCTTGGTCCCAAGTGATATTGCGCTGCTTTTTAGTCCTAGATTTATGTCATCTTCACGGTCAGACATTGCATAAATCGTGTCAAATCCGAATGTCCAGCAAATTGTTGCTAGCCAACAACAGAGTAAAGGTATTCCGCCATTTAAGTTGCCCTGAATTGCTGCCCATGGAATAAGTACAGAGAAACCCCAGCAGAAAGCCAAAATAAATTGAGGATATTCGAACCATCTTTTGGCACTTGGGTATAGAAGAATTATCGGCAATGCAATAATTGCAAGTATTAAACAAACTTTTCTACTAACTATTGGTAGAGAAAGGACTACTAGAAGACTTAAAAAGATAAATACAAATAGTAATGCTAATGCGGTTTTTATTGAAACTATCCCCTTAGCCAAAGGGCGTTCTTTAGTCCTTTGTACTTTGCTATCAAAGTTTTTGTCCCAGATGTCATTCGCAATGCATCCTGCACCGCTTGTTAAAACCCCACCAAGAATAATTAGTAAAAGCAAATGGTTGCTTGGAGGTGCATTTGGGCTTAACCACAGTGACCATCCAGCAGGTATGAGGAGAATTAGGCGCCCACTAGGTTTGTTCCATCTCAGAAGTTGTGCCAAATGGATCAACTGGTTTTGGATTGGTTTTGATTTCAATAGCTTTTTTAATACACCATGTATTTAGTTTTCAATGAAACCTGGAGAGATGCCAGAGTGTTGTGATTCATGAATCCTTGATTGAACCACAAGGATTCTGCTCATCCGCTTATAAGCATATGGATTTTGAGCATTATGAGGAAAAATCTCAGGGAGACGAAGAAACTCCTTCCTCATCGCAGCCAAGATATGTTGGCGCGATAGATATAGGGACTAATTCGATTCATCTTCTTTTGGCTTCAGTTGATCCTGTGCTTCATACTTTTAACATAGAATTAGCTGAAAAATCTACGACAAGATTGGGTGAGAGGGAATCTGACTCGGGCGCATTGACAGCTATAGCAATTAAAAGATCTTTAGAAACTTTGAGACGTTTTAAAGAGCTTGCTTTAAGCCATAATGTTGAGCAATTGATGACAGCAGCAACAAGTGCGGTTCGAGAAGCTCCTAATGGGGGTGACTTTTTAATCCAAATCAAAGATGACCTTGGTATTGAGGTTGATTTAATAAGTGGCGCAGAAGAAGCACGATTGATTTATTTAGGAGTTCTCTCTGGAATGAGCTTTGGGGGGAAGCCCCATATCCTTGTCGATATCGGAGGAGGTTCTACGGAGTTGATTCTTGCTGATGGGCGTGATGCAAGAGCTCTGACTAGTACAAGAATAGGAGCAGTTCGATTGCAGAGGGACTTTATAAAGAGTGAACCTATTTCGAATTCAAGAAGGGAGTTTTTGAAGACCTTTATACAAGGTTCTTTTGAGCCAGCAGTAGAAAAGATTCTGAGTCGCATTCAATCTGGACAAAATTCTTTGATGGTTGGTACTAGCGGCACTGCAATGGCTATAGGTAATTTGCTCTCTGCTGAAGAGGAAAATTCACCTCTCAAGTTGCATGGATATCGAATTGCGAAAAAAAAATTAGATTCTTTGCTTGAAAAGCTTGTTCAGTTGACTCCCTCTGAAAGATGTTTGCTCCCTTCCTTAAGTGAGCGTAGGGCGGAAATTATTGTTCCAGGAGCACTGATTTTGCAAACAATTATGGAGATGTTTAATATTGATGAGATTACTCTTAGTGAAAGAGCTTTAAGAGAAGGATTGATTGTTGATTGGATGTTACGTAAGCGTTTGCTTGAGGATCGGTTTAACTTTCAAAGTAGTATTAGGCAGAGAACGGTTATTCACCAAGCACAGAGATTTGCAGTTAATCAGGAGCATGCTGAAAAAGTAGCAAATCATGCGTTGAGTTTTTATGATCAAACTTATGGTTTATTGCACAATGATTCAGGAGAAGGGCGAGAGTTATTATGGGCTGCTGCAATGCTTCATTCTTGTGGAAAACATATTCATTCAACTGCATATCATAAGCATTCTTGGTATTTAATTCGTCATGGGGAACTTCTTGGTTATTCACATTTAGAGCATTTGATGGTTGCGGCTATTGCTCGATATCATAGGAGAAGTTTGCCTAAAAAACGACATTATGAATGGCAAAGTCTGATTACCAAGCAAAATAAGAAGCTGGTAGAAGAGATGGCATTGATTTTGCGTTTAGCATCAGCCCTGAATCGTCGGCCTAAGCCAGTTGTCTCTGATTTGAAGATTTCTTTAGAACAAAATAATTTAATTATCTATTTGAAATCTGAAAGGAAGAATAATAAATTAGAACTCGAGGAATGGAGTCTTATGAATTGCTCAGGAATCATCAAGGAAATTACCGGAAGGAATCTAAAGGTATTTACTGGTTCCTAAATAAGAAGTTTTAACTATAAACTATTCTTTAATTTTTAGAAGGTGCCAATAAACATCATCGCTAGTTCCTAGAGGAGTGGATTTGCTCCCATTAATACTGATTTTTATGAGGTCTGGCCGCCCTGTAAATACTTCTAGCTTTTTGTTGGATGTGATCATTTTAGATTTATGAAGTGTTCCTTTGAATAATGTGGATCCATTTTTTTGTCTGATGATGACTTTTTTAGGACTAACTGGATTGAAGATAAAGGTGCTAGATTTAGTTGATATATTTCTATTTACATCCTCATTCCACTTGGATGGAGATAATATTCCAGTCTTAGTTGTTCTAACTATGGCAACACAAGTTATAAATATAACTACTGAAGAAGCTGTGATGATTTTCCATGATGTGATGGACTTACCTGACGATTGTTCTTTTGTAATTCGCTTATTGTCGTTTCCTTGATTTGTATCTTTTTTGCCACAATCTGTTTCTATATCGTTAATAAAAGAACTAGAGTCTATCTCAAGCTTCTCAGCAACTCTACGAATCATAGCTTTTATAAAGACAACCTCAGGAAGTAGTGATTTATCTCCGTTTTCTAAAGCTATTAGTTGTTCCTCGCCAATATTAAGACTTGCTGCCAATTCCTCTGAATCAATAGATTTCCTTACTCGTTCCTCCCGGAGTTGAGATCCTATATTCTTCAAGATTGCATGGGACTCATCAGAATCCTTTTTTGAATTGAAGATGTCTGGCGAGGAATCCGATGACAAGGCTTCTGTTTTGCAGAATTAAAGTAATTTTAGAGGGTATGTATTGGTTTGTCAGTCGCCCTCGCCTTGAAGAGGATATGAGTAATCAAACTTAGACGTTGATTTTGTGTTGTGTCTCTTATCGGGTTTATCGATTCGCGAGTATGGATAAATTGTATAGAAGTGACTCTTTTATTGATGTTCTAATGCTTTTTAGGGAATTTCAGGACCGAAATTATGAATTGGTTTTTAATTTGCTCGGGATTGTTTGTTATCCCTAAAGAGGTGTGTATGGTTAGGATGATAAAGTTTAGATCTTTTTTTTGTGGCATTCAAGGCAGGACTAACTATATACAATGTTGTTCTATCTAATCCGTATTTTTGAGAAGTAGAACTCATTTCTTTTAATGGGACAATCTCAAGAATTTCTTTTGGCCAGCTAACTCTGTGACCAATTACTACTTGGGTATCTTTTGGATAGAAATTTAGTAGAATTGATTCAACTTCTTTGACATGGCGAGCACTTAAATATAAGCACAATGTTGCACCTATGGAGGCAAGGTTTTGCAGCTCTTCTTTATGAGGAATGCCAGTCCTGCCAGGTGCTCTGCTAAGAATAATTGTTTGTGTCACTCCTGGAATAGTCAGCTCAGTATTGATTGCTGCTGCTGTCGCTTGATATGCGCTTACCCCAGGGATAACTTCCACTGAAATTCCGGCGTCATTTAGTTGACAAATCTGCTCCGAGATTGCCCCATATAGGCATGGATCTCCATCATGGAGTCGTACAACTTTTTTCCCCTTTAAGCATCGGTCTATGAGAATTGGGATTATTTCTTCGAGAGTTAATGATCTAGTAGGAATGCATTCGCATGTTTTTGGGACAATCTGAATAAGCTCAGGGGAAATTAATGAATCCGTCCATACAACTACTTCGGCTTCCTTTAGTCGTTTTTCTGCACGCAAGGTTAAAAGATCTAAGGCTCCTGGACCTGCTCCTACTATTGAAATTTTCCTCATTTGTTTCGCTCCATGGGGAGACCAAGTTCAGGTAGGTTTTTTTTTGCCACATAAAGCCTCCATAGTCCTATTAACCCTGCTCCAATTAGAGAAATACTAACTAGTTGAGCGACTCGGATGCCCCCTTCACATAATGGAGGTATTCCTGCGATGCATAGCGCATCAGTTCTTAAGCCCTCGATCCAAACTCTTCCAAGGCTATAAAAGATCATATAAAAACAGCTACAGGCTCCGTAGCGAAGGGCTTTGGGCCTTTCACTCTGAATATATAGTAAAGTAATAAGTACAAGAAATACCCCGAAATCCCAAATGGATTCGTATAAAAATGTTGGGTGAAAAAAATTAAAATTCATAAATTCTTGTGGTCTATAGCTAATTGGTATAAATAGTTTCCAAGGTAGGTTCGTAGGCACTCCAAAAGCTTCATTATTGAAGAAGTTACCCCATCTGCCAATTGCTTGACCGAGAGCAACGGAAGGTAAAAGTATGTCTAGCAAGTTCCAAAATGCTTGCTTGTTCCAACGACAGAAATAAATCAAAGAAATTACTCCACCTATTAAGGCCCCATGTATGGCTATCCCTCCTCTCCAGATTGAGAATATGCTTATTAAATCATTCTCATAATTATTCCATTGAAAAAGTACGTAATATAAACGGGCTCCAATAATCGAGCTAATAACAAGAATGGGAAGAAGATCACTTATTAAATTATTTTTTATTCCTCTTAATTTTGCCAGATAATTTGATAGGTTAAGACCTATTAGCACTGCTATGGCTATAAGGAATCCATACCATCTGAATATTATGGGACCTATTTTGATTAGCTCAGGACCTGGGGAAGCTAATGTTGCAGATAATTGAAACATAGCTTCTTTTAAATAAGGATTTAAATGCCCTCAGCAGCTTGAACTTTTTCTACTTGTTTCTTTTTGAGAACTAACATTATTTGTGCGAGAGTCACTCCAGCAAAGAATGTTAATAGTCCCAAAACTCTTAGTGGATCTTGTAGAACAACTTCTGTATCAAGTTGGCCGAAGCCACCTACATTCGGGTCGTCGGTTAATCGATCTCCAGATGCTACTGAATCACCAATGCTAACGATTAGATTTGGGCCGGCAGGAATAGTTTCAGTATTTATCTCTTCATTGTTTTTAGATTTTATATTTATAATCCTAGCGCCATTTTCTCCAGCTTTGATGTCAGATATGATGCCTTCTGCAGGTGAAATAAAGATATTATTATTGCTTTTTTCACCGGTTGGATAAACTTGTCCCCTTCCTCTATTCCCTCCTACATGTATTGAATATTTGCCAAAATGAATATTGCTATCTTTATGTGGATCGGGAGATAAAATAGGGAAAACTATTTCTTTGTTTTGATCTCCAGGCAATGGTCCTACAATAATTATATTTTCTTGCTCTTCACTGTATTGGGTAAAGTAAACACCTTGCGTCTCTTCTTTTATTGAATCTGTCCAACGATCTTGTGGGGCGAGCTTGAACCCATCTGGAAGCATTACAAGAGCTCCTACTTGTAATGGCACATCACTTCCATCAGCTCCTATTTCTTGCAAGCCTGACTTATAAGGTATTTTTACAACAGCTTTGAATACGCTATCCGCACCTACAGATTGTGGGACCTCTGCTTGGGTTTTCATGTTCGCTAGGTGGCAGTTTGCACAAACAATTTTGCCTGTAGCTTCTCTGGGGTTTTCATAATTTTGCTGTGCCCAGAATGGATAAGCAAAGGTAGCTTTTGGCACTACCAGTACTGATAGGAGAAGGAATGAAAAGGCGAAGAGAAAGGTTATTGAGCGTCGCATTGTTTGAGATTTAGCGAATGGGATAACGATGAAGAGAGGTGATTGCGATATCAACTCCACCAGGGTTGATTGCCAGTCCGAAAGTCAGTCTCTGTCCACTGACTTATTAGAACGTTGTCATCCTCAACGGCTACATGAGCTATGGCAAGAGAGAGAGGTGCAGGTCCTCTTACAACTTTCCCAGTGGCGTCATACTGACTGCCATGGCAAGGGCAAATAAATTTGTTGGAGCCGCTATTCCAGGGAACTACACAACCAAGGTGCGTACATATCGCATTGATCCCGTAGCTACCTATTGCCTCTGGTCCTTCGACAATTAGATAAGTCGGGTCTCCTTTGAGACCCTGTACAAGACTTCTATCTCCTTCTGAATGGGTTGTTAACCATCCGGTTGCAGTAACTGGGTTGCCAAGCTCGTCTTTTGCAGTTGTACCCCCTCCTGTCCCACCGGCTCTAAGCGGGGTGAAATATTGTGAGACTGGGTAGAGAGCTCCAAGTGCGACTCCTGTAACGGTCCCAAAAGTTAGGAGATTCATGAACTGTCTCCTACCCATTGAGGGCACATCCATTGAAGTCATTTGTGTCATGACAGATGTTCACTCTTGTCAGTATTAAGACCATTATGGACTGTGAAGGTCCAGTAACGCTGGGTGAAAATTGGTATTTTTAAATGATTTTGGATTCTTTTTCTGAGTATGGACCAATTGAAGAGAGTAATGATGGGCCTTTAAAGGTTGATGAAGTAATGAATTGTCTGAGGCATCGCTGGAAGGCAACGTATGATTTGAAATTAATTGTGAGAAAAAAATGTCTTTATCTCCAAGTTATGTGGGCCTATTTGGAACAACAGTCATTCCCTTTGGATGAAGAAGCCTATCGAGAACGTTTGAATTCTGTTTTGGAGGTTATAAACCGATTGGGTCTATCAGGCTTGGTTAGATATTGGTTGCATACCGTGCGTCAGAGGCCACGGATAGGAAGAGCTGTTACTTTGCCGTTGGAGAATAACTGGCGCTTTGAAGAGTTTGTTATGTGAATTTATCAACTAGAGCTACTAGAAGTACACCAATGAAGAATAGACCCATAATTGCGGTTGCTAAAATCAACATTGTGATTGGATCAGTCGATGGAGTTAGGATTGCTCCTGAAAAAGCTGCAATCATTACTACCCATCTCCATGCTATAAGCATCTTTTGCCAATGTAATATTCCAAGAATTCCTAGTATTAATTGTAAAATTGGTAGTTGAAAAGCCAGTCCAGTTGCAAACATTAAAAGAATTACAAAATCTAGGTAGCGTTCTATTGACCAAAGTGGTTCAACCACATCGGAACCATAATTAATTAAAAACCCTAGAGATGCTGGCACTAATGACCACCAAGCAAATATTATTCCTATTAGAAATAAAACTGTTGAGCCTGCAACTGCAGGAGCAATAAGTCTTCTTTCCTTTTTTGTCAGTCCAGGTAACACAAAGGCAAGAATTTGATAAATAATAAAAGGGAGTGCAATAGTTAGTCCTGTATATCCCGCTACCTTTATTGAAACAAATAGGAATTCACCTGGAGATACTTGAAGAAATCTGATTGATCCTGCTGGTGCTTCGAGTAACTTAACAAGTGGTTTTACAAATAAAAGACTTATTGCGGCTCCTATAACAACAGAACCTAAGCTCAGAAGAATTCTTTGCCTCAGTTCTTCTATATGTCCTGTTAAAGGCATATCAAGGTCAATATCCAAATCGGCTTCCTGATTAGCCTTTCTAGAGACATGTATTGGCGGAGGGGGCTGAAGCAAAGTTTGTAGTTGGTTTGGGGCTAGTAGATTTGAAGTCTCTGGTTTTTGTATTTGAGTGGTTAGAAGTTTATATATAACTTTAGTTATCTTAGCCTTTGATGAAATTAATATAGGAATATATTAAAAAGGTAAATTATATGATTGAAATTTTTGTTCTTTGGTTCTATCTCTGAGTGTTTTCTTATTTAGACTTGGAATTATTTCTACTTGCAATAGTTGGGTCTGGAAGAATAAAAGGAGGACATTCGTTTAATGTTGATTTCCCATAGTCTTCATATTCTCTGTAGCCTCCCATCTTCCCATTTGTTTTCATTAGAGCACTTGTAAAAGCCAAAAGAAGGAAGACAGTTGGAGCCCCAATAATCAAAGCTGCACCAAATAAATATCCGATAAGAAATTCTGGGAAAGTGTGATTCCCTAGGAATTCGTGGGTACCTAGAAGAAAATCCAGCATTTGCGACTGTTTTTGGTCTCCTGATGATAGGACATTGCAACCCCTTTATGACTTTTTGACTTGCTGTATCAAACTCCTTCTTCTTTTTGGAAGATGTTCTTAGGACCCTTTTTGAAGGCTTTTAGATCTCATTTGAGAGTTGAGACCTCTAGTTGAGAATTTGGCTATTGCCTTGAAAAGTTTTTTTGGAATATGTTCCGAATTGCTTCTGATATTTATGTTTTTGTTAAGAGCCGCTTGAGTGAGCAGCTTATTTGGAGATTTGCTGGAAAAGGTCCTTATTTATTTTTTCAGGATGCCCCCAGCAAACTTTAAATTTTCTAAAACTTATAGTTCCACTAATTGACCCTGGAATTCTTTGAAGCTCATCAGTAGATGCCATTACAATAGGAACGCTTTTATTTGCTTTTGCACGGCTGTAGAAAGCGGCTAAATCTGCAGCCATTTCTAGATCGCCTTCCTGAGGGATCCCTGCAGATGCTTTTAGTACAACATGACTACCTGGACATTCTTGAGCATGAAACCAAATATCGCCACTGCGGGCTTGCCGAATACTTATTAATTCGTTCTGGCGATGGTTTCGACCAACTTGAATTTTCAGGCCACCAGGACTTTTTAATTCTAGAGCTGAATGAGTTTTTCTTTTGATTTTTTTGTAAGGGACATTATTTTTCTTTTTTGAATTTAAAAATACATCTAACTCTTCACTTAATTCATTTATATGTGTTAATTTTTGATCTTTATTTGCCCACTGATCTGTGATGGTATGATTTAAAAAGGTTTCAGTACAATTTATAATGTCAATACGTTCTTGATGTATTTTTATTCTCTCTTCAATTAAGGAAATCGATCGACGTTGTTTCTTTGCCTTGCGATAGAGGTTTTGGGCTTCTCTGATATTATCCTTGCTGGGATTAGCCTTTGCCAATAAAGTGTCTGCTTGCTTTTGAAGAAGATCGTTATGTTTGGCATCGAGTAGAGATTGTTCTTGCCCCTTTAGAATAGATGACTCTGAATTTTTGAATTTAATTAACCGTTTTTGTAATTCCTCCAGCTTTTCTTGTAAATTCTTTTCTTCTAGCTTATTTCTATAGTACCTGCCAAGTTGAAGAGAAATATTGGCATTCGAATCTGTGGGTTTATTTTCTATTCCCCAAACTGTGTAATCACTTGGACCTGTAAATTTCAAATGAAAATTATTAGTGTCTAATTGATTAAGCCATGAAAGCCAATTTTGGTGAATTCTTTTCCATTCTTCTTCGGGGATATTTTCAACTGAAAGTGCAAGTAATGAATTCGAGACTAATTTATTATTATAAACAAGTTGAGTAGCTAAAGAAGGACTTATTCCTTGATAGCATTCTTGAAGAGCTTCTCTAAGACTTTTAGGAATAAGGCATAGTCTTTCTTTCCATCGTTCATATGGTTCACTTATTTTTGGTGGGATACCATTTATTGAAGGAGGAGAAACATATAAATCTCCTGTTCCAATTGGCCGAACCCTTGAGTGGTGATTACGGATTTGTTTCCCAATAGCAATAACTCTTCTTTTTTGATCTAGAAGTAATAAATTGCTATGTCTTCCCATTATTTCAATAACTAAAAACCGTTGAATAACCTCTCCGGGGCGATTAGCTAGTCCAAATTCTACTATTCTCTCAAATCCTTCTTGTTTAATCTCTATAAGGGCCATTTTACCTAGGCTGTATTGGAGTTGTTTCGCTAATGTGCTTTTGCTCCCAATATGAGTTGGTTTATCTATCTCAACGAGTCTTGCTGAAGCTGCATGCCAACAAAGTTCTAGCCAAATTATTCCTTTTAAAGTGCGTAAACTTATTTGAATGGTGTGAGAATTGCTTTGTTGTGCTAACTCGAATCTGCTGGGGATGATACTTTGCCTTAATTCTGAGACTACTGCTTTTAGGCTGGTGAGGTCCATTGATTGTAAGGCTTGAGTTGCCATCGACTTATGTTGGACTTCGTTACACATATTCTCCTACTCTGTATTATCTAATCCATTTATAAATGTCATTATCTAAACCTCAAAGTAAATTGACAGTAATAACCGGTCCCAGTGGTGTAGGGAAAGGTTCTTTAGTCAGAAAGCTTTTAGAGTCGCATACAGATTTATGGTTGTCTGTCTCTGCGACAACACGAGAGCCGAGGCCAGGAGAAATTGATGGTCAACATTATTTCTTTTTAGATAAGGACGATTTTATAAAATTAATAGAGCATGGGGGGCTTCTTGAATGGGCCAAGTTTGCTGGCAATTACTATGGAACGTTAAGGAAGCCAGTAGAAGAAAAATTAGTTGAACATAGATATGTATTGCTTGAGATTGAGCTCGAAGGTGCTCGTCAAATACGTAAAAGTTTTCCAGATGCTTTCCAAATCTTTTTGGCACCTCCTAACTCTATTGAACTTGAAAGAAGGATACGTGGAAGAGGAACTAACTCTGAGGAGGATATAAATAATCGCTTGAAAAGAGCAAAAGATGAATTAGCTGCTAAGGATGAATTTGATGCAATTGTGATTAATGATGATTTAGATGCTGCGGCAAATGAGTTGGAGGAGTTAATGGGACTACTCGCATAAGATAATTAAGCTTCTAAATTGATTTGAATATGGGCTAACTATTCGTTCATTATTTTGTTTCTGATATCGATTAGAAACATTTTTTGCCTGTATGCTGAAAATATTTCGCAGATCATCTAAAGAGAGAAGTTGATATGCCCAGATTCTTTTGTCATATATATTGAATGCCTATTAAACAACAATAGTAAACTAAAAGGAAAATAATCTTAACGCGAAGTGTTGACTATGCTTAATCAGGAAATATATTAATTGGTATTGCCCCTTTATGTTATTTGGCAGGGGTTCATTCTCTGAACTTCTTAGTAAGGATATAGGAAGATTATTGCTTGATTAACTTTACATAGGGTGAAATAGAAGGTCTGGGAAGAAACGATTCCATTCGACTAGTATCCCTGCAGTAAGAGTGATCCAAATAGCTGCGACGACTGGAGCGGCGTTGAGAAACTTCATTGGTTAGGTTTTAGTAGAAATGTTTGAGAGAGAAATTCAGAAAAAACTCGAGATGAGTCTTTTCTGCTTAATCAAAGAATTTCGGAATTGATCCTGAAAGCTCTTTATTGTATTCAGGTTCACGGAGCTCTCCACTTACTCCCTCTTTATGAGCCATTAATGGCCATTGAGCACCTTTGATAAGAGCGCTCCTTGCTGCCTGGAAATCAATCATGATCTCTTTATTTGCAGCGTTTTTACCACTTCTAGCAGATTTTAGATACTCTCTGCCGGACCATCCGATGATGCCTGCTATATAAATGAATATGTGAGCAGGTATGAGGACGTCACCTTCATGTCCTCTCATGGATAATGCTCCAAAGGGATCAAGAGTGGGGCCAATGATTAGGTGGGGCAATCCATCGTCTCCGCATGATGCCTTGCTATAACGCTCAAATCTGTTTATGTCCTTTTGTGTTACAGCAGCACTGGCTCTTTCCTGGAACCTTGGATTATCTGCACATGCAGTTAATCCTGAAGCCACATAGCTTGTGTCAGATCTGTCCCTATTGAGAGTTGGTCCACCTGCCGCATTTGCGATTGGCGCAAACCCGAAGAGGAGGAACGTAGAGAGCAGAATGGCGAAAAAACGATGCATGATCCAATCCCTGTTTAAGCCTGTCTGGATACTACAGACAGTATGTCACAAATGAAAGTTAGATGAGATACACCCACAAAAGGCCATCAGTGCTGGCTCTCGAAACAAGTTGTGACGAGTCTGCAGTTGCTGTTATTCGACTTGAATCAGGCAAGATCCGTGTGATGGCAAGCGTTGTGGCTTCACAAATTGAAGAACATTCAAAGTGGGGAGGTGTGGTTCCAGAAATTGCATCAAGGAGACATGTTGAGGCTTTGCCTTTTCTTATTGAGCAGGCGGTGACTGAATCAGGGATGCTTATAGAAAATGTGGATGCGATAGCTGCAACTGTGGCGCCTGGTCTTGCAGGTTCATTGATGGTCGGATCTGTCACTGCTCGAACACTTGCTTCTTTGCATTCGTTGCCGTTTTTGGGGGTACACCATCTTGAAGGTCATCTTGCTTCTGTTCGTTTAGGTAATGCGCCGCCAGCCCCTCCTTACTTGGTATTACTTGTAAGTGGTGGACATACTGAATTGATTAGAGTTTCTTCTTATTGGGAAATTGAGTGCTTAGGCCGTAGTCATGATGATGCAGTGGGTGAAGCTTTTGACAAAGTTGCACGACTGTTGGGACTTTCCTACCCAGGTGGCCCAGCTATAGAGAAGGTTGCTGAGGGAGGAGATTTTGCAAGATTTGCCTTGCCAAAAGGCAGGATCTCTATCCCCGGGGGGGGGTTCCATCCTTATCATTTTTCATTTAGTGGATTAAAGACAGCAATGCTAAGGAAAGTAGAAGCTATAAAAGATTCTGGAAAGAATGTCCCTGTGAATGATTTGGCTGCGAGTTTTGAGCATGTTGTTGCGGAAGTTTTGGTAGAAAGAAGTTTGAAATGTGCAAAAGATCACGATTTATCGAGATTGGTTATGGTTGGAGGTGTTGCGGCTAATAACAGGCTTCGGACTTATATGGCTAAGAGGGGTTCTGAGCAAAATATCCAAGTTTTTTGTGCTCCCAAGGCTTTTTGCACAGATAATGCTGCAATGATAGGCGCGGCAGCGATAACTCGATTAGAATTAGGAAACGCCTCCAGTTCCTTTGAATTAGGAGTTTCTCCAAGATGGCCATTGGAGGATTCTTCAAAGCTTTATTGCTCTAATCCTCCTTTTTGAGTCATTTAATAAAAATTTTTTTGGGGTTTCACTTATGACAACAGAACCAGTCTCTGACCCTAGTCAATTAGGAGAGCCAGTAACTAACGGTGAATTGAATTCCTGGAGGAGAGGATTTACTCCACAAGCGGAGATATGGAATGGGAGAATGGCAATGGCTGGAATTGTTATATCTATAAGTTGTCTTGTCTTATTCCGGATATTTCTTCTGAATTGATTTGACAATTTTGTATATTAAATATGCTTTTAGCTCCCGGTAAATTATTAAATTCTTGGGAAAAAGAGGCTTTTTTTAGTGGATGTGGAAAATATCGTTGGTCTCTAAGGCTGTCTAATGATCCCCAGAAGAAGCACCTCTTATTCATAGGATTAAATCCCTCAGATGCCTCTGAAGAAAGGAATGATCATACTCTTCTTAGATTAATAGGTTATTGCAATGAATGGGATTACGGAACACTTGTTGTCTTGAACTTGTTTGCGCGAATAAGTAAATATCCAGCTCTTGTTAAAAGAATTAAAGATCCAGTTGGAGGCCTAAATGATTTAGAAATTGATCATTGGCTCCATGAATGGTCATCTTCTGATGACTGGGACTTGTGGTTGGGATGGGGAGCTGATGGGACTTTGCTCAATCGAAATAATAATGTTTTGTTAATGCTTAAAAGATATTCCTTAGTACGTAGGAAGTTTTTCCCTAAATCTTCTGGGCCATTAACTCTTGGTTTTACAAAAGAAGGCCATCCTCGGCATCCGCTTTATCTTCCAAGATCGCTTAAACTAGATCCTTATCCTGTGGAATAAAGAATCAGGACTACCGGTGAAAAAATAATTTTCTAGTATTCGAACCAGTAGATTTAGTTGCTTTCTGTAGAAGCTTATGATGCTTCAATATTTAATGTAAATAAGTTTCTTCCTCTCATTAGAGAATAATCCTTTGTTCCTAAAAGTAGATATTCAGCTCAATTTCGATAGAATTAGCTAGTTATTCTTTATCTCTGTCCAGTTTCTTGCAGGGCGAGAGTATCTTCTAAATCTGCTCAGTATCTTTCAAGTGAGGAATTATCCTCGATTAGAACTTTTCTATGACTCCTGAGCGTTTGGGTGTGCTTTGGGGTATTACTGTCTTTGCAGGGGCAGGGGCAAGGCTTTTGGCTGCTTTTACAGGCCTCCCTGGAGTAGTCCTTTTGTTGCTTTCGGGTTTATTGATAGGTCGTTCTGGTTTGGGGATAGTCGAGCCGTTGGATTTAGGACAAGGTCTCGAAACTATTGTCGGTTTGTTGGTCAGTCTTGTTTTGTTCGATGGAGGATTAAACCTTCGCCTCCCAGGAGGAACGATCAAATCCACAGTATTGCGGATTTCTCTTATAAGACTTGTAGTTTCTCTGGCGGCTGGCTGGCTTGCCGCGCATTGGTTAGCTGGATTAGGTTGGTCAGTTGCTGGTGTATACAGCGCAATTGTTCTTGCTACTGGGCCAACTGTAGTAACCCCCTTGGTTCAGCAGATTCGTTTGGCTCCTCCTTTAGGAGATGTTTTAGAGGCAGAAGGTTTGGTTTTAGAGCCTATTGGTGCAGTTTTGGCTTTATTGCTTTTGGAGTTAGTGCTTGGCGATCTACATGGTTGGAGAGAGGTTCTGCTGGGGTTGTTTTCTCGTCTTGGGGGCGGTGTTCTTATAGGCCTTTTAGCTGGTTGGGTGCTTTCAGAGGGATTAAGGATCCTTAGACCAGACCCTTCTGTTGGACTGAGATTGCAGTTAACTCTTGGAGTCCTTTTCTTGTTGTACGGAGGTTGTGAATGGTTTTTGCCTGAATCTGGTTTGCCTGCTTCTGTAGCTGCAGGCTTTGTTGTTGGACGTCGCCCGGCTACAGAGGCGGATCAACTTGATGAATTGATTAGGGAATTGGCTCGACTAGCTATCACTATGTTGTTCCCTTTGTTAGCAGCTGATGTTTCATGGGGTGAGTTGAGTCCTTTGGGATGGGGAGGGGTGACTTGTGTTTTGGTGTTAATGCTTGTAGTTAGGCCTGTTGCAGTTAGTTTGGCTACTATTGGTCTCCCTTTGGATCTTAAGCAGAAGCTATTCCTTGGATGGTTAGCCCCAAGAGGGATAGTTACTGCGGCTGTTGCATCTTTGTTTGCGATACGTCTTGAGCAGGCAGGTGTTTTGGGCGCAGGACGACTTCAAGGACTAGTTTTTCTAACAATTTTGATGACAGTTGGTATTCAAGGTCTTACTGCTCAGCCACTGGCAAAAGTATTAGGACTGCTAGCAGTCCAAGAAAATTCTGAACCTAAGGAAAACGATTCAGATACATCCTCTAATCCTGTGGCGATCTTTACCGATTCTGGCCAATAAACTCCAGGAAGTTAGTAGATCTGGTCCTTGCATTTCTCTAAGTAGTGCAGCTCTCAGAGTTTTCATTATTAATCCTTTCTTTATAGAATAATCTTTAGAAATAGATGTTATTAGATCATTGGCTTTGTTGATTTCTATTCCATCCCATGGATTTTTCTCCAATTCTAACAATAGATTTTTCAAGGCTTCTTTTGCCCCAGGCAAAGAAAGTTGTTTTAAAGCATCATCATTTGGTTTTATTTCTTCAAAGAAAGGTTTTGCTTGAGATATTCCATCTTGTAAAAGTACCAATGATGAGCTAATAAGATTAGATAAGTCTTTGCACCATTGATCCTCTGGAAGCGACCAGCCAGAATTAATCCAGAGAGGTTTTAGATTTTCAAGTAGTTTTTCTGCAGACCAGCTGTGAATAACTTGTGAATTTAACCAATTCAATTTATCCCAATCAAACTTTGCACCTGCTTTATTAACTTTTTCCAAGTTAAATACTTTTGATGCTTCTTCTAAAGTGAATTTCTCGCTCATCCCATCAGGTACTGACCAGCCTAGCATTGTCATGTAATTAGCCATTGCATTAGAGGTATATCCCATTCGTTTAAAATCATTAATAGAGGTAACTCCATCACGTTTTGATAATTTGCGGCCCTCAGAATTAAGAATTAGTGGCGTATGGGCAAACTCAGGCTTTTTTAATCCGAGGGCTTCGTATAAAAGAATTTGTTTGGCTGTGTTCGCAATATGATCTTCGCCTCTTATTACATGTGTTATGTCCATTTGTGCATCGTCAACTACCACTACGAGGTTGTAAAGCGGATCACCTATTTCGTTGTTCAGGGCACGTCTGGCTATCACCATGTCCCCTCCAAGATCGGATCCAGTCCAAGACATAGGGCCTCTAACTAGATCGTTCCATGTAATTAAGGCATTGTTCTCTATTCGAAAACGAATTACTGAACTTCTTCCTTGGGCTTGAAAGTCAGCTATTTGCTCATTAGATAGTGCTCTATGGCGATTGTCATATTTGGGAGCTTGCCCAGTTTCTTTTTGCTTAGTTCTGAGTGCTTCGAGTTCTTGTTCACTGGTATAGCAACGATATGCTAAGCCACTATCAAGTAGTTGCTGTATAGCTTCGCGATGGGCAGTGATTGATTGGCTTTGAATATAGGGAGGTTCATCCCACTCAATACCAAGCCATTCAAGACCCTGGAGAATATTCTTGGTGAATTCAGGTTTAGATCGCTCTTTATCGGTGTCTTCAATGCGAATTAAAAATTTTCCTTCTTGATTGCGAGCAAATAGCCAATTAAAAACAGCGGTTCTTGCTGTCCCTATATGCAATGTCCCCGTAGGGCTAGGTGCTAGCCGGACTCGTACGGTCAAGATGATTGATGCTAGTGGTTACGGGACCGACGGGATTCGAACCCGCAACTTCCGCCGTGACAGGGCGGTGCTCTAACCGGTTGAACTACGGTCCCAGATCTAAAACTCCAGTGGTTTGCTCACTTACTGGAGGCTGAATTGTGTCGAGTGGTCGACTGTTGAAGTATCAACCTCAGCCATGCCTTAAGTCAACTGAGTTGTTGAAGTATTTTCAATTAGTGAGGGTCGTGTTAGTCATCAAAGCTGAGTGAGTTCAATTAATTCGCACACTTTTTCATGACATGAAGAAATCACGGGAAATCCTTTGCGAAAGGTTGGAGACCTTTTGGTTTAAATATTCGCACCTCGCTAAAGGGAAACAATCATGGACGGAATCCTGCCGGCTCAATAAGCCTGACCTGATTTCCGCGCGCAGTGAACTCTCTGCCTTGATCGCTTTGAACGACCACGCGGCCTCCTGATTTGACTCGGATTACGCGTGCTCGAACCCAACCAAGAGCGGCAGATTCGAGCACCTTCACGACATCGCCAGGTTGAAGATCCAACTCCATTCTGAAAACTAGGAAACTGCAGGGAGGGTCATCGGACGCGCCGTGGAGGACTCGAACCCCCGACATCAGGTTTTGGAGACCTGCGTTCTACCAACTGAACTAACGGCGCATGTAAATGGACCAGTGGACCCATCGCTTTTAGCGATGGTATTTGGATTGAACGAGGCCTAAACCTCAGCGATCGAAGCGCTGCTTCACGCGGGTTGCTTTGCCAACCCGTTCCCGCAGATAGAAAAGCTTCGCTCTTCTTACTTTACCTCGACGTTCAACCTTTATAGAGGCGACCTGAGGGCTATGCATCATGAAAATTCTTTCTACTCCAATCCCTTGGAATATTCTTCGAACGGTAATGGTTTCATTAAGTCCTCCATGTCGTTTGGCTATTACGACCCCTTCATAAGGCTGGACTCTCTCTTTGTTGCCTTCACTTATTCGAACTCCAACACGAACAGTATCTCCAACATAGATTTCTGGAACTTTCTTCTTTAGCTGCTCTTTTTCGAAACTTTGGATAATTGATTCAGCTGTGAGCTTCGCAGGCTTTTTGTTTGCAGGCTTGCTATCAGCTGCTATTGCCTTCCCTTCGGTTGGTTGTTCTGATTGCTCAGCTTGAGGACCCTCTAATGTCGAGGTTTGGTTCGAATCAGCGCTCATCCCAGCTCCAGTTTCTTTCGCCAAAGATACATTGTAACTGCTCGTTAATCAGGTTAGTGAATTTTGTTTGATTTCTGTTGTTGCAAGGTTTTTAACAACCAGGCTTTGAGTTCTTTAAAGAATTGGGTGACACTCTCTCTTCAAGAGTAGTAAGGCTTACAGGAATTGCCGTATTTCAAATTTTGGTGGTTTTAACTAGGCAATTTCCAGTAAGCCTTGATTCTTCTAGAGTTTTCTCAGCGAATCCTAGAGTTATTGATATTCTGATATTGGCTATGGATCAAGATATTTCTTAGACATCAAGTTGATTTTTTATTGAATGACCCTTGTTCCCTCATAAGTAGATGAACCTTTTTTCCGATTTACTTGCTTCTTCTTCTTTGAACGCTGATGTAGGCCCTCGCATTCAGCAGAGGAGAGGTGTTGAAATAAAATCTGCAAGAGAGATCGAAATAATGAAAAAGGCCAGCAAAATTGTAGCTACAGTGTTAAGGGAAATCCCATCAATAGCAGAGCCTGGGAAGACAACTGCTGACTTAGATAAATACGCAGAACGAAGAATTCGTGAGATGGGAGCGGTACCCAGCTTTAAGGGTTATCATGGATTCCCCTCAAGTATTTGTGCAAGTATTAATAATGAGGTTGTTCATGGAATACCAAACTCTAAGAAAGTAATTAAGACTGGTGATTTATTGAAAGTCGATACAGGGGCATATTTTGAAGGCTATCATGGTGATAGTTGTATCACTATTTGTATAGGGGAAGTCCCTGAAATAGGCAAGAAGTTAAGTGAAGTAGCTCAAGAGGCTTTGATGGCAGGATTGGCGCAAATAAAGCCAAAAAATACCCTTATGGATATAGCAGGAGCCATTGAAGATCATGTTAAATTGAATGGCTTTAGTGTTGTAGAAGATTACACAGGACATGGTGTTGGCAGGAATCTTCACGAAGAACCTTCCGTGTTTAATTTTAGAACAAATGATTTGCCAAATGTTGTTCTGAGACCTGGCATGACTCTTGCAGTTGAACCAATACTTAATTCTGGGGGAAAGGAATGTCGAACCCTTAGAGATCGGTGGACTGTGGTTACATTGGATGGGAGCCTTTCAGCTCAGTGGGAGCATACAATTCTGGTAACTTCTGATGGTTGTGAGATACTTACTGATAGAGAAAAATAAATCATCCGCCATCTTCAGGTTCTTTTCTTAGTGCTTTTGAATATATAAATCTTGAAAGTTCAATTATAGGCATTAATAAGTATGTAATTGGATTTGGTGTCACAATTATTAGGTTTAAATCAATTGATGCTAGTCTTAGAATCTGTTCGGCTACAAATTTTGGTGACATTAGACCTATCGGATTTAACTTGGATTTAAATGGGCCGAGAATAAGTTTTCTGATCTTATACTTCTTTTTATTTTCTTTAGTTAAATTGCTCCATCTTAGGCTGATAATTTGACCAATTAAACGCTTACTTATTTCATAAGTTGGACTTAACGCAGGCTGTATTTCTGCTTCTGAGGTGTTAATCCAGATTTCTTTGGGGCGGCTATTTTCTGCCCCTTTCAGGCTGATTTCTTCAAACATTTCCATAATCCTCCAGGCACTTAAAGCATTTACTTCTAGAGATTCGTTTAGGCTTTTTGATGTTTGAGAATCGTGATGATTTATCCCGTGGTTAATTATCAATATATCTAAATGATCAAGAACTTCTTTCAAGGCAATTTCTTCTCCACATTTCCAAGCAACCCATTTTCGGAGACTGTTTCTTGAATCATCAATTTTTGGAATCGATCGGCATATACCTGTAATAACCGCACCACGTTCTTCAAGAGCTTCGGCTAATGCTCTACCTAAGCTGCCATTAGCTCCGGTTATTCCTATATGGCAATTTGCCCATCTCTGACTTGAGGAAGAGAGATTTTTCATTGAATTAGTCTTTACGGAGGGATAATTAAATTTGATTTAGCCCTTGAGGAAAATAAAAGGGCGATTAAGATAACTAGATCCTTAGAAATTTTCGGTCATGGGTACTACCTTAATGATCGGATCTTGCGAGCCATTTAGTGGAAAGTCTGCGTTTGTATTAGGTCTTGCTAGTCAGTTGGTTTTTAAAAAGCAGAATATTCGCTTTGGAAAGCCTTTGGCAACAAGCCTTGAGCGAGATGAAAAAGAGACTTCATTGCCAACTCCTCTTGTTGATGATGATGTGAGTTTTATTGGATCTACTCTTGGATTGGCAGATTCTCAACTCATCCATTCTCTTTCACTCTCTAGTCCTAGCGAATTAAATAAAAGACTTGCGAACTTTCAAGATAAGGTTGACATTGAGTTCGAGCTTTTTCGAAAACATCTTCAAAAGCCCTTTAGAGGTATCACTATTCTGGAAGCGGCTGGTAGTTTGCATGAAGGACTGTTGTTTGGCCTGAGCCTAGATCAATTATCTAAAGGTTTAGATGCAAGGGTTTTGCTAGTACATATATGGAATGACAGCAGGAGTGTAGACGCTTTACTTGCGGCTAAGAAGCAGCTTGGGGAACGGATGATGGGAGTGGTTTTGAATGCAGTTACTCCAGATGATGTTGGGGAGTTACGGAATACTGTGGTCCCAGCCTTAGAGGCTTTGGGAATTGAAGTTTTTGGAGTTATGCCAAGTTCTCCTTTGCTTAGGAGTGTCTCAGTCGGAGAATTAGCTAGGAGGCTTGAGGCGAGGGTTGTTTGTTGTGCTGATCGACTTGAATTGATGGTGGAGAATCTCAGCATTGGTGCAATGAATGTGAACGCTGCAATGGAATTTTTTCGTCGCCGTCGCAATATGGCTGTAGTAACAGGAGCTGATCGAACTGATATTCAGCTGGCTGCATTAGAAGCCTCAACTCAGTGTTTGATTCTCACGGGAGTAGGAGAGCCATTGCCTCAGTTGATTAATAGATCAGAAGAACTAGAGGTTCCTTTATTAAAAGTTGATCGAGACACTCTTTCTACTGTCGAGGTTATTGAACAGGCTTTTGGCCATGTTCGCCTTCATGAATCTGTGAAAGCTAAATATGCATTTCGCTTGGTTGAAGAGCATTGTGATCTGGCAAGGATTTTTGCTGGAATTGGTTTGGTTTTAAACGAATAGGGAGACTAGCTGCTAGTTTCAAAGCAACTGAATGGGGACTTCTTTGAGTCCTTCCCTCGATCTCCCGGAACTGAATAGTGTTGATACCTTGGCTCAGGAACTTGCCTTGCTTAAAGGCAAGGGGAAAAGGCGAATTGCTTTTTTAGGTAGTCGACACGTTCCGGTCGTGTCAATTCACTTGATTGAATTGATTGCTCGCTCATTAGCACAGGAAGGACATTCTTTGATTACCTCAGGTTCTCAGGGGGTCAATGCAGCTGTTATTAGAGGAGTTTTAGAGGTGGCTCCTTCTTTATTGACTGTTCTACTTCCACAGAGTCTTTCGAGACAGGCACCAGAGATTCGTGATCAATTGGAACAGGTGCTTCATCTAATTGAAAAATCTGATAATGACGACTTGCCCTTGCCGATGGCAAGTAGTCTCTGCAATCAGGAAATTATTAATCGATGTGATCAATTGATCTGTTTCGCATTTCATGATAGTGAGACATTGCTAGCCAGCTGTCGCAATGCCGAGGAC
>QCKC01000006.1 GCA_003215635.1 Prochlorococcus sp. AG-409-J19
AAAAACAAGCCTGAAGAAGCCTTTAAAAACTATCTGAAATACACGAAAAAAAATTCAAAAGACAATCATACATACATAACAATAAACAATCTAATCAGCGAGATTAATTTAGAGGAATTCAGCCATAGAAACTTGCGTGAACTCTTTGAAATACTTATTGATAGAGAAGACATTGATCATAGTTATCTAATGAGAATAATAAATCATTTGTATCCAGAAAGAATTATTCATAATTTACTAACTAGCAATGATTTAATAAAAAAAGAATCATTTAAAAGTATAATCAACGATCCACTGATAATCAAATCGCTATCTAAGATTATATTCAATAAAACATACTGGGAAGATTTTCTAAAGACTACTAGAAGGTTATCTTTGTCTATATTAACAAACAACTCAAAAAGATTAGGGAAAGATCTATTTATTTTTACACTGGCATTGGCGAATCAATGTTACCTAAACGAATATATTTATTCCGTCGAAAAAGATGAAGAGAACGCAATAGATCATTTAATTAAAAAATTCAAAACCAATCAGACATCTGAACTAGAGATTATTCTTTTGGCTTGCTATAAGCCTATATACAAAATACTAAATAAAAGACCATACATTGATTCATTAAGTAAAGATCTAGATCAACTTATGAGAATGCATGTTTTAGAGCCTTCCCAAGAGAAGCATCTGGCTAAGTCAATCATTAAAGTTCACACAAATGAAAATATAATTTCAAACCGAGTACGCAAACAATATGAAAGCAATCCATATCCAAGATGGACATTTACAAACCTAGCTTACAAAAATGCACGTCCATTTACAGAAATAATAAATCAAGAGATAGGTCCAAATGTAATATACTCAAACTTAAAATCTCACAAAGCAAATATCCTTATTGCAGGTTGTGGTACAGGCAAACAAATAGTAAACTCAACTAAATACATTTACTCAAAAATAACTGCAATAGATCTAAGCCTGGCGAGTCTTCAGTATGCAAAGAGAAAAGTTTCTGAACTAAATTTAAAAGATATTGAATTTATTCAAATGGATATTCTTGGGATAGAGAAATTAAACAAAAAATTTGATGTTATTGAGTGTACAGGAGTACTCCATCATATGGAAAATCCATCCGAAGGCCTAAAGAAATTATCAAATTGCCTATCCAATGATGGCTTCATTAAAATTGGACTTTATAGCAATCTAGCCAGACAAGATATAGCGAAGGCCAGAGATTATATAAAGTCTATAGGAATTGAACCTACCATAGAAAACATACGTAAATTTAGAGAAGAAATAAAGCAAGGAAACCACAAAAGCCTAAATTCACTTCAACTTTGCAATGATTTCTATACAACTTCAATGTGTAGAGACTTATGCTTCCATTGCCAAGAGCATACCTATAACATTAAGCAAGTAGATTCTCTACTAAATGAAAACAGGCTAACATTCAGAGGCTTTATATTGCCAAAAAGAATAAAACTTCTATATCAATCTTATTTTCCTAAAGATAAGTCTCAGCTAAACCTAGAGAATTGGTCGCAAATGGAAATGACCAACATCAATATTTTCAGAGGGATGTATCAATTCTGGGCATCAACTAATAAAAGCAAAACTTAATTGAAAAAATATAAGGAAAAGAATTAATCTATCTTTTTAACAATTCATACTACCCAATCCTTCCTCAACTATTGCCAAGCTCAAATCCTTACTGCCATCACTGATTTTGCTTACTCTGGCGATAAGAATTCCATTCTCTGAACCTTTTGGAAAGAAGTTTATTTTTGTTTTTCTGGGTAATTGAGACTTCAAATAATCAAAGGCTTTCCTTTCATTAATCTCATCAACTTCCAAGCATGCTAAACGAACTTTATAATTTCGATTATTATCCCCTATCTGCAATAAGGAAGAACTATTTACCTGGAGAACTTCTGCAGCATAAAGAGCAGAAGGAAGGGACAAAAGAAACACAAAAAATATCGCCCAGATATTTTTTAATAATTTGACTTTCAAGATTAAAGCAACACAAGAGTATCAGAACTAAATTCATTATTAATCAACAGCCTATAATCATCTAAGTTAATATTGGATTCCATGAACAACTATGAAATTTCAGGTAGTCCAACCATTTGAGCATTACTCTTTCCTGGAGGTACCATTGGGTAACAATTCTCCTCCCTTCTTACATGAACATCAATAATCATTGGTTCTGGCGAATTTAAGGCTTTGCCTAGTTCTTCTTTAAAATTATCTCTTTTCGAAATCATTACTCCCTGAATTCCAAAAGAATTTGCCAATCTAATAAAATCAGGCATTCCTTTAAGCATTTCGGAAGCAGAATAACGCTCCTCATAGAAACTTTCCTGCCATTGTCGAACCATTCCCTGCCAGTGATTATTCACTATTACCACTTTAATTGGGAGTCCATACTGGGAGATGGTTCCAAGTTCCTGAATATTCATAAGAATACTTGCATCACCTGCAATACAAATAACTTTTTCATTTGGGTAAGCTGCCTGTACACCCATTGCTGCGGGCATACCAAAACCCATTGTTCCTAAGCCTGCACTACTAATCCACTTTCTAGGTCCATTAAGCAAATACTGAGCAGCCCACATTTGATGCTGTCCTACATCAGTAGTGATATACGAATCAGGCATAATATCTCTAATCGCAATTAAAACTTCCTGAGGGTAAATCTTACCCTCAGGATGCGGAACCATTAATGGATAATTTTTCTTCCAATTATTTATCCTTGAAAGCCAATCTCCACTAATTGGCTGTTGATTTTTCTTCAGACTAAGGTCCAGTAATCTTTTTAGACTAATAGACAAATCACCTAGCACCGCAACATTTACATTCCTATTTTTACAAACTTCTGCCGGATCAATCTCAAAATGTATGATTTTTGCTCGTGGGGCAAAAGTATCTAATTTACCAGTAACTCGGTCATCAAAACGAGCTCCTAAAGCTATTAACAAATCGCATTCTGTAACGGCAAAGTTTGCATAAGCTGTTCCATGCATTCCCAACATGCCTACTGATAAAGGATGACGCTCATCAAAGGCTCCTTTGCCCATCAATGTTGTAGTTACAGGAATTTGATGTCGCTCTGCAAATTGTTTTAATACCTCATGAACCCCAGAGGAAATAGCTCCGCCTCCCACATAAAGAAGAGGACTCTTTGCTTGAAGGATTAATTCTAAAGCATCTTCAATTGATGAATCATCTACATCTAAAGGCCTCTTAAAACCAGCAGGCCATATGCTCCCAGGTTCAATTGGTAAATAATCAAACTCTTCTTGCCCAACATCTTTGGGAATATCAATTAATACTGGGCCAGGGCGGCCGCTTGCAGCAATCAAAAATGCCTGAGCAACAACTGATGCAATATCAGCTGGATCTCTAACTACCCAGGAATGCTTGACGATAGGCAATGTTATTCCAAAGATATCTGTTTCTTGAAATGCATCTGTGCCAATTGCCGGCCTAGGGACTTGACCAGTCACTACAACCATTGGGACAGAATCCATCTGGGCAGTAGCGATACCTGTAACCAAATTCGTAGCACCTGGACCTGATGTACCAAAACAAACTCCTACCTTTCCCGTAGCTCTAGCGTATCCATCTGCAGCATGAGTCCCACCTTGCTCATGGCGCACCAAAAAATGTTTTACCCAACCCTTCTTCTCCGCCTTGTATAAAGCATCATAGATAGGCAAAATTGCCCCACCTGGATACCCAAAGATAGTGTCAACACCATGGCGCCGAAGAGAATCCATCAAAGCATCAGCTCCGGACATTCGTTGGTTATTTGAATTGTCTCGGTCAAGGAAAGCCGTGGAGAAAGAAGTAAGGGTCACGGCAAAGGTGTGATGGATGATCTATTTATCAACATTAATTCCATCCCGAAAAAATGCCTACTAGTCCTGACGTTTTAAAAAGGAAATTTTCTTGAAAAAATTGAGACAACATCAAATATTTATAATTTCCCAAGTTTTCAAGTCCCAACTAGCATTCAAACTAAAGGGAGAAAGAATAGTCTCTGGAACTGATCTACAAAGCTAAAGATTAATCTAAACAAACAAATATAATTATATATATGCAAATTATCTAATTATATTAAAGCAAACCAATTGTATGAAGAGGACCGTGACCAACAGCAAGTTCCAGCAAAAAACCTAGGAAACCAATCATTGCAATACGTCCATTCCAAGCCTCCGAACTAATATTCCATCCCCATTGCCATTTCTCTTGTGGATAAAGTTTTACCTTCGAAGGCAACCTGGCAGCTTCATCTAAATTTATTTCCGGGCCTTCCAGGCTCAATTGAACCAGATCAGCGAGGCCCTCAATAAAGGTTGGATAAGTCCCAAGTGCTCGTACTCTACGAAAATTAACAACGCCTGATCTAATAGCTAATTCTCTATATTCAATATCAATCTCTTGTAGCGTCTCAATATGCTCACTTACGAAACTAATTGGGACAACAATTAAATCCCTTGTCTTAGCACTCCCAAGTTTCTCTAGCACCTCATCTGTATAAGGCTGAAGCCATTCTTCAGGCCCTACCCTACTTTGGTAAGCAAGGGTATAAGGATTCGAAAAACCTTGGAGCTTTTCGAGCTTAGACATAATCAACGCTGTCCCACCTTCTATTTGTTTCTGATAAGGATCACCCGCCTCTTCCACATAACTCTTTGGAACTCCATGTGCACTAAAAAAGACATGTGCTTGATCAGGCAGATCACAAGAATTAATTTCCTCTGCTATTAATTCAGCCATAGAAAGGATATAGCCAGGATGATCAAACCAACTACGGATACAACGAAGGGGTAGTTTTTTAAATTCAGGATCAGACTGCCGAAGTCGCTGTAATTCCCTGAAACTCGAGCCACTAGTACTTAATGAGAAATGAGGATAGAGAGGAAGTACGACAACTTGTTCGATTCCATCAGCCTTCATATCAGCTACTGCTGATTCTGTAAAAGGATGCCAATACCTCATTGCTACATAACTGGTAGCTTCAATGCCTTTTTGCCTCAATTGACTTTGCAATTCTCTAGCCTGCTGTTCTGTAATTCGTCTAAGTGGAGAACCTCCTCCAATAGATCGATAAGCTTTTTGTGACTTATTGCTCCTAGAAGCACTGATCAACCAAGCCATAGGCCTTTGCAAGGCAGGAATTGGGAGCCTAATAATCTCTGGATCGGAAAAAAGATTGTATAAAAAAGGACCTACGTCCTGAATTCGCTCAGGCCCCCCAAGATTCATCAAGACTACGCCGACCCTGGGCATTGAATAAATAACCCGAAACAAGTACTTGAGCTAAACGCTCATAAACGTCAAGGTAGCTACAAAGTTCTAAAGAGCATGGACTTAAGTGAAAAACTAATCAAAATCAATAATTCTCTATCCACTCAAGGAGTTAGCCTCCGTATAGAACAAAGAGGCTCACTTCTAAACCTTCGAGGTCCTTTACCATCCAAGAGTGGAGAAGGATCTCATAAAGATCAAAGAATAAGCCTAAGCATTGCCGCGACGAATGAAGGGCTGATAGAGGCCCAAAGGACACTAGACCTTGTGCTAATTCAACTTCAACATAAACAATTTGATTGGACCTATTGGAGCAATCGGCAATCAAATAAAACCAATAAAGATAATCATTTTGTGTTCATAGAAGCTCTCAGAGATTTTGAAAAATCATTCTTCCGTGATCCACAGAGAAGAAAAAATCTATCGAGCACTAAAACAACTTGGCAATCTGCCTATCTTCCCTATTTACGAAGATTAAAAAAAATCTCGGAAAAGAATAACTATATTTTGAATACAAATATACTTAATGAAACGCTTCTAAGCTATTTAGAAAATAGTCGCAGCAGACAGCAGTGTGCAACTACACTTGGTATTTTTGCAAAGCATTTCGATATTAATCTACCAGAAGAATGGAGAGTAAATGCTAGTGGCTATGGCATTAAGCATGCAAATTATAGAGAACTACCCAGCGACAATCTTATAAAAGCAGCTTATAACAAGATACCTAATCCAAGATGGAAATTAGTCTATGGAATTATGGCAACATATGGCTTGAGGAATCATGAGGTGTTCTTCAGCGATTTAAGTTCTCTGAATAAAGGCGCGGATCATATTATTAGAGTGTTGCCTAATACAAAAACTGGCGAACATGAGGTTTGGCCCTTTCATCCCGAATGGACAGAATTCTTCGGTTTAGATGATATCGGAGGAAATAAAGATGCTCTTCCACCTATAAATAAAAACCTGCAAGAAACTACACTTCAGCAGGTAGGTAGACGTGTAGCAGAACAATTCCGTCGCTACCAATTACCACTTACTCCTTATGACCTGCGCCATGCTTGGGCTATAAGAACAATACACATTGGACTACCAGACACTGTTTCAGCAAGAATGATGGGGCATTCAGTCGCCATTCATAACCGAACCTACCATCATTGGATTACGCGACGTGACCAACAAAAAGCTGTTGATGCAGCACTTTCACGTAAGAAATTTGCCACTAATTCCTAAAATTCCAATAGAAATCATGACTAAAGACCAATCCCCTCAAGCAAAAACTCCAAAAGATCTTGATCAAGAAGCTTTGACTCTAGGAATAGGAGGGCACCTAGCCCCCGAAAAGGACGATTCTGGGTATAAAGAAAGAATGAAAAGAAGAAAAGACATTCAAAACAAAAGAATTGAAGAGAGGAATAAAAGAAAAGGACTTCTAATTGTCTTTACAGGAACAGGGAAAGGCAAAACCACTGCTGCACTTGGCATGGCATTAAGGACAATTGGCCATGGAGAACGAGTATCAATAATTCAATTTATTAAAGGTGGATGGGAACCAGGAGAAGCTAGAGCCTTAAAAGTTTTTGGTGATTCAATCAGTTGGAATGCTCTTGGTGAAGGCTTTACTTGGGAAACTCAAGATCGGAAAAGGGATAAAGAGTTAGTAATGAAAGCCTGGGAAAAGTCAACAAAAGACTTAAAAAGCAAAGAATATAAATTAGTAATACTTGATGAAATAATTATTGCTATTAAACTTGGCTATCTTTCTACAAATGAAGTCCTTAAAGTACTAACAAACAGACCTCCTTTTACTCATGTAGTTCTTACAGGCAGATGGGCGCCTAAAGAACTAATTAATCAAGCAGATCTCGTTACGGAAATGAGCTTGATACATCATCCATTCAAAGAGCAAGGAATCAAAGCCCAACCAGGCATTGAATTCTAAATGAACAATTAATTTTTCAGCAATCAAAGCTATTCAGGACATGCTAAAGCCGATTCACAAACAAATTTGCTGGGAACAAAAGCTTCACTAAACAATGGAAGGAACGCATGAAAAGAAAAAGAGACTCGATAATGCTCGGATCGTGGTGTGATGAGCAGATCCCTCATGAATAGTAACTTTTCAAATAATTGAATCCCTTAAAACAATGATAAATTCGTATTAATATCAATTCCTTATCAAGATATCTGTAGAAGACTTGCTACTGTCAATAAGAT
The DNA here is from genome assembly GCA_003215635.1 of Prochlorococcus sp. AG-409-J19. Classification (GTDB taxonomy): domain Bacteria; phylum Cyanobacteriota; class Cyanobacteriia; order PCC-6307; family Cyanobiaceae; genus AG-409-J19. Next base: position 7,522 of record QCKC01000006.1, read on the forward strand.
ATAGATAATGAATGGTCTACAAAAGAGCTCTTCTAAAACTCAGCGGTGAAGCCCTAATGGGTGACCAACCCTATGGGATAGATCCTGCAATAGTTCATTCCATCTCACAGGATGTAGCCAAGGTTGTTGAGAATGGAACGGAACTTGCAATTGTTGTTGGAGGAGGAAATATCTTCCGAGGATTAAAGGGATCTGCTGCAGGAATGGACAGAGCCACAGCCGACTACGTCGGCATGCTTGCTACGGTAATGAATGCCATTACTTTGCAAGATGGATTAGAGCGAGCAGGGGTCCCGACACGTGTTCAGTCAGCCATAGAAATGCAACAAGTAGCAGAACCTTATATTCGTAGAAGAGCCATTCGCCATCTAGAGAAAGGAAGAGTAGTTGTTTTTGGAGGAGGATGTGGCAACCCCTTTTTTACAACAGATACAACAGCGGCATTGAGAGCTGCAGAGATAAATGCAAACGTGGTTTTTAAAGCAACCAAAGTCGATGGAGTTTACGACCGAGATCCAAAACGCTTTAAAGATGCAGTGCGCTATGAAACCCTTACATACCAGCAGGTATTAAATGATGAATTAGCAGTTATGGACAGCACTGCAATCGCTCTCTGCAAAGACAACAATATCCCCATCGTGGTTTTTGATTTATTCGAACCTGGCAACATAGGTAAAGCTGTCGCTGGAGTGCCAATTGGCTCTCGTATCAGCAATTAGCAACTAACCCTTTGATTGCAACAGCTCTTTCTAAATAATTTACCTGAAAAACAATGTCGACTCAAGACCTCGAATCCAACATGCGCAAGTCAGTAGACGCCGCTCAGCGTACGTTCAACACTATTCGAACTGGCAGAGCAAACCCCTCTCTTCTTGATCGATTAACAGTTGAGTATTATGGAACAGATACCCCATTGAAATCTTTAGCCAGCATCTCAACCCCCGACTCACAAACAATTGCATTGCAACCCTTTGATGCAAGTTCATTAGCTCTTATTGAAAAAGCAATTTCCACAAGTGATTTAGGACTGACCCCAAACAACGATGGAAAAATAATTAGAATCAATGTCCCACCTCTAACAGAAGAGAGACGAAAAGATTTCTGCAAACTTGCTTCAAGATATGCGGAAGAAGGGAAAGTAGCACTTAGAAATATCAGGCGAGATGCTATTGATAAAATCAAAAAAATAGAAAAAGAAGGTGATATATCAGAAGATCAAAGTCGTGACGAACAAGAGAAGGTGCAAAAGCTAACTAATAAATTCATTTCAGAGATCGAAAAGCATCTTAGTGATAAAGAAAATGAAATACTAAAAGTTTGAGGATATACGACGTATTAATCATTGGAGGTGGCGCCTCTGGTGCAACCGCGGCTTTTCACCTTGCAAATTTTGGCTGGGACATTGCTTTACTTGAAAAGAACAATCAAATAAAAATTAAACCATGTGGAGGAGGAATGGCAGCCTCTGTTCAAGAATGGTTACCATTTGATCTGACGCCCGTTATCGATGAAGTAATTAAATCTGTTGAATTCAGTTTTAACTTAAAAGATCCTGTCATTGCAGAACTGCAAGGAGAATCCCCTTTTTGGATAGTTAGGAGAGAGAAACTTGACCAGTTTATCCAAGAACAAGCTTATAAAATAGGTGCAGAAATAATTACTTGTTTTAATGTAATTAATATAAAGAAAGAAAGATATTATTGGGAAGTAACAGCAAAAGATGGAAGGCAACTTCAATCAAGATCCATTATCATCGCAAATGGATCGAACTCCTTTTGGCCGCAAAAATTTGGCTTAGGACCTATTAAACCTCACAAAGCAAATACGACTTCCGTTAGACTTAAAGGAAGAGGTAATTTACCAATTGGAGTTGCAAGGTTTGAATTTGGTTTAGCACACAACGGATATGCCTGGGCATTCCCCTTGCAAGAAGAAGTAAATGTTGGAGTAGGAACTTTTATAGGGGAAAAGACATCAGATGTTAATAAGGTACTAGAAAAGTTTTTACCAAATTTAGGGTTTGAACCTACATCAGGTGAGCGGAGACAAACACATCTAAGGGTATGGAATGGCCACTATCAGTTGAATAAAGATAGCTTAATTGTTGTGGGTGATGCAGCATCTCTTTCCGATCCATTCCTTGCGGAAGGAATAAGACCAGCCTTATTAAGTGGATATGAAGGAGCCAGAAGCATCAATCAATGGTTGAAAGGTGAATCTAATAATCTCAATAGCTACACAGAAACTATGAGGAATCGCTGGGGCAATTCAATGGCTTGGGGCAAGAGAATTTCTCAAGTATTTTACCGTTTACCAAAAATAGGTTATCAATTTGGGGTAAAAAGACCAACTGCTCCACAGAGAATTGCTCAAATACTCTCAGGGGAAATAGGATATAGCGAAATAGCTCAAAGAGTAATAAAAAGGCTATTGTTTAAAAGCAATTAAGATGCAATAAACAAAAAGTTTAGTCAAGCAAATAATTATTCGCAAATAAGAAAGAACGATTGGATTAGTTCAAAGATGAGGAATCTGGAGGAAAATTGATCAACGGCTTCTTCGCAAGCCATAGACCAAATGGAGGGTTTCTTATTAAGAAGCAAGATTCTAGAATTTGCAAAGTCCCAAAATGACGTATTACTGACTCCGAACCCATTAACAAAAAGCCAGGGCCAAAGATATATACTGAATTAATATGTAAACCTAATTGAAATCGACAGAAAAAATAAATTAAATATTTCGACAAAGAAATATTATTTTATCCAGGTAATATACATTTACTTTATACTTAATATTATAGGTTTTATTATAAAATAATTTGAATGCTGTTTAGATAGAAAATATCATCTCTCTGATCAGACTCTACTTAAAGCCAATGCAGCTCCAAGACCAGAACAAATGTCTTCTTGAAGCAATCGACCATCATGATCCTTGTCTAAAGCGTCAAATACAGCATCACTGCCAAGCCATTCTTCACGAGTAATACAGCCGTCACCATCTAGATCATTAAGCAAAAAGATCTCTTCAACTGCATGAATAAAAGCTGATTCACCTTCAAGGACTGCTAATCGGTGGGCAAGTTGCTTCTCAAGCGTTTCAATAGCCTTACTAAAACCTCTAATCCCTTCCTCCAATTTCTCACTTGCCATACGATCAGAAGCCATCATTGAATCAAAACTAGATTTATCAACATGAATGCACTCTTCTGATGGTCCTGGATTAGAAGAGTCGAGCTTGCGCAACAAATGAGAATCAGAGCTTCTTAATTGATCTAGAAGCTTTGGAGAAATAGTTAGCAAATCACAACCTGCCAATTCAACAATCTCCTCAATATTTCTAAAACTAGCTCCCATGATTTCAGTTTTGTAACCATGAGTCTTGAAATAATTAAAGATCTTTGTCACTGAAATAACACCAGGATCTTCATGCCCAGGGTAATAATCACGACCTGTATCAGCCTTATACCAATCAAGTATGCGGCCAACGAAGGGAGAAATCAAAGTTACACTTGCCTCTGCACAGGCAGCTGCTTGTGCAAAGCCAAAAAGCAATGTCAAATTACAATGAATTCCTTCTCTTTCTAATATCTCTGCTGCCTTTATACCTTCCCATGTAGAGGCAATCTTGATTAAAACTCGATCTTTTGATATGCCAAATTCCTTATATAAATCTATTAATTTCCTAGCCTTTTCAATAGTGCCTTCCGTATTGAAACTCAACCGAGCATCAACCTCAGTAGAAACTCTCCCAGGAACAATCTTCAGGATCTCAGTTCCAAAAATCACACAGATCTCATCTAATGCCTCTTCTACAACTTCTTCAACAGGAGAGTGAATCCCAAGCTTCTTACGTGAAGTTTTCAAAGCTTCGTCTATAAGTGATTGATATGAAGGGATTTGTGCAGCAGCTAAAATCAGGGAAGGGTTTGTGGTCGCATCTCTAGGTGTGAAGGTCCTAATAGCTTCTAAATCACCTGTATCAGCCACAACAACAGTCATTGAAGACAGTTGTTCAAGAAGTGTTGCCATGAAAAAGATCTATTTCTTTAATAAGTAAGTTAGCTAAGTTTTTTCATCTGACATAAATCTTTCATGAGCTGAAGAAAAAGAAAAGAAATTGCCTTACCCTTAAATTTTTGAAGTTTGAAAGTGAGCCTGCTCTTGGGTTGGGGCTATCTTTTCTAAAACTAAAAGTCCATCAATGATTTCCTTGGTAACTGGAACAGCAACAGTGGAGCCATAAGCATTAGAGCCTTTCGGTTCATCAATTACAACTAGAACCACATACTTAGGATCATCTATTGGAAGAATGGCTACAAAGCTACAAATTTTCGAGCCGGATTTATATACACCATTTACAGCTTTTTCAGCGGTCCCTGTCTTTCCACCAATTCGATAGCCAGGAGTCAAAACCCCCTTCCCACTCCCTTCTTCAACTACTGATTCCATCCAACTCCTAATTGTCTTAGTAACCTCTGGGCTTAGAAGTTGATTCTTGCTGAGACTTGAAGAAGGAAGCAACGAATTTCCCTTAATCAAACCCCTAGTTATATGGGGGTTTACCAAATAACCATCATTAGCGAGAAGAGCATGAAGCTGTGCCAATTTAATGGGAGTTAATGAAAAACCTTGCCCAAAAGAAGCCGTAACTGGCTCAATTGATTGGGAGACAAATGTTGCTTTACTCTTCAGCTGACCAGGAACCGCACCTGGCAAATCGGTTTCAATTACAGAATCAAGTCCAAGCTTTTGCAACCAATCCCAATAATTAGAAGCATTTAATTTGCTCATTGTCTTAGCCATTCCTACATTGCTAGAAACTTGAAGCACTTTGTCAAAACCAATTAAGCCATTGGCTTTCTTATCATGGTTTTGAATAGACCAACCACCAACACGCAAAATCCCCTTGTCTTGAACCTTGTCCGTAGGGTTAATGACTCCTTCTTGAAGCGCTAAAGCAAGATTTATTGGTTTAAAAGTAGATCCTGGTTCATAAAGGTCCTGCACAGACCACTCGCGAAACAAAGCTGGTGAATAATCCCAATAATTATTTGGGTTATAGGTAGGAGTTGAGGCAAGAGCTAAAAGTTCCCCATTCCCTACATTCATGACAATGGCCACTCCCTTCTTAGCCTTTCGCTTTTTAACTTCTGCAGTCAAGGATTTCATTGCTATGTCCTGAAGACGAACATCAAGCGTCAACTGAAGACGAAGATCATCCCCAAACAAGGAACCTGGAACAATTTCATGTGGTAAAGGTGTTCCATCAGCACCACGACGAAAGCTTCGTGTGTGCTCTTTTTTTAAAAGTTTTCTCTGAAGACTTTGTTCCAATCCAGCCTGAGGGATCCGATCTTGATCCAAAAATCCAACTACATTTGCGAAGAGTGTTCCCTGTGGATAAACCCTATAGGGATAACGTTCAATATCCAATCCACTAATACCAAGCTCTCTAATTTTTGACGCAATAGAAGCATCTAAACCTTCAACAAGCCTCACACCAGATTGTTTATCTCCAATTCTTGCAACTATTTCATGAACTGGTATTGAAATTATGCTGGATAATTTCCGCGCAACTTCAACCGGTGTACGTATGAAAGCAGAATTATCATCTCCGAGAAAATGAAAATTATTTGGGTGAGCCCAAATCCGAAATCGTTCCTCATCAATAGCAATCAAGCGTCCTTTGCGATCAACAATCGATCGTCTTGTTCCCAAAGGTTCGGTTTTCGAAGTCTGATGCGCTCTTGCTTTTGCTTCTAATTGAGGTGCTTGAAAAATTTGCAACCAGGCTATACGGCCCATTAATCCAAAAAGCCCAACACAAAGAATTCCAAAAACCATTCTGATACGATGATCAGGGATTAATTCCAATGGAATTACTCTCTTATGGACTCTTCTTGAAACCCTTCGTGGACGAGATCTAGATTCAGGCATCAGTAGCCATGATGTATTGAATATCTAGATGCAGATTGAATTAACTTCTTCTCTCGATTTAAATTTATATCCTCGTTATCATCCAATGAATTTAGATAAATAAGTTTGGAAATTTTTGTTGGGACCATTGACTTGTTAACACGACTCCTCTCAAGCAAATCAATCTCTAACATTGCTGTTGACTCCGTCAATCTATGAGTTAAATCACGTGTTATTTCCAACTTAGAGAAAGCTGAAGTCCATAAATATTGCCAATGCAATGTTAATGCTGACATCAAGGCAACCGCTAAAGCCACTCCTATCAATGCTCCATCAGCTGCCCTATGCAAACCAGCAATAAGAGGGAACTGCCTTGCAACTCTTTTTGGCGAGAAAGAGCCCTGAATCAAATGCAGCGAGTTTGCTGAAGATTGATATATAGGTTCCCTCAAATGTTTAGCAGCGACCACGAAAAAATCCGGTCAGTATTCAAGTCAAGCACTCAAAATTGAGAGGTGCAAGTCTAAATAGAGATCAAGTTAATAGTTGGAATCAATATCCACCTAAAATCAACAAGTTTGTAAAAGTAATTCCATTCCAGAAAGCATGCATCAATACACATGGGAAAAGCCTGCCAGAACTAAGCCTTACGCAAGCAAGTCCCAACCCTAAAACAAAGAGCGGAACCAATTCTCCAACACTTAAGTGAGCAAGGGCAAAAACAAGTGCACTAAGAATTATCGCCCATATCTTCCCAATAGAATTACCCAAGACAGGAAGCAAAACACCACGAAAAATCGTTTCCTCAAACAGAGGAGCCAAGATAACTGTTGTGAAAACCAATAAAAGAATGGCTAGTGGATCCTTGCTATTAAGAACAATCTCCAATAAGGGATTGCTCCCCCCCTGATCACCCAAAAGTCGGCTCATCCACCAACTAACCAATAAGACAGGTGGAAGAATCATCAACCAACCATTAATAGCGCTAGCAATTGCACTATTGAGAGGAAAAATTCTCCACTGGAGCCATCCTCCTAAGGGGGGCTCGTCACGCTTCAAACTCTTCAATTGCTGTCGAAGAATCAACAAAGGAGGCACGGTCATAACAAAATAACCAAACACCACCTTCAATGCTTGACCAATTGGATCAGCCAATCCCTTAGCCAGAAAAACAATTAAGGGAGCGACTAATGATGGAATAGTTACCTCACCTAAAACAACAAAACCTCCAGCCACGAGAAGGACCATATCGATCCAATCAAGAGAAAATTCTGTGAGTGATGGCCAAGGAAGAATAGATTTTCGAACCAGCATCCAGGCCTGCCTAATCAATAGTAAACTGCCTAAAAGGACTGCAATCGCTGGAAAAAATTGAGTAATACCTAATCTGATAGCCATATTTTTTGATGAATCAAAATCCAAACAACTATCGTTATCAAATCCAGCCGCCAAACAAGTCAACCTCGCCAAGAGAGCGTCTTCTTTAATCGGATCAAAAGCTTGTGAAAAATCAATTGAAGTGTTTTCGGAACTAAAACCAGAAATAAGACCTTCTCGAAAAAGTTCAAATTTTGAGGATACAAAAGGTTCCGACAGAATATTCCTTCGATCACTCTTTAAAGGTTCCACCGAAGCAAGAAGAAGCCTTTGTCTATCATCTAGCTCTTCAATTGGTATATCACGCAAAGAATCTCTCAAAGAACCTTGAGGATCAAAGCCAACGAGAATTTCCTTAAGAGGATGAGGTATTGCTGGTTCCGCTAATAAAGCAATCTCCTTCTGCTTTAAAGAAAGGGCTGGATTAACAGAAGGACGGTCAAAACTTTCCTGTAATCCAGCTGTCCAAACCAAACCAGCTAACAAGATAGAAAGCAAAGCCAGCACAAGTTTCCAAGAGGGCCTTTGACGTGGCATAAGGGATTGAGGGGGGGGGAAACAATCAGCAAGAGCTAATTCTCGTATGAAATCAAGCTTAGTTAGTCAGCTTGCTCATACGATGGCGAAGGATAAACATCTAAGCAGTTGTCTTTACGTCTTCTTCTAGTCCGTCATGGTCTCAGCAGCTTCAACCTGGAGAAACGAATCCAAGGTAGAAGTGATGATTCAACTCTCACTGAATTAGGAATAGAGCAGGCCCGATCTACCGGAAAGACTCTCTCGACAATTCCAATTAATAGTGTGTACTCCTCTCCCTTACAAAGAGCCCAATCAACTGCCTCAGAATTAATACAAGCAAGTAGTCAAAACGTTTCACTCACACTTGATGAAAAACTTTTAGAAATAGACCTCACTCCTTGGAGTGGAATGACAGAAGAAGAGGTCTCCAAAAAATTCCCTAAAGATTATGCTATCTGGAAAGACAACCCAGAAGACTTAGTTCTCAATAATTCCAATAATCAATCGTATAAACCATTTAGAGATCTCATTGATCAATCAAAAGAATTCCTAAAAAATATACTATCAAAACACTCTTTAGAAAGCAATGAAACTATTATTATAGTTGCTCATAATGCAATCTTGCGCTGCATAATAATCCAACTTTTACATGAGCCAAAAGATATTTTCCAAAGATTAAGACTTAACAATGCTTCTATTTCCGTATTCAATTTATTCAATTCGGTAAATAAAGATTTACAAGTCCAAATAGAAACACTTAACAACACAGTCCATTTAGATAGAGGTCTACCAGAAAATAAAAACAATAATAGGATCATACTCGTTAGGCATGGTGAAACAGACTGGAATCGCCAAGGCCGTTTTCAAGGCCAGATTGATATACCTTTAAATGAAAATGGGAAAGCCCAGGCTCAGGCTGCAGCTATATTCCTACAACAAGTAAAAATTGATCAGGCATTTAGCAGTTCAATGTCTAGGCCAAAAGAAACTGCCGAAATAATTATAAAAGAGCACAATAAAGTTAAGTTAAATTTAACCGATGGATTAAAAGAAATAGCTCATGGCCTTTGGGAAGGGAAACTTGAATCAGAAATTCAAATGAATTGGCCTGATTTACTTAAAGAATGGACAGAGTCACCAGAGAGGGTGATTATGCCAGAGGGTGAAAGCATAAAGGATGTATGGAATAGAGCTATAAAAGCATGGAAAGAAATCTGCATTAGCCTGGGGCCAAAAGAAACTGCATTAGTGGTCGCTCATGACGCAGTTAATAAAACCATCATCTGTTATTTATTAGGACTAACAGACTCAGATATATGGATGGTCAAACAAGGGAATGGAGGAGTCACAATAATAGATATGGCAGTAAATTCCAAGAAGAAACCTGTTGTCACTTGCCTCAATCTGACTTCCCACCTTGGAGGTGTTCTAGATCAAACTGCCACAGGAGCTCTATAAAACAATGTCATCTACATACTTCTATGACCCAATTCAAATTCTCCAAAGCTCAAAAACCAAAGTAATTAAGGATGCAGCCTTAATTCAAGATGGTCTTTTGACATGCTTTGGCGATGAAGCACGTAAGAGCGGTAAGAAATTAGGCCTAAGTCCAATAAAAGCTGATAAATTATTACTAGCTCCATGCCTAGTAGACCCACACTCTTTTCTAGAAGAGCCGTTTACAAGTAAATGTGAAACACTAGAAACTCTTTGTGAACTGGCCGCTCAATCTGGTTATGGACAAATAGCTCTTCTTCCTAAAAGCACTTCATATAGAGATAGACCTGAGAGGTTGCAAGGACTAAATAATCAACTCAATCATGTAAAGATACATCTCTGGGGAAGTTTCAGCCATAAAGGTGAAGGGCATGATCTTGCTTCACATGCAGAACTTCTACAGCAAGGAGCAATTGGAATATCTGGGAGTGATGAGATCATTGATATTGAATTGCTTCACAGAGGTTTATCAATCAATGAAATCAATACAGCACCTCTGTTAATTGCACCCAGAGATTCAAAACTCCAAGGCAACGGAATCGTTAGACAAAGCCTAGAGGCATACAGAGCAGGCTGGCCTCCTGATCCTGTCATCAGCGAAACAATTCCACTGGCCCAATTATTAGAAGTTGCCAAGCATTACCCAGGAAACTCATTAAAACTAATGAATATCTCCACAAAGTTAGGTGTAGAAATGTTGTCAAAAACAGAAGAGAATCCAATGTCAACAGTTTGTTGGTGGCACCTATTAGCAGACAGCAGCTTGCTTAATTCAAACTCAATTGGATTAAAAGTCACTCCATCTATTGGGAGTCCAGAAGATCGAGAATCTCTAATCAAAGGGCTCAAAAAAGGAATAATCTCGGCAGTATCCGTTCACGCAACCGCTCAAGATGAGGAAGAAATTCAGACCCCAAATCAACTACGAAAACCTGGAATCGTCGGACACCAATTAGTACTTCCATTACTCTGGCAAGAGTTAAAAGAAAAAAGAAACTGGTCAATCGAAGAGGTCTGGCAAGCTCTTAGCTTCGGGCCATCAAAAATACTTCATCTACCTGAAGAAAATCTAACTTTTAATACTCATAGATGGCTAATATTTGATCCAGATAAAACCTGGGAACAAAGTCAGGACAATTTAGATAAACCAAGACCTGCCAACCAACCTTGGCAGGAAATTCAAATCAAAGGAAAAGTTATTTCATCTGGTCTAAACAATTAAATAAAACCTATTCGATTCATTGGCCAGAATCTCCATACTGCTCTTCCTAAAATCTCTTTTTCCGGCAAGAAAGGTCCTCCGGGCCAAAAACGACTATCCCAACTATTAGAACGATTATCACCTAATACTAATACATTACCGCTAGGAACTGTTATTCTCAAACCTCTGCAATTTTCGACACTTTTCAAGGGTAATAAACAAAAGTTGGATGCATAAGGTTCCTGTATTTTCACACCATTTAAAGTGACTTCACCAATATTATTAACATGAATCTTATCGCCAGCTATAGCAACAACTCTTTTAATATATGCATCACAAGCTGGTGACCCTAGACCTGGTATCGATGCAACTAATGGAAGATTTAGCAAAAAACATCTTAAGCCGCGAGGGATTTCTAAAGCACTAAGAACAGGATCAAAAGAGTAAGGGGAGTTAAACACAACAACATCTCCCCTACTTGGAGCTTTCCAAAGATAAGTCATTTTTTCTATTAGAAGCCTATCTTGTATTTGCAATCCAGGTAGCATTGAGCCCGAAGGAATATATCTTGCCTCTGCAACAAAAGTTCTAATCCCGAAATACAATGAAAGCGTGAGCAACAAAGGTCCCCAAAAATCCAAGAAACAATCAGATTTTTGCTTCAGGTTTTTATCAAAGGGAAGACCTTTATGAGTATTGCCAAGCTCTTTATTTTTTAAATCAGACAAAACTTCCTTAAGTAATTTTCCAAGTATAGAAGCAATGAGAAGACATTGCTTCTCCATATTAGCTCAAAGGCAAAATTCGCTTTCCCAAAGATCTGGTTTAAACCCAATCAAGTAAGTCCCTTTGGGAGTAACAAGAAATGGTCTTTTTACCAATTTACCATCAGAACTAAAAGCAATTAAAGCCTCTTCCTTGGTCATTGACTTGGCAATTGAAGGGCCTAGATTTCTATAACTAACACCACTAGTATTAAAAAGAAACTTAATTTCACCAAACTGATCAATTGCTTCAGAAAGCATCTCCACAGGAGGTGGACTTTCTACTATATCTAAAACTTCATATTTTATTTGATGTTCATCAAGCCATTTAATTGCCTTTCTACAAGTCGCACAGCGAGAAAAACTATAAACCCTAACGAGTGAAGACATGAAAGATTCTAAGTAATAGAACTACAAAGTTTCTAACTCTCTGAAGATCAATAGTCAACCAACTGATTTTTCCTTTGCATGTTTTATACAATTTTCTAATAACGAGGAAACAGCATCCACATCTCTCCATCCTTCAATAACTATTACTCTTCCCTCGAGACTTTTATAAGTCCTAAAGAACTCAGCTACATCTTCTAATTGAGTAGGTGCAATTTGTTTAATGCTACTAATAGATCTCTGGCGTGGATCGGCTACAGGGACACATAAGATTTTCCCATCATAAGCACCAGAATCATGCATATCCAGGACCCCTATAGGCCGGGCTTTAATTAAACAGCCAGCGAAAGTAGGCTCCTCCATTATCACCATTGCATCTAAAGGAGCACCATCTTCAGCGAGAGTATTAGGAATAAAACCATAGTCAAAAGGATATCTAACAGATGAATGAAGAACTCTATCTAGAGCCATAACTCCAGCGTCAGAATAGTATTCATATTTATTTCGACTACCCGCAGGTATTTCTACTACCAAATTCACTAAACCTGGAGAAGGCGACGGCGAGAGAGGGCTTAGATCCATCTTTATCCAAAAAAGTAGGGACCATACTTTCCTCTTGTCTAGGCCTATCAATTAGGACTGCAAAAAGAGGTACTCCAACACTTGAAATTGCAATAATCAAACCAAGAAAAGCACCAAAAGGACCGTTAAAACTAAAAGGTTCTTCTGGATCAACATCGGACTTATCAGCCCGATTTAAAGAGCTTAAAGAATCTCCTCCCTTTGAGGTAAGGCTAGAGACTACGGCTGGTTCAGGATCCATGCAGGGTTGGATGGCAACATCCTAAAAACATTGATGCGCTAGCAACTCTGTTTCAAAGATGCATCGAGAGATTGGAAAATCCAATCTCTCTTGTGGTTTTACATATTCTGTCACTATGAGCCTATTTATGCTGCCGGACGATTTTGCCTATCTCGATGAACTGAAAGATGGGTTGGGGAATCAGACAATCCTTCTAGATGTGTCCGAATAGCCCTCAACTCATCAAGAATGGAAGACAAAACCTGTTGGGTAGCTGTAGAGGGAGAATTTAAGACTTCAACTGTCACCTCTTTAATTCTCAAAACATCCTTTGCAAAACGAGCAACCTCATTAGGATGGAACAAAAGAGGATCCTTTTGATCACTTCTAAATTCAGGATTAAGCTTTCGAGGATTAAAAAGAGGATTTAAGTTCCTTGGATCTGTGTTGGTATAGCGATATACGGATGCTCTTGATCGATTCAGGGACTTTTGAACATCATCTATACCTACTAAAGCCTCAGAGGTATTGGATGAAACATCATTGCCATCTGATCCTATCCCAGTAGAGGGTATTGACATAGAGGCATTCGAAGCCGACCCAGAAAACATAAAAAACTCAGGACGGCATAACTTGCGAGAAATTAGCAGATGAGACTCATTCTCCAACAAACGATCACGAGAAGAGAGACAGTTCAATGATCGACCATGCCGTCAAGTGTTATCTTCTAGTTAATTCTACTTAGGTTTTCATGCGCGTCTCCCGCATGATGCTGGTGACGCTTAGAGATGTACCAGCAGACGCTGAAATTGTTTCACATCAATTACTCCTAAGGGCGGGGTACATAAAAAGAGTAACTAGCGGCATATACGCATACCTTCCATTGATGTTGAGGGTACTGCAAAAAATTAATTCAATTGTCAGAGAAGAGATTAATGCCACTGGAGCATTAGAGACTTTGCTCCCCCAATTACAACCAGCAGAATTGTGGGAAAAAACTGGGCGCTGGAATAGTTATACCGCTGGAGAAGGAATAATGTTTCACCTAAAGGATCGACAAGGAAGGAAACTTGGAATTGGTCCTACACATGAAGAAATAATCACAACCATTGCTAAAGAAACAATTCATTCCTATAAACAATTACCTGTAATTCTCTATCAAATACAAAGTAAATTTCGTGATGAGATACGGCCTAGATTTGGACTTATGAGAAGTAGAGAATTTATCATGAAAGATGCTTATTCATTTCATTCAAATGAAGATGATCTAGGGAAAACATATACATGTATGGATATTGCTTATAAAAAGATTTTCTCTAGATGTGGGCTCAAAACAGTTCCAGTAGATGCCGATAGTGGGGCAATTGGTGGTGCAGCATCTCAAGAATTCATGGCGACAGCAGAAGCAGGTGAAGATTTAATTATGATTAGTTCCAATAGAGACTATGCTGCCAATCAAGAGAAGGCGATCTCAATACCTAAAAGACCAAAGCCACTTCCTACAGGAAATACTTCCATAATTAACACACCTAATCAATCTACAATAGATGAACTGTGTTCATCTAATAAATTCGATCCATCTCAAATAATTAAAGTAATTATTTTTATAGCAAAAGAAGAAAATGGAGGACTACAGCCACTCCTCATTAGTTTAAGAGGTGATCAGAAACTAAACGAAGTTAAAATTGTAAACACACTTCATAATAAACTTGGAATAAATGTAATTGATTTATACCCCATAACTATTGATGAAATTCGAAATCAAGGATTATGTGAATTTCCATTTGGTTATCTAGGACCAGATTTAGATGACAAATATCTCCTGGGAGCAAAAACCTGGAAAAACAAGTTCCTAAGGATTGCTGACCATACAGCTACAAAATTAAAATTATTCATATGTGGATCAAACAAAGAAAATCACCATGTTACTCACATGAGTTGGGACAAGCTTGGAGGAATACCTTTATCTGTTGATATAAGAAAAGCTGAAGTAGGAGATCTATGCGTCCATGATCAAACACAAACGCTATCTTCAATAAGAGGTATTGAAGTAGGTCATATCTTTCAACTAGGGAGGAAATATTCAGATTCTTTAGACGCAAAGTATACAAATGAATCTGGAGGACAAGAATCATTTTGGATGGGTTGCTATGGAATTGGCATTTCTCGTCTCGCCCAAGCAGTTATCGAACAAAATCATGATGAAAATGGAATAATTTGGCCTATATCAATAGCTCCATACGAGATTATTATTAGTATCGCAAATACCAAAGATAAAACACAAACAAAACTAGGAGAGGAGTTATATAATAAACTCATTAAATTAGGGATAGAGGTATTACTGGACGACAGGAAAGAGCGTGCCGGAGTAAAATTTAAAGATGCAGATTTACTTGGAATACCATGGAGGATTGTAGTTGGTAGAGAAGCAGAATTTAATAAAATCGAACTATTCGAAAGATCCAGCCGTAACACAACCTTAATGATTGTGGATGATGCTATAAAAAAATTATCCTCTGAAATACCCTCTAAAAGAAGCTAATTTGGACGCCTTGGACTCCCTAGCCCTAAAGTAAACAAAATTACACTAACAACATGGCGCCACTCTTACTTCGTAGAATCCGTAGGCTAATAGTGACAGGGATAAGCATCTGCCTTGGTCTTTTATTAATTACCACTACTTTTGCAAGTAACGCCGTAGCTAAGGGTTCAACACTCTCAGGAGACTACCTAGAAGACACAATCTCAGTTGCCCAAACTCTACGAGAAACAATCTCAATTCCAAAGGAATCAAAAGGTCGAACTAAATCAGAACAGGAAGCAGTTGGACTTATTACTGACTACATCTCAAGGTATAGAAATCGACCTCAAATCAATGAGACCATTTCCTATACGACCATGCAAACTGCTCTAAATGCTTTGGCTGGTCATTACAACAACTCCAAAAGGCCACTATCAGAAGACCTCAAGAATCGTCTCGACAGTGAGCTATCTAAAGCCACTGAGCTAGTAAAACAAGACACTCAGGAAAATCTTTAATTCATTTCTTTGACTTAAGGGAGGTAATCTGCGAATCTTGTCAGTTCCGAATCAGACCGGCTTGGCGCCGCAGTGTCATTGGCAAACGTTGTAGTCATAGGAGCTCAGTGGGGTGACGAAGGCAAAGGTAAAATCACCGATTTACTGAGTCGTTCCGCTGACGTAGTTGTCCGCTATCAAGGCGGAGTAAATGCTGGTCATACAATAGTTGTGGACGATAAGGTGCTGAAATTGCACCTAATTCCATCTGGCATCCTCTACCCAGAGACCACCTGCCTAATTGGATCCGGAACAGTGATTGATCCAAAAGTATTGATATCTGAGATAGATATGCTTTTAGAAAATGGAATTGACATCTCAGGGCTTCAATTAGCCTCAACTGCTCACGTCACCATGCCCTATCACCGACTGCTCGATGAGGCAATGGAAAAAAAACGTGGCTCACAAAAAATAGGAACCACAGGAAGAGGCATAGGACCAACATATGCAGACAAAGCCCAAAGGAATGGCATTCGATTAATTGACTTGCTTGACGAGCAAAGACTCACAGCTCATCTAATTGGACCGTTAAAAGAAAAAAATCATCTACTAGAAAAAATCTATTCAATTAGTCCTCTCAATCCAGATGATGTTATTGAGGAATATCTAAGTTATGGCAAACGCCTATCAACTCATGTAGTGGATTGCAGTCGCACCATTCATCAAGCTGCGCGTAATCGTAAGAACATCTTATTTGAGGGAGCACAAGGAACGCTCCTAGACCTTGATCACGGCACCTATCCCTTTGTAACTTCATCAAATCCTGTCTCTGGAGGCGCTTGCATCGGAGCGGGCGTTGGGCCAACATTGATTGATCGCGTAATCGGAGTAGCCAAGGCCTACACAACAAGAGTTGGAGAAGGTCCATTCCCTACAGAATTACAAGGAAGTATTAATGACCAGCTATGTGATCGGGGTGGCGAATTTGGCACAACAACTGGTCGCAGAAGACGTTGCGGATGGTTCGATGGTGTTATTGGCAGATATGCCGTGGAGGTTAATGGTCTTGACTGCTTAGCTATCACAAAACTAGATGTTCTAGATGAACTAAGTGAGATAAAAGTTTGCGTGGCATATGAATTAGACGGGAATCGCATAGAACATTTTCCTAGCAGTGCAGAAGATTTCGCTAAATGCAAACCTATTATTGAAACACTTCCAGGTTGGCAATGTTCAACAGAAAAGTGCAGACGTCTTGAAGACTTACCATCAACAGCAATGAATTATCTTCGTTTTCTTGCGGACCTAATGGAAGTACCTATAGCAATTGTTTCTCTTGGAGCTAATAGAGACCAAACTATAGTAGTAGAAGATCCTATTCACGGACCCAAAAGAGCCCTGTTAAGTGCTTAAAAAATATTTTATTACCTACATTCTCTAATATATTCACTAAAGGAAATGACTAATTCTCAACCATCAAAGCAAAGCCTTTTAGATTTAGTTGGCATTGGAAATTCAATTGTTGACATTCTTGTAAAGACAGAAGATGAATTCCTAACTAATCACCAATTAAAGAAAGGATCAATGTGCCTAATTGATGAGGATCAAGCCAGTAAACTTTATGAATCCTGCATTAGTGATCAAAAAATATCAGGAGGTTCTGCCGCAAATACCATTGCAGGGTTTGCAATGCTAGGAGGCAAAGCTGGCTTTATTGGGAGAGTGAAAAATGATAGTTTAGGAGAAACTTTTACTAACGAAATTAGAGAAATTGGAGTAATCTATGAAACGCCTCCTGCTGAAATTGGTTATCCCACTGCACAGTGCTTTGTGTTCGTCACTCCAGATGCTGAACGCACCATGTGTACTTTTCTTGGAGCCTCAACTCAATTAGATCCTGAAGATATTGATCTATCAATTGTAAAGCAAGCAAAAGTTCTATATTTAGAAGGATACCTCTGGGACAGTCCTCCAGCAAAAAAAGCCTTTCTCTCTGCTGCACAAGCAGCCAAAGATGCAGGGAAAAAGGTTGCACTTTCCCTTTCCGACGCATTTTGTGTTGAACGACACCGCGAAAGTTTTCTAGAACTAATTGAAAAACATATTGATATTCTCTTCGCAAATCAATCTGAGATAATGTCTTTATATCAAACATCTGAATTTGAAGAAGCAATCCAAAAAGTTAAAGGCAAAGCAAAAATAGTTATCTTAACTTCGGGAGAGAAAGGCTCTATTATACTTTCAGAAGAAAAATTTTTGAAAATACCTGCCTACAAATTTGGGGAATTAATAGATACTACTGGCGCTGGCGACCTATATGCATCAGGTTTTCTATACGGTTTCACTCAAAACAAATCATTAGAGGAATGTGGAAGGATGGGCTCAATATGTGCTGGGCAAATAGTTACACAATTAGGACCTAGATCAGAAATTCCTTTAAAAAAATTATTAACTGAACAGCTAGCTTGAGAAGCATCAAACCTTACAACAATCTAAAACCCAATTTGCATAATTATTGGATCCTGAAACAGTCCAATGAATGAATTCTGGCAAATCATAACTATGTAATTCTTCTATAGTCTTTTGAAGCTCTATGAGACATTCTGATGTTGTTTTAATAAACAACTGAATTTCTTTGCTTTCTTCAATTGCAGAGTCCCAAAAATATATACTATTAACTTCTCTGAAGCTAATACAGGCAGCAAGATTTCTTTTTACTAATTCTCTAGCAAGATTATTAGCTCTTTCAAAGTCTACCTCGGTAGTAACAACGGAAACGACTTGGATGTTTTCTGCGATTCTATTCATTAAATTAACTGGACATAAATAATCTATAATTTTATATCTAATTGCAGAATTCAATTAATTCTTTCACATTGTTCACAACATTTGTATTATAGGTAAAACAGGGCCTCATAATCATCAAAAGACGTAGATCATTTTTAAAACAAACAGATTCCCAAAGATTTTGAATAGTCCCGCCTGATTGTCTGCAAATCACTAAATCTATTGACCAGCGTTTACATAGCGCCTCTTCTAACTCTCCATTCCAAAACAATTGCCGAGGATGCAATATAGCCAGGTGATTCGGTGGAATAGAACTTGCCAAAGCCATTCTAATACTCTCTGGCGATGGCAAAACACGTGCAAAAACTCTTGCACCTGCTTCTCGAAGAAGAAAAGAAGCTTTATTCAAAGATCTCGAACCTAAAGCAATCAATACATTCTTTCCATTTAATTTTTCTGAGGGAAGGTCAGAAATGTCTCTCAACAAACAGGCATCGTAGAAATTACTTGTGGGCCTATCAAATCGAACAAGAGGCTGCTTCAATGATTGACACGCAATATGCAGTTGTTGACTTATAACCTCTGCAAAAGGATGAGTAGCATCAACAACCCATTCAAAAGGCTTTTGCAAAAACCTACTGTGATGAATTATTTCTTCTATACCTTCAACACCTGACAAACATCCTATCCAAACATTCTCTAACGGCAGATTTTGATATGCAGTTGATGCTTTAGAGGTGACTACACTCACACTTACAGTCCACCCCTGCCTGATTAGCGCCATCGCGATATAAGGCCCCTCACCTGTCCCAGCAAGCAGCCAGATATGCCTATGGCAATTCTTTCTTGTTTGCATCAGGATGTCGCTCATTCCAACCAATAGAAATGAATCACTGCTTACTAGAAGTGGAGGTAATACAGCCCCCAACCATTCGCTACACCCAAGACAATCAGACTCCGATTGCGGAAATGGAGGTTAGATTTGCAGGGCTGCGCGCGGAAGATGAACCTAGTCATCTAAAAGTAGTTGGATGGGGAAATCTTGCTCAAGAGCTACCAAACCGTGTTCAGGCAGGGCAAAAGCTTTTGCTAGAAGGACGATTAAGAATGAATACTATGTCCCGTCAGGATGGAACAAAAGAAAAACGAGCGGAATTCACTCTTTCAAGATTGCATCCTCTAGGGAGTAATTCAACATCAACAAATCTAAAAAACGATCTTGACTCACCCGCCAAAAATGAAAAACAACCAAATACTTCCTCGAACCAAAATTATTTACCAAAGGAACAGGAAGATAAAAAAGATATTTCAACTACTTGGAATAGTGCCCCTCTAGTTCCTGATACCGATGATATCCCTTTCTAGTGATTCAATTAGAGCTTTTCTCTTCCTCTAGAGACTCCCTGGCACGGAGCAAAAGCTGTCCCATTTCCCTTTCTAACGCAGCCAAATCCCAACGAAGGTCTTCCCAACGGCCACTATCAATTTGCTGAAGTAGCCAAGACCTATCCGAGTCAAGTTTCCGAATCAGATCTAAAAGTTCGTGATTGTTGGAACTAGGCAATGTCCAAACCCCTCTTTAAAAGACCTCTTTAATCGTAAAAGTGACGCCATGAAAGCTCTTCTCTCTCCCGCCAATATCATTACAGTCACAGGTGGTGTTTTAACGGTTATTGGCGCTATTGCATATGCCACTGGTGCTGCCAATCTAAGCGTTCCCACATTGTTTTATGGTTTCCCAATTTTTTTAGGTGGTCTAGCACTAAAAACATCAGAACTCCCTCCTGCGAAAAAAATTGGTGTCCAATCATTTGCAAATAGCAACGCTCCAGATGAACTAAAAAAACTTGTTGGTGATGTAACCAGATGGCGTTATGGACAAAAAGCACATCTAGAATCATCTCTTCAAGTTTTAGATCTGTGGGATAGCGATAATCCTCCGGAACTTATTCAAATTGAGGAATTAGATACTCCTGCTGGTTTTGGAGTTTCCCTAAAATTTAAAATTGCAGGAGTGCCTCTTGAAAAATGGAACGAAAAGCAAGAACGACTAGGAAGATTTTTTGCAAAAGGACTTTCAGCTGAAATTATTTCTTCATCTCCTGAAAATCTAGATCTGATGCTTCTACCCAAAAAAAATTCTAGTGACTCTAAAGTCGATACAAAAGACACCTAATACTAAATGAAAAATGTCTAATAAAGACCTTCATAAAACACACTCACCCAAATCAAATGACAATGCAAAAAGGGTTTCTGTTCTCAGCGAAGCCCTTCCTTACATTCAAAGATTTGCGAACAGAAGAATAATCATCAAATATGGCGGGGCCGCAATGGCTCACTCTAATCTTCAAGAGGCAGTCTTTAGAGATCTAGCACTCCTTGCCAGTGTTGGAGTTCAGCCAATTGTTGTACATGGAGGAGGACCAGAAATAAATCATTGGCTAGAAAAACTTGATATAAAGCCTGAGTTTAAGGAAGGTCTTCGCGTTACAGATTCTCATACTATGGATATTGTTGAAATGGTCCTTATGGGACGAGTGAACAAAAAAATAGTTAATGGATTAAATCTCCTAGGTGCTAAAGCAGTTGGACTAAGCGGCTGTGACGGCAAATTAATTGAAGCCACGCTTTTAGGGAAAGGTAGCCATGGTTTTGTTGGGAATGTGTCAAAAGTGAACCCTGAGGTACTTGAACCTATTCTTTCAAAAGGTTACATACCAGTTATCTCTAGCGTTGCAGCAAATGAGAAAGGACGTACCCACAACATCAATGCAGATACTGTCGCAGGTGAACTTGCAGCTTCATTGCATGCAGAGAAACTGATACTGCTTACTGACACTCCAGGAATTCTTAGAGAAAGGGACAATCACTCAACTCTTATAAAAAAAATCAACACATCAGAAGCCCATACTTTAATTAAAAATGGAGTAGTCCAGGGAGGTATGACGCCAAAAACTGAATGCTGCATTAGAGCGCTAGCTCAAGGAGTGCATGCCGCACATATTATTGACGGAAGAGTTGCACATTCAATCTTACTAGAAATCTTTACAGATGAAGGTATCGGAACAATGGTCATTGAGAATAACAATCAAACAAGATGAGTCTTTGGATTGAAGCTGCTTCTGATGCTATTCAAAGAGGAGAATACAAAGAAGCAATTGCCTCACTAAAAACACTACAAAACAAACAGACTCTGACAAATGCAGAAAGTTCTCAGCTTTCAATGCTAATGATCACTGCATTGATGGGTTTAGGCGATGACAAACAAGCAATAAAGTATTGCAGGCTCTTAACAAAATGCGAAGACAAAGAATTAAGACAAAATGCAAAAGATTTACTAGCAATATTAGAAGCACCAAGCCTACCAAGACCAGCAAATTGGTCTATAAAAATACCAGATCTTAATTCAGAGGAAATAAAAGACAAATATCCATCTAAGAGTTATAGACATCTCTCTAAGTCACAAGATAATATCCAACCACCAACTGGACCTACTCGAGATCTAGGCATTGGGTTTTCCCTTCTTGTTTTAGCTGTATTGATAGGCTTGACTTTTTTACTTAGTGGTTGCGTAAGGATTACAACTGAGATTAATTTACCAACTCCTAATAGAGTAAATTTCAGATGGTACATAGATAGCCAAAGGGACCGCCCAACAAACTGGCAATTTGCCTTAGAAGAATCTCTAAATAAATTGTCTAATAAATTGCAATCTATAGACAGATCTAAGGGTACACAAATAATCACTTCTAAAACTCAAAATCCAACTGATTCCAAACTATTTCTAAATGAAATAATTACACTCGCAGGAAAAACAGCAGGCATTACTATTAATCCAACAGAGTTAACACTAAAAGAACAAAATCGGATCATAGGTATACAACAAGAATTAGACCTAAAGATTGATCTAAGAGAACTACCTAATTATCCAAAGCTGGAACTTTTACTCGTAGTAAATCCTAAATTTCAACAATCAATTAAAGGTATAGAACCGATCAAAAGGAATCTAAAGCCTAATAATAGTAGATGGGAACTAAACCCTGGAGAAATAAATTATATAAGAGCAAGATATTGGAGGTGGAGCATAATTGGCCTAGGCAGTATTATTTTAATAACTTTGCTTATAGGCAGTTTTATATTGCAAAGAATACGTACAGAACTTGGATTTGGATTCCCTCAACTGCCACCATAAAAGACACCTTAAATCTTTAAAGCTTATAAATTAATTGGATCTGGATCAACAGATAAATTTATCCCCTTTGGTAAAAGGTCCCATAGTGCTTCCCCAAAAGGCAAAGGCAATGAACTTTTTTCAGGACCATGAATAAGAATTTGCCATCTTGAACGATCAGCAACTCTTGGAATCATTGATGGAGCTGGCCCCACCAAACACCAACCTCTCTCATTACAAATGGGTCTTACTTTTTCAGCAATGACAGTTGCTGCAGTAGCAGTGATCGAATTGGACTTGCCAGATAGGCGTAGCAAACAAGCTCGGCGATAAGGAACCAATCCAGCTTCACGACGAAGCTCTGCCTCCTCTTTTAGAAATTCTTCATAACGACCATCCTTTAAATGAATAATCACAGGATGTTCTGGGGTATAGGTCTGAACTAAGACTTTCCCAGGCCTTTCGCCCCTCCCTGCTCTTCCAGCAAGCTGCATTAAAAGTTGAAGACATTGTTCTCCCGCTTGAAGATCAGGTCGATGAAGTAAGCCATCTGCAGCTAAAACAGCTGCCAAAGTCACCTTTGGCATATCCATTCCCTTAGCAAGCATCTGAGTTCCAACTAATACATCTGCTTCTCCAGAAGCAAATCGTTCTAATAAACGACGATGACCATCTCTCCCGGCAGTAGTATCTCGATCAAATCGCAAAAGTCTCAGCCCTTTCAGCTCATTAGACAAAAGTTCTATAACTCTTTGGGTACCTGCTCCAAAAGGTTTAAAAAAAGAAGAACCACAACTGTCGCAGTATTTTTTTACTTCCGCTCGATAATCACACCAATGACATCTCAACCACTGCATTCCACTGCGCCCTTTATGAACAGTTAAAGCAACATCGCAATGAGGACATTGAACAACCTCTCCACAGCTTCTACAACTCAAAAAACTGCTATATCCCCTGCGAGGTACCAAAATCAATGCCTGCTCTCCATCTTCAGGCAATTTCGACAAATAGTTCATTAATGGACGACTTATAAGTTTCTTATGGCCATCAACCAATTCGTTCCGCATATCAACAACCTGAACCGCAGGCAGTGGCTTTTCAGAAATTCTTGAATTTAAACGTGCCAAGGCAATTGGGCCATTAGGAGAAAGCGACTTCCAGGTAGCAAGAGAAGGTGTTGCAGTACCAAGTAAAACTCTTGCCCCATTTCCTTTGGCTCTATCCAAAGCCACTTCACGAGCGTGATAGCAAGGCATAGGAGATTCCTGCTTATAAGAAGAATCATGCTCTTCATCCAAAACAATTAACCCAAGAGGACTCAATGGCAAAAAGATGGCTGATCTAGTTCCTACTACGACCATGGGATAACTAGAACTAAGAATTTCCCGCCAAGTAGAAACTCTTTCTTTATCTGAACAACCACTGTGATACTCCAGAACTTTTCTGCCAAATCTTTTTCTACATCTATCCACCAATTGAGGGATTAAACCTATTTCTGGAGTCAAAATCAAGCAATTACGGCCTTCTTCAAGCTCTTTGGATGCGACTTGCAAATAAACCTCAGTTTTTCCTGAACCAGTTACCCCCCAAAGTAAAAAAGAACTTCCTGGAGGCTGCTCATTAAATAAATCAACCGCATTGCTTTGCTCTTTATTAAGTTTCCGTGGGGCCTCCAATACAGATTGACGGGATGTTTGCGTAATCAATTCTCTTATCTCTTTTTTTTCTTCTCGCTTTTCACGCAAAACAATTCCTCTGGTAATAAGCCCTTTAATCATTTGAAGACCAAATCCTTCTCTTTGAAGATCTTTTTGCCAGCTCCCCCCACCTCTGGAAAGAAGAAATGAGATCAATTCCGATTGTCTCTTAGAGATATTCTTTTCTCTCAAATAATCTGATGAAACTTTTACCCACCAAAATCTTTTAACATAACTTTCCTTAGGAATCCTTTGTCCTAACCATCCTGGAGGCAAAGCCGTTTTCAGCATCCTAAAAGGAGTTATATGGCACTTAATCGCGACTTCTTCTAACCACTCTCGCCAAGAAGGATCAACAGCTGCAGGTTGCAAAATAGCTTCAACCAATTGAATTTGATAGCCATTTGAAGATCCCTGATCATCAACTCTGGCCATTCTTGACTCTCTTACAGCAACAACCACTCCAGTAATTCGCCTACCTCTTAAACGGACTAATACCAAATCGCCCAAGCCAACCCCTAATTGTTTTCCATCCAAATAGGTAAAGCATCGACCCTCCCGTCCTGCTTCAAGCCATACATCGACCTCAATCCGAGGGATAGTTGAACTAATACTTGCCGAGCTCACAAGTTTTTTTTAACATGAAAGTGTTGAGCAGTTCAAAAGCTGTTGACGGAGCTAAGCAGAGTTCCGACCAGAGGGAAGACATGTAGATCGAACCACACGGGAACAAACCCAAAGTGTTCGACCGGTCTGAGAAAGCCCCTGACATCACTGCCAAGGTTCTCGGATACCTTTCAATCCGTTTCAACCCAAACCATCAGCTCACAGTTCAAACTTAATCAAAAGGGTCCACCTTTTCTCTCCAGATTCCTAATCTCTGGTGAATTAAGTTCTAACTTTAATGCTGGGTTTTATTGTCATCGCTCCACTGCATTTAATTGTAGAAGCAATTTCGGGTTGGCAAGCGAGTCTATTCTTCTGCGTCTTCTGATATGAGCCCTACTGTCACAAAAAAGTCAACAACTGTCAAAGTGAAGGCCAAAGCAGCCCCTTTAAATGAAGCAAAAGGAAAGGCCAAAAAAGTAAAAGCCCGTTCTAGCAGCCCAAAAAAAGCAAAAAAACCCGAAGAATCAAAATCAAATAGTGTAAAAAATAAAACTATTGCAAAGGTAAAAAAAGATGTAGACAAATCTCCTGATCAATTAATTTCCAATGATGAAAAAGATACAATAAAAAGCTTAGAACAGTCTCCTGATGAAATAATTAATGCCTTAAGTGATACTGAAGCAAGAGCCAGAGCACTGGCAAATATTAAGATAGGTCCAAAAGGTGTATATACAGAGGATTCAATAAGAGTCTATTTGCAAGAAATAGGTAGAATTCGTCTTCTTCGGCCTGATGAGGAAATTGAACTAGCAAGAAAGATTGCAGATCTATTACAAATTGAAGATCTTGCCGCCCAATTTGAGAGTGAAAACGGTCATTATCCAACAACTAAAGAATGGGCTGCTCTTGTTGAGATGCCATTTAATAGATTTCGTCGTCGACTAATGCTAGGGCGACGAGCAAAAGAGAAAATGGTTCAATCGAATCTTAGATTGGTTGTATCAATAGCCAAAAAATATATGAATCGAGGACTATCTTTCCAAGATTTAATCCAGGAAGGAAGCCTAGGTCTGATACGTGCCGCAGAAAAATTTGATCACGAAAAAGGCTATAAATTCTCTACATATGCCACATGGTGGATTCGTCAAGCTATCACTAGAGCAATTGCTGATCAAAGCAGAACAATAAGGCTCCCTGTTCACTTGTACGAAACAATTTCTAGGATAAAGAAAACAACCAAAGTTCTCAGCCAAGAATTCGGAAGAAAACCCTCTGAGGAAGAAATCGCCGAAAGCATGGAAATGACAATAGAAAAACTTAGATTCATTGCTAAAAGTGCACAGTTACCGATTTCTCTAGAAACTCCTATTGGGAAAGAAGAAGATTCGAGACTTGGAGACTTTATCGAGGCAGATATAGAGAATCCTGAACAAGATGTTGCAAAGAACCTTTTACGCGAAGACCTAGAAGGTGTATTAGCAACCCTGAGTCCACGAGAAAGAGATGTTCTAAGACTTAGATATGGCCTTGATGATGGAAGGATGAAAACTCTAGAGGAAATAGGCCAAATATTTGACGTAACTAGAGAGCGAATTAGACAAATAGAGGCTAAAGCGCTTCGGAAATTACGTCATCCAAATCGAAATGGTGTTTTGAAAGAATACATTAAATAAGCAAATACATTGGTATGTTGATTTTGTAGAACAAACAGAAAGCAAATTACTATTTTTCATGCCTAGAGTTTATATATCTGTAATGATATAAATTAATTAGCATTAATTAACACCAAAATAAATCTATAAAACACCTGTTATAGCAATCCATTCAGCAAAAAAACTGTAATTGCTCAACCTGAAGACTTTATCTGACTGAAAGAAAATTGTTTCAGCAATGAACAATCAAGCCTTACTAGGTGGGCTTCAGAGTTCATGAAATAGCAAGGCAAATGTCATGAAAGAGATAAGGGATTGTAATTTTGGTGAAGAATGAGAGCTTTAATGATTAATGTGAATTACTGCTGATCGCTCTTAATGGCCCTAGACCAACTTCGCATTGCTTCCCGCCGAAGCAAGCTGGCTATGGTCCAGACGAACTGGGTCAAGGCCGAACTAGAAGCTTTTCATCCAAACCTTGAAGTATCAATAGAAGCAATGGCTACTCAAGGGGACAAAATTCTTGATGTAGCACTAGCAAAGATAGGAGACAAAGGACTTTTTACAAAAGAGCTTGAGGCTCAGATGCTCATAGGGAGAGCAGACATTGCTGTTCATTCTCTCAAAGACCTTCCAACTAATTTGCCAGAAGGATTAATACTCGGCTGTATTACCGAAAGAGAAGATCCATCAGATGCCTTAGTAGTAAATGCAAAAAACCAAAGCCACAAACTTGAAACCCTACCTGAAGGCTCAGTCGTAGGAACAAGCTCACTAAGGCGCCTAGCTCAACTGAAATACCACTACCCACATTTAATCTTTAAAGATGTCAGAGGGAATGTAATTACACGATTAGAGAAACTTGATGCAGGTGAATTTGATTGCTTAATCCTTGCAGCAGCGGGACTAACTCGACTTGGCTTCAAAGAAAGAATTCATCAGCTAATTCCAAGTGAAATTTCTTTGCATGCTGTAGGGCAAGGAGCCTTAGGGATTGAATGCGTTCAAGAGAAAACTGATGTTATTGATGCCATAAAGGTTTTAGAACACACATCAACCAGCCAAAGATGCATTGCAGAGAGATCCTTTCTTAGGGAGTTAGAAGGCGGCTGCCAAGTGCCTATAGGAGTCAACACAACCATCAAAGGGGAAGAACTAACCTTGACTGGAATGGTTGCGAGCCTCGATGGGAAACAACTCATTCGAGATACATCAACAGGACCAGTAAACAAGGGAGAAAAGATAGGGAAAGATCTTGCAAACATACTCAAATCTCAAGGGGCAGGAGAAATACTTGCAGAAATTTTTGCAAGTGCCAGGCCCCAAGAATAAAGGAAACTTCAATAAGAAAAAGTTTCCTTATAATAAAAACAAGAAAAATAATTTATCGGCAATTAAGTTAATCAATCAGTTTAGGATCAATATCTTCTAAATATCTTTTTTCGCATGACTTAATTATCTCTATTGCTTTTGGAACACCAAAGAAACCATTTACTGTACAAGTTCCTGGTTTCTTTAGATCTTTATAATGTTCCCAGTAATACTTGGTTTCAGTTTCCCAATGCTTTCCTAGATCTTCAAAGCTAGAAATATGGTCCATTCTCTTATCATCTGCCAAAACAGCTATTACTTTGTCATCAACCTCTCCTCCATCATCAAAAGTCATAATTCCAATAATTCTAGCTTCGACAACTGAACCAGGAATCAATGGCTCAGTAACTCCTACAATTTCAATATCCAATGGATCTCCATCCTCATCCCATGTTCTAGGAATGCATCCATAAGCGAATGGATAAGCCAAAGATGAATAGCCAACTCGATCAAGTTTGAGATGACCTGTTTCTGTAATTAATTCATACTTGTTGATGGTATTCGAATTCAGTTCAACAATTGTGTTTAGACGTAATTTGGATTCATCCGCAAATGCAGGCAATACATGAAGGAGGTTGGGCATGCTGCGGCTAGGGGATTGTTCAAGATTGGCCATAAATCGAAGAAGCTCGCGGGGCATCCTATAGGCAAGACTGTAGATCTAAAATTTTTTGCTTTAAATAGCTCATGAAAGGATCACTAGAAAGAGACTTTCCACTAACCCTCTCAACTAATTGTTCGGCGTTAACTTTACGGCCATGAACATGTACATTTCTTCTCAACCAGTCAATAATGGTTGATTCCTTTCCTTTAGAAATCAAATCAGCTATTGGATCAGGGCCCTTAATTCCTTGAGATTCAAAATCCTGGCACATTGCCTCTGCAATTTGAGCACTAATTAAATGACCCAATAAATATGAAGGGAAATAGCCGAACATTCCTTCACTCCAATGAACATCTTGCAAACAACCTTCAGCATCATTCTTTGGAACTATTCCGAGCATATCTGAATACATCTTGTTCCACTCTGCGGGTAAATCATCTACCTCAAGACCTTGTTCTAAAAGCGCTATTTCCAAATCTGTACGAATCAAAATATGAATTCCATATGTCAACTCATCAGCTTCAACTCTATTCAATCCAGGAGTCAAAGGATTAATTTCTTTCCAAAGTTGATTTGCTGAATAAACAGGTGCGCCTTCTTTGGCAAACCTTGACCACCAACGTTGAGCAAAAACCTTGCTTCGTGCAACACGATTTTCCCAAAAAAGAGACTGACTTTCATGCACTGCCATTGATGTTGCTTGACCTAATGGCCAAGCAAACCATTGATGGCTGAGATCAGGTAATCCCTGTTCATATAATGAATGTCCCCACTCATGAGCTGTGGCCAAAAAACAAGAGAAAGGTTGACCTTCAACAACTCTTCTAGTCAAACGATAATCTCTAGGACCAAGAGTTATAGAAAATGGATGAGGAGAAAAAGCCAATGAGGTTTGTTCTCTGTTCCTTCCCCATTCATCTAACAATTGATTTCCAAGTCTTTCTTGACTTGCCGATGTTAAATCCCAATTAGTAGATGATATATTTCTATTTATCAAACAGACTTCGGATAGGATAATAGGCAATTCTGTTCTCAATGTAGAGAACAATTCTTTCAAACGATCTAAACAAATATCAGGCTCAAAAGGTTGTGCAAGAGTCTCCCAACATGACCTTTTCTCAGACAGCTGTCGTGCCTCTTCCTGCCTTAAAGAAATCAACTTTTTTAAGGCAGGAGAGAATATCGAGAATTCTGATTTGCTCTTTGCCTTTTGCCAACGCTCATATCCTTCTGATTTCGCATTGGCGAGTTCACCCACCAATACTGAATCCAAAGACGTCTGTCTAGCAAGTTGTAATTCTAATAGTTCTAGATTACGTTCGCGTTCACAATCGTGATCTCCATTATCACGACTGATTTCAAATTCTTCTCTTGCTTGACTTATGAGATCCAAATATTCTGAACTGGTTTGGCGAGCATGTAATTGGCGTGCCATTAGGCTTAACTGTTCACCTCTCCAAGAAGAACCGCTCACAGGCATACTTGTATTCTGGTCCCAATAAAGAACGCTCTGGATAGAGCCCAATATTTGGGTTTCTTTAAGGAAATGACCAAGCCGAGTCCAACCATCCATTAGCTATATCCGCAAATATAAACAATGATCATTTGAAGAAAACAATGAGGAATTCACTTAAATTAAGCATGCTTAATCTACAATGGAATATCATTGATTGCGATTATTGTCATTATCAACAGACATTCAGCAAAGATTATCTTGGGTGATTTTTCATAGGGACTAAACTTTATCAAGGTGAGAAATCTTTTAACAAAAAAATTCATTTCCTAGATTGAAACCTGTTCAGGCTATTATTGAGAGTCCGATCAAGAGCAAATGAACATTGAACAAATTACTGATCAAATAAGCATCAAAACACATTCACAAGGGTTTATTGATATAACTAATATTATTAACAAATGGATAAAGAGTAAAACCCTAATCAAAGGAATTATAAATCTTACCTTGCTACATACAAGTGCTTCTCTGACAATCAATGAGAATGCAGATCCACGAGTGCTTAAGGATTTGAACAATTATATGAAAGCAATCGTTCCCGAAGATGGTTTCACATCAATTAACAACACAAGCAATCTACAAAGATATTCTCATGCCGATGAAGGCCCTGATGATATGCCCGCTCACATACGAACTTCACTTACTACAAGTAGTATCAGCCTATCTATAGAAGAATCAAGTCTTACGTTGGGAGTCTGGCAAGCACTGTACCTTTGGGAACATAGACAGAAGGGTTCCGAAAGAAGAATAGCAATACATTTTATAGGTGACAAACAAAGATTTGTGCAAACAACATCAGAAGTGATTGATTATAAAGAAAACAGCAACGAGCTAAACAAGATAGTTATATCAAATCACGATCCAAACGCTTGGGCTAAGGATGAGGGGATCGATACAAATATAGATCTTATGATAGATCGAATTCATGACCTAGCTGGCGAAGACACAATATAAATTGAGTTATAGACACAACACTATTTAGGAATGCAAAAAACAAATAGATTTAAAGATAAATTTTTAATTATTCCTGCTAGTATATTTTCGATGTGTAAAGCTATTATGACACTTAAAAAATTGCAAGATAAATTTGTTGAAGATTTTTTAAGCAAACATCCGAAATGGAATCTAAAAAAAGGAAAACTTCACCAAGAATGGAGCTTTGATAACTTTATAGATGCCTTTGGGTTCATAACTAAAGTCGCTTTACTGGCAGAGAAAATAAACCACCATCCAGACTGGAAAAACAGCTATTCAAAAGTAAGCATTGAATTAATATCACATGACCTAGGTGGACTAAGTGATCTTGATTTAAAATTAGCCAAAGAGATTGACAATATTAGTCCAAAATAAAAAAACCGATAACATAGTTACATCAATTCAAAGCAAAGCGCATAAATCATGAAATTTAGCATTTAGGAAAATGAATTATAAAACATGAGAAAGACAGATAGTTAATCAGATATCTTAAATAAATCCTTATTGCTGGCAGATCATGTTTAGATAGTATTACGCATAATTCCCTGGGTTCCCAAAACGAACCCAGGACAGAGTAATTCTACTTATTACCTTTACCTATTGGATTTAATGCTTTCTTGCCATATAGCCCATCATGACAACCTTAATGTATCCATAAATACATGGTTATTACAAATAAATCATTTTCGACTAATGAATAATCTCATATATGTAAACTAGGCGAAGTATCTAGAGTATTATGCTTGAAATATTGTTCTTTATAGCGTTTTCAACCTTGTTTATTGGGATAGTGGTTTCAACCCTAGACTCTGATGATGACAAGAGTGGTGGGTTAATGCAAAAAAATTACGTTCCTGTGCTTATCAAAGATCAAAAACAACAATCTCGTCAACCATAAAGCATTTACATCAATTAAAAAAATTGTATATTCAAGATGCAACTCTACTTAAAATAAAAAACTTTATTTAATGATAAAAATCAATCTCAAGGAAATTAGCAAATAGCCTTTTAGCAAATTATCCGATAGTCCTTATTTTAAATATGTACATGAATTCAATTAAAGGCCAATGGCCAAAAGGGCGAGCTGTTCTAAGCATCGCAAGTGTCATTCTTTTCTTAATAGTAATATGGCCACTTGTTAGACTCACAAATGAAGGCCTAACAGGTTTAAGAGAAGGTGCATCTAGCTTAGGTATAGATGGAATGATACAAATTAGAGGTACAGTTCAGCTCGTAATACTTACAGCAATATCTGGTGGGATATTAGGCACTGCGAATGGATGGATTCTAGCTAATTGTAGATTTAGTGGCCGCAAACTGCTTCGCATAGCACAACTTCTACCTTTGGCAACACCATCCTATTTATTAGCAGCAACTCTAATTGACCTAGGAAGTATTAACGGAATAAGAATATATGGGATGGCTTGGGGTGTATTAGTTATGGCTCTAACAACTTACCCTTATGTTTTTCTTTTAAGTACCGAGAGCTTCTCAATTTGCGGAAGGAGTCAGCTAGAAGCTGCAAGGAGCCTTGGAGTGGGACCATGGAATAGTTTTAGGAGAGTTGCTTTGCCAATTGCACTACCTGCAATTGGAGCTGGGATTGCACTTATGAGCATGGAAATAGTCAACGAATTAGGAGCTGTACAACTCTTAAACATACCCAGTATATCTGCAGGGATTGTTGAAAACTGGATGTCCAAAGGTAATCCTGCTGGTGCCATAGGACTTGCTCTAATTGCCTTATTGATAGTGATTAGCTTAGTGGCTTATGAAAAGGTTCTTAGAAGACGAAGTCGGCGGTGGACAGAAGGAATTCCAACTGGCGAAGCTCAAGCTTGGAAACTAGATGGAATTAGACAATTGCTCGCACAGATAATTACGATAACTCCACCGATTATTACCCTTGGAACCCCAATTATTTGGTCCTTTATAAATATAGATCAACTTAAAAGAGAACTAGATCTAGATCTTTTGTATCTAACAATAAGAAGCCTTGGTTTAGGTTTGCTAACGGCATCTATTACTGTATTAGCTGCTCTTATCCTGACAATATCTAAAAGATGGAATACAAAAATATGGATGGTAAATATTAGCTTCATCTCAGGTATTGGATACGCAATACCAGGTGTAGTTTTAGCGCTTGCTCTTATTTCTTTTGGGGGTTCTCCATGGAATTTCACACCCTTAATGTTACTGCTATGGGGCTACGTAATTAGGTTTTTGGCTGTAGCCAAAGGTGGGTTAGATGCTGGCCTTGAAAGGCTTTCACCAAGCCTTGATGAAGCAGCGACGAGTCTTGGTTCTAGCTGGCCAGATGTCCTGAAAAGGATTCATCTACCTTTATTAAAAGGACCTATTATTGTTGGCACGCTTCTGGTATTTGTTGATACACTAAAAGAATTACCATTGACTTTTGTATTAAGGCCATTTGACTTTGATACTCTATCTGTACGAATATATCAATATGCAAGTGACGAAAGAATGGTAGACGCTTTAATTCCAAGCATTATTATAATAATGCTTGGAATTATTGCATCACTTGCCCTTATACCAAGTTTAGATTCAGGCCAAGCAAAGAGTAATAATTAATAAATACATTCAGTTTAATAATTAATTATCTGCAAATATCATTACAAGCCAAATAATAAACTAGAAGATCAAGATTTGATTCTAGTTAATAAGACCATTTCCTAAAAATTGTTGAAGATATTGCTAATAAAACATCGGAAATAGTAGAAACAAATCTATAGCAAAGTAAAGTTGCTATTAAAGGAGCTTCTATTGCAGAAGACCCGACCCGTAAAATTAATACCGCCTCAAAGACACCTATACCGCCAGGAGCACCTGGCACAATCAAACCTAATGTCCAGGAAAGAGCAAAGGCCGCAATCCAAAATCCTAATGAGAAATAATCCGCCAATGAAAAAGCCTTTAAGCAACATAAAAAACCAGAGAATCGGAAGAGAATAAAAAGCATTTCTAGAAAAACAACCCTAAATGGATACTTATTTTGAGATTCCAAAAAATAATTTTTAGTAGCAGTGGGGACAATCTCAGGATCAATTGTTCTAAGTTGTGAAGTCTTATTTTTTCTTAGATAACTAAAAACAATTTCTCTCCACCTTGGGAGTAAAAGAAGACAAGGTAGTATACAAAAGAAACTTAATCCAGACTGCCATCCTCCTATTGGGACTAAAAGCAATGCTGAAATTGCCATCACTAATGGCTCTAAAAGAACACAAGCAATAGATTTAGAAACACTAATATGCTGTTTAAGTAACCTTAATCTTTGTACAAAATGCCATATTCCACCTGGAATGTATTTCAATAAGTTGGTCCGTAAATAAATCCTAATAAAAGGTATATTTAGATCTTCACAAGACACCCAATATGCCAATTGTCGCCATGCAAAAGCATTAATTAAAACACTAATACAACTTAGTATTACACCCAATAAGATCCAAAATGAATCTGAAATTGATACATGAAGAGCCTGCAACTGCCTTATATTTGTAATGACTATAAAAGCAACAAATAAGATGCTCAGCAATGAGAAACACAAGCTAAAAAAGTTTTTTAATTTCAAACTCTCCAAAGGAAAACGTATATTTTTTATGTTTTCCTGTATCAATCTGATCACCATGACCATTCTGAGTCTGGAGAAAATTCACTTGAAGATTTAATTATTTGACTATTAATTTCTTTCATTGATTTACCTAAATTATTGCTCAAGCGATAAAGCTCATCATATTCTGGCTTCTCAATTAAGGTTCCATCGGGTTTCTTGAACTGCTTAAAACGTACTTTCCCCAATGAAGTCGTACAAAAACCTAATCTCCTTGGTAAAACCCATCTAGAGATTGCATACTCCCGTATCCCAAGGCTTATTCCATTTGAGAACCAAACAGATCTCAAACGAGTTGAATCTTCTGGGCTTACAATTGCTTTGACCTCAAAACCTTGTCGACCTTTCTTCATTTGAATTGTAAAGCACGCAACATCAATGGCCCCTGATTTTCGCAAATCAGAAATAAAAGCAGCCAACTCTTCTGGAGAAGAGTCATCAATCCAAGCTTCTTGGACAATAAGATTTTGCCTGTCAATATTTTTATTTAATGATTCATTTACCTCATTATTTAATGAATTGATCAAACATACTCTCAAAAAATTAGGCCTACCAAAATCCTTCTGGCCAATACCAATACCAATATTGCATATCTCCATTTCAGATGGTTGACAAAATCCGTCAGTTAAAGAAGCCAACAAAGCTATACCAGTTGGAGTTGTAAGTTCACCTTCATAAGACTGAAGAGAACCTGTTAATTTTATATTATAATTTTTAGCTATTTCCAATACTGCAGGCACTGGGATTGGCAAACCACCATGCTTAGTAAGAACGTAACCTTTACCAGCAGGGGGAGAAGCAGTGACAATATTTCTTACTTTTAGATACTCAATAGCTGCACATACTCCAATTATATCAATTAAAGAATCTGTTTCTCCGACTTCATGAAAATGCACTTCATCTAAATCCTTGCCATGTATAACAGCCTCAGCACTTGCAAGTATAAAAAAGACCTTCAAGATTCTTTTTTTTAGATTTTGTGAGCATCTAGAATTTTCAACTAACAATTTAATTTCCTTAAAGGTTCTATTGGAAGAACCTTTACTTTTTCCATGAACAGAAAAACTTAGCCCTCTAAAGCCATTACGAACAATTTCCTTAACTTCTAGGCTAAATTCATCTTCTAAATCCATTAAACTTATACTAGACTTGATTTCTTCTATAGGAATGCCCAAATCAACTAATGCTGCAAGAAGCATATCTCCTGACAATCCCAAGGAGCAATCAATCAGTAAATCATTCATTTCCAAATAATAAAAAAATACTTGAAATACACTATTTTTTAGAATCTTTTTTCCTTACAATAGATTTCTTATAAATCTGCTTCTTATTCAACACTTGAGGCAAAGAACCCATTGATTTATACTCCTCAACAAAGAGCTTCTGTCCGATGCGACGGACTTTTAAGCTAACAAAGTTCCTTAACATTTCAAAGGGGAGGTTACCTTTTAATGGAATTTTGAAAGGGATAGATCTTTTACCATCAACGCGGGGTTTCTGTCGAACTTTCACAATCAACTCTTCTGATTCTGGCTTGGTAAAAATCACCTCTCCTCGAATTGAAAAATAATCGTCCCCTTCTGGC
Source organism: Prochlorococcus sp. AG-409-J19 (assembly GCA_003215635.1). Classification (GTDB taxonomy): domain Bacteria; phylum Cyanobacteriota; class Cyanobacteriia; order PCC-6307; family Cyanobiaceae; genus AG-409-J19. The sequence goes on from QCKC01000006.1 coordinate 43,594, forward strand.
AATTGATCAATAACAGTTTCCTTGCTAGACGATTTAGAATCATTTGAATTTGCAAGCTTAATATCTGATTTACGTAAAGTGCTCGGCTCCCAAATACCAACTATCTGCAAGTGAAGGTGATCAGGCTGCCGGCAACGAGGGTAAACAACCCAAAGATGAGGCTTATCAAGAGCCAAATGTCTTCGCATCAAAGTCATAACTCTCCCAAGCACTACCGCATCAATCTCTGTACCTTCTTGATCAATCAACTGGCCACGAGTGAAATGGTTCTGATCAGAAGGCTTATAAATCCCTCTTACAATGCCTATAGCACGGTATTGCAAAGGCTCTGTGACATTAGGAATTGGGTGATCTTGCATCTCAGGAAGGGTCATCTATAGGCCCAGAACAAATCTAGCGATCCTTGGTAAATAATTTCATCTTTAGCACAAAATAAATTTCAATTTGGGAAATTAAAAAGAGTCTTGATGAAAATAAGCAAAGAATTCTGTTTCTATAAAAATTATGGTCCAAGATTATCTGTAAACTTTATTTATTAGTAGAAATTGGAGTTTGCTGCTCAAAGATCTTTAATGCCTCATCTATTGCATCAGAAGGGCTTGTTGCATCATCCATCGCCGTAGCACGTCTCAACCGATTCATTAAATCAAGGGGATTAGTTGCCTCAAGAATGCTCCCATTATCACTTGATGAAGGTGAGGTTTGGTAAAGCTCTCTTTCTTGAGGAAGCTCATAAGAACCAGAAACCTGTGCCTTAATCTTAGGGATTAAAATTTGGAAACTAAAAAGTGCCACCAATGGTAAGAGTGCCAAAAACCTCCTAGAGAAAAATAAAGTCTCAATTACTCGTTTTTTCATTGAATTGGCTCGCCAATGATGGAAAATCAATGCTAATTATCATTGCATGAACTTAGCGGCTGTGCGAATAGCAACTTGGAACGTAAATTCTGTAAGGACTCGCCTTGACCAAATCAAAGATTTTTTACTGAATTACGAGCCTGATCTACTGGCTCTACAAGAAACAAAAGTTGATGACCCTTTTTTCCCTCATGAATTCTTTGAAGAGATGGATTATCAAGTTAGCTTTTATGGACAAAAAGCCTATAACGGAGTTGCAATGATTAGCAAAGTCCCAATAGAAGATGTGAGGTATGGATTCACGGGGGAGCTTAATGATGAGGAAGAAGTTTTTGAGCTTGACAAGCAGAAAAGGGTAATGAGTGGTTTATTAAATGGGGTAAGAGTAGTAAACCTTTATGTTCCAAATGGCTCCGAAGTTAATTCTGATAAATACATATATAAACTAAATTGGCTGAACTACTTAAGCAAATATATTAAGGCCCAGCAATTCCGAGATGAACCTTTATGCATTTTAGGAGATTTCAATATTGCACTTGAAGATAAAGATATCCATAACCCTAAAAAATTATCTGGGAAAATTATGGCCAGTCAAAAAGAAAGGGATCTACTAAGAGAGGCTTTAGGTAAAGATCTAAAAGATGCATTTAGAATATTTGAACAAGATAGCCAACATTGGAGCTGGTGGGATTACCGTAGTGCAGGCTGGGAAAACAATCGTGGCTGGAGAATTGATCATATCTATTTGTGCAATGAATTGTGTAACCAGTCTAAAAGCTGCGTTATACACAAAGAAATAAGAGGTAATAACCAACCTAGTGATCATGCGCCAGTATCAGTTAATATTAATTGGCCGCCAAATGATGATGATGATGATGATGATGAATTATATATGTAGTAATAAGATGTTTGTATACAATTTTTCTTCTGGAAGCAAAGCAATCTAAACAAACAAGCTATTTCAATTTAGATCTTGCCTTTGTCTAAGTTTTTTAAACAAAACCATCAGGGATCTTTTTTTAATTCCTTAAGAAACATATCCAAATAATTGCAACAATCCGACTTTTATTACATCTTCAAGATTTCACTGCCAGGCAAAAGGCTGTCTCTGAAAGGGTTTAGACAAAATCAAGAAGTGGAAATCTGAAATTACATTAAGCTTATTTTTCAAGAGTGTTATATCAAATGCTAATTTCAAAAAAACATAAATAGCAGAATTAAGGAGCAACTAGCGTGGCCTTGATCAATGGTTTTCATACCAAAAACATTAGAGGTGATGTCCTTGGAGGAATCACAGCCGCAGTAGTAGCACTTCCACTCGCCCTCGCGTTTGGAAATGCTGCCTTAGGACCTGGCGGGGCTATCTATGGATTGTATGGAGCTGTAGTGGTTGGGTTTATAGCGGCCTTGTTTGGAGGTACACCTGCCCAAGTAAGTGGCCCTACTGGTCCAATGAGTGTCACCGTCGCTGGTGTCGTCGCAAGTCTTGCCGCAATTGGAGTCTCCAGGGATCTAAGTGCTGGAGAAATATTGCCATTAGTAATGGCAGCAGTAGTTATTGGCGGTCTATTTCAGATTCTATTTGGACTTCTAAAACTTGGTAAATACATAACACTAGTTCCATACTCTGTTGTTTCAGGATTCATGTCGGGTATTGGGGTAATCATCCTTGCTCTTCAGATTGGTCCATTACTCGGCATAAGTACTAGAGGGGGTGTATTGGAATCACTTGGAACACTTGCAAACAATTTTCAGCCAAACTTTGCAGCTGTTGCTGTTGGGATAATGACTCTGGCAATTGTTTTCTTAACTCCCAGACGAATAAGCCAGTGGGTTCCATCTCCTCTTCTCGCACTCCTTATCGTTACGCCACTTTCTGTTTTTCTCTTTAACGATGCATCAATTCAAAGCCAAGGACTAGAACCCCTTCCACGAATTGGTGCCATCCCTGAAGGGGGACTAACGTTCTCAATGCCAAATTGGAACGAACATTTCCCCGTTATTCTTCAAGCAGGTCTTGTATTAGCGGTATTAGGAGCTATTGACTCTCTTCTTACATCTCTTGTTGCCGACAATATCTCACAAACACGACACAACTCAGATAGAGAGTTAATCGGTCAAGGTTTAGGTAACAGCCTTGCAGGACTATTAACTGGCCTACCTGGTGCTGGTGCAACTATGCGTACCGTAATAAATATCAAATCAGGCGGCAGCACTCCAATTTCAGGAATGGTTCATTCCATAGTTCTGTTAATTGTATTAATAGGTGCTGGTCCTCTCGCATCGCAAATTCCAACCGCATTGTTAGCAGGAATACTAATAAAAGTCGGCCTAGATATAATCGATTGGGGATTTCTTCTTAGAGCACATAAACTTTCTGCCAAGACAGCAGCTGTAATGTACGGAGTACTGTTAATGACAGTATTTTGGGATTTAATCTGGGCAGTTCTTGTGGGAGTATTCATTGCAAATATGCTTACGATTGATTCAATAACTGAAACACAACTAGAAGGGATGGAAGCAGATAACCCTCTAGGTGTTGATAAGAGTCTAGAAGCTTCGCTACCTCAAGATGAGAAAGAACTTTTAGATAGATGCGGAGGGGAAGTCATGCTGTTTAGACTGCGCGGGCCTCTTAGCTTCGGGGCAGCAAAAGGAATAACTGAAAGAATGATGCTTGTAAGGAATTACAAAGTACTTATTCTAGACATTACTGACGTACCTCGATTAGGTGTTACTGCAACTCTTGCAATTGAGGACATGATGCAAGAAGCAAAGATGAATTCACGATTAGCATTTGTTGCTGGTGCTAGCCAAAGAGTAAAAGAGCGTCTATCAAAGTTTGGAGTTAGTGGATTAGTTAGCGATAGAAAAGAAGCACTCCAATCAGCTGTCGATTATCTAAAGAGATAAAATGGAATGTATTTACAAAACCCAAATATAGAGAAAAGTCCTCTAACTGATTTCTAGAAGAATGAACACCAGTCTCATACTTCAAAATGTCCTGACTCCTCCTGTACTATTTTTCTTTTTGGGGGCAATAGCTGTACTTGTAAGATCAGATCTTGAAGTTCCATCTCCTCTGCCTAAACTTTTTTCTCTATATCTCTTACTATCAATAGGGTTTACGGGAGGGTTAGAACTTGAAAAAAGTGGATTTGGAGGGCAAGTATTACCTACATTTGCGGCAGCAATAATAACCTCTCTATTAATCCCATTAATATGCTTTTTAGTATTAAGATTAAAGCTTGATCTTTTCAACTCAGCTGCAATCGCAGCAGCCTATGGATCTATAAGTGCAGTAACCTTTATTACCGCAGAAAGTTTCCTGGAGAATCAAGGAATATCTTTTGATGGGTTTATGGTTGCTGCCCTGGCTTTAATGGAGTCTCCAGCAATAATAGTAGGACTTTTATTAGTAAAGCTTTCAGGCCTTAAAAGAAAAAGCAATGCCAAAATGATTCGTTTCAGAGGGATTCTTCATGAAGCAATGCTAAATGGATCAGCTTATTTACTTTTAGGGAGCTTATTCATTGGATTTATAACTGCTGCCAATAATCCCAGCGCAGTATTAAAAATGCAACCCTTTACAGAAAAATTATTTTATGGGGCGGAATGCTTCTTCTTGCTTGACATGGGAATAGTTGCGGCTCAAAGGCTACCAAGTCTGAAAAAAGCAGGCTCCTTTCTAATATGTTTTGCAGTCGGAATGCCTTTATTTAATGGATCTTTAGGCATTTTGATTGCAAAACAGCTAGGCTTAGGTCCAGGTAATGCCTTACTTTTTGCCGTACTTTGTGCTAGTGCATCCTACCTAGCAGTTCCAGCAGCAATGAGAATGTCAGTTCCTGAAGCAAGAGCTAGTTATTTAATATCAACTACTCTTGGCCTTACCTTCCCTTTTAATGTAGTTATTGGCATCCCGATTTATATGAACATGGTCAACAAAATTATCCCCATGAGTTAATAAGATGAAGAGATTAGATCTTATTTTCGGCGAGCGAGAGCTTGATCAAATGATCGAAACACTAGAAAAAGCTCAAGTGCCTGGATATACGGTAATGAAACATGTCACTGGCAGAGGGCCAGAAAGGATTGTCTCAGAGGATATGGAATTTACCGGTCTAGGTGCAAATGCACATGTAATTATTTTTTGCGACCAAGATGTAATTGAAAGAATTAAGAGAACCACTCTTCCTCTATTGAATTTCTATGGTGGGGTTGCATTTGTATCAGACGCGACACCCCTGTCTTAAATGGATCTAATTTTATATCATAAAACACCCAAAAATATCTTTTCCTACAATAAAATAAACTACGTTAAATCCATACAAGATAGGTGAATCTTCCTTATATTAAACCGGAAAGTTTTCAAAATATTTATTGCCCATAGAAGGATAACTGGAAGGCATTTAATATAATTGAATTAGACTAAATAAAGTTTCGTGTGTAATTAACAACGAAAAAGTTATTCGATTAATCTTATAATTTCAAAAAAAAGATCACCCTGACTCAATATCCTCCGAAATCCAAAGGGACACAAATCCATATACCTCTCGAGCCATAAAATCAGATTCAGAACAAACTGTTGAGCATTTTGCAATGCGAACTGGATGAGTTTCCCCCATTATCCAAAGAAGATACTTCAAGAAAAATCAAAAATTTCCACAGTTGCTTAATCTTTTGTATGACAGCCAAAGCGCATCTTCCTTAACTGACTACTTCTCTAAGACCCTTACCAGAACTGTATTGTCATCTGCAAGTCAGGCATACAAAAGAGGAATATTTGATGAAATTCGATTGTCAGGAGATAGAACCATTAACAAAATATGAGACGTATCTGACCTTTTTGGGTCAAGATGGCTGATGGTCTATACAAGCCCATTGGCATAGGTCCCCGTGACAAACGCCTTTAAAACAAACCGATCGCAGGAAGTTTTCAGCGCTGCCCAGTCTCTAATGCCTGGCGGAGTTAGTTCTCCTGTTCGTGCCTTTCGCTCCGTAGGAGGACAACCGATTGTTTTCGATCGAGTCAAAGGTCCATATGCCTGGGATATTGATGGAAATCGATTCATCGATTATGTGGGCAGTTGGGGACCAGCGATATGCGGCCATGCACACCCGGAAGTGATAGCTGCGCTTCATGAATGCCTAGAGAAAGGAACAAGTTTTGGCGCTCCTTGTGAGCTTGAGAATCAGCTCGCGGAAATGGTTATAGAAGCAGTACCTAGCGTTGAAATGGTTCGCTTTGTTAATAGCGGGACAGAAGCTTGCATGGCGGTACTTCGCCTAATGCGAGCTTTTACCGGCAGAGACAAAGTAATTAAGTTTGAAGGCTGCTATCACGGACATGCAGACATGTTCCTTGTGAAAGCTGGATCTGGAGTAGCAACCCTAGGACTTCCAGATTCACCAGGAGTTCCTAGAAGCACAACGGCGAATACGCTTACAGCCCCTTACAACGACTTAGAAGCGGTTAAAGACCTATTTGCTGAGAATCCAGATGCAATATCTGGAGTAATTCTTGAACCTGTCGTTGGCAATGCTGGATTTATCACCCCTGAACCCGGATTCCTTGAAGGACTAAGAGAAGTAACGAAGGAAAATGGCTCCCTACTTGTATTCGACGAAGTGATGACAGGATTCAGAATCAGCTATGGGGGAGCACAGGCTCGATTTGGCGTAACACCAGACCTCACAACCATGGGAAAAGTAATTGGAGGAGGACTTCCCGTTGGAGCCTACGGAGGGAAAGCCGAAATAATGGAAATGGTTGCCCCTTCTGGGCCTATGTATCAAGCAGGGACTTTAAGCGGAAATCCTCTAGCGATGACAGCAGGGATTAAAACTTTGGAGTTGCTCAAACAAGAAGGGACCTATGAACGATTGGAATCAACAACCCAAAGACTTCTGAACGGAATAGTTGGAGCCGCAAAAGAAACAGGACACGAAATCATTGGTAACAATATTGGCGCAATGTTTGGTTTCTATCTTTGTGAAGGACCAGTTAGGAATTTTGAAGAAGCAAAAGCTGCGGATACCGAAAAATTTGGCAAGTTGCATCGAGAAATGCTTCAACGAGGTGTCTATCTTGCTCCTAGTGCATTCGAAGCTGGGTTTACATCACTAGCTCATTCAGAAGGAGATGTAGAGGCAACAATCAAGGCATTTAAGGAGAGCTTTTCTATATTGTAAAAAAATTACTTAAATCCTTATACAATCCAATAGGAACTAATTTAATGCCTTCCAAGAAATATCTACTAATTAATGGTTTTACTGAGTAAAAAGAGCAATTTCAAAATAAATGGGAAAATTATCTAGACTTTTAATAACTTTAAGGAACAAAGCCAGGCTAAATAAAAATGCCTATGATTACAAGCCAAGTTTCCCTATCATAAAAGCAGATAAATCCTCTCAATACTGGGATTTAGAAAGACTAAAAGCAGAGCGGGAAAAAGTTGACAAAGAAATATCAGAAACTCTAAATGGAATCCTCAATGCATTAAGAGTAAGAGCCAAAGTAGCTTCAAGCAAACCTATTGGGCCTATAGGACGAGTGTTTAATCAAGGATATCTCAACAGAGCGACTGCATCGCTAAATTGGCACCTAGAACATTTTTTCAATCTAATAAAGAAAAGGATAGGATTAAGTTTGGGAATTGAAAGGCTTGAGTATACCTGGATAACTAGACTCAAGAGGAAAATATACCTAATAATGTCACTACTAATACTTGGATTAATGATTGTTGGTACATTTATATTGGCGGTGAGTCTGAGCTTATATGTTGTCCCATTCTTACTAATATTATTACTGGCAGGATCTAAGTTTAGGAAGGCAGAATAGAGGGGTTAAAGTATAGCAATTTTTTATATTTAGGAGATAAAAAGTTAATCCTCTATTATTTACGACCTCCCACAATTATCGATGGCGAGGCTGAATTGCTTCCTGGCAATGAAGGTACTACTTGAGTCTTTCCATTCCATTTATCGAGAAATAGTTTAAATAAAACCTGATCATCTAAACTTTTATTTAGAGTCTCATAACGCAAAGCTTCCTGTTCAGCTATTTTGACTTCTGTTTGAGCTCTCAACAACTGTTGTTCGGCTATTTGCTTTTGTTCTATTGCTGCCCTATATTCTTCTGCTATTTCTAAACCTGTTAAATCTAATCCTCGAACATCTACATAATCAAATTTATCTAGCTCTTCTGCCACAGTTCTTTCTACAAGCTCGGAAATATCACTCCATTTGCTTGCTATTGTTACAAGTTCATATTGGGAAAAAACAGATTTTAGCGCCTTCAGAAGAGAAGGTTGAATTATTCTGGGATACACTTCTCTATCGTTATATGCAATAGTGCTATATACGCGGCCTGCTTCACTAGGCCTAACCGCATATTTGATAGTTGCTGTGGCTTCGATAACCTGCAGATCCTTAGTTAAAGTTGCAAATTTTTCAGGCCTTACTTGAGTTCTTACATCAAAAGGAAAGACTGATTGAACAAATGGTATTTTCAAATTTAATCCTGGCCTGCGAGAGCCGCCACTAACTTTGCCCAACGTAGTGACTACCGCGACTTGACCTGCTGGCACAATAAACAAAGACTGAGTGAGAAGAATTAGTCCGGTAAATGAAAGGACCAGAGCTAAAGATGCTGCTGCTCCAGAATTGTTTGGAGAAATGTTCCTCAAAGGTGAAGTCATTAAACAATCTAAAATTATTTTAAATTATAGATTGGATACGAAATTAACGCACACAGAATATAGCTGTATTAGCAATCCAAAACCTAGAGATTAAATAAATTTTTCGGGAAAGGATTTGGTTATTGTGGTCGAAGTTTCTTGAATTTATATTATAGATAAATATTGACCATGCTTGAAAGAGGATTTCTGATTACCTATAATTCTGATACTGCAGAGGAAGCTCAAAATTATCTTCCTCTGACTTTAATAAAGCAATGGCATCTTGAAGATCATCTTTGCTCTTCCCAGAAACTCTAAGCGTATCTCCTTGAATTGAGGGACTTAGTCTTTTAAGATTATCTCTAATTAATTTACTTAAGGATTTAGCAATCTCTTGACTTAACCCTTTTCTTAGCTGGACGGTTTGTTTAACTCTGTTTCCTGCAGAAGATTCTGGAGTCTGGAAATCAAATATTTTGAGTGAGAGATTACGTTTAGTAGATTTCTGCCTGATTATATCTTGAACTGATTGCAAAGTTAATTCAGAGGCTGTTGTTATAGTTAGGAAGGTCTCATCTACATCGATAAGGGTGTTAGAATCTTTGAGGTCATACCTTTGCTTTAATTCCCTGCGAACCTGATCCAAAACATTAACAAGCTCTTGCCTATCAAAATCGGAAACGACATCAAAAGAATAGCTTGGCATAATAAATAAGCCTTTAATTAATTTTAGCACAAATAGACACATTAAAGCAGTGGTAATGAGAAATCATTTCTTAAAAAATCAAACAATTAATATTTGGGAAGGTTTGGACAATATCGGTATCAAGAAGTATTATAAATAAGATTAAATCGATGGATTACTAAGAGATGAAAGAAGCTAAGCCAATAGAGTTCAACGAATTCTATAGACAATTGAAGCTATTTAGGAAAAGCAGAATCAAGGAAGGCTCTGGATTCGATGATCTTTTGGTTAATTACAGAGAGGGAATCAATAGTCAAAGTGTTTTAGAAGATCTCGGGATGAGATATTGTGTATTCTCTATAGAAGTTACACGAAAGTATACCGGGATAGAAGAATTAGATTACATACTAAAGCTAGACAAAGCCGTATGGGATTACCTGGAATATAAGATAAAAGAATCTATTAATGAATATGCAGTAAAGAAAATAATTGCCATCCATGAAAAGGAAGGATTAACGACCTTAATGATGGAGAAATGGAACTGCAAAGATGAGGAAATAACAGACAATCTAGAAGGGCTAGCCAGATATGTATTTGAAGGTGTAGACGAAATAATTGAAAATAATTAGAAATTTGATATAAAAAAAATAGCTCTAATGGGAATATTGATATATTTTAAACTCGCAATTAAATCTGCTGTTATAAAATTGATTAAAGGATTTCAAGTCAGTTACTTTTAGTGCTCTCTTTCCTTGGCTTACATTTTGCTTAGTCTTTATCAAATCAGCGTAAAACTGTTCCGAGATTGTTGAAGAAAGATATTCTCGAGTAAGCGAAGAAATATTTTGTGAATCGTATATAAATGGCTTGGTAGATTCTATAAATTGGTCTATATCGACTGTAATAGGTTTGTTTATTCTTAACTCTTCTAGTATTTGGAATCTATAAGGATACAATAAAGATAAAGTGTGATTCCATGCTGGAACAAGATTCTCATCCTTTAGAATAAGAGAAAAAAAGCCAAATAGATTATCTTGTTCATATTTTACATCAAGAATAAAACCTTTTATTGGATCCTGATTAGGACAAAGCTGTGATATTATTGAATAGAATCTGCCCATTTTACTAGTTGGATTTAGAGTGTTGATTGCTTCGAGGTTTGAAGAAGTGCAATTATCAGATATAAAATTATTAACGCGTGTTTTGTAGTAATGCATCCAGGAACGTAACAAGTCAACTGGGTGTCTGGTTGGTAAAATTATTTGAGTATTAAAAAAAAGAATTTCAAGAAGCTTTTTTTGCCTTTCCAGAGCACCTTTTGTTAGAGGTGTTATTAAATGAAAAGAATGACCAAAAACAATCCAATTCTTTGAAGTTGGATCTATAACAAGATTGTATGCTTCATTGTTAATGTCATTTATATTAATAGCGGAGGTAGGTATGAAATTTACCTTGCTTGATTGCAAGGCATTAGATACACTCGTACCCCCACATTTTGGAGTATGCACATAAAATATATTCTGTTTCATTAGTCTAATTAAAGGTTTCCTGTAAACTCATAATGGGAGACTTGCAGGGCTAAATATTCAAAGAGGTCTGACCAAGACTCGTATTCGTTAAGGCGAAAAAGTCTAAAGCTAGGATACCAGAATGATCTATCCCCAACCCTACCCCAACGCCAATCAGGTGATTTGTTTAAAAGAAGCCACGTAGGTTTGGCTAGGGCTCCTGCTATGTGTGCAACAACTGTATCCGAAGTTATAATCAAATCACAATGTTGAATAATTACTGCTGTCTGTACAAAGTCAAATGTTTTGTTTATTTGTGACTGACAGCTAACAAATTTCGAGAGGAAGTCGCAGTTTTCTAATTGATCAATACCATGCATTTTTTGTAATGATAAAAGCCTTATATCATTATTTCTTATTATATACTTAAATAGTGATAAAGGGAAAGACCTACAAGTATTTGTATTCTTTTCAAATCTAGGGTCACTTTGCCAATTAATACCAATGATTGGACGAGTTTCTTTAGAAAGTATGTTACTCCATTCAACACTGCTATAAGTTGGCTTAAAAGAGTAATTGGGTATTGCGTAGGGAGAAGCTTCGTTAATATTTAAATAATGAGATAAACTCATAAGAGATATCCATGGCAGCTGGTTGTATTGCCTTGTTGATTCGTTAGATATTGGTGCTTTGTCTATTTGAAGAGCTTCAATCAACCCTAGAAGTTTAGATTGTACTGAAAACAAAAAATTTAAATTCTGGGCACGTAGATATGGAATATACCTCATGAACTGAATAGTATCACCTAGGCCTTGCTCACTTAAAATGAGAAATTTTTCTGATCTCGAGGCCTCTAATAACGTTGATTCTCTAGCTTTAGGAATAAAATGGGGGCGGACAGGATTCTTTTCTAAATAAAATCTATATTGATATCCCTTGAAGCCCTTTTTAAAATTTCCTTTTATAAGATTAGAAATTCCTTTATTATATAAAGCTTCTGGGGAGTCTGGCTTAAATTCTAAGTACTTATCATAATAGAATATTGATTCTTCTATTCTCCCTGTATTGCGAAGCACATTTCCTAAATTAAAATAGGAATTAATGTGATTAGGAAAAAGCCTTATGGTTAGCTTCAAAAATTCTAATGACTTTTCATACCGTCCAATAGAGGAAAGAGCAATGGCGTAATTATTTAAAGCGTCAGGGAAATTTCTATTAAGCCTAAGAGTGGATTCGTAATAAATAATAGCTTTTTCGTAAAACTTAAGTTGAGAATACAAATTAGCAAGATTATAGTGGTATAAATAATTTGTAGATTCAATGGCTATTGCTTGAATATAAAAGGTAATTGCTTTTTCTAATTGTCCAATATCTTTTAATGTATTGGCCAAATTAAAATAGGCTATATCGTACGATGGAAATTTAAGGATTGTTTTTTTAAACCAATTGAGAGCCTTGGAATGTTGGTCTAATTTACGGTAACAGATTCCAATATCATTATAGACCTTGGGATTATTTATACCAGTATCTATATACTGCTTAAGCACTAATAATGCATCATGATACCGTGAATTAGATAAGTATAAGCTCGCGAGTTCTAAAAGAATACTAGGATTTGAATCGCCTGATTTAGACTTTCGAATGAGATAGTCTCGAGTTTTTAAGTATTTCTCATTTTTTTCTGCAAAGTTTTGAAAATACTCTTTATTCATAATGCAAGTTTTATACAATGGGTTTACAAGAAAAGTAGTTTAATATCGAAAATAAATGATGTAAGTTCTATATTCATTAGAGAGTAGGGTGTATGATGTATCAATATATTCAATTAGAAAGTAATTCTTAATTCTGTTGAGCCATAGTTGATTCTACTATATCACAGATAATATGTCCTAATAATATATGTATTTCTTGAATCCTTGCTGTATTTGAAGAAGGGACAACAAATTTATGCCTAACAAGATTTGAAGCTTCACCGCCTGATTTTCCTAAGAATCCTATTGTGAGCATTCCCATTGAATTAGCAACTTCAAGGGCTTTGAGAATATTTCTACTATTACCTGATGTTGTTATACAAATTAAAACGTCCTTGGAAGTTGCCAAAGCTTGTAATTGGCGTGAAAAGATATTTTCAAAAGAGTAATCATTAGAAATGCTAGTCAATATTGAAGTGTCTGTTGTTAAAGCTATTGATTTAATAGGATTTCGCTCTCTCTCAAATTTACCTACCATCTCCGCTGCAAGGTGTTGAGAATCAGCCGCACTGCCTCCGTTACCGCACCAAAAGATAGTTCCTCCGTTTGACACCGCTTGTATCAATAATCTAGAGATGTTTTGGATAGGTAGTTCTTGACAATCGATTAATTCTTCAATTAAATTGCGATGTTCAATTAAGTGAGATTTGATAATTGAGGAAAGATTAGTTGTTTGCTCGTTATCCAAAGTCCTGAGGGTAAAGAATCTAGGGAGGTTTTATGCTTTAAAAAAATAAAACGAAATAATTACGCTGCGATTTAAATATACACTTTTATGGAAATTCGTTCAATATTCAATTGACATGATTGAGAATTATTAATATAAATTAAAGATTACAATTAAGTTAGCAAAAAAAAAAATTGATTTAGTGTTGAAGAGTTTTTAAATTTTGATTTAGCCATTCAAAGGTTTTTTTCAATCCCACATCGAGATTAATTTCTGACTTCCAATTAATTTCTTTAAATGCTTTCTGACAATTCAATGATAAAGCCGTTGGGATATCTGGCTTAGTAAGATCATTATGCAATGAAAGATCCTTACCACTAAGAGAAATTGCCTTCTCTACAAGTTGGTTAACTGACACTGAATGACCTGATCCGCAGTTGTATAGCGAGAAGATACTATTTTGATTTAAAAAAACGAGCTCTATAAACCTAACCAGATCATCTACGTAAATAAAATCCCTTCTCGCTTTACCAGAACCCCACACATTGATCACACTGCCTGGTTCAGCATTTAAAACCTTCCTAACAGTGGCTCCTAAAACATGACTTTTAATCAAATCAAATTTATCATGAGGACCATAAACATTAGAATGCCTTATTACAGTAGTTTTTAATCCATGATTGGAATAGAACCTACACATTTGTTCTATATATAACTTGGTATTTCCTACTCCAAAATAATTTGGATGAATAGGATTCGATGGATCCCAATCTGACTCACTTTGATTTTCCTTTGATTGCAACATAACTGTACAACTTGGGAATACAAAATGTTTAACCTTTGCCTCAAAACATTCTCTTAAGAGATATGAATTTAAGACGGCATTATCTGTCACATGAATATACGGGGTTTTAACGATATCCATCGATCCTGAGGTTGTAGCTGCAAATTGAAGAAGAAGGTCGGTCTCCTTAAGATAATTAGATAAAGAGTGCGGTTTCCTTAAATCCGCTCTAATCCATTGAACATTACGAGAATTTATATTCATTGGTTCAGAATTAAAGTAAACTGCTATAACTTCATTGTTAAATTGACTAAAATAGTTTACAAGATTTTTACCAATAAAGCCTGTTGCTCCACATATAATTATTTTCATAAGTCGATTTCTTTGAAAGAATTATATCTATTGTAGCCTTTGTGGCCGGTTTCTATAAACCAATCTATTGTATCTTGAATACCTGTTAAAAGATTAATTTTAGGTTTCCATCCATAAGAACTAATTCTTGAAACATCCATTAATCTCTTATTATCTCCTGATGCTCCTTCTTGGGTAAATTTATAAGGGTGATTTCCAAAGGATTGAGAAATTATCTTGACAAGTTTTTCTATATTTGTAGGCTCTCCTGAAGATACATTTAAAGGCTTTGTAATTGAATTATCCAGAGCAAATTGCATGGCTGAGGCAACATCAGAAGCATGTATGAAGTCTCTAACAGGTTTACCATCACCCCAAACAAGAAGAGGAGACTCCTTTTGATATGTCCTTGCAATAAGAGATGGTATTACCATTCCAGTATCTGGATCAAAGTTATCATATCTTCCGTAAACATTGCCTGGCCTGATGATTGAATATACAGGGCCCGAATCTTTATATTGCTTTTGATATGCAGCCGCTTGTAGTTCTCCCATTCGCTTAGCCCAGCCTGCAAATCGATCATGCTCTGAAGGAAATGTTTCCCATACATCGTCTTCCTTAAATACTTCAGCAGGTTGATAAACACCAATGGAACTTGTGTATAGGTATTTCTGAACAGAATTTCTTCTTGCCGCTTCCATCATATTAACGTTAAACGTAATGGTAGGTACAAAGAAATCAGCGGGCTGGTCTCTACACATCTTGGGGGAGCCTTTTACTCCAGCAAGATGATATA
Organism: Prochlorococcus sp. AG-409-J19; assembly: GCA_003215635.1. Taxonomy (GTDB): domain Bacteria; phylum Cyanobacteriota; class Cyanobacteriia; order PCC-6307; family Cyanobiaceae; genus AG-409-J19. The sequence continues at coordinate 58,676 of QCKC01000006.1, forward strand.
CATGATCTATATTCTTTGAAACACTTAGACAGTTTGTGAAGTCCCTCAAATCAAGATGTTTAAATTCTGCATTTGGATTACAGAGTTCCGGGCCGTCCAATGATGCAACAACAACCTCGTCTCCAAGGGCTAACAGGAGTTCCACGAGATAACGTCCGATCATACCTGTGCCACCAGTTACCAAAGATCTAGTCACTAAGAATTTCAATATCTGATCTAATTATACTTGCAATCAGTATTTCGAGTATTTCTTATACTTCAAGGGTTGTTAGTTTTTGAAAATGATTAATAACAAAATAAAAGTTTGTAGGATTAGAAAACATGGTAAAATTTTCCTAAATCAGAATCTAAATTGGAGAAACTAATCAAAAAAACAGATAAAATATTTGTTGCTGGTCATATGGGACTAGCCGGTAGTGCAATAAAAAACAAACTAAATAGTAAAGGCTATGGTATTGATACAATCGGAGAATTACAAACTGCCAGTAGAGAGGAGCTAGACCTAAGAAATAGGAACGAAGTGGATAAATGGGTGATGAATAACAAGCCAGATGTAGTAATTATAGCAGCGGCATCTGTTGGGGGAATACAAGCGAATTATTCAATGCCTGCCAAATTTATATTAGATAATCTGAAGATTGCCACTAATCTAATTGAATCTTCTTGGGAGAATGGTGTAAGAAGGTTATGCTACCTAGGTAGCAGTTGTATGTACCCTAAGGACTGTAAACAACCTATAAAGCCTGAATATCTGCTGACTGGGAGTTTAGAAGAAACAAATGAAGCTTATGCGTTGGCGAAAATATCTGGATTAAAAATCTGCGAATACTTGTATAAACAATATGGATTTGATGCTTTTACTGTTATCCCAAACAATATGTACGGGATAGGAGATGACTATGGAACCAAAACCAGTCACGTGATTGGATCCTTAATAAGAAAATTTGCAGAGGCAAAAGAGTCCGGGAGTGATGATGTTATTTGCTGGGGTACAGGTACACCTACAAGGGATTTTTTGAATAGCCATGACATGGCTGAAGCTGTTGTTCATTGTTTGGAATATTGGTCACCAGAAGGCATAAGGCATATAAATATAGGATCAGGAACAGAGATTAGCATAAGAGAACTAGCTAAATTAATCGCTAAAAAGTTAAATTACAATGGTAAGATAAGGTGGGATACTTCAAGACCTGATGGGATGCAGAGAAAATTACTTTGTACAGCTGAAATCAATAAATTAGGTTGGGATGCAAAGATTGATATTGAAAGTGGAATTGAAACATCAATTCATGACTATTACACATCAAAAAATCAATCAACTCTAATTAACTAGAGAAATGTGGAGAATAGATCAGGAATATCTCTAATTGAATCATAGTAGTCTACATTTATATTATTAAGGCATGCCCAGGCATGCACATGTTTGCAATTGAGAATTCCATGGCCTGTCTTAACGTGAATTAACCTCTTAATACTAGAGTTTAATCCTGCTTGCAAGTCTGTTAGTTTATCTCCGATTAGAAGGGATTTAAGGGGTTGCTCAATAAGCAATTTAGATAAGGAATAAGTTATCATTCCTGTCAAAGGTTTCCTCCAGTCTGAGCATATATCCTCTGTGTCATTTGGATGATGGCCTGAAGCAAGAATTAAATCAGGAATATTAGTTATGGTCAATTTATTAAGATAATAATCGGTAACCATTTGATAATCATACCAATTATAATAACCCCTTCCTATACCACTTTGATTTGTAATGATAACCTTGGCAAAATTAGCGTTCGTAGCAAGTTCTAAAAGCCTATTAGCACCTTTTAGCATATAGACTTCAGATGGAGAAGAAAGGTATCCAGGATCCTCTAGGAGAACACCGTCCCTATCTAAAAAGAGGATTCCAGAAAAGGAATTCTTAATTGTCAAAGAATTACTGAGTATATTTATCTTGTTAGTGTTATTAGTTGAAGATTGGTAATTTTCTAACAAGGTCATAATTATAGAATTGACTCAATTCCTGATTCAGAAATAGATGGCCTAAGTGAAAGTAATGGTGACATTAGTTTGATAAATCTGGGTTGTTCTTCTGGAGAAACAAAGAAAGCAAAAAATCCTCCTCCTCCAGCTCCAAGCAATTTACCCGCAAAAGCACCTGATTCAATTGCTTTAGAGTATATTTCCAAGAGTTTATCCTTCGTAGTCCCTTCTGACATAAGGGTTGACTTATGTTCCCATGATTCCCTTAAATATGATGATAGTTGATGTAAATTCAATTCATCTAATAAAATAGACTCTGAAACTTTTTTTGAAATACTATGGATTTGAGTAAGAGGGTTTGAGTCTACATAATCTTGATTGAGGGCCTTCAGCTGCTCTTGTTGAATATCAGTAGAGAATCTCTGAATGCCAGAATAGACTAATACCAAACATTGTTCTATATCGGAAATTAATCGATTTGCTTTATTAAGACGATAAATTGAATAATTACCATCTCTACCTATTCTAATGATATTAAAACCTCCATGACATGCTTGTATTTGATCTTGAACTCCCACCGCTTCTTTTAAGATGTCTTGTTCTAATTTGATTGTCTCAGATGCTAAAATTCTAGGGTTGATCTTAGTACCTAAATAGGAATGACAACAGCCTAAAAATGCTGCTGTAAAAGTTGAAGATGATCCTAGTCCACTTCTTGCAGGCAAATCTCCATCGGTATGTATTTCTAGGCCTTCCTGTATTTTAAGATACTTTAAGCAAGCCTTAATTGATTTATGTTGAACATCATCAATATTCATTGGTGTTTCTATTTTTGACCAAGATATTCTATATTTATAATCAAAGAAGGGGGCCAACTTTCGAATAGTTACATAGCAATACCTATCGATACTAAAACTTACTATATATGAACCATGAACGGAGTACCATGGTTCAAAATCTGTACCACCACCAAACAGAGATACTCGAAAAGGGGCTCTACATATTTTCATTGATTAAAAGTTTTACGAAATTCAAATAACCTTTCAGGAGTTCCTATATCAATTATTGGTGGTTTAATTGGAATAGTCAAGAAAGAGTGGTTGGTACGCTTAAAAAGATAGTAATCAATGTCTTCGTATCGAGAATCAACTGACATGATTGAATTAAACCATGAACCTGTCGCACAAAATAATCCAGTATTCAAATTATGAGAGTTAACGTTATCAGGCGAAGGTAATCCCATATAATCATCTCGTAATGGATCTGGCTCTGATACAAATGCTACTGGAATAGAGTCAGAAGATCCTATTATAGCTTTATAAATATCTGAGGAAGAGATATTAGGCAATAAAGTATCTCCGTTAGCAATAAAATAGAGGGTTTTGTCTAGAAGTGGATACTGCTTTGAGTAAGATTTTATAGCTCCTGTTCGACCGGTTCTAATCCCTTCATTAAAAATTCTAATGGAGGAATTATTCTTTTGATTTTTATGCCAATTGATATAATCAGACTCTCTATCAGAAATCAATATGATATATTTAGAGAAACAAGATGTTGCTGAATAAGACTCTATCAAATAACTGAGGAACGATCTCTTGCCTTGTATCTTAACCAAAGGTTTTGGATAGGGTTCAGTACCTTTAAGCCGACTACCAATTCCACCTGCAAGAATGATCAATGTAAATTGATTCATATTCATCTAGATAAATATGAATATCCATTTTTAGAAATTGCGAGTCTCCAGTAGTTTAAAAGATCTGTCATGGTTTTCTCAAATGTAATCTCTGGCTCCCAATTGGTTAATCGTTTAAATTTAGTTGTATCAGGTACCTGAAGATCGGCATCTATTGGTCTTAATCTTGAAGGATCTGTAACGTACTTTATTGACTTATTTTCACTCTGTGACAACAGATATTCTAAAATATTTTTTACCGTCGTTGTAAAAGTACCACCAATATTAAAGCAATCTCCTGATTTTGCATTCTCAGAAGTTACCAACATATAATAAGCTCGCACTGCATCTCTTACATCAGCAATAGTTCTAACTGATTCAAGATTACCTACTTTTATAATCGGTTCAATATGACCGGATTCGATCAAAGCTATTTGCTTCGCAAAGGTTGATTCCATAAAAACATCTCCTCTTCGAGGTCCGGTATGGGTAAACATCCTAGTTGTAAATACTTTAAGATGATTTGCCTCTGCGTAATAACGACCTATCAAATCAGCAGAACATTTTGATATGGCATACGGTGATGCTGGATGAAAGGGTGTCTCTTCTTTAATAGGTACAAATTGTTTAGGTACTCGACCAAAAACCTCTGAAGAAGAACAATTGTGAACAATAGCTTCCTTAGAGTATTTAAGAATATTTGAAAAGATATTCTCTGTTCCAATTATATTAGTTTGGTATGTATTTAAAGGGGCGGTAAAGCTAGTCGCGGGAAAACTCTGCGCTGCCAAATGAAATATATAGTCAAATTTGCAAGTTGTAAAAACATTCTCTACAGAAGCGTAGTCTGTTATATCGCAATAATGAAGGTATATCCGTTCCTTGGAATCAATTGATGGCAAATGATTTATAATATTATCTAAAGGGCTGCGCCATCTACAAATACCGTGAACTTCCCAATCAGTATTACTAATTAGATAATCTAAAAGGTGAGAACCAACCATACCGGTTATGCCAGATATCAATGCTCTTTTAACCATGGCTAAAGTAATCTAGTAATTGAGTAAGAAAGTTTATCTACAACATATTCTAACTGTTTTTCGCTTAATCCATTATGACAAGGTAGTGCGAAGGAATTAGTATGTAGTTGTTTTGCAAATGATAAATCAGGAGCTTGTAGATATTTGACCTTGTTCATTACAGGCTGAGAGGAAAAGTCTCCACAGAGAAAAGGTCTGTTTTCTATGCCTGTTTCTTTGAGGTAATTACGAATTGTTGCCACTTGCTGAGGAGTTTTATCAGGTAGAAATATTGGGAATCCAAACCAACTTGACTTGGAATTTGGATAAACCTTCTGGATACGAATATATTTGGATAAATTATATTGCTCGATTAAAGAATTATATTTATTGGCATTGCCTATTCTAGCGTTAACTATAGAGTCTAGTTTTTTTAATTGCTCTATACCAATTGCAGCTTGAGGTTCTGAAAGTCTTAAGTTGTAGCCTACATGCTCAAATAGAAAAGAAGGATCATATCCAGGATATTTACCTATCAATTCTTTTACTGATTTATGGCGCAACCATCCATGCGATCTAATAGACTGTATAACTTCGGAAATCTCAGGATCATCTGTAACAATCAAGCCTCCTTCTAAAGTAGAAATATGATGTGAAAAATACGTACTATATGTACCCACCAAACCAAATGTTCCAGTATGTTTATCGTTCCAAGTCGATCCCATACTTTCACAAGTGTCTTCAAGAATAATTAGATTAAATTCTTCTTTAAGTTCTTTCAATCTATCTATATCTGCAGGGTTACCATATGTATGGATTACAAAAATAGCTTTAATATTGTTATTAACTTTGCAATAATTAGTAAGTTGATCTAAATTTATATTAAAATCATTTTTGTCTGCATCAAAAAATACGGGTATTAATCCATATTGTATAAGGGGAAATATAGTAGTTGACCAAGCAAGAGCTGGAACTGCTACATGGTCTCCTGGCTTTAATCTGCCCAAAGCCAATAATGTAGATATGACTAAAAGATTTGCTGAAGAACCCGAGTTGCAGGTATGACAAAAACTTGAACCAACTAGATTTGCATAGTTAGTTTCATATTGTTTATTTATTGAACCCATTGTGAAATTGCCACTCAGAAATGTCTCATTAAAAGCCATTAGTTCGTCCGCACCTAGAGTAGATTGATGCAAACGAATTACATTGTCTTCTTTATTTTGCTCCTCTTTGTAGAATCCGTAAATTATTTTAGTAAGATTTTCGAGCGTTTCATTAAGTAAAATACTATTGGGCCTGTCATAATCAAAGTAGCTCATCAGAATGGACCTTTAAAAGAGGTAATTTCTTTGGAAGCTGGTATTTCTACAATAACCGATGAACCGATCATTTTAAGTATTACTTCTGCTATCAACTGTGAATCAGGGTAAAAATAATTCTCCAATGACTTTGCTGTAGGACAGGGGGTATTTTGATATCCAAGTATTGAATGTTTGCCTCCGTAGCCTGAACCATATAAATTCGAAATAATAGTGTGCCCTATAGAGCAATTCAACCAACCATGATCAATAAAAAGAAAATGTTTGGTTTTCATTACTGAAGCTAGAATGGTATCTAAATCTATATTTGAGACATTAACCAAAGAGAAATGGTCTGCAGATATTCCATGCTGATTAAGAAACTCAACAGATCTCTGAGCTTCTACTGTCATATGACTAACGGAGCATATTGTTATATCTTTACCTAGAGATATCTTTGATAGACTTGGTTTTTTTTTCTGAACAAAAACATTTGATTTTGTACTATAAAGCATTCTATGCTCTATAACAATTGTGGGAGAATCCTCCTGCAATGCATGATGATATGTGTTAAACGCTTCTAAGGGCGTAGCTGGGACCATAACGGTCAAGCCTGGAATATTCGCAAACATAGAGTGAAAACTCTGACTATGCTGACTACCTTGTCCCCAGCTTCGCCCAGTAATAGCTCTAACAATCAAAGGACAATTAAGTTTTCCATTCGAAAGATATCGCATTTTTGCAGCCATATTTATCAGTTGATTAGCACACAGAAGTAAAAAGTCTGTCCTTTGATGAACATGAATAGGTTTATATCCAGAAATGGCAAGTCCGATTCCAAAACCTGTCATGGTATCTTCAGAAAGAGGGGTATCAAAACATCTAGAAGATCCAAAATGCTTATGAAAATTGGTAGTAGTTCCATACATTGCTTTAGGGTCATCTACACCTAAACCATAAACGAGTACAGAGTTATCCAACAACATTCTTCTACCTATTGCCAGTCTTATTGCCTCGCTGTATGTAAGTATACCGTTACATTCAGGATAGAAAATAGAAAGATTAGGGTCACTATGTTTATATTCTTCAAACATAGTTACTTATTGTACTTGGATCAGCATCTTGAAAAAACTTAAGACGTAAAAATTTATCTCTATATAAGCTGGTATATTGATTCATGAGAATGTTTGATTGTTGAGATGTTAGGCCTACAATTTCTGGGTTATTGATTATATCGCAATTCTCCCAGACCTCGTTAGAGGTTTGTTGTCGATAGCCTAGATCCCAATCGGTTCCTACCCCAACATGCTCTAGCCATCTACCAGATTCTGCAACAACAAAAACTGGTTTAATATTGCTACGACAGTAAGAATATGCTGACTCAAATTTTGAAAACATATCTTGTGGATCTAAGTAAGAAGATTTAAAAGTTTTAATGTTGAAGGAGGATGCTTTTTTTGTATAGTCAATCACAGATGTCCTGTCCTTCTTTAAAGAATGAATAGCCAAACCATTATCCTCGAGTATAAATACAATTGGCAATTCTGCTAATTGTGCAAAGTTTAAACTCTCAGAAGTGCAACCTTCTTCAAAAGCCCCATCGCCAAACATTACTGTTACCAACTGAGAATGATTATTGAACTTAATACTTGCCGCTATACCTGTAGACATAGGTATCCCTGAAGCTACAATTGCACTCGTCCAGGGTAAGTTGTGATCAGGATCTCCAAGATGCATTGATCCAGATCTCCCACCAAACACTCCTTTTTGCTTGCCAAGAAGTTCAAGGATTAGTGCGTCTATATCATCGGCTACAGATATTGCTAAAGCATGTGAACGGTAATTGCCTATAAAGTGGTCATCTTCGTTAGAGAAATATGATGCTAACACTGAGGAAAGTTCCTGCCCAACACTTAAATGAACTGGACTCTGGATTATGTCGGTGTGATAAAGCTCTTGAATAATATTCTCAAAGGATCTAATTTGACAACACTTTTTCAAAATTGTTGTCCAGGGCATAAATTCGATTTGCATCAAGCTTATACTAGCATAGACTTTTTAGAGAGTAAAGAATGGTGAGTAGATAGTATATTTAAGAAGCAAGTATTTAATATTAACCTGACATTAAAGAAATAGTTATTTGGAGAATATATAAAATATAGCAACAGACAATCGTTTTTTGATAACAATATTTGGAAGTTACAAACAAGATCACAATAAATTTAAACGACTTGCGATTAAGCTTCTAGGATATGAGAGACGATATAATCTGAAATCTAAACATTTAATTTATGTGTTATAATTTAAAGGTGAAGCTATTATCCATGAGAGATCTCAGTAAACATACTTTGGTGTGTATGACGATTAACGGAGAGGAAAGATTGGTTCGACTATGCAATTATCTGAAGTGTATGGATTTCACTGGAGAATTACTGATAATAGATGCCTCAAAAGAGGAATTTGCTGGTAAATTTGTTACTTACTCATTCGTTACCTATATTTCCGCTCCTGGAAAGAATTGGCAGGATAGTTCATTTATCGCTGCGGGGAAAATTAAAACAAAGTATGCTTCATATATCGCGGATGATGATTTCCCTTTGATAGGTGGCATAGCTGATTGCATAGAACAATTAGAAAGTGACAAAGATGCTCCGCTATGTTTTGGCAAAACGGCCTGGATTAATTACACTCAAATAAAAGATTCCGTTAAGGACTCAAAAGATCTTTGGAGGTATTTAACATGTTTATTAGAGCACAAGCTTTGGGTAGATCATGATGTACTCAAGTCAACTTCAGCAGATAAAAGAGTATTGGAAATGGCCTTAGATTATAGAGTTATTCAGTTTAGTGTGATGAGAAGTTCCTTGTGGAGAAAGATATTTACCAAAGAGTTTGGAAATCTACAAGACACTTACCTCACAGAGATATCATCATGTTTTGCAATGGCAATATTTGGTGGGCATCGTAAAGTGAATAGTTACTACCTTCTTAGGGGTACGTACCATGCCAGACAGAGTATAGAGCGATATGGGAAAGGCGATGAATTAAGCAGTTTGGATGGAGATATTAAGGCACTATACGAATACTTTAGGACATTGGCTAATTTAGATCATTCATTGGTAAATGCTTTAGTGGGTGCCTGCATATCTGTAAGAGCACTTGGGTTGGTACCAAGATCAACAGGTAGAAAGGATAAAGATAAATTTACACAAAGCAACGCACTTGGGGAAAGGGTCCAAGAACTTCTACTTAAAGAAGAAAATTTAAAAGCAATACACCATTTAGCCTTTGCAGATTAGATTAAATAATAGCTAATTATTTATCATTAATATAGAAGATATAAAGTGCTTAATCTTTAGGTAGTGATAAAAATGCAGAAAATAAAGGATAGGTCTAGCTAGTTAATAAAAAAGATCATTGTTTCTATATTGAGATTATTAGTGGATTAGCTAGATCATTATTTTTAAAATATTTTTTAAATTGATTAGATGGATGCTGGTCTATATCCGGTCCGAAATGTTGAAACATAATAGATTTATACTGTTCTAACAACAAACCTTCTACCTCTAGCCACTGATTGTTATTTTCTACAGATGGATTGGGATTTGGAACATCATTAAAATCCTTTATATTGAGATCTGTTGTAATCCTAAGTTTTTCTGCAAGTGAAACTAGAAATTTCCTTGGAGACGTACACATTTGGTCAAAAGACCATATATAGATAGGTAAAGTATTAGATTCTTTACGTCTCAATATATTAATTAGTATTGGGAGATCTGACTCTAAGATACAACTTGTAAAAATATTTTTTAACGAATCCGTATCCTTAAGGGTTGATATGGAATTGCGAATAGTGGCAATAGTTGATTTGTTTGAGACATTGACTTGAGTCGGGTCAAATAATTGCATTTTTAATAATGAGGCTGCGGTTTTATAATGCTCTCGATATAAACTGAAAAAGACAGTTTCGAAGCCTAGCCTATTAATTTCTAAAATAAGTTCATGAAGATTTGTCTTTCCAAAACCTAGAGCATAATTTGCTAAATCTGTTATGTTATTTGGATCTCCAATGTAAATTGACTGATCGGCAAATGGTGACAAAATCTTAGCAAGGCGCTTAGCTACTCTTTTAGGAGTCAAATTACCTAAAAGAAGAGGATTCTCTGCCAACAAAGAACAGAAAAGCCTCTGCTTTTCATTAGTCTGATTATTACGTTCTTGTATCGCTATCCTGCTTAAGTCAAGAATGGAGGGAGGGAAAAGCTGATTTGAATTGCGCCCAACCCTTGGGAATGCTCCAAACTTTGTAATACAAGGTACGACTATATTTGGCAGTAATTCTCCATTTGCAGCAATTAGATTAGAGATAAATGTAGTGCCTGTCTTTTTAGGTGACAAATTAAAGATGATTTTAGAAGTCATTAATCTGTTTTTTATAAAAAAGTTTGATGGTAGATGAAATAATAGATTTATTAGGCGGTTAAGTTTCAAATATTATATTAGTAGATTTATAAAATAAGCCTATAGAATCCATAATAGCTAAAATCACAAGTTTAATGTACATCAATAAGAGTGAGAAGTCAAAAGCTCTCTAGTATTATGAAATAGGGATCAACTAGTTCTATTTTATTTCATGGATTCGAAGTTTATTCCAGAGGATTGTATAATTAGAGGGCAAATGAGTTTATAAATTCATTTGGTCTATACAAAAGGAAAGCCATGAACAAGAAAGGCCGCTTGCTAATATTGGTATATACAAATATTTATACATTTAGAGATAATTTCGATTTTCAAGGGTTTAAAGCCTCTATGAAGGAAAACGATGAAGTATACATTCTTCTTGAAGGGTTAGGAGAGAAAAAGGAAATGAAACTGATAGAAATAAACCTAAAAGGTAGGTTCAAGAATGTAAATATATTTTTTATCGACTGCAAATTAAAAACTATTATTCTTGAGAAGTATATAGATTTCATGAAGGATCTTAAATCAAAGTATAATAATTCAGAAATAATAATCCTTTGCGATCGGACAACAGGACCAATCTTTAATATTTTATCAATAATTTTTGATCGTGCGCGGAAAAAATTGGTAATAGCTTACCCTATAACTACACCATTAAATATCAGATTGAGTTGTTATAAAGATAGAGGAAGACTTGAACCGAAGGGACAATACAAGACTTTATATGATAACTATACGATCATGACACTTCTGAGTTCTACAGAAGATGAGTTCAACAACGACTTTGACAAGAGAAAGATTGATCTTCTGTATACTTCCGAAAGAATATGGGCTCTTTATCATTCCAGTTACTACAAAAATTTAAGTGTGTATTATTTCGAACCAGATCCAACTAAAATCAGTCCATATACAAAGAAAGAAAATGATCTACTAGTGCTTATCGATTCGTTATTTAACAAGGATTCATATTTAATTTTGGCAAAAGATATTGTCAATATAATTAAATCAAATAAAGAAATTAAGAATATTCAGATTAGGACTCACCCCAAGTCAAAAAGACCAAATCACTTTATAGAGTTAGAAAAACAATTTGGACTTCTAAAAGATATGGATGTCAGACCTAACGAAGAGCCTCAAAGGAGTCTTAGTGAACAAGCAGCAGAATATAAATATGTTTTAGCCTATCCATCTGGAGCTTTGTCTGTATTAAAGAATTCTTGTATTATCGAAAAAACGTACGTGTCAAATTCTTATCATGTTGATATTTCAAGAGAACAGCACCTAACAGGGAGCAATGTACCAGAAATAGGGAAATTGATTCCATATCCAAGCAAAACATTCAATCCTAAGATTATATATTCAGACGGTTTTATAGGCTCCCATACTGGGGAAGCAATAATAGAAAGACTTGGCAATCCCAAGGCCAAAGAGATGAGATTGAGAGATATAATAGAGAATTCATTCAATTATAATTAGTCTTTATTAGGTTTGCTATTAATTTTTACAAGAGAAGCTTGTCTAAATTTTTTTATTAATAGGTCTTGCATTATAGGAGATAAGTACGATCATTAGACTAGTGAAGTCAATTGAATGAAGCCCAAATCAAAATATGTGAGAATTCCAGTGCCTCTCAAAAGGGAGGTTACGCATCGCAGCAAACAGAAATTCATTGATTTAATAGGGATGCATAAAAGATCTATTGAACGGGAGAAGATAAAGCTAGGTGTAAATAATTATGGATTGTTGTGGATACAATTCTTCAGGGGAGCGATAAGCGCGATAATTATTGAAAGGCTTATATTCCATTGATAAGGATTCGCCTGCTAGACATGGGGATTTACTTAGGTTTGTCTTCGCAAGGGGTGATCAACTAAATCAAGATGAATCTGCAATCAAATATAAAGATACCAAATCCCTTTTAGCATCCGCAAGTTTGCGTCTAAAAAAGACCATTGTCTTTAAAACCATTTTAGAATCACTTATAATGTTTTCCAACTGGCAAATTGCATGTTCTAGGGTATTAATTTTTAGTACTAAAACATCTCAATTGGACTTGTACATCTTAATAGTATATGGATCATGCATAGAATTAGATGATCAGTGAAGGAATAAGAACTGATATAAACATGCCAAATGGTCATTGTAATTCTAGAAGATGGTGATATGTTTTTAAATATTTGTCATTATTCCATAGACTTTTGATCAGTTTAGTTCTATTCATAAACAGATGAAAAATATAAATAAATTAATTCAAATCATTTCACAGTCAAATTACTTAAATCTGTATTGCCTATATTAGAAGATAAGGATTTCTAGAAGATCACAATTCATCTGAGATTAACAACATATGAGAAATGTTCTACTGATAACAACTATAGACAAAAACTCCTACGAATCTTTTGGCTACAAAGATGGATTTCTAAAGTATTATTTGAAACCCAAAAACCCATTATTTACATCCTTAAAGGCTTCTAAAAGGTTAAGGGAAGATGCTCCATTAAACTATTTAGTTGAAAATTTTAATTATAATGTTGATGTATTCAGTCCTCTAGCTGGATCGAACACTAGTTTACTAGAGAATAGAGTTTACACGCATATTCTGATAGCTAAAGTTGCTGCATCTGGAGATGAATTAGATTATTTTTATTCTAAGATTGTGCCGATTCTAAAGTACTTTAAAGCTAAAGGAACAAAAATCCTTGTCGATTATACAAATGATTTATTAGTTACAGATCCGCGCTATTATCTTTATCAAAACTTATTGGAATTTGCAGAATTAATTATTATACCTAGTTTATATATGTATGAAACTAAATATATAACCAATGCATTAAAAAGAGGAACTAAAGTATTCTTTATTGATGACCCACTGGAAATTGATACTACAATCAAACCAAAATATAAAAACAAGAGAAATAAACTATTTATAGCATCTTTTGGAGGTGGTCATTCATATTCGGCTTTTGATGCTTCATTAAATAATCTAATAAACCTATTCGATCAGATTCCTAATGATGTAAGTTTTAAACTTATATTTGAGGAGAAATTTCTATTTGAGCTAAAGAAGAGAATACCCTCAGTCTTAACCGAAAAATTTGATCTTATTCCCTGGAGAAATCAACCACAACTAATTAATATATTATCAGGATGTCATATAGCATTTCTTCCTTCTCAAAACAAGTATGCTTCTACAAACAGATTGACATTGTCCATATCACTTGGTTTGGTTCCTATTTGTTCTCCTGTTCCTTCATACACAAATTTTTCTAAAGTAACGATCATTTCTACAAATCCAGCAAAGGAAATTCCATTTGTTTACAGAAACTATGAAGAACTTAGTTTTTCATTAGAACAAAGTCAAATTGAAATTCTTGAGGAATACAAACAGTCTTCCATAGGAATAAAATGGCATGAATTATTCGGATATTGACTTATAAGCCACATGGCAAAAAATTAATTCCGAATCAGTATAGAACAGAATTTACAATGGAAAGAAAGCCTAAAACCAGCTCGAACGAATATCATAGAGATTTCAAAGGCGTGAAATCATCCAATTGTATGTATAATTTGATTTAGAATACAACAATCAAGATCTCAACAGGCATTAATAATGAAATATGCAATATTTATATCAACTAATCTCACAACTAATCTTAACCTCGTTGCTGAAGATTTAGAAACACTAAAATATAGTCAAATCGCATCTATTAGACTGCAAATATTTCCTGCATTGCTAGCAACATTTAGAAGAGGAATTATTCCCATAACTCTAAATCCGCAAACAGATAGTTTAAATTCTATCGATAAATTAATTTTATCGAATACAAAATTTTGCTGTTTTGGTAAGATAAGTTTTGAGAATTCAGATTTCAAAAATACAGCACTCGAATGTACAAATATAGCACTGGTTTGCAAGATTAAACAGATTGGATTGATAGTAAATTATAGTGATAACTGGTGTGATTATAATAAAAATATTGATTTAGATAGCAACGAAATTGAGAAGCAACGCAATAATATAATATCAGGTATTTATAAAACATTGTTGCATCATGCAGATATTATAATAACTGCTTGTAATGCACAAAAACAACTAACCTATAAATGGAAAACAAGCGATGCTATTATAAAAGTTATCTATGATCCCCTGGAAGGGGATCAGTTGCCATTCAAGCCCTTAGAGAAAGGAGAGAAAGTGAAGATAATCTGGTTTGGTCATTATAGCAATTATTGCTTTCTAGAAAAAGCCTTAAAATCATCAATTATAAATGTATTCTCTCCAGCTCCAATACAATTAGATATTCTAACGAATGCCCCTCAAGGAAGGTCGAATCTAATTTGGTTAAAGGACCTCAAAGCAAAATCAAATTGGTCTATAAATATAAGGAATTGGACTCTTGATTTATTCTATGAAACGATAAAGCAATCACACATATCTATAATACCATCAGATAGCATGTGCACAAGAAAATCCCTGTCTAGTCATAATAGAGCAACTCAATCCATACACAATGGATGTGTCACAATTGCAACTCCGATAGATAGCTATCGCGAATTAAAAGATTGCATTCTAATAGGTGAGGATTTTGCGGATATGATTGAAAACTGTATTATAAATTACACTACTTTTAAGAGCAGAGCTGAAGAGAATAGAGAAAAAATTCTCTCAAAATTTTCCCCAGATAACAACATTAATGATTGGGAAGAAATTATTATTTTATTTAACAGCTGAGTCGATTATTTAAAAAGACATGAAAGACCCTATACATGTCCTCAGAGAATTAAATGGATCTATTGAAAAACAAGCAGGAATACCAAGCGAACCAGAAAGAGTCATTTCAGGAAGAAACAACAAAAAGATTGCCAATACTTCTCTTTAAAAATCTTGCCCTGAAAGGTTAGGCAAGAACAATGGCAATCCTCACACGAGTTTACCGTTGTGAGCTCTTCTCGATGAAGGAGCACAATTGTTCCCAATCAGACCGAAAATCCAACAGCACCAAACGTTCATCAAAACACGCTCCTAAACAACTCGCTCTAAATTGCACCTGCATTTAACAAAAAATTCTGCTATTGCGCTTTAAGTCCACCATTAGGTTGTAAGATGATTACCCTTATCACAGCTCCTTAAGGAGGAAGACATAATTCTATGGCAAAGAAAGGCACTAGAATAGTTGTGACCCTAGAGTGCACTGAGTGTCGCACTGCTCCCGCTTCAGAGAAGCGTTCTCCTGGAGTTTCAAGGTATACAACCGAAAAGAACCGAAGAAACACAACTGAGAGATTAGAACTCAAAAAGTTCAGTCCACAACTAAATAGGATGACTATTCACAAGGAAATCAAATAGTCAATTTTATTCCAAGGATATTTATCGCGACTAAACTTTCTAGCAAACAGAAAGAGCCAGATATAAATCAATAAGTAATTTAAACTCAATTCAAACAAGAATTTCTTTACTTAATAAACCATCCTACAGATATAAATACTTACTTGAATAAGTAACATAAAGCTACGCTTCTTTTTTTATTTACACAAAAATAAAAAGGGTAAACTTCAGGTAGAAAAACCCTATGGACAATCTATTCATTATATTCAGATTTTATCGACTCTTTGGAAAGCCTCTAATCTAAAGAGCTTAATAGACACCTAAAATCTTAACTGACGCTGTTATTAATGATCTAAATAATCCATGCAATAGGAATTGGTTGTGTCCTAAGTCGCTGGAGAAAAGATGCTTTTTAGGTCTCAATCCTCTAAAAAGAAGAAACCATAGTTCTATCCAAGAATCCATGTCTTTAATCCCTCGGTGGGAATACATGACTGATGAAGCGAAAGCAATAGCTAAAAAGGTTCTTCTTTCTGCTCTTGTACTCTCTCTTTCTATTTGGTTGATTAGAGCACTAATCCCTTGGTTAGTAGTAGTTTTGTTTGGGTATTGGACCTATAAGTCATTTTCAAAAAGGAACTGAGTTCAACAACAAGCTAAAAAAGAAGCGAAACAATATCAAAAACTTGCCCGACCCCGACTATTAGGAAGTCTGCAGATGACGGAGTCCTTTTTCATCTGTCACCACGATGAGGAATACCAGACCCCACACACACACAGTAGGGACCGGCGAAATTTCCCAAAAGTCTGCAAAAGTCCACATAGAGGAGTAGAACAGAACTACGACACTCCTCACACAAGTTTGTCGTTATGGGCGCTGCAAAAACTAGGCAAAGTCATCTCCTACAGGTTCCTCATAAAAGTCTCCTGCCTTGATGCCACTTTGGTAAGAAGCAAGGAATTCGCGAATCATTGCTTTGCTCAGCCTACTGCGCCTTCTCTTAAACGATAGAAAGTTTCCTCGCACCTAACAACGAGCCCCTTGTATTCAGGGGGGAACCATTTCTCATCCAAGTCGGTATTGACCTCGTCACTGGGAATCCTCCTTTGATTTTGATATGGAAGACAACCTCTTTCTTCTTTTCATCCAAGAAGTGTGGGGGAAGGTTCACCATGCCATCACTTTCTTATAACGCTGCAGAATTCTTTTAATGAATATATTCCCCTGTAATCCAGTTAGAGGGAATCTTGCGAAATCGAGTTTATTTTTTGCCGCAGTGTCTACAATTATGAGTCATAAATCTTGGATAAATGGAAGACTTACATCTCGCTCACTAATTTTAGTTAATGCTATTGGCCAATCAATAGACAGCTCTGGATCATTCCACCGCAACCCCTTCTCATGAACTGGTGACCATTTAGCAGAAAGCACATAAAGCAAAGTGCTGTCTAGCTCTAGAGGTTGAAATCCATGAGCGCAACCCTCGGGAACAAAAATAGAATTATGTTTTTCACCAGCCAACTCAACAGCGAACCATTTTTTATAGGTAAGAGAGTCTTGCCTTAAATCAACAACTACATCCCATACTCTCACTCGAATACAGCGAACAATTTTTGCCTCTAAATTAGGGGCTACTTGAAAATGCATACCTCGTATTGTACCTGCTTGTTTTGTGTTACTCAAGTTAACTTGCTTAATATCTCTAGGATCCCAAATATCCTGATATAAGTTTTCTTGAGAGCGGTAAATATTTAGGAAAGAACCCCTTTCATCTTCATAGATATCTGATTCAATCGTAAATACACCATTGATAAATGTATGGGTAGATATCTTTACTTTTATCTCCAGTAGAGTTCTTTATTCAGTCGTTTCATATCCATATGGCTCTGCAATGCTTTCAATCGGATATACTGAGAAGAACGAAAATCATGATTATCAAATTTCATTGACTTAAGTCCATCAATTAGAGATACAATTGAATTTTCCAACGAAAAGCTTGGTTGAAAACCAGAAGCTAATTGTGAGTACAATGAAAAATCTACTTTATAAGATCTATTATCAGTCTCTGCATTTTTATTTATATCAACTGAAGTTCCTGGTATTAAATCAGCAACTGTGTTAGCTAGATCCTTGATTTGATAGTTAGAATCAGTCCGACCAACATTAATAGACAAGTAATTCAAATTCTCAGATGCATCACGTCTCAAAGCCCATATAATTGCGGTTGCCATATCGTTAACATCTATCAATGGACGCCATGGACTGCCATTACTAAGGACTGTAATCTTCCTTGATGTTAGAGCACAAGCGACAAAATCATTAAGTACAAGATCCAAACGTAACCTTGGAGACATACCACATGCAGTTGAAAAACGAAGTGATGTAAAAATAGAATCTCCTAAAATAAGGTCCTGCATATATTTTTCAGTTGAAGCTTTCGATCGAGCGTATGCAGTCAATGGGTTCAAAGTATCTGTTTCTTTACGTGGAGATTCTGAGGCAGATCCATACATACTGCAACTGGATGCGAACACAAAACGATTAACACCACTTTGTATAGATTTACGAATCAGATCAATGCTTGCTGTAGAATTAATATGCTCGGTAGGTCGTTCGAACTTATTACCCATAGGGTCATTTGAAATAGCTGATAGATGTACAACTGCATCTACATCTTTAAGATGATTGTTGGTAATTAGTCGTATATCATTATAATATTGTAGATCTAACTGTTTTTCAGGAATAAAATTTGCTCCAGTTATACTATGCGCGAAATATCCAGTATCATATCCAATAAGGTAAGATTCTTCGAAATACTCTCTAAGGTGACTAGTCAAGACTGAGCCAACATAACCCAAATTCCCAGTGATCAGTATTTTCATGTCTGTTGCTTGGTTGAATGGTTTGCCATAAGAGGAGAAGAATTAACAATAAGATCGACCAAAGAGAACCTAGAAATTAAAGCTAGAGAAATTGCGTTCAGGATATGAATCGAAGATTCACCATTGTCTAGAATTGGAACTTGAGCTAGATAATCGTTCGTATTATTATCTAACTGTACCCGCATTGCAACCTTTCAAAAGCCACTCTAGAGGAAGGCATATCTGTAAAAGTAAGTAAAGCTTAGTATGAACAGTAAAAGAAATTAAAGTCTAGAGTCAAGAAGGATTTGGCCTTAGAAGAGAGAGAATTTGCTTTTAAAAATTATACACATAAATTTCATGAGGTATTTATTTAAACAGTTGTAGGAGCTGTGACTGCTATTCTGAATTAAAGGACATTTTTATTTTGTACGTATAATCAATATTGGATAAAATATGAACGATAAAAATCTATAGTTTCCCTTAATCCATCTTCCAATGAATATTTAGGATCCCAATTCAGGATAGCTTTTGCTTTAGTACAATCTAGTTTAATATCAGGTAGTTCTGAAGAGCCGTATAATGGATGTCCTCCACCGACAATGTCGATGGGCACTTCTTTACCATATATTTCCGAGATTTTGTGCACCATCTCGATTGTTGAGTATTCATTTTCTAGTGAAAAGTTAAATGCATTGCCAAACTCAAAAGGGGGATGAGGCTCAGACATTGAACTTAACAACATTCTATTAATTAGAACAGCATCTTTAATATATAAAAAATCACGAGTAAATTTACCATTAGATCTTAACTTAATCCTCTCATCTCTTGTTAAACACTTAATAACATAGGGAATAATCCTATGAAAATTAAAGTCATAGCCACCGAAATAGCTACCGCCCCGAATAGTTACAGCTTTGACATCATAGGATTGAGAATAAATTTTCGTTAAATACTCTTGTGAGATTTTTGCTGCCGTAAAAATAAAATCAGGGTCAAAGAGCATTTCCTCTTTAAAGGGAACCTTATTACCACTATAAATTTTGTGATCTGTATGAGATATAAAGAGTGTCTGCGGACTACAAAGCCTTATAGCCTCTAACAGATTTAATGTCCCATTAGAAGCTAATTCATAAGTGTGTCTAGGGTTGTCGCTTGCGGTGGAAACCCTACTAACAGCTGCCATATGAATCACTGCATCAGCTTGTGTTTCTTTGATTACTTTTTCAACTGAAGAATAATCAACTAAATCTACAAATACTTCTTTGCAATTTTGATCAAAGTTCTTAAGAGAATATTGGCTATTATTCCTCGAGTTCTCTTGACTTGCTTGATACTTTTGACTTGTTCTATAGCGAAGGATTGTTAGATCAAAAGAGTCTTTCAACAAGTCTGAAACAAGCCATCCTCCAAGGAAACCTGTTGCCCCTGTGATAATTACTTTCATCTAAAAGGATTTTATTATCTATATCTTATCAGAAAAACTGATTTTGATAATTTCAATTATTTCTACTATAGAACTGTTAGAATTATGGAATGAGTTTTATAATGTCGTTCATAACCTGGATTGAATAAAATCATTCATTATAGCTGCAATGAGCAACCTTAAAGTGAGATTGCATAGAAATTAATTCAAGAGTTATCTTTCAAAAGGTTTAGCTCTGATTTAACAAATTTTGCCTTAGGAATTGAGTTTTTTTTTTAAATCATTGTTTACAAGCTTTTTCGGCTTCGCTCAGGAACCTTTCCAACTCCTCAAACTGTGTTCTGAGACCAAACCGAGTTATTTTATTTTGGAATTCTGGTGTATTAAGAGTGAGATATATACGCCCTTTTTTAAAAGAGATATAACTATGACCTAGTTTAATACTGTTTTTTGCTGCGGAAGTTAAATATTCTATGCAAATACGTATAAAGAATGGAAGTGGTGGTACTATAATTTTATCCTCCAAACAACCGAGATAATGATGTAGATTACTATTAACTTGATCATAATGATCAGAGTTTAATTCAAAATACTCATGGTAGAAAGTATATGAAAAGTTTTTTAAGTTTGTAACTTTATTAAAATCTACGATCTCTTGAATAATACTTTCTCCAACAGGTCCTATCCAATCGAAGTTGGTATGAGAAGTGCTATTCCAAAAATTAGAAAATTCGCCTAACATTTCTTTTATATAATCTTGCTCAATAAATGAATAGGACCATTCATTAAATGTTATGGCTAATTTGTATAATCCATTATCCCTATAAATTTCATCTATCTGACTTGATATTTGGCTTTGCTCCTTTATGATTTGGTTGTTTACTTTGATGAAACCAACTGAAGGATTATGGCTAGTCTTATTATTAGTAATAGATAAGAAATCCTCAATCTGTTTCATTAGATTAATTTCAGAGTAAATAAGGTCATCAGTATTAACAATTAAAGTATTTCCTTTTTCTAAAGAGTACATCAATGTATATAAGTTATTGACTAGCCAAAATCTAATAGCCTTTGAGCAATCCCAGGTTCTAGTTTGACTTATATAAGTTAACCAGAGTGATATGGTACATGAAACATGAATAACAACAACCTGTTCTGAAAACTTTTTATAGTGATCTTGATTTAATAAGACATTGTGTGAGAACCATGCTGCAAAGACTCTTTTAGAATTATCGAAGCCTAGAGCCTCATAATATGAAAGGATATAAGCCTTAATGATTGAAGTAAATTCTCTGGATCTATTTATTTTTTGTGTGAAGATTTTTTTGTGCAGTTCTTTAGGGTAAGCATTCCTTTCCTCCTCTTTCATATTCTTAGTTAAACCCATCCATATTTTGCCTTCTTTTGTATATAAACTTCTTGATAATGAATCAAATATATCCGCACATTCCCATCCATTATATTCATGTGCTCTATAAAGGTTGTCTCCAAAAATACTAAAGTTTTGCCCAGGCAGCATAGCTATCTCATCATATAATGACAACTTAGGAAGAAGCAAATCTGCTCCTGTTAAGCCAATTGTATTAATCAAAAGTAATTTAATATTGTTCATTAATATAACGTGTAGAAGAGATAGGACCTATGATAAATACCCTAGGGGTTCCTAGATGATAATTTCCAAAGTTTGGATGACTATATATTAGCATATTACAAGTATTTGTTTATTTAAGCAAAATGGTCCTGAGCTCAATTGAAATTTTTTTAAATATTTTTTGAATTTTATTATTATGTTTTGCAATTTCTATAGTATACGATATTTATTATCTCATTGTTTAGTCCAATTTGCTTGTCACTATCTCGATTGATAAATTCATGTGCTTCTTTAGCCATGAGTCTTAACTTGTTTCTCTTTTTGTCGTCAAATACACGATTATGCTGATAGTCCTCCCATTGCTTACTTAATAAATAAGACTCAATACATTCATCTATATTTCCGGCCGAAATGGCTTTTCTATATGGTGCACATAGTGTCAAAAGTTCGTACCAGTTTCTGTCAAGACTCCCAAAGAGATGATTTACTAAATGCTTCGAAAAATATGGAGCCCATGAAAGTCCATCCCTTTTTGTTCCGTAAATGCACCAGAGATTCTCTGATAAAGAGCCAATTATTGGAACATGATCAGTAGTTACTGGTCGATAGCCAATAGCGATTTCAAAGCCCAATTCGTACGTATCAATTTCCAAGAATCGTTCTGCACCCTCAAATAGAGTTCTGATACTCTCTGGATTTGGATATTTAAGAGCTAAATGACTGGTATGGCTAGATGCTCCTATATATAAACCATTATTTCTTTGTACTCCATGTATTCCACATGTACCTCCTCTGTTAGGCGTTCTTATAATCTGTGTTAACTCAGGCGTTTTAATATAAGGTAATTGAGATTTTACTAATAATGCAGAACCTATTCCGTAAAAACTTTGGATGTTTGGCATAGATACACCCTCGGCCTGAGAAATCAACTTCTCAGACCAAGCACCACAGGCAATAATAACAGTATCAAAATTTCTTTCCTTATGATGGGAATCTTTTATGGACCAATTATCAGAATTAGTTTTGTTTAATGACTTTACATCACAGTCTAAAACTGTAATTACAGTTTGCAAATAATTATCTATAGATTCTAAAAGAACATTACTGTCTATAGAATTTTCTTCTTTTATTAGGAGACCTTTCTTGTCATCTGTTACTTCTAGTTCAACATCTATATTATATTCTTTAGCGGCTTTGAGCATAGATTCAAAAGAATTCTTTTCGACTTCATTGATCGCTCTATTGTCAAGTGATACCCTTGTGCTGGTTGATGTGTAAATTGATTTTCCTAATATTTGATTTTCAAGTAAATAATTATCAAGATTATCCCATTCTTGCAATGCTTGAGTTCTATTTTTTAGTTTCCATTTGCTTAAAGGATGATCAAAATTAAAACAATCGATCTCACTTAAGATATTGATCATTGCTCCTGCTGCATAGGAACCTGAATACCTGTTTCTTTCTCCATATAATGTTATGTCGATATTTGGATGTTTTTTATAAAGTTCTAATGCTATTAGTAGGCCTATTGAGCCTCTGCCTGCAATCGCGACGGTCTTCATATCAAATCTAAAAACGACATCTGTATTTGCACCTATTATAGCAGCAAAACAAATCTTTTATCTTGCATTTAACTCAGTGCCCATATAAATTAGATATCATAATTTGTTTTCAGTCTTCCTATAGAATAATGTGTAATTTTATACTCTAATGGTGTAAATAATTTATTGCCTGAAATATTTTTTAGAAGATATTTTACATGGGTAAATACTTTTTAATAAATCAACTCTACTAATCAATATTGCTAAGAACTGATTTCTTGAAACTATTAAATTCATCTTGATCATAATAAATTCCTTTGGAAGCTATCATCTTCAATGACATTTCTGATGATATCTTAATATGAATAGCATTAGGATAGATTTCATGAAGAAATTTATAATAAACATCAAAAATTTTCTGAATTTCTTGAGCGTTTAATGAGTTTGTATCACTAGCTTCTAGCTTGCGACAAAATTCGATGGGAGTACACCCTACATTTACTTTGCTTGACTTCCACCATTGGGAAAACTTGATGGGCTTCTCAAATTCTCCATTTCCATATTGCCAATTAGCTGTTGGTGCTACATCCATTGAACGTAACCAATAAAGATAAGGTAAAATCATTGTCTTACCTGAAGCCGACATTAAAAATTCAAAAGTTAATTCTCCCAATGCCCATAAGTCAATATCTTTTTGCAATATTTGGGTAAACCTCATATTTTTATAAAAAGGTTCACTCCTTATAATTGAATATAGATGGCATTGGCTATAAAGTCTAAAATGAGATTGCAATCGGCCTATAGGAGTAGGTAGTGATAAACATCTATCCATAAGATTTGGGTAAATACATTTAAATGAGAAATCTCTAGTATCAGCTTTAGGCCTGCAGAATCCAAGCGGATAGCCCATTGCTGAATTATAATCAGAATTACAATCTAGAAATTTAATGCACATATCAATTGCCTTTGGTAAATAGTATTCATCATCACATACCATTGAAGCGTAATCTGTATCTAAATAATCCAAAGAACAGAGGACTCTCTCCGAATACGTTGCTCCAGGCATATGTATGTATTTAATATTATCCCTGCAATTTTGGCTGTACTCAAATTCTTTTAATGAGCCATCTATATATATAACTCTATAGGGTAATTTACTCCAATAATATATACTTCTTTGTAGATAATCGTGACGATCTACTGTTGGGCATATTAATGTATATCGATTACTAGATGGCCTGTTGCTCATTTCAAAATCATTAATTTAATATTATAGCATGATTATTGTTCTGAGAAACTTCGCCTGCCTGATCTTTTTGAGAGATATAAATAGGGCTAACAGTCCATTCTATAGATAGTTTTTAATCAGTCCAAAAGATTATTTTTTCATGGACAAGTGTATCAAAGAATTATCTAATCTTATGGACAAATACATCTATGACTATGACTTATTCAAAGGATATAAGGAATCACCATATTGTGACCCTTTTGATTATGAAAAGTGTGAGACAATCAACTTTCTATATGTCTCCGACCATAATTCAATATCCAAAGTCAAATCGTCATTCTTAAGTGCAACATCACTGCCGATTATAGTTCAGTACAATTATCTTAATGATGATAAAAATAAATTGATTCTCAAGGACGCAATTGGAGAAAAAGAATTTCAAGATATACACAAAGAACTTATTTCAAGAGGTTTCCTGAACAGGGATACTCAAATTGATCTTGAGTTTCTCAAAAAGAGAACGAAAGAAAGGTTGATTTTTCCCGAATTGATTTATAAAGGTGTTGTTATGCATCCAATCACATTAGTATATCAAAAGAATGGTGCCGCAAAGTTGATACTCACTAAAGATTTCATTGCAGATCCTTTAGGCGCTATAAATTTGTAGAGATCCAGAGACGTGTCTGTGAAGATTGCAAGAAAGCAGCAAAATTAGGTGATGAATATGCTGCTGGATTATTAATGGAGCATTGCGAATAATTCAGGTCATCTAAAAACAGGTGTTTATCACCATTGAATCTTGCTCCCAGCGATCTAGAACTAAATCAGGAGTCAGAGCACGAACGGTCAAAAAAATAAGTGCTTGACTCAAAGGGCGGGATCGAAATACCCCGCCCTTCTTAATGCCTTACTGAAATCCCTTAAATCCACTAAAAAGGAAGGGCAACAAACTCTGAATCCATGTCTCTAATCCCTCGCTGGGAATACATGACTGATGACGCGAAGGCAATGACGAAGCGGGTTACCCTGTCTGCATTAGTTCTTCTTCTTTCCCTTTGGGTGATTCGAGCACTAATCCCTTGGGTAATCGTTGCTTTATTGGGGTCTTGGGCATTCAAGTGGTTATCGAAAAGCAAATGAGTTGGTTACCTCAATCCAGCGCAACTTGACGCCGAACAAGTCTATAAGTACATTTGTTCTATAGGGCAATTTCCTCGCGCAATCGGCCCTAACCAAATGGGCACCTGCATTTACCAGTGAGCAAGGTGCCTTTTTGATGCCTTGAATTAATGAACGTATGACTCCTGAATTTGGCAGA
Organism: Prochlorococcus sp. AG-409-J19; assembly: GCA_003215635.1. Classification (GTDB taxonomy): domain Bacteria; phylum Cyanobacteriota; class Cyanobacteriia; order PCC-6307; family Cyanobiaceae; genus AG-409-J19. The sequence goes on from QCKC01000006.1 coordinate 84,389, forward strand.
GCACTACCAACACCAATTGGATGGTTGATTCATCCAGAAAGGAAAAGAGTGCTGTTTTTCATTCGTGATCCCAAGTCCCTGATGAGAATGCCGAAGGTCATCACTCAGCTCTGGTATTCGACTGCCGAAGGCATACCAACTAGAATGAAGAACACCAGAACCATGGAACTAGGAGATGCAGTGGAAACTTGGAATGAGTTACTGAACAACGGTTGGGAGTTAGTTGAGCATCAGATCAATGACGATGCTGCTTAAATAGGTTTATCTCCAAGGCATCATTTCCCCTGTAATGAACCTCAACTGCATTAGAAATACTTGTCTTAGTTTGTTATCACTTTTAATTATTTTTTATCCCCTAAAAATAGATGCCATGTCACATGATTGGGTTGCAGTTCCAAAAAGTCAGTTTGGAGAGCAATTATGGGATAAAAATAGTGTTCAGAAAAACAACAATGGATCTCTAAGAGTATTCAGTAAATTCATCCCCATAAGTACTACCGAAATTACACAAGATATCCTTTACACAATGGATATCAATTGTTCAGAAAAGTCCTTCAAAGATGTTGCTGTAGGTGCAAGGGAATTTAATGAATTTAAAAACAAAGATTCTGAATGGAAAGATCCTAATGGAGACAAACTCATTCTGGGTGTAATCGATCAAGTTTGTACTTTTGGCAAAAATTAGTATTTTGTGTGAAACGTTTGAAAAGTTGTTTCGCTAAAATACAAAGAACCTCCCATTGCATCGTGCTTGTCCAGGTCTTCCCAAAGTTCCCATGGAGGAGTAGAACAGAACTACGAGACTCCTCACACAAGTTTCTCGATATGGGTGCTACTCGATGAGAGCACCTTTTTCATGCCTGCCTATAACCTATCTATTTAAAATAGATCTCTAGTCTGGTTGCCGGTAATTCTTGATGAAGCAACTCAAGAATTCTAGAGATTTCGTTGCTTTAGCGATAGAAAAGTACCAGAGCAAGAAATATCCAGAAGCAATAGAAGCATTCAATCAATCACTTGCACTGAAAGAAGATTGGCAGTCCTACCAAGGTCTTGGATGGTCGCTGTTGCACACGCAGCAATACCAACCAGCAATAAATGCATTCAATCAATCACTTGCTATTCATGAACACTGGCAGTCCTACCGGGGACTTGGATCGGTT